>JBBSCB010000004.1:0-138481 GCA_038250675.1 Gemmatimonadales bacterium
GTAGCTGGTTGGCACATTGACGAATGCAGAAGGCGGCGACCAGATGGTCGCCCCCGTCTTCCTGCCCGGGTCCTGCGCGGGCTAGAAAGTCGCCGCGGCGATCACGAAGCGGTAGCGCACATCACCCTTGATCGTGCGGGTGTACGCCTGCTCGATCTCACTGGCGGACACCAGTTCGATGTCCGATGCGATGTCGTGCGCCGCGCAGAAATCGAGCATCTCCTGGGTCTCCTGAATGCCCCCGATCAGCGAGCCGGCCAGGCGCCGGCGGTTCATGATGACGGAGAACGCATGTACCGCGGCGGGCTTTTCCGGAATCCCCAGCAGCACCATGACGCCGTCGCGACGGAGCAGCTCCAGGTACATGTTGAGATCGTGCTCCGCCGATGCGGTGTCCAGGATGAAGTCGAAGTACGATTTCATCGGCGCCACCTGCGCCTCATCCGTCGTGACGACGAAGTGGTGGGCACCCAGGCAATGCGCATCGTCCGCCTTGCCCGGCGAGGTGCTCAGGACCGTCACATCGGCGCCCATCGCCACGGCAAGCTTGACGCCCATGTGGCCCAGCCCGCCCAGCCCAACGATGGCGACGCGGGTGCCCGGTCCCACCCCAAAATGCCGCAGCGGGGAATAGGTGGTGATGCCGGCACAGAGGAGGGGTGCCGCGCGGTCCGGCGGGAGCTCCGGCGGAATCCGCAGCGTGTAGTTCTCGTCCACGACGATCCGGGTCGAGTACCCGCCGAACGTGGGCGTCTCCTGGTCCATCTCGGTGCCGTTGTAGGTCACGGCCAGATGCGTGCTGCAGAACTGCTCGAGCCCCTCGCGGCAGTTGTCGCACGTGCGGCAGGAATCCACAAAGCAGCCCACGCCGGCCATGTCCCCCGCCGCAAAGCGCGTGACGCCGCTGCCGACCTCGGCGACGCGTCCGACGATTTCATGGCCGGGCACCATGGGGTACTGCGAGTTGCCCCACTCGTTGCGCGCCTGATGAATGTCGGAGTGGCAGATGCCGCAGAACAGGATGTCGATCACCACATCGTGCGGGCCCGGCGGGCGGCGCTCGAAGTCGAACGGCCTGAGGCCCGATGCCGGACCGGTCGCCGCCATGCCGCGTACCGCGGTCCCGACCGGCGCGCTCACCGTCCCACCGCCTGCATGCCGGACGCCGCATACCGCTCGCCGGCCGCTGCGCCCCGGGGCGCCACCTCGTCGATCCGCTCGAGGTCCCCGTCGGAGAGCGTCACGTTCAGCGCCTCGATGTTCTCGTCGAGGCGGGCGCGGTGCCGGGTGCCCGGGATGGGCACGATGTCGTCACCCTGCGCCAGCAGCCACGCGAGCGCCAGTTGCGCCGGCGTGCATCCCTTCTCCCCGGCGATCTCTTCGATCCGGGAGACCAGGTCGAGGTTGCGCGCGAGGTTCTCGCCCTGAAAGCGAGGGTTCATCCGGCGGAAGTCGCCCGGCGCCAGGTCCTCGACGCGGGTGATGCGGCCCGTCAGAAACCCGCGGCCCAGCGGGCTGTAGGCGACGAACCCAATCCCCAGCTCGCGGCAGGTCTCGAGCACGCCGTCCTCGGGGTCGCGGGTCCACAGCGAGTATTCGCTCTGGAGCGCCGAAATCGGGTGTACGGCGTGCGCGCGGCGGATCGTGGCCGCCGCGGCCTCCGACAGGCCGAGGAAGCGCACCTTCCCCGCCGCCACCAGCTCCGCCATGGCGCCCACCGTTTCCTCGATGGCCACCGACGGGTCCACCCGGTGCTGATAGTACAGATCGATCTGGTCGACGCCGAGGCGCGTGAGCGATGCGTCGCACGCGCTATGCACGTACTCGGGGCGACCGTTGATGGCCCGTTTCGTCGGGTCGGCGGGGTCCCGCACGTTGCCGAACTTGGTCGCCAGTACCACGTCGCCGCGGCGTCCACGGATCGCGCGGCCAATCACGCGCTCGTTGTGGCCCATGCCGTACATGTCCGCCGTATCCAGGAAATTCAGTCCGCGATCAAGCGCGTGCTGAATCGTCACAATGGAGTCGGCTTCGTCGGACGGCCCGTAGAACTCCGACATCCCCATGCAGCCCAGCCCGAGTGCGGACGTGACAAGCCCCCGCGAGCCCAGTGTGCGTGTCTTCATATGGCGTACTCCTGACTGACCGGTGATTCCGTGGCCCGTGTTGCGCGTTCGCGACGGGCAGCCTCGAAAGATACCCTGCCGCGGCCACGGCACTCCGGTGCTTGTCCCGGGCGGGGCATTGCGTGCACATTTCCGCGGCTCCGGCACGGATCGGGGCCACGACGATTCTCACGACGACGGGAGCTGGCGTGGCGACGATCTGGATCGACGGACAGTGGCACGACCGGGAGACCGCGCGGATCTCGGTCTACGACCACGGGCTGCTCTACGGCGACGGCGTGTTCGAGGGCATCCGGGTCTACAACGGCAAGGTCTTCCGTCTGGCCGAGCACATGGACCGGCTCTACGATTCGGCCCACGCGATCTGGCTCACGATCCCCCGTCCCAAGGCCGAGCTCATCGCGGTGACCGAGGAAGCGGTGCGCCGCTCCGGTCTCACCGACGCCTATATCCGCCACGTGATCACCCGCGGCGTCGGTGATCTGGGACTCGATCCCCGCAAGTGCACCACGCCCTCCGTCATTATCATCGTCGACTCCATCCGGATGTGGCCCGCCGAGGTCTACGAGCGCGGCCTTCGCGTCGTCACTGCGGGCACGCCCATCCCGCAGCGCGAAGCGCTGTCGCCGCGCGTCAAGTCGCTCAACTACCTGGCGCACATCCTGGCGCGGATCGAGGGGATCCAGGCCGGCGCCGACGAGGTGCTGATGCTGGACAGCGCCGGCGCCGTCGCCGAGGGGTCGGGCGAGAATGTGTTCGTGGTCAAGGGCCGACGCATCACGACGCCGCCGCCCTACGCGGGGATTCTCAAGGGGGTCACCCGTGACGTCGTGATGGAGCTGGCGGCGGCCGCGGGCTACGAGGTGCGTGAGGCGCCGCTCAACCGCTACGACGTCTACACCGCGGACGAGGCGTTCTTCAGCGGCACGGCAGCCGAGGTCGTCGCGATCCGGGAGCTGGACGGCCGCGTCATCGGCGCCGGCCGGCAGGGCCCCATCACGCGGGACCTGGCCGACCGGTATCGGACGCTCGTGCGCGGGTGATGCCGCGGCCGGCTGTCGCCGTCTTTCTCGATCCGCCGCGCCTCGGCGCGGTCAAGCAGCGATTGGCAGCGGACGTCGGCACCCAGCACGCGCTGCGTCTCTACCGGGTGCTCGCATCCCGTACCCTCGCGGCCGTGCGCGCGCTGGACGTGCCGGGCATCGTCTGGTTCACGCCGGCGGAAGCCCAGCCTGAAATGCGTCACTGGCTGGGACCCGAGTGGCCGCTCCGTCCGCAGGCGTCCGGTGCGCTGGGCGCGCGGCTCGCCGCGGCATCGCATGGCGTCGAGCCCGGCTGCCCCTGGCTTGTCGTGCTCTCCGAGAGCGTGGGACTCCAGCCGCAGCTCCTCTCGGCGGCGCTCGATGGGCTCATCGACTACCCCGCGGTCCTCGGTCCCACTTCTGGCGGGGGATGCTACCTCATCGGCGCGCGGCGGCCCTTGCCGGGCCTCGCGGCCGGCGTGACCGAGCGCGAAGAGGTACTGCCCGCGCTGCGCGCGGCGCTGGACCGGATGACACCCGGATGGCGCGAGCTCCCCGAGCTGCGGGTGGTGGAGACCGGCGCCGATGCCGCCGCCGCCGGCCTGCTCGTGTGATCACGGCGTCCCGGCGCGAGGAAGACAGGAGGAGCGATGGCATGGAGAGCGGTGCGGCACTGTGATCAGCGGTGGCGCGTCTCCCTGGCCGCGGAGCGTCAGGCATTTCCGACGAGCAGCTCAGTGCACTGCTGGCCGAACGTCCCCGGTAACGGACGTGTACACCAGTCGCGACACGCCGGCAATGACCCGTGCGGCCGCCGCCTCGTCGGCATACCCGCGCGTGAGCACCACCAGCACATACGGTGCGCGGCCCGGCGGATACACGATGGCCGCGTCGTGCAGCAGCGCGGTGATGCTGCCGGTCTTGTGCGCCACACGGACACCCGCGGGGAGTCCCGCCGGGATGCCCTCGTTGAATTCCTGGCCCAGCAGCATGCGCCGGACTTCGTCGGTCCCCGATCGCGACGCCGCCCGCCCGCGCTCGATCGCGGTGAGCAGCACGGCAAGATCCCGCGCGGTGGTGGTGTTGTTCCACCCGCGTGCGAAGGCCTTGCCATCCTCCACGCCGCGGCGTACTTCAATGGAATCGGCGCCGAGCCTGTGGGCCGTGGCGTTGACGCGAGCGGCATCAAGCCGTGCGATGAGCAGGTTGGTGGCGAGATTGCTGCTCCGTACGATCATCCGCTCGGCCAGCCGGCGTTGCGTCACCCGTTGCCCCACCAGCGCGTACATCGACGAATCCGAATCATCGGCCGGATCGAGCGTGAACGGCGAGCCGTCCACCAGCGACCGGAACCGGTTCTCGACCGGGACCGAGTCGTCCCACCGGGTCCGTCCGGCGTCCACATCCCGCGCCAGCTGGATGAGGACGGGTACCTTCATGGTGCTGGCCGCGTGGAAACGCAGGTCCGCCAGCCGGCTGACTGTGTCCCCGGACCCCAGGTCGACGAATGCCACGGCCACCGTCCCCGGCTCAGTGGCAAGCTGCCGGGCGAGCGCGGCACGCATCTGGCTTTGGATCGGACCTGGCGTCTGCGCGGATGGGGTCGCGCAGGCAGTCACGAGCAACAGCATGCCAACGATTGTTTGCATGCGCCCAAGATAGCACACGCCGCCACCACGGCCACACGAGGAACATCATGTCGTCGCCCCCGCCGTCCCAGGACCGGCTTCGCTTTGCCCAGTTCACGTTGGAGCGGCTGCCCAACGGACGCTGCCGATCCAAGGTCGAGCTTACCTGGCGCGAGTCGGAGCGGTTCGGCGGCAACGGCGAGGGACTCTCCTCACAGGCGGGCGAGTTGCGCTGCGCCGCCGAGGCCACGGTGGTCGCGCTGACGCAGGCGGTGGGCGGCGCCGTGCGCTTCGATCTGCTCGGCGTAAAGGCCGTACGCGCCTTCGATGCCACGGTCGTGATCGTCTCGCTCTCGGTGCTGGATGATGCGGGTCCGCACCGCGTCGTCGGCTCGTACCTGTGCGAAACCGAGCCGGCCCGTGGCGCCGCCCTGGCCGTGCTGAACGCCACCAACCGGATCCTGGGCAACCGCCTGTTCATGCGCTGAGGCCGCGCCAAGTGCGACGCCGGGGCTAAACCGGGCATCATCCTGGATGCCTCGTTTCGCTGCGGGCATGGCATTTCGCCGGGCGACGGAGTGACGTGCCCGCCCGCCAGACGACAACCCCAACTGCGGCATGATGCGGTTCGGCCTGCCAGCAGCGTGCGTGGCGGGCCCGGCCCGCCGCGGATAGCTTCGGGGTTTCTCCGGGTAGCAGCGGCATGGAACTGGCCCGCATGGCGAGCCGTCCCGCGCTCCACTACCGTTGGCCCAGGCCCGACCTCACACGAACTCGCGGGTGCGCAGGCTCCCGGCGACACTGCCGCCGGACTGCAATGTCATTTTGCCATGCGCGCCGCCCGTCGGGTGCTGCGTGAGACCTTGGAGGTTCCATGCTTCGCTTCGCGACCCTCGTAAGTCTGGTGCTGGCCGCCGGGTGTGCGGGCTCTCGTGCCGCCGCGCCTGGCGCCGTGGCTCCTGATCCGGCTGCGGCGCCGTCGGGGTCACCGGCCGGAACGGTCTCTGCGCAGGGTACGCAAGGGGGCTCAGCGCTCCCGGCGCGACCAAAGGGCGACACCAGCATCAAGGCCGAGATCGCCGCTGAGCTCAAGGGCACGGCCGACTCGGCGGCGGACGCCGAAATGCTGGAGCGCCTCGCGCGGTCCCGGCCCGCCGGTGCCGACACCTCCGGTCCGGACGTGTCGACCACGCCGGGCGGCGGAGTGAGCTGGGACATCGATGTGGCCAGCTTCAACAGCCACGACCGCGTGCAGTACTACCTCGACCTGTTTCAGGGCCCGGCCCGCGAGCGGATGGGCATCTGGCTCAACCGCATGCCACGATACGAGGGGATGATCCGCCAGCGGCTGCAGGAGCGGGGGCTGCCGGGCGATATGGTGTACCTCGCCCTGATCGAAAGCGGATTTTCCAATGTGGCCACGAGTTCCGCGCGCGCCGTTGGCATGTGGCAATTCATGCGCGGCACCGGGCGCGGTTACGGGCTCAGAGTCGACGGGTGGGTGGATGAGCGGCGCGATCCGTTCAAGGCCACGGTTGCCGCGACACGCTTCCTGCACGACCTGCGCGAGCGATTTGGTTCGCTCTACCTCGCGGCGGCGGCGTACAATGCCGGTGCGGGGAAGGTGGGGCGCGGACTGAATCGGCTGGAGGATGACGGCGATGAGGAGAGCGGCTATAGCGACTCGACGTTTTTCCGGCTGTACGATACCGACTTCATCCGGCGCGAGACGAAGGACTACGTCCCCAAGCTGATCGCCGCCGCATTGATCGCCAAGGAGCCGGCCAGGTATGGGTTCCACATCGACCCCGCCGACCCGCTCGAGACCGATTCGATCGTCGTCACCGACATGACGGGCCTCGACGTGATCGCCCGGCTGGCGGATACGACCGTCGCAGCGATCGTCGAGCTGAACCCGCAGTATCTGCGGCTGGCGACTCCGCCGCGGACGGTGTCGGTGGTGCGGGTGCCGGCGGGTCGAGGCCCGTCGACCACTGCCGCCTACAGCGCGCTGCCGCCCTCCAGGCGGGTGAGCTTTCTCGACCATGTCGTGCTGCGCGGCCAGAGCAGCCGGACCATCGCCCACAAGTACGGAATCTCGCTGGCGCAGCTCACCGAGGCCAACCCGCGTCTTCGCCGCGGCGCGCCACGCGCGGGCCAGCATCTGATCATTCCGCTCGGTGGCCCGATGTCCACCGTGGTCGCGCGGCGGATCGCGGAGCCGGACGTCGCGGCCAGTGAATTCCACACCGTAACGCGTGGCCAGACGCTCTCGGCGCTGGCCGTGCGATACCATGCCTCACCGCGCCAGCTTCGGGCCTGGAACCATCTGGGGACGAGCAACCGCATTCGGGTGGGACAGCGGCTCCGGGTGGCGCCGCCGGCCACCCAGCGGGCAAGCCAGGCCCAGCTCTCGGCGCCGCGCAAGGCGCGCGCGAGCGCGCATGCACCGAAGGCGGGCAAGCATGCGGCGACGCACACCCATCAGGTCATCCGGGGCGAAACGCTGACGGGCCTGGCCCGACGTTACGGCGTGTCGGTCCAGGCCCTCAGAAGCGCAAATCAGATGACTGCGCGGTCCACGCTCAAGGCGGGGACCACGTTGAAGATTCCCGGCTAGTTGGCCGCGCCCCGCGCCGGTGCCGTCGGGCGGTAGCCCTTCAGTACGGTGGATGAGTAGCCATTGCGCGGATTGCCGCCTTCGGCCAGGATCTGCTCGACGCGCGCCGGCCCGCGGTTGTACGCCAGCAGCGCGAGATGTGTGTCGTGATCGAACTGCACCGTCAGGTCCTTCAGGTACCGAAACCCCAGCCGCAGATTCGCATCCCGGTTCAGCAGCGTCGCCTCGGTCACGTTCCGGTCATAGAAGCGTGCCGTCGTGAGCTGGATCTGGGTAAAGCCAAGCGCGCCGGCGGAGCTCCGCGCCGTCCGCTTGAAATTACTCTCCACCTTGACCAGCCGAAACGCGATTCCCGGCTCGATGCCCGCGCCCACGGCTGCGTCGTAGATCGCCGCCGAGAGGTCCCCGGGGATCTGATAGCGGCTCGAAAAGCCGAGGACCGCCTGCGCACGGGCAAGCTGCTTGTGCACCGTCACTGCCTCATTGCGGGCCGCGACGAGTTGATCGCCGAGCGCGGCGAGCGGTGCCACGCTGGGCGCGGGCACGGCGGGCACGGGACGGGCGCGCTTGGTCCGCGCGCCCAGCGCGCTGATGAGCAGGGCGCCGGTGACGAGCACGCCGCCGCGCAGGAGCCAGCGTTCGGCCCAGCGCGTTCGGTGTCGCTTCGATCCGTTCGTCGGTGGTGTCATCTGCGTACCTCCCAGCTATAGAGAACCGCGGGCGTCATTCACCAGCGCGGGTCCAGTCTCCCCGGCTTCCGCCGGTCTTGCGCAACAACTGTATTCCCTCGATCACCATCGCCCGATCAACTGCCTTGGCCATGTCGTATATCGTGAGGCACGCGACCGCGACCGCGGTCAGGGCCTCCATCTCAACGCCGGTCCGGCCGGTGGCCCGTGCGGCGGCCGTGACGCGGACGCCAGGCAGCGATGCATCGAGCTCCGCCCGCACGTCGATCAGGTCCAGCCCGAGCGGGTGACACAGCGGAATGAGCTCGCCGGTCCGCTTCGCAGCCAGCGTGCCCGCGACTTTCGCCACCGCCAGCACATCCCCCTTGCTCACGCCATTGGCAGCGATCAGCCCGTGCGCCTCCACCGACATTCGCACGCGGCCCTCCGCGACGGCGGTGCGGGCGGTGATCGGCTTGTCGCCGACATCCACCATCCGCGCGCGACCGTCCGGGTCCACGTGCGACAGCGTCACAGCAGCGCCGCCAGGTCGTCGCCGAGCACGGCGAGCAACAGCTGCGGGTTGACGTTGCCGTGCGCTGCCTCCCGCGCCTGCCCGACCCGATCCATTGCCTGAAACAGCGCATCGGGCGTGCGGCCCAGGAGGCCGTCCGGGACGGTGCGCCGCGGCTTCTGCCCCAGCGCGCCGCGGGCGGCCTCGCCCAGCGTATCGGCGACCGCATCCAGCACCGCCGTGAAGTCCCCGCGAGCCGACCACGGCTGCTGACGGAGCGCGCGCTCGAGTCGGGGGCCGGGTCCGGCCAGTACCGCCTCGAGGATGGCACGAGCCGACTGCTGGACCTTTGCCGCGTCGTCACCCGCCGCGACGGCGGCGCCGATCGAGCCGCCGGCCGCGCGAACCCGCGCGTCCAGGCCATCTGCGTCCAGCGCGGGCCGCAGGTGCGCCGACAGGAATGCACGGACGTCGGCGTCGGGAAGCCGCCCCAGTCGGACCGGGACGACCCGCGAGCGGATCGTCGGGAGCAGCCGCTGCGCATCCACCGCCGTGAGGATCAGCCGGCTGTCGGCCGGCGGCTCCTCGAGCAGCTTCAGCAGCGCGTTCGCCGCGTCGGGGCTCGACTCCTGCGGCACGAGGCGCTCGGCGTCGCCCACGATGAACACCTTCGGTCCGCCGGCCACCGGCGTCATGACCGCCGCCCGCTGGAGCAGCCGCACGCTCGCGATCCCGTGGCTGGCCATCCCGTCGGGCGGCGCATATAGCGGCTGAGTACGCCGCTCGTCCAGCACCGCCGCGAGCGTCTCAGCCGCCTCCGCAACCTGCCGGTCCGCGTCTCCCGCCTTGGGGCGGGGGATGGGAACCAGCCAATGCACGTCCGGATGCTGCAGCGACGTCACCTGGCGGCATGGCACGCAGCGGCCGCATGGTTCGACCTCACCCGGTGCCGCGCACTGAAGCCGCTGTGCCAGCCAAAGCGCCGTGCGCTGCTTCCCGACCCCCGCCGGTCCGGTCAGGAGCAGGGCCTGGGGAAGCCGTCCGACGTGCTGGGCCTGGGCCAGGCGTCGACGGACATCCTCATGACCCGCGAGGGGGAGCAGACTCATGGAGGCAATAGTAGGGAGGGGCGGCAAAAAGGGGAACCGAACGCTGTGTAACGGCTTTTTCCACAAGGACTTAAGGGCCGTCTAATGGGGTCAAGTCATGTCATTTGGGCGGGGAGTTGTCGGCTGAATTGACAGCGAGCGCTCACTCATCTTCCGTCAGTTGCGAGTGAACGCTCGCAGGCCGGATCGCCCCGGCTGCAGCCCCCTGCACCGTGCCGCACCGGCTCGCCGTAAGTCGTTGCCGCGGTTCCGATTCCGGATGGGCGCCCCGCGCCGCTTCGCTTGACCCGAATCGGCCGCGCCATTATCCTGCTCTCGCGTTCGATCCCGAGTAGCTCAGTTGGTAGAGCAGGTGACTGTTAATCACCGGGTCGGGGGTTCGAGTCCCTCCTCGGGAGCTGCAAGCCAGAATGACCTCGCGAGCCCGACGGGCGTGCGAGGTCATTGTGCTGATGGGCGCGGGGCGGATCGCCATGCCGTGACAGCCGGCTTCGGGGGTGGCTCAGCCGCGGCCGGCGGACGGCCCCGCGGCGAACTCGAGCACGCGCCACATGTACCAGCTTGCCACGCTCCGGAACGGTCGCCAGCGCTCGCCGAACGCCAGCAGCTCCGTTGGGGCCGGCATCTCGTCGTGACCGTATGCCAGCCCGAAGCCCTTGCGGACACCCAGATCGCCGATCGGAAGTACATCGGGCCGCCCCAGCCGGAACATCAGCAGCATCTCCACCGTCCACACGCCGATGCCGCGGACGGTGGTGAGCCGTTCGATGACCTCGGCATCGGGCATGCGGCGGACCCGGGCCAGCGTGGGTACGGTCCCATCGATTGTGTGGCGTGCGAGATCCTTGAGCGATGCGGTCTTCGCGCCCGACAGGCCGGCGGAGCGGAGCCGGGTGACCGGCGCGTCCAGAATGTCCTGCGGCGTGGGAAACCGCCGCGGCAGGAACAGCCGCCGTGTGCGCCTGAGGATCGTGGCGGCCGCCTTGCCCGAGAGCTGCTGGTAGACGATCGATTCCATCAGCGCTCCGAACAGAGACTGTGTTGCCCTCGCGCGCAGCACGAACGGTCCGGCCCGCCGCATGACGTCGCGGAGCACCGGATCGGCACGGCGCAGGTGGCGCTGTGCCTGGGCGATGTCGAACTGGAGGACGGGAGCGACGGGCACGCGGGTATTCTCCGGACGTTGGAGGGTCAGGGGTTCGCCGGGCGGCGCGGTGGCACGGCGAGCATCAGCCCCGATGCGGCAACCAGAAGCGCTCCGCCCAGTTGCCAGCCGGCGGGATGATCGGCCAGGGTAAGCACCGCCAGCCCGTAGGTGAAGACCACACTCAGGTAGGTCAGGGCGCTCACGGGCGCGGCATTGGCCAGGGCGTATGCCCGCGTCATCGCGAGCTGGCCCACGCCCCCGAACACGCCGGTGGCCGCGAGGAGCAGCGCGCCGGTGCGGTCCGGCGCGCGCCAGACCGGGATCGTGAGCGCCGCCATGAGGGCGAACGTTGTCAGCGAGAAGTGCAGGGCAATGGCCTCGGCGGACTCCCCGGGTCCGATGCGCCGGAGCCAGATCATGGCCAGCGCGAAGACGAACGCGCCGGCGACGGCGATGGCCGCGAGATCATGCGCCGCGGCAAACGACGGGCGGACCACGGCGGCCGCGCCGGCAAAGCCCACCACCACGGCGATGCCGACGTGGGTGCCCACCCGCTCGCCCAGCAACCGGCGCGAGAGCAGCGCCACGAAGATGGGGCCGAGGGACAGGACGGTCACCGCGTCTCCCACCGGCATCCGCGGTGAAGCGAGGACGTAGAACGTCGCGGCGGACGACACCGCCCCGAAGCCGCTGCGCCCCCAGATGGTGCGGCGATCGCGAACGCGGAGCGGAACGCCGCGTGCGAGCGCCACGCTGGCGGCGACCACGCCGCCGAGCAGAAAGCGCGCGGCGGCGACCTCCGACCAGGGCAGCCCGCGGGCGCCGAGCCGGGTGCAGATGTTCATCGCGGCAAAGAGGGCCTGGGCCCCCACCATCCACGCCAGCGCGGGGCGGATATCTTTCTTCACATGACTCCCGAAGAGTTTCGACGTCACGCGCACGAGCTGGTGGACTGGATGGCCGACTATCTGGCCCACGCTCGCGACCTGCCCATCGTGCCGGACGTGGCGCCCGGCGATATCCGCCGCCGCCTGCCCGCGGAGCCGCCGGCTGCCGGCGAACCGTTCGATCGGATTGCCGCCGATTTCCGCGAGCTGATCGTGCCCGGCATGACCCACTGGAACCATCCGGGCTGGTTTGCCTACTTCCCGGCCAACAGCAGCCCGCCGTCGATCCTGGCCGAGATGCTGACCGCGACGCTCGGCGCGCAGTGCATGTCGTGGCAGACCTCGCCCGCCGCGACCGAGCTCGAGCAGGTCGTGATGGAGTGGCTGCGCCGGCTGCTGGACCTGCCGGAGGGTTTCACCGGCGTCATCCAGGACACGTCGTCCACCGCGACGCTGGTTGCACTGCTCTCGGCGCGGGAGCGCGCCACCGCGCACCGGGCCGGCGCCGCCGGCATGGCGGGCGCCGGCCTCGCCCTCACGGCGTACGCGTCGGCCGAGGCGCACTCATCGGTGCCGAAGGCCGTCAAGCTCGCCGGCTACGGACTGGACCACCTGCGGCTCATCCCGGTGGACCAGGATTTTGCCCTCCGGCCCGAGCTGCTCGAGGCCGCGATCGCGGCGGACGTGGACCGGGGGCTCACGCCGGCGTGCGTCGTCGCGACGATCGGCACCACGTCATCCACCGCGGTGGATCCGCTCCGCGCCATCGGCGAGATCTGCCGCCGTCATGGCGTCTGGCTGCACGTCGACGCGTCGTACGCCGGCGCGGCGGCCATCCTGCCGGAGCGCCGCGCGACGATTGACGGCGTGGAGCTGGTCGACAGCTTCGTGTTCAATCCGCACAAGTGGCTGCTGACCAATTTCGACTGTTCGGCCTACTTCGTGCGCGACGTGGACACACTGCTCCGCACCTTCCAGACATCGCCCGAATATCTCCGGACCCGCCATGATCCCGAGGTGGTGAACTTCCGGGACTGGGGGATTCAGCTTGGTCGGCGGTTTCGTGCGCTCAAGCTGTGGTTCGTCATCCGGAGCTACGGCGCCGACGGTCTCCGCGCGATGCTGCGCGGCCACATCGCGCTCGCCGCGGAGTTTCGACGCTGGCTCGAGGCGGAGCCGGAGTTTGTCGTCGCGGCGCCATCGCCGTTTGGGCTGGTCTGCTTTCGGCATGAGCCGGCCGCGCTGGCGGGCGATGCCGCTGCCCTGGATGAGTGGAACCGCGCGCTGCTTGCCCGGGTCAACGCCGCCGGCAGCATCTATCTCACCCACACGGTGCTCGGCGGGCGCTATACGCTCCGCATGTCCATCGGTCAGTGGCAGACCGGTCCCGAGCACGTGGCTGCCGCGTGGCGTCTCATCCGCGAGGCCGCGGCTCACCCGGCGCGGGCCGGCGCCGGCGACGCGAGCAACGGCCTCAGATAGCGCCCGGTGTGGGATGCGGCGCTGGCCGCAATCACCTCCGGGGGACCCTGTGCCACGACAAGGCCGCCGGCATCGCCCGCATCCGGTCCCATGTCCACCACCCAGTCCGCGCGCTTGATGACATCGAGGTGGTGCTCGATCACGACCACCGTGTGGCCGGCGTCCACCAGCCGTTCCAGCACCTGGATCAGGACCCGCACGTCGTCGAGATGGAGGCCGGTGGTCGGCTCGTCCAGGATGTACAGCTTGCGGCCGTCGCGGCGGCCCGCGCTCGCCAGTTCGCGGGCGATCTTCAGCCGCTGCGCCTCTCCGCCGGAGAGCGTCGTCGCGGGCTGCCCCAGCCGGAGATACCCCAGCCCCACCTGCTGCAGATGCCAGAGCGCGGTCCCCAATTTGGGCTGGTGCCGAAACCGCGCGATGGCGTCATCGACCGTCCATTGCAGGACGTCGTGGATCGAGAAGCCGTGGATATGGACGTCCAGCACCTCGCGCTTGTAGCGGCTGCCGCCGCAGACCTCGCAGGGAACGAAGACATCGGCGAGGAAGACCATCTCCACCTGGACGTGGCCGGCGCCATCGCAGGCCTCGCAGCGCCCGCCGGCAAGATTGAACGAAAACGTGGCGGCGGTGTAGCCGCGCTGGCGCGCGAGCGGCTGCGCGGCGAACAGCTCGCGAATCTCGTCGAACGCCTTGATGTACGTCACGGGGTTGGAGCGTGGCGAGCGGCCGATCGGCGACTGATCCACCAGCAGTACGTCGGTCAGAAATTCCCAGCCCGTGATCGAATCCACCGCACCCACGGGCTCGCCGAGGTGCGACTTGGCGGAGTGGCCGCCATGCAGCCGGGCCTCGAGATGGCGATAGATCACGTCGTAGAGCAGCGTGCTCTTGCCGGACCCGGAGACGCCGGTGATGGCCGTGAGCGTGCCGAGGGGAATGTCGACGTCGGCGTCACGCACGTTGTGCAGCGTGGCGCCGCGCACGCGGAGCCGCTGGGCATCGGCGGGGCGCCGCACCGCCGGCACGCCGATGCGCTTCTCGCCGGTGAGATACTGGCCAGTCAGCGAGCGCGTCGCCGTGGAGAGCGGGCCCGCGTGCACCACCGTCCCCCCGTGCTCACCGGCGCCGGGCCCGAGCTCGAGCATGAAGTCGGCCTCCTCGATGGCCGCCAGATCGTGCTCCACGACGATCACCGTGTTGCCGGCATCGCGAAGGCGCCTGAGGAGGCCCAGCAGTCGGCCGGTATCGCGGGGATGCAGGCCGATCGACGGCTCATCGAGCACGTAGAGCGTGTCGACCAGCCGGGAGCCGAGCGCATTGGAGAGCGCGATCCGCTGTGCCTCGCCGCCTGAGAGGGTACGGGTCTGGCGATCGAGCGTGAGATAGCCGAGCCCGACATCGCGGAGGAACGTCAGCCGGGAGTCGAGCTGTTCGACGATGAGCTGCGCGATGGCTCGCTCCGATGCGCTCAGGTCGAGCGCCGCGAGCCATTCGTAGATGCCGTCCACCGAGCGGGCGGCGACGTCCGCGATGCGCTCGGCGCCGATGCGGACCGCGAGCGCGCCGGGATTGAGTCGGGTGCCGCCGCACGCCTCGCAGGGCTGCGCCAACTGGTACTGCCGCAGAAAGACGCGGATGTACTGCTTGTAGCGTTTTTCCTCCAGCCCCTTGAGGAAGGGAAAGATCCCCACGTAGCGGCCCTTGCGGCCGTGCAGCAGCTCCTGGCGTACGGACGCCTTGAGGCCGGACCACGGTCGCTTCACATCGGCGCCGAGTGCGCGGGCCGTGTCGAGCAGGAGCTTGCGACGGGCCTCGTAGCGCGGCTTGGTCCATGGGTCGATCGCGCCATCGGCCAGGCTGCGCCCAGGATCGGGAACGATCAGCGACTCGGCATACTCGAGCGTGGCGCCGAAACCGTTGCAGGCAGGGCAGGCACCCCGCGGGTTGTTGAACGAGAACAGCACCGGCGTGACCGCGGCTGCCGGCGTGTCGCAGGCGCTGCACGCCGGAAACTCGGTGAAGCGCCGGGCGCCGGCGTCGGTGACGGCAATGGCGACGCCCTCGCCTTCCTGAAACGCGGTCGATACCGCCTCGGCGAGGCGCGGGACCGCATCGGCCGACGCCGCGAGGCGATCCACCACGACGAGCAGCTCCTGTGCGGTCGTCAGATCGAGCCCGTCGGGCAACGCATCCAGGTGGTAGGCGGTACCGTCGGCCAGCAGGCGCACGAAACCCATCGCCCGAAGGTTCTCGACGATGGCGGCGTGGCTGTGGCGGGCCGACTCGGGAAGGGGAAAGGTGATCTGGACCCGGCCCGCCGGCTGCGCGAGGAGGTCGTCGGTGGCCGACTGCGGCGTGTCCCGCTGGACCGGCGCTCCGCAGACGCGGCAATAACTGCGTCCGAGGCGGGCCCAGAGCAGGCGCAGATAGTCGTAGATCTCGGTGGCGGTGCCGACGGTGGAGCGGCTGGACAGCGTGGGATTGCGCTGCTCGATGGCGACGGCCGGCGCCAGCCCTTCAATCCGGTCGACCAGGGGTTTGGGCATCCGGTCGAGGAACTGCTTGGCGTAGGTCGAGAGCGACTCGATGTACCGGCGCTGGCCCTCCGCGTAGATCGTATCGAAGGCAAGCGAGCTCTTGCCCGAGCCGGACGGCCCGGTCACGACGATGAGCGCCCGGTGAGGCAGATCCACGGTGACGCCCTTCAGGTTGTTCTGACGGGCGTTGACGATGCGAATGACGGACACGCCGGAAAGATAGTGGTTCGGGGTGTTTTCGGGAGCGGGCCATACCCTTCCGCTCGCCCACCGATGCCGTACTTTTCAGCCCTTCATGGCCAAACTCTTCACGCCGAAGCTGGTCCTCCGCGGCTTCGAGATCTTCGTGGCGGCATCCCTCGTGGGGTTTGCCCTCACCCTGATCTACGGCAACAACTTTCCCGCATTCCTGTCGGCCCTGGGTCGCCTGCACTGGGGCTGGCTGCTGGTCGGCGTCGGCCTCGCGTCGCTGGACTGGATCGGGGGGGGACTCCGGCTCTGGGTCGTGGCGCGCGAGGTGTACCCGAGTCCGCCGCTGAAGGGGATGATCCTGGCCGGGGGAATGAGCGCGTGGGCCGCGTACGTCACGCCGCTGCAATCGGGCGCGGGCCCGATGATGATGTACACCATGCGGCGCTACGGGGTGCCGCTGCCGGTGGCGGTCACCTCCACGCTCATGACCTTCATCGCCACCGTGGCGTTCTTCGCGATCGCGGGCCCGCTGGCGATCGTGTTCGGCGCCGGCAAGTCGCTGGGCGAGCGGGGCAACGTGCTCGGCCTGTCGCTCTACGATCTCTTTCTGGGAAGCCTGGGCGTCTTTGCCGGACTGGGCGTCCTGCTGGTGATCGTCATCATCTTTCCCCGGCTGGTGCGGGACCTCATCCAGCGCCTGGCGGAGCGGCTGGGCCGGCGCAGCACGCGGGTGGCGGCCGGGCTCACCAAGCTCACCGCCGGGCTCGATGAGGCCCACGCGAGCGTCGTGGCGTTCAACACGCCGCGCGGTTGGCTCGCCCTGTTCTGGGCGGTGCTGCTGTCCGGCCCGTCGCACGCCAACAAGCTCCTCGCCGGCTACGTCACCCTGCGGGTGCTCGGTATCGAGGTCCATTTCGTCGACGTGCTCCTGCTCCAGACCCTCATCACCTTCCTCCTGTACTTCGCCCCCACGCCGGGCGCCTCCGGGATCGCCGAGGTGATGTCCGCCGCGGTGATGTCGGTCTACGTGCCGCGGGAGCTGACGCCGATCTACACGCTCATCTGGCGGATGATCCTGAGCTACTACACGATCGGGTTCGGCTTCTTTGTCTTCTCGGGCTGGGTGCGGAAGGGCCTCAAGGGGATCGAGGCCGCGCCCGAAGCGGAGGCGCCGGCCTGACGATGGCCGCGGCGGACGAGGCCCCCGACCGGATCTACGACGCACGGCTGTTTCGGCGGCTGCTGCGCTACCTGCGCCCGCACGTGGCCCTCGCCGCCGCCGCCGTGGTTCTGCTGCTGCTGAGCGCGGGGCTCGCGCTGGTGGGGCCGGAGTTGACGCGGCGGGTGATCGACGTCGCGATCCCGCGGGGCGATCGGGGGCTGCTCACGACGCTCGCCGGTCTCTACCTGGCGGCGCTGCTGCTGGAGTTCCTGGCCGACTACGGCCAGGCGCTGCTCACGACGCTGATCGGCCAGCGGGTGATGTACGATCTGCGGACCGCCATTTTCGCCCATCTCCAGCGGCTCAGCATTCCGTACTTCGATACCCATCCGGTGGGACGCCTCATGACCCGGGTGACCAACGACGTCGAGACCCTCAACGAGCTGTTCTCGTCCGGCCTCGTGACGGTGTTCGGTGACCTGTTCACGCTGATCGCGATCATGGTCATGATGCTGATGGAGGACTGGCGGCTGGCGCTGGTGGCATTCGCGGTGATTCCCCTGGTGTGGCTCACTGCGACGGTGTTCCGCCGAAGCGTCCGCGAGGCGTTCCGTGACATCCGGACGCGGCTGGCCCGGCTGAACAGTTATCTCCAGGAGCAGCTCACCGGCATGCGGGTCGTCCAGCTCTTTGGGCGCGAACGCGTCTCCGCCGAGCGGTTCGACGGGCTGAATCGCGACTACCTGGACGCCAATCTCCGCTCCATCACGGTCTACGCGGTGTTTTTTCCGGTGATCGAGGTGCTGTCCGCAGTGGCCCTGGCGCTGCTGCTGTACTACGGCGGCCTGCGCGCGCTGGGCGGGACGCTGACGGTGGGCGTGCTGGCCGCGTTCATCCAGCTGACCCGGCGGTTCTTCCAGCCGCTCCAGGACCTCTCGGAGAAGGTCAACCTGCTGCAGAGCGCCATGGCATCGTCCGAGCGGGTGTTCCAGCTCCTCGACGAGCCGGTCACGGTGACCGAGCCGGCCGAGCCGGTCCGGCTCCCGAAGCCGCTGCGGGGTGAGGTGCGTTTCGAGGGCGTCTGGTTCCGCTATGCGCCCGATGGGCCGTGGGTGCTGCGCGATGTGACCTTCACGGCGGCGCCCGGCCGCACGTTGGCGCTGGTGGGTCACACCGGTGCGGGGAAGACGACGATCATCAGTCTGCTGCTCCGCTTCTATGATCCGGTCGAGGGGCGCATCACCGTGGATGGTGTGGACATCCGCGAGCTCGCCTCCGAGACGCTGCGGGGCCTGATCGGGTTTGTCCAGCAGGACCTCTTCCTGTTCACCGGGGACGTGCTGCACAATGTGGTGCTCGATGCCGCCATCACCCCGGACGCCGCGGCGCTGGCGGCGCGCCGGGTCGGGGCCGACCGGTTCATCGACCGGCTGCCGGCGGGGTACGCGCACGTACTGGGGGAGCGGGGCCGCAGTCTCAGCGTGGGTGAGCGGCAGCTCCTCAGCTTTGCGCTGGCGCTGGCCCGAGATCCCCGGATCCTGGTCCTCGACGAGGCAACCAGCTCGGTGGATGCGGAGGCGGAGGCCCAGATCCAGGAGGCGCTGGCCGAGCTGATGGCCGGGCGGACCAGCCTTGTGGTGGCTCACCGGCTGAGCACGATCCTCCATGCCGACGAGATCCTGGTGCTCCACCATGGCGAGATTCGCGAGCGCGGCACCCACCGCACGCTGCTGGCGCAGCGGGGCATCTACCAGCGGCTGTACCAGCTGCAACGGCACGGTGAAGATGATCGGCGGACCGCGTGAGCCGTCGCTTGCGTCTCTCCGTTTGCCCCGGGTACGTTTGTCGAACTTCGGTCTCTTTCCCCGGACCCGATCAGCCATGATACAGCTCGAAATCGGTGGGCGGACCTACCCGATCGCCGAAGGTGAGATCGTGCTCGGCGCGGGGCCCGACGCCGGCGTGCCCGTGACGGGAGCGGGCGTGGCCGCCAGGCATGCCGTGGTCCAGGGCCGGGCCGACGGCGGCGCGGCCATTCGGGGTGCGCCCGGAGCCGACGTGCTGGTGAACGGCGTGCGGCTGGGCACCGACCCGACGCCGCTCCTGCACGGCGACAAGCTACAGATCGGTCAGACCGAGATCCTGGTGGTGGATGCCCGGCGGGCCGGTCAGACCCAGATCATGGCCGCCATCGACGTTCCGGACGGGCCGGCAGTACCGGCGCCGCGACGCGAGCGTCCATCCGCCGCCGGTCGCGTGGTCTGCCTGACGGACGGCCGCGAGTACAGCGTGGGCAATGAGGCCCTCGTCTTTGGGCGTGAAGCGGGGGCCGATGTCGTGGTGCCCGGCGACGACGTGTCGCGCCGCCACGCGGAGATCCGGGGCACCGACGCGGGCTACGTCCTGGTGGACCTGAGCGCCAACGGCACCTACGTCAACGGCGCGCGCATCGCCGACGCGCGCCCGCTGGTGCGCGGGGACGTAATCCGGATCGGCCCCGACGAGTTCCGCTTCCACGCGCCGTCCGAGGGCCCGCCGCCCGGCGCGGTCCAGCGACTCAGCGACACGATGCACGGCATGCCGGCGACGCCGCTGCCTGCGGTACCCGTGCTGCCGCCGCCCATCGCGTCGCTGCTGATGCGGAGCGGAGCGTCGAAGGGGACGCGAGTGTCGCTGCGATCGCCGGTGGTCAGCATAGGCCGCGGCGAATACAACGACGTCGTGATCGCCGACCCGAGCGTCAGCACCATGCACGCCAAGCTGCAGCGGCGCGATGGGGTGTGGACGGTGGTGGACCTGGGATCGACCAACGGCACGTTCATGGAGGACGAGCGCGTGAGCGACGACGCCCCGATCGCGCCGGGCACGACACTGCGCTTTGGCGAGGTGGCGGCAATGTTCGAGCCGCTGGACGAGGTCCTCCCGGTGGCCGGATCGGGCACCCGGGCGGTGCCCGGCGTCGGCGCGGCGCGGAAACTCGGCGAGGAACGCCTGGTTGCGAAGCGGCCGGTCCGGCGCCAGACTTCGCGGCCGCGCGAGCGGTCGGTACGCGTCTGGGTGGTCGTCACGATCGTCCTGGCTCTGGCGGCCGCGGGGGCCGCCTTCCTGTTGTTGACCTAGCGGAGTCACGTGCACTTCACCTGTGCAGCCCGGACCGATGTCGGCATCGTCCGATCGGGCAACGAAGACAATTACCTCATGCTCGCCGAACGCGGCGTGTTCATTGTCGCGGACGGCATGGGCGGCCATGCCGCGGGTGAGGTGGCGAGCGAGATGGCCGTGCGCATCATCTCACGTGAGCTCGGGTCACTGCGCGGTCTCGGCGAGACCGAGAGCGCCGAGCGGGTGAGCCAGGCCATCCGAACTGCCAACGACGCGATTTTCTCCCGCACCCTGGCCGAACACGACAAGCGGGGAATGGGAACCACCACGACGGTCCTGGCGCTGCAGCCGCGACGCTATCTGATCGGGCAGGTGGGCGACAGCCGGGCGTATCTGCTTCGCAACGGCTCGTTTGTGCAGCTCACCAAGGACCACTCGTACGTGCAGGAGCAGGTCGACGCCGGTCTGCTCACGGCGGATCAGGCGCGGGTGCACCCGTACAGCAACGTGATCACGCGCTGCGTCGGGGCGGGGGTGGACGTCGTGCCGGACGTCTACGCCGGCGAGCTCCAGGAGGGTGACATCGTCCTGCTCGCGTCCGACGGGCTCACCGGCATGCTGGAGGACGAGCACCTCACCCGCATCCTCCTCTCGGAGGGTGGCCCGCAGCGCTGGGTCGACCGGCTGATCACCGAAGCCAACCGGCGCGGCGGTCTCGACAACATCACCGCCATCGTCGTCCGGATCGACGCCATCGGCACCGCCACCGGGGAAAACAGCCTCGCGGGCACGCCGGCGCCCCAGCCCCAAGGCTGATTCCGGCTCTCCCGGAACGCCGGGGGACGCTGCACTCTGCCACGGCCTCGCCCCGGGGCCACCTGCTGACTGGCTCCGGGCTAGCGGGTCGGCTTCCATGCCGACAGCTGTTCGCGCCCTATCTGGACCCGCCGCCGCAGCTTAGCCCGCCCCGCCTGCTGTCCCACCCTTTGACGCCCCGATCCGCCTGTGCTGGTACGCGGCTTGCCCGTCCGGAGCCCGTCCCCTGCTACGCCGGAGCTGCCGTGCGCCAGCCGTCCACATCGACGAATTCCTCAGCCACGCCGCGCGCATCCGCTGCCCGGCCTGCCGCGCCGCGCCGCGCGGCCGAGGTGCTCGAGGAGGGCCGCCAGCACGACCGGGCGGGCCGCATTGCCGACGCGCTGCGCTGCTACGGGGAGGCGTGCGAGCTGGGGACTGGCTCCGACGTGGGCGTCCGCGTGGAAGCGCTGCGGCGCCAAGGCATCATTTTCCATCTCCGCACCAAGCCGGACGAGGCTCGCCAGCTGTTCCAGCAGAGCCATGAGCTCGCCACCGCCATCGGGGACGACGTGCTCGCGGCTGAGGCGATCAACGCGATCGCCGGCCTGGCACTCGAGTCGGGCGACATCGAGGGCGCCCGCGCCGGCTTCAACCGCGCGATCGTCCTGGGCCGGAGCTGTCCGGTCATCGTCGCGCGGGTCGAGCAGAATCTCGGCATTCTCGCCAACATCCAGGGTCATCTTCCGGAAGCGCTGGGCCACTACGAGCGCTCGTTGAGCGCCAGCCAGGCGGCGGGCGATGACCGCGGATGCGCCATGGCCTACCACAACCTCGGGATGATCTGTTCCGACCGTCGCATGTGGGACGATGCCGACCGGAACTTCCGGCTCAGTCTCGAGATTGCCCGACGGCTCGACGACGTGCATCTCCAGGGACTCTGCCTCCTGAACCACTCGGAAGTGCACGTGGCCCGCCAGCGTTACGAGGAGGCGCGGCAGAGCGCCGAGGCCGCGCTTGCCATCTTCGACCGGCTGGGCGCGCGGCTGGACAAGGCGGATGCCTACAAGATTCTGGGCATGGTGTTCCGGGAGACCGGCCGCTCGGAGCTGGCCGAGTCGCGGCTTCGATCAGCGATCGAGCTGGCCAGCAGCAACAACTCGGTGCTGAGCGAGGCGGAAGCGTCCCGGGAGCTGGCCCGTCTGTATCAGGACATGGGCCGCAATCAGGATGCGCTCAGGCTGCTCAATGCGGCGCATCGGCTGTTTGGGCGGCTGGAGGCGCGGGTCGATCTCGTCGACGTTGCCGGCAAGGTGCAAAGTCTCGAGGGGACCTACCGGAACGTGGTCCGCAACTGGGGCAGCTCAATCGAATCGGCGGACAGCTACACGTTCGGCCACTGCGAGCGGGTGGCGGACTACGCCGTCACGGTGGCGCGCACGCTCGAGCTGGATGATGCGCGCTGCACGACCGTGCGGTTCGGCGCCTATCTGCACGATGTGGGCAAGGTGCGCGTGCCCCACGAGATCCTGAACAAGCCGGGACGCCTGACGCCGGAGGAGTTCGCGGTGATGCAGATGCACCCGGTGTATGGCATCGAGCTGCTGGCCGCCGTGGAGTTCCCGTGGGACCTCAAGCCGATCATCCGCTGGCATCACGAGAAGTACGACGGCACCGGCTACCCCGATCGGCTCCGCGGGGAGGAGATCCCGATCGAGGCGCAGATCATCTGCATCGTGGACGTCTATGACGCGTTGACGACGACGCGGAGCTACCGGCCCGCCATGTCGCACGAGGAGGGCCTCGCCGAGATGACCAGGTGCCGGAGCTGGTGGCGGCCGGATGTCTTTGCGGCGTTCATGAGCTCGGTGGGTCAGCGGGCGTGAGACTGCGGTGGCTGGTGATCGCGGCGATGGCCAGCGGCTGGGGCGCGTCGCTTGCGGGGCAGCAGTCGACCGAGATCGACAGCGTTGCCGTTCGCGGACTGATGGGTGAGCTCACTGCCGCCGTCCGTGCGGACGCCGATACCACGCCGCTCCTGCGCGGGCTCGGCGCGCGCATTGTCGGGGTGCAGGCGCGGTGGACGGACGTGGATATCGCGAGGCTCACCGCGCTTCGGGTGCGTGACGACCTGGGAAGCGGCCTGCAAGCGATCATCACGGTCCAGATGCAGCGCCAGGACGCCGACGGCGCCGTCGTCACCGCCCACCTCGCGGCCGATACAGCAGCCCGCAGCCAGGTGTTCGGCAACCTCGCCCGTATGCTGGCCCAGGTGGGCCACGCCGATGCCGCGGTCGCACTTCTGGACGAGCTTCCGGATGCCGCGCGCATCGCGGGGCTTGTCACCGGAGCGGGAAGGATCGCCGTGGGAAACCGGATTCGCGCCCAGCGGCTCCTGCATGCCGCGCGAGTCCGCCTCCCGCCGGGCGTGCCGATTCACGTGCTCGCCACGCTGGTGGAGGCGCAAGCCTCGGTGGGCGCCACGGACGAGGCTCTGTCCGTGCTGAACGAACCCCGTTCGGCATACGACCGGACGCAACTGGCCACCCGGCTCATGGTGGACTGGGCCCGAAGCCAGCCGACACCGCGACGGCAGGCCGTGGCGCTGCTCTTCACCATCGAGTGTCTGCTGGGTCCGCTGCCCTGACTCGACGTTTCCGACATCCCTACAGCAGCGAGCGTGACTCCCCCAGCCGCCGTCGAACCTCGGCTGCGGTGAGCCCCAGCAGCGCCGGCGCGCCCTCCAGTCCCGGCGCACACGGGCGCGCGGTGAACACCCGCAGGCGGCGAGCGCTTCGGTAGAGCTCGTCGGCGACACGGGGCAGCCCGAGATGCCCGACCCGGCCTTCATCGGTCAAGCGCTCGACGTCGCCACCCCGGGTGCGGAGCGGCAGGTCCACCGACAGCATCGACGTCCGGCTCGGAAAGTCCAGCAGCAGCTCGCCCGGCTCCAGTCCCACGTCGCCCGCCAGGGCATCCTCCACCTGTTCCAGCAGTTCCGGATCGTCCGCCGCCCAGGTGTCCCGCTCTGCCGGGACGTCGCTGGCGGGCAGATCGAGCGCGCGCTTGAACAGCCGGCGGGACCGGATGGCCCGGGCAATGCCCCGCGGATCGGCCCCGAGCAGAATCTCCATGAGCCCGTCATCGGTCAGATCGGCGATCGCCGCGACGGTGACCACGCCGGACCGCACCGCCGCGCGTGCCGCGCGCTTGAACATGCAGGTGGCCGAGCGGACCGCGTGATGCCAGTAGACGTTCCGGTACATCTGGTACTTGGCAAACAGGAGCGACTCGAGGGCGCTGACGCCCTTCTCGTGGACGCCGACCTCGCGCCGCCCTGCCATGCCGTCCACCAGCGTCAGCGACGAGAGCAGCCGATCGACGTCGACCGTACCGTAGGGCACGCCGCACATGCGGGCGTCGCGGCTGAGATAGTCGATCTTGTCGAGATCGAGCGATCCCGAGATCAGGCCCTGCAGTGGACTGGCGCTGGTGCCGCGAATCAACGCCCCGATGTCCGCCGCCAGGTCGGGGCCGCCGATCGTGACCAGCGTATCGCCGAGTTCCCCCTCGCTGAGCTTGGCGACTCCCTGCGACTCGTGCGACGGAAATCCGGCTTCCTCGAGCGCATGGGAGAACGGATAGTGGCCGATGTCGTGCAGCAGCGCCGCCAGCTGCACGGCCAGACAATCCCGGGCGGCGACGCGTACCAGCTCGCCGCGCTCCTCGAGCGCCGCCAGCGCGCGTCGGGTCAGGTGATAGGCGCCGAGCGCGTGTTCAAAGCGGGTGTGGGTGGCGCCGGGATAGACGAGGAAGGCATGGCCGAGCTGGCGGATGTAGCGGAGTCGCTGGACGGCCGGCGTGTCCAGCGCGAGCTGCGCCGGCCGGTCCAGGCGGATGTTGTCCCAGAGCGGGTCGCGGATGACCTCGAGCTCGGGAGCGGTCAGATCACCGGTCCCGCCTGCGAGACCGCCGCCGGCACCTCCGCCTCGAACTGGCGGAAGTTGTCGCGGAACATGCCCGCCAGCTTGCCGGCCTGCGCGTCGTACGCCGCGGGGTCGGCCCAGGTGCCGCGGGGCGAGAGAACGTCGGGCGGCACGCCGTCGACCGCCGCCGGCACCGCAAAGCCGAACACCGGCTCGCGGGCAAACGTGGCGCTGTCGAGCGCGCCGGAGAGCGCGGCGCGCACCATCGCCCGGGTGTAGCTCAGCTTCATCCGGGTCCCGGTACCGTAGGCGCCGCCGGTCCAGCCGGTGTTGACCAGCCAGACGCGCACGCCGTGCTTCGCGATCCTGTCGCCCAGCATGCGGGCGTAGACGCCCGGCCGCAGCGGCAGGAACGGCGCGCCAAAGCAGCTCGAGAACGTCGCGGTCGGTTCCGTCACGCCGCGCTCGGTGCCGGCGACCTTGGCGGTGTAGCCCGACAGGAAGTGATACATCGCCTGCTCGGCCGTGAGCCGGGCGATCGGCGGCATGACGCCGTAGGCATCGGCGGTCAGCAGCACGATGTTCCGCGGCACGCCGCCGGCGCCGCTCGGCACGTGATTCGGGATGTAGTCGATGGGATAGCAGGCGCGGGTATTCTCGGTGATGGACGTGGCGTCGTAGTCCACCGCGCGCGTGTCGGGGTCGATCACGCAATTCTCCAGCACCGTGCCGAACTTCTGCGTCGCCGCGAAGATCTCCGGCTCCGTGTCCGCCCGCAGCTTGATCACCTTGGCGTAGCAGCCACCCTCGAAGTTGAATACGCCCCCGTCGCTCCAGCCGTGCTCGTCGTCGCCGATGAGGCCGCGCGCCGGATCGGCGGAGAGCGTGGTCTTGCCGGTGCCGGAGAGCCCGAAGAAGATCGCCGTATCGCCGTCGGGGCCGACGTTGGCCGAGCAGTGCATGGGCAGCACGCCCTGCTGGGGCAGCAGGTAGTTGAGGACGGTGAAGATGGATTTCTTCATTTCGCCGGCGTAGCGGGTGCCGGCGATGATGATCAGCCGCTGGGCAAAACTGAGCGCGATGACCGTGCCGCTTCGGCAGCCATGCCGCGCGGGGTCCGCCGTGAACTCGGGGGCGTGCAGGACGGTGAAGCTGGGGACGAACCCGGGGAGATCGGCCGGCTCGGGACGGATGAACATGTTCCGGACGAACAGCGCGTGCCAGGCATTGGGGGTGAGGAACCGGACCGGCAGCCGGTACGCCGGATCGGCGCCGCCGAACAGGTCCTGGACGAAGAGCTCCTGCGTGTTGAGGTGCGCCCGCACATCCTGATGCAGCCGGTCGAATGCGTCCGCCGGCATGCGGCCGTTCTTGTCCCACCAGATGTCGGCGCTGGAGTCCGGCTCGTCCACCACGAACTTGTCCTTGGCGGAGCGGCCGGTGTGCGGCGACGTGACGGCGGTAAACGCGCCGAACTCGGTCAGCCGGCCTTCGTCGCGGACGACGGCGGCCTCGACGAGCTCCGGCGCGCTGAGATTGCGGTGGGCGCGCGCCGGATTGAGACCGGCCGCGAGCGGTCCGGTCGTTGCACGATGGATGGGAGTCGTCTTGGTGGCCATGAGAGTCCGGGTGCGCCGAGCGCAGAAAAAGCGACGTGTCTGGTCACTCCGGCCGCCGGCTCGGATGCCGGGCGCGCTCCTGCGCGTCAACCGCCGCGATGACCGCCATGTTCACGATGTCATCCACGCCGGAGTCGGGCTCCAGCACGTGGATGGGCGCCGCCATGCCCACGAGAATCGGACCGATGGCCTGCGCCCCTCCGATGCGGCCCAACAACTTGTAGCTGATATTGGCCGCGTTCAGGTCGGGAAAGATCAGCACGTTGGCCGGCCCGTGCAACCGGTTGAACGGGTAGCGGCCGCTGAGGATCGATTCGACGACCGCCGTGTCGGCCTGCATCTCGCCGTCCGCCTTGAGGTTAGGGCGCAGCGTGTGGAGCAGGGCGGTGGCCCGCGCTACCTTGGCCTGGGCCGGGTGGCGCACCGAGCCGAAGTTGGAAAACGACAGCATGGCGAGCCGCGGTTCGATGCCAAGATGCTCGACGAAGTTGGCCGCGGCGATGGCGATCTCAGCCAGCCGGTCCGCGTCCGGATCGATATTGACGGTGCAGTCGGCAAAGAACAGCGTGTTGCTCTGCGTCACCATCATGTAGATCCCGGCCACGGCGCTGTCAACCTCGGCGCCCACCACCTCGAGCGCGGGACGGATGGCGCGGGGGTAGTGGAGGCTCTCGCCCACCACGACCGCGTCGGCGTCGCCGCGGGCTACCATCATCGCGCCGAAGTATTCGGGCTGGAGCATCCGGCGTCCCGCCTCCGCGCTGGTCACGCCACGGCGCTGGCGCAGGGCCCAGAAGGCGGCCGCGTAATCCGCCAGCATCGGTGACGTCGCGGGATCGATCAACCGGAGATCGTCCAGCGGCACGTCCGACTCGGCAGCGGCGCGCCGAACCTCGGCGTCGGTGCCGATCAGGATGGGAATCGCGACGCCCTCGTCGGCGATGATGCGGGCGGCCCGCAGCACACGCGGGTCTTCGGCGTCGGTCAGTGCCAGGCGCTGGGGGTCGGCGGCGGCGCGGTTGCTGAACCCCCGCATCAGCGCGCGCCCGGGTCCGAGCCGTGACTCGAGCCGGGCCCGGTAGTCGTCCATGTCGATGAGCTGGGTGGCGACGCCGCTGTGGATCGCGGCCCATGCCACGGCGGGCGCCACCCACAGGAGCACCCGCGGATCGAACGGCTTGGGAATCAGGTAGTCACGCCCAAACTTGATCGAGTCCACGTTGTACGCGCGCAGGACCACATCGGGCACGTCCTCGCGTGCGAGCGCCGCCAGCGCGCGCGTCGCGGCCATCTTCATCTCCTCGTTGATGGCCCGTGCCCGCACGTCGAGCGCGCCGCGGAAGATGAACGGAAAGCCGAGGACGTTGTTGACCTGGTTGGGGTAGTCGGTGCGTCCCGTGGCGATGATCGCGTCGGGTCGCGCGGCGCGGGCCTCTTCCGGCGAGATCTCCGGCATTGGGTTGGCGAGCGCAAAAACGATCGGATTGGGTGCCATGCGGCGGAGCATGTCCGCCGTCACCGTGCCGGCGGCGGACAGGCCGACGAAGACGTCCGCGCCCTCGAACGCCTCGATCGCCGTCCGGCGGCTGTCCTCGCGGGCAAACCGCGCCTTGTAGGGATCGAGCGTGAGCCGTCCGGCATGCACCACGCCGGTCATGTCGCACAGCGTCACATGCTCCCGCCGCACGCCGAGCCGCACGTAATGCTCGGCGGTGGCGATCGCGGCGGCGCCGGCGCCGACGAACACCACCCGCACCTGGTCGATGTCCTTGCCGGCCACCTCGAGCGCATTGAGCAGCGCCGCACCGGAGATGATGGCGGTGCCGTGCTGGTCGTCGTGAAAGACCGGGATCGAGAGCGTCTCGCGGAGCCGCTCCTCGATGTAGAAGCAGTCTGGCGACTTGATGTCCTCGAGATTGATCCCGCCCACCGTGGGTTCCAGCATCTGGCAGAACCGCACGACGTCCTCGGGCACCGACGCATTGATCTCGAGATCGAAGACGTCGAGATCGGCGAAGGTCTTGAAGAGGACCGCCTTGCCTTCCATCACCGGCTTCGCGGCGAGCGGGCCGATATTGCCCAGCCCCAGCACGGCGGTACCGTTGGACACGACCGCGACGAGGTTTCCGCGCGCGGTGTACCGGTAGGCGTCCTCGGGACGGGCCTCGATCGCCAGGCACGGCTCCGCCACGCCGGGCGTGTAGGCCAGCGAGAGGTCACGCTGATTCTGGGTCGGCTTGGTGGCGACGACCTGGATCTTGCCGGGCCGGCCTTCCTCGTGATAGCGAAGTGCGTCGGAGCGGCGGTCGGGGGCGGGAGGCGGGTTCGTGGTCAGCGCCCCGGCACGGGCGAGACGTTCGCCGGCGAGTGATACAGGACTTCCGCGGTGTTGGCATCCCGCGCGCTCGGGCGGCCCACCGCCGGATTGGCGAACATGATGTCGTTGGGATTCGAGGAGTGGGCAAAGATCCCCAGGGTGTGGCCGATCTCGTGCGTCAGCGTCAGGGCCAGGCAGGCCTGGGTCGATGCCAGCGCAGTGGAGAAGCGGGCGGTGATGTAGATGTGCATCGGCAAATGCGCCTGCCGGGTGTCGTCGATGTTGGGGAGCGTGGTCGCCTGACATTCCGGCGCCATCGATCCGAGCGACCAGCGGCTGAGCAGGATGTCGTCGCCGGCGGGCGGCGCGGCCTCGCGCACGATGACGTCCGCCGTCGTCGAATCGTCCACCCGCACTGCCGCATACTCGTGGTACAGGAACACGTGATTCCACTGGGCGATGCTCGCGTCCGCATCATTCGGCAGACTGTCGGAGTCCTCGGCCCAGATCCTGACTGGCAGGAACGACTGGGGCCAGTGGAAACTCAGCGTGTCGGTGCCGACGACCTTGCGCCACTCGTAGAGGTCGGCGCGCGTGGGCGCACCGATGTCGGCACAGGCCGCCGCCAGTCCGGCTGCGAGCGCCACGGCCGCAATGCTCCGGTGGCTCACCGCGCACCTCGGGCCAGGCCCAGCAACAGGGCGATGCGCTGCACGCCCTGCGACTGGGTGTAGCCATGGGACCGCAGGTCGGGGGAGGAGAAGCGGTGGAAGTCGTAGTTCGCGGTCGCGAGAAGGTCCCAGTGGGCGAGCATCGGGCGTCGGAAATTGAGCCCGCCTCCCATGAGCAGCCGCGTCGTGCCGCTCCCCGCCAGGAAGCCGGCCTGCGAGTCGTGGAAGTAGTGGAGGAATCCGGCGCCCGCCTGCCAGTGCAGGGCGCCGGAGACATGGCCCCCGACCGTTCCCATCGCGGTGAACGTCCGGACGTGGCCCAGGTCGCTGCTGGTCGTGCCGTAGTTGCCGCGGAGTGCACTGCTGCTGTAGCTCACCGTCACTCCGGCGGTGTAGCGCGGCGCAATGGAATGCCCAATGCCGAGCGCGATCGTCGGTCCAGGTGAGGGCTTGGCGTCGATGCTCTGCACCACGTAGTCATGGACGAGCGGGGTCCAGCCGGTGACACCGAGCGCGACCGAGACCTCGGTCTGCGCGCAGAGGGCCCCGGCGGGAAGGATGGTCACGAGGCCCAGCACGGCAAGCGATTTGAGCATTGCTGGAAGATGGACGGGCCGCGGCGGACGGTCAACGCGCCGCGGCATAGCCGCGGAGCAGCGCCAGCATCGCCCGGTCATTGGTCACCATGTCCTCGTCACCCTTGGGGGTTTCGAGTATCTTCGGCAGGTGGGCAAAGCGCGGGTCCGTCATGATCCGGGCAAACGGTGCGGGACCGAGCGAGCCCTGGCCGATCAGCTCGTGGCGATCGCGGCGGGAGGCGAACGGCGTCTTCGAGTCGTTCAGATGGAGACAGTGCAGGTGCTCCAGGCCGATGATCCGGTCCCACGCCTCCCACACGCCGTCGCAGTCGTCCGTCAGGTCATACCCGGCCGAATACAGATGGCAGGTGTCGGCGCAGAATCCGACCCGATGCCGCAACCGCTTCGGGATGCGGTCGCGCAGTCCGGCAAGCTCCTCGAACGTTCGTCCGAGGGCAGTGCCGGTCCCGGCGGTGGTTTCGAGATAGACCATCACGTCGCCCGGCACCGCGGTGAGCGCCTGGCGTATCCCCGCCGCGTTCCGATCGAGGCCGAGCGCCGGGTCATCAATGTAGTTGCCCGGGTGCGACACTACGCCGGGTATGCCGAGGTAGGCGCACCGGGCGAGTTCGAGGGTGAAAGCCTCGACAGATCGCGCGTTTAGCGCTGAATCGGGGGAGGCAAGATTGATCAGGTACGAGTCGTGCGCCACGATGCTCCGGAGTCCGCTCGTGCCGTACGCTTCGCGGAAGGCATCCCGGGTCTCGTCGCCGATCCGTGGTTCGCGCCACTGGTTGGGTGTCTTGGTGAACACCTGAATGGCCGTCGCGCCAATATCTGTTCCGCGGGCCGGTGCGGTATGCATCCCGCCCTGGACCGACACGTGAGCGCCCAGCCGTTCCTCATTCAAAGACCGATGCATCTGTCTCTCGCTTGATCGATAGCCTGCCGCGCGCCGGCGCTCCCCGTTCCCGGGTCCTCCTGCTCGGGGAGGCGTCAGCGCGTCCGGACGGGCTGGAACGGGCGCTGGCCCGTGCCGGTTTCATCGTCACCGAAGGTGATCCGTCGACAGCGGACGGCTCGGCGTCCCCGCCGGCGCCGGACGCCGTGCTGGTCACCGCCGCCCTCGCCGATGAAAGCCTCGCGCGGATCCTGGATACCGCCGACTACGCCTACGGCCGCGCGGTGCCGCGGCTCGTGGCGCTGGCCACGGAGGATCGCGAGGCGCCGACCCGCGCGCTCGCCCTGGGTGCGGATGATGCCGTGGCCGCGCCAATCCACCTCCCCGAGCTCTGTGCCCGCCTGGCCGTCCGGATCGCCGGACGCAGCGCATCCGCGTCGGGCCCGGGCGGTCAGCTGTACGACGCCATGGCGGACCTGGTCGAGGAGGTCTGCACGTCGCTGCGGGCCGAGGAAGTCCTCGGCACGCTGGTCGAGCGGCTGGGGCGCGCGCTCGACCTCTCGCGGTGCTCGTTCGTTCTGACACCCCCGGGCGCGGATCATGGTCGCGTCATCGCCGAATCCCGCGGGTCCTCATCCCGCGACTTCCGGCTCGATCTGGCCCGCTATCCGGAAATCCGCGAGGCCCTCCGCACCGCGCAGCCGGTCATGATCGGCGACGTCCAGACCGATCCGCTCTTTGCCGACGTCCGCCAGCGTTGGGCCGAGGAAGCGCTCGAGGTCTCGGTGCGCGGGGTGGTCGCGCTGCCGGTGAACGTCGCGGGCGCCGTGGCCGGCGTCTTCCTGCTTCGCACCCGGGAGGCGGAATCGCGGCTCTCGCCTGCGCAAGTGGCGTTTGCGGAGAATCTCGTGCGGGCCGCCGCCCGCATCCTCGAGAGGGTCCGCGATCGGGCGCCGGGGCGCCCGGCGGATCCGCTCACCGCCTGTGCCACCGCCGACCTGCTCGACGACCGCATCCGCGAGGAGTTCGACCGGGCCCGGCGCTACGCGCTCAGCTTCAGTCTCGTCCTGTTCGACATCGAACAGCTGCGGTCCTACAACGAGCGGCTGGGTTCTGCACGGGGCGACCAGGTCCTGGCGGACATCGGCCTGCTGCTGCGCACTGGTCTCCGCGCGCCGGATTTCGTCTGCCGCTACAGCGGCGACGAGTTTGCCGTGCTGCTCCCGGAGACGTCGCTCCCCGGGGCGCGGCAATCGGTCAACCGGGTGCGCGAGCGGCTTGGCGCCTATCCCTTTCCCGAGCTCGATCCCGGCGACCGGCCCCGGCTCTCCGCCGGCATCGTCACCTTCCCTCATCCCGCGGCCGATCAGGTGGGCGATCTCTTTGCCCTCGCGGAGGCGGCGCTGCTCCGGGCCAAGGGGCAGGGCGGGGACCGCGTCGCAAGCGCCGAAGCGGTCGCGACCTAACCGGTCCTAGCGCCGCCGGAGCCACTCCGCCGGATCCAGCGCGATCTGATTTTCACCCCGAATCTCGAAGTGCAGGTGGGCGCCGTAGTCCGAGTTGGCGCCGCCCACGGTGCCGATCGTCTGCCCCTTGCCCACGGTCGCGCCTACCTTCGTGCCGGCCGAGTTGAGGTGCGAGTAGATCGAGTAGTAGCCGTTGCCGTGCTCAATGATGATGGTGAGCCCATAGGTGCCGAACTGGCCCACCAGCCGCACCGCGCCCGCCTCGACGGCATGCACCGGCGTCCCCACCGCCGCCGCAATTCCGATCCCGTTCCAGCGGATCACGCCGCCGCTCGGCAGCGTGTCCCGCCCGAAGCGATAGACGATGCGGCCCTCGACCGGCCAGTCGAGCTTGCCCAGGTCGCTCGTCGTGATGGCACCGGGCACCGGCGTCGCCGGTGCGCCGCGGCTGGCCCGCGCGGCGGCTTCCGCGCGGCGGGTCTTCTCGAGATCGGCCAGCACCGTGTTCAGCCGGCTCTGGTCCTTCTCGAGTTCCGCGAGCCGACGCTCGGTCGAGCGGGCCGATCGCTTGAGCACCGCGAGCCGGCTCTCCTGCTGCTGGGCGATCCGGCCGTAGCGGTCGAGCTCGGCCTCTCGCTCCTCTTTCGTATGGTCGAGCTGGTCCTTGACCTGCGCCAGCTCGCGCCGCTGCCCGCCCACGCGATTGCGCAACCGCTCGACGTCGGAGACGAGCGCGCGGTCCTGGCGGCTGGTGAGGTAGAGGTATTTGTAGCGGCTGAGCAGATCGCCAAACGACTCGGCGGCGAGCAACACCTGAAAGGTATAGAGCGGACCGCGTTTGTAGATATCCACCAGGCGGCGCTGCAGCACGGCGCGGCGCTCCGCCAGGTTGTCCTGCGCCAGGATCAGCTCGGCGCTCGAGCGATCGAGCTGGGTGGAGAGTCCGCCGATCTGCCGCTCGATCTCGGTCACGATGCGGCTGGTGGACTGCCGCTGCCGCTCGATGTTGTCCAGCTCATCGGCCACGTCGTGGACCTGACCCTGGAGGCGCTGCTGTTGGCGCTCCAGCCGTTCACGCTCGTTCTTGATCTCGTCCAGCCGGCGGCGGCTCGCCTCCAGCTCTTTGGCGGTGGTCGACTGCGCGTGCGCCGCATGCGGGAGCACCAGCACGGCGGCGGGGACCAGCAGCAGCCGGAGCGCGAGCCGCAGCCGGCGGGCACTGCGGGCGGACCGGCTACGACGCACGCCGGTCGACCCTTCCGCCCATGTGGCGGAGGTGGCGACCGACGCTCACCAGACTTCCGCCAAATCCCATCAGGATGCCAAATCCCACGATCACGGCGGCCTGCAGCGGCGTGAAGAAGATCAGGCCGGTGAACGACGCCGTGTTGTTGCGGAAGGCGGCATACCCGGCGTAGCAGAGCGCCACCGCCAGGAGCCCGCCAAGGAGTCCCTTGACGGCGCCTTCGAGCAGAAAGGGCCCGCGGATGAACCAGTTCGTGGCGCCGACGAGACGCATGATATGGATCTCCCGGGCCCGCTGGAGCAGCGTGAGCCGGATGGTGACGCCGATGATGACCATCGCCACCGTGGCGAACACGAGCCCGATCACGAGTCCCAGAATGCCGGTGAGGTTCCGCAGCCGGTCAAGGCGCTGAATCCAGTCCCGGCCGTAGCGCACGTCCTCCACGAACGAGAACCCCTTGAGCCGGTCGGCCACGGCGGCCACATGCGCGGCGTCGCGGTAGCCCGGCTTGAGCCGGAGTTCGAAGGACGGCGGCAGCGGGTTGACCTGGAGGTCGCGGTAGGCGTCACGGAACTCGACCAGATCGCGGCGCGCGCGCTCCAGCGCCTGATCCTCGGTCACATAGTTGATGTCCTGCACCTCGGGAAAGGCCGCGATGTCCTGCGATGCGAGCGCGACGGTCTCGGCCGGCGTGCCGCGGAGCACGAAGGCGACGATCTCGACCCGTTCCTCGAGCCCCTGAAGCGCGTGGCGAAGATTGATGGCCACGATTCCGAACAGCCCGACGGTGAACAGGGAAAAGGCGATCGTGGTGACGGAGAGCGCGGAGAGCAGCGGCGCGCGCCGGAACGACATCAGCGATTCGCGGAAGAGGAGTCTCACGGGGCGACCTCGCCCGCCGGCTCGTCGTCCGCGCTGTCGTAGACGACGGCGCCTTCGCGCATCTCGACGGTGCGATAGGTGGTCTGGCGGACCAGGTCGAGGTCGTGCGTGGCCATGACCACCACGGTGCCGCCGGCGTTGATGTCGCGCAGAAGCTGGAAGATGCCGCGCGTGGCGCGCTCGTCGAGGTTGCCGGTGGGCTCGTCCGCCAGCAGGATCGCGGGATCGTTGACCAGCGCGCGCGCGATGGCGACGCGCTGCTGCTCGCCGCCCGAGAGTTCGCGCGGGTACGCCCGCGCCTTGGCCGCGAGTCCCACCTGCGCCAGTACCCGGCCGGACCGCGCCGGGATGGTGTCGCGCCGCGCGCCGGTCACCTCGAGCGCAAAGGCGACGTTTTCCGCCGCGCTCCGGTCCTCCAGCAGCCGGAAGTCCTGAAAGATGACGCCCAGCCGGCGGCGGAGCCGGGGGATGGCGTCACCCCGGAGCGCGCTGACCACGTGGCCGCCGACGCGGAGCTCGCCCGACGTGGGCCGCTGCTCGGCGTAGAGCAGCTTGAGCAGCGTGGACTTGCCCGCGCCGGAATGTCCGGTCAGGAAGACGAATTCGCCGCGGGCGACGTGAAAGGACACGTCCTTCAGGGCCACCGCGCCGTTCGGATAGGACTTGTGTACGTGGGCGAGTCGGATCACGGGCGGAAGATAGAACCGCCGCGCCCCGCGAGCCAAGGGCGCGCGGGACGCGGCGTGGCGGGGTGCGGCTCAGTCGCCGAGTCCCTCGGAGAGATCGGCGATGATGTCCTCGGCGTCCTCGATACCGCAACTGAGCCGGAGGAAGCCGTCGGGGATGCCGATGCGGGCCCGGCCCTCGGCGCCGATGCCCTTGTGCGACGTCAGCCGGGGCTCGGAGACCAGGCTCTCGACGCCGGCCAGACTCGGCGCGTGCGCCACCATCCTGAGGCGGCGAAGCAGGCGCTCGGCGGCGGCGCTCCCCCCGCGGAGCTCGAGGCCCACCATGCCGCCAAAGCCGTCGAGCACCCGCTTGGCCCGGGCGTGATCAGGATGCGTCGGCAGGCCGGGGTAGTGCACCCGTGCGATCGCCTCGTGCGAGGCGGCCCACCGCGCCACCGCCATGCCGTTGGCGTTGTGCCGCTCCATCCGGACCGCCAGCGTGCGCATGCCGCGATCGACCAGCCATGCGGCGTGGGGGTCGATGGCCTGGCCCCAGATCCGCATCAGGCGGATCACCTCGTCGATGAGCGGCCCGGTGCCGGCGACCGCACCCGCGATTACGTCGCTGTGCCCGTTGAGGTACTTGGTCGCGCTGGTGATCACCACGTCCGCGTCGTGCTCGATGGGACGGAAGTTGATCGGGCTGGCAAAGGTCGCGTCTACCAGCATGGCCAGCCCGAATTCGCGGGCGGTCTGCGCCACCGGCCCCAGGTCCAGTACCCGCATGAGCGGGTTGGTGGGCGTCTCGACGAAGAGGGCGCGCGTCTCCTTGCGTACCGACTTTTTCCAGAGGCGGGGTTGCTCGGGATTGACGTAGGTCACCGAGATGCCGAAGCGTCCGAGCTCCTGGTCGAACAGCGCCTGGGTGCCGCCGTAGATCCACTCGCTCGAGATCAGGTGGTCGCCGGGGCGGAGCACCGCGAGGTGAGCCAGCGCGGTGGCGCCCATGCCGCTGGCCACGAACACCGCGCTTTCGGCGCCTTCGAGGAGCGCATACTTGCGCGCGAGATCGAGCTGCGTCGGATTGTTGCCGTAGCGGGTGTAGAGCACTTCGTCGTCCGCGCCCACCGGATTGACGAACGTCGTGCTCTGCAGAATGGGCGGGGCCACCGGCGACCAGTCGGCCCGCCGGGCGGGCGCACCGTGAATGGCGGTGGTGCTGAGCCCGAAGCGACGCCGGTTCATGCGACGAGCAGCGGGCAGAAGGTCAGGCCCGCCACCCGCACGAGCCGGTGCGCGGCGAGGGTGACGAGCGCGGCCGCGCTCCGCTCGAGCGTCCAGTCCAGGGCATCCGCCACGCCGGCCGCGTCGAGCGGGCCGCAGGTGCCGACGCAGCCGAACGCCTCGCGCGCGTCGGTGTCGGCCGCACCCAGGAGATCGAGCGCGCTGGTCCCCGCGAACATCGCGGCCACCGCGAGCCGCTGGTGGCTGAGGACGTGGTCGATCGCCTCGATCTGGTCCTCGCTGAGCCCGCCGAGGATCACGTATCGCTCGGCCCGCGGGATCGACAGGAGGAGGAGCTTGGCCACGATTTCATCGGCGCAGCTCAGGTCCAGCAGCTCGACCTCGGAGAAGTCGAGGATCGCCGTCATGCAGGCCGATTCGGCCATGGCACGCTCGATCCGGACGCGGACGGCGGCGCCGGTCGGTCGGGTGACGAGGTTGCGGTACGGGGTGGTGACCGCTTCACGGAGCACGTGGTCCAGCCGGATGGTCTGGATCATCGCGGGGCCGAGGCGGGCACGATCACCTGCACCTGCGCGCCGGGGAAATAGGGGAGGTGCTCGGTCATCGGAACGTCCTCCCGGTCCCATGGCGGGACGTTGGCGAGCCGTGCGGTGCCGCTGCGGATGGTGATCTTGCCATTCCAGCGGCTGAGATAGCGCTTGATCCCCGCCAGCCCCTGCCCGCGACCGGGGTCGCGGAAGCGGCTGACGTTCTGGATCCAGGCGGCTTCCAGCGCGGTGGCGTCGCTCCAGCGATCGCCGAAGCGCTTGGCCTGGGTCGGCTCGAGCGAGCGGCGGAACCCGATGCCGGAGTCGCTGACCGCGATGACCACGACGCGGGTGCCGATCCGGCGGCGCCAGTCGTAGGCCTGGACCGCCACCCACCCGCCGGTACCCGCATGCTCCACAATATTCTGACATGCCTCCGAGAGCGCCATGGCGAATCCCATCGTCGCCTTGGCCTCGAGCCCCAGCTCACCCAGAATGCGCGAGGCACCCTCCTGAATCACGCCGACCACCTGGTGCACGTCGTCGCTGCCGCGCACCGGCGTCACCTCCAGGAGCGTGTCGGTGGTGCCCGACGCGGCTCGCGGCACCTTGCCATGCAGCTCGAAGAGCTCACTGGCATGGCGAAGGAAGCCGGCCCGCGCCCAGTATCGGCGCACGTCGTCCGACGTCGGCACATACAGGATCGGCCGTTCACCGCCGGCCTCGGCCACCGCCTGGGCGGCGGTCAGCATGGCCACGAAGGCGTAGGGCGAGGCCCACTGCGCCGGCCGGGCATCGAACAGCAGGCGGTGTTCCGGCGGCCAGGCGCCGCACGCGGCGGCGAACTGGTCCATCGCGCGGTCGTCGAAGCTGGTCGGAATCTCGACGATACGGGTCACGGCATCACCAGCTCGCCGCGGAGGTGTCGTGCCAGGCCGCTGGCGCCGCGAAAGCCGACGTTTCGGGTGGCGAGCCGGGTGGCGTCCTCCAGCGCGGGCTCAACCGGCTCCCCGGCCAGGAGGCGGGCAAAGAGCGCCGCGCCGAACACGTCGCCGCAGCCGGTGGGGTCCAGCGGGTCGGTCGCGGGCGCGGGAATCCGCGCGGTCCGGATCGAGGCATGTTCGCCGCGCCGGCGGACCGGGGGTCCGTCATGACGTTCCCATCCGTCGAACCCGGGCGCCGCGACGTAGGCGGCGCCCCGCGGACCGAGCGTGACCACCATGAGCTTGACGCCGGCGCCCAGCGCATCGGCGGCGAGCGCCAGCGGATCGTCGCTGAGCTGCCGCATCTCGTCCTCGTTGAGCTGCACCACGTCGAAGCAGCCGAACCACGAGGGCGCGTCCGGCAGCGGGCGCAGGACCCGTACGCCGTCGTGCTGCATGCCGAGAAAGAGACTGTGGAGATCGGCGTAGAGCGGGCCGGCAAAGCCCTGCCGCAGCGCCTGCGCCGTACCCAGGCACATCTCATAGCCGGAGATGAAATTGACGTAGACGGCGTCCAGGTCGCGGACCATCGGGCCGAGTTCGGTCCAGGTCCACCCCGGCACGCCGCCGGCCATCCGCTCGCAGCGCCGCTCGCTCGACTCGTAGTGGAGCACGACGCGGTTGTTGGGGACCGCGACTTCGACGCAGCGGGCCGCCGCCGCCATGCGGGGGAGCGTGCGCAGGAAATCCGCCGCGCGCGCGCTCATGTCCCGGCCCACCTTGATGAGCGGCACGAACTCCCAGTCCTCCGGGAGCGCCGCATCGAGCCCGGCCAGCGCGTATGCGATGCCGCCCCACTCCTCGACCGGCGGCGCCAGCGGGTCCCGCCCGTGGATGACGTCCCACACAAGCGAGCCGACGATGCCGACCCTAGGCATGCGCGCTCCGGGTCAGGAATGCGCGTGCGGCGCCGTAGACGCCGGGGGACTCGAGTTCCCCGGGGACGATGCGGCAGGCCGCCACGGCGGGTTTGAACGCGCGACGCGCGACCTCGCGCCGGAGCGGCACGAACAGCAGGTCGCCGGCGCGGGTCACGCCACCGCACACCACGACCACTTCGGGGTTGAAGATGTTCACCAGGTTGGCGACGCAGGATCCGAGGAAGCGCGCGGTATCACCCACCACTTCGCGGGCCAGCTCATCGCCGTCGCGGGCGGCCTCGAACACCGTCTGCGCCGTGATCCCCGACGGGTCGCCGCCGGCCAGCTCGAGCAGCCGGGTTTCGGCGCCGGCCTCCATCGCTTCCACCGCGCGCGCGGCGATCGCGGGGCCCGACGCGTACGCCTCGATGCAGCCGTAGTTGCCGCACTTGCAGCGCCGGCCGTTGGCATCGATGGACGCATGGCCGATTTCGCCGGCACAGTCCGACGCGCCGTGATAGAGGCGGCCATCCATGATCACGCCGCCCCCGATGCCGGTGCCGATGGTGATGCCCAGAGCGTGGCGGGCACCGCGCGCCGCCCCCATCCAGGCCTCGCCCAGCACGGCGCAGTTTGCGTCGTTGTCGAGCACCGTGCTCAGTCCCAGGCCGTCCGCGATGCGGTCGCGCAGCGGAAAATCGACCCAGCCAAGATTGGGTGTGAGGAGCACCAGTCCGCGGGCGGTGTCCAGCGGCCCCGGCGCGCCCACACCCACGCCCAGGCAGTCGGCGTCCGGATGGGCCGCGGCGGTCTCCGCCATGACGCGCCGGGCCAGCGCGAGGATCCGGTCCACGACGTCGTCGGCGCCCCCTTGGGCCAGCGTGGGCTCATTCCGCAGCACGGCGATGCGACTGCCGTCGGCCGCGACGCTGCCGATGGAGAAGCTGGTGCCGCCGATGTCGATGCCGAGGACGTAGCGCATCAATCGTCGACCTGCAGGACGGCGAGGAAGGCCTCCTGCGGGATCTCTACTGCGCCGATCTGCTTCATCCGCTTCTTGCCCTCCTTCTGCTTCTCGAGGAGCTTGCGCTTGCGGGTGATGTCGCCGCCGTAGCACTTGGCCAGCACGTCCTTGCGGAAGGCGCTGATCGTTTCGCGGGCGATGATTTTCTGGCCCACCGCCGCCTGGATCGCCACCGCGTAGAGCTGACGGGGAATCAGCTCCTTGAGCTTTTCGGCCACCTTGCGGCCCCACTCGTACGCCTTGTCCCGGTGGATGATGACGCCGAAGGCGTCCACCTGATCGCCGTTGATCAGCATGTCCAGCTTGACCAGGTCGCCCGCGCGGAAGCCGATGATCTCGTAGTCGAGTGAGGCGTAGCCGCGGCTGATCGACTTGAGCCGGTCGTAGAAGTCGAGCACGATCTCGCCCAGCGGAAACTCGAAGTCGAACTCCACGCGGGTCGTGTCGATGTAGTGCATGCCGTTGTACACGCCCCGGCGCTCCTGGCCCAGCTTCATGATGCCGCCGATGTATTCCGAGGGCGCCATGATCCGGGCCTTGACGAACGGCTCCTCGATCCGCTCGATCTCGGCGGGATCGGGCAGCGCGGTCGGGTTCTCGAGCAGGATCATCGTGCCGTCGGTCCGGTAGACGTGGTACTCGACCGTCGGCACCGTCGTAATCAGGTCGAGGTTGAACTCGCGCTCGAGCCGCTCCTGGACGATCTCGAGGTGCAGCAGCCCCAGAAAGCCGCACCGGAAGCCGAACCCGAGGGCGGTGGACGATTCGGGCTCGTAGGCCAGGCTGGCGTCGTTGAGTCGCAGCTTCTCCAGGGCGTCGCGCAGCCCCTCGTACTGATCGGAATCGGTGGGATACACGCCGGCAAACACCATGGACTTCACATCGCGGTATCCGGGAAGCAGCTCGGTGACGCGGTCGGTGGCGTCCATGATCGTGTCGCCCACCCGGGCATCGCGTACCTCGCGGAGACTGGCTACGACGTAGCCCACTTCGCCCGCTTCGAGCGCCGGCACCGGCCGCTGTCCCAGCTGGAGGTAGCCCACCTCATCCACGTGATATACGTCGGCCGGGTGCGCGCCGAAGGCGATCTCCATCCCCCGGCTCAGCCGTCCGTCCACCACCCGGATGCTGGGGATGGCCCCGCGGTACCGGTCGTAGTATGAGTCGAAGATCAGTGCGCGGAGCGGCGCGTCGGCCCGGCCCCGCGGCGGTGGAATCCGGGCGACGATCGCCTCGAGCAGCTCCGGCACGCCGGTGCCCTCCTTGGCGGACACCGACAGGATCTCGTCGCGCGTGGCTCCGATGAGGTCCATGATTTCCCTGGCGCGCCGCTCCGGCTCCGCGCCGGGCAGGTCGATCTTGTTCAGCACCGGGATGATGTCGAGCCCGGCGTCCATGGCCAGGAACAGATTGCTCAACGTCTGGGCCTGGATCCCCTGGGACGCATCTACGACCAGGATCGCGCCTTCGCACGCCGCGAGCGACCGCGACACTTCGTAGGTGAAGTCCACGTGCCCCGGGGTGTCGATCAGGTTGAACTCGTATTCGCCGCCGTCCCGCGCGGCGTAGGTCATCCGGACGGCATTGAGCTTGATCGTAATGCCGCGCTCCCGCTCCAGGTCCATCGTGTCGAGGAGCTGCTCCCGCATCTGCCGCTTCTCGACCGCGCCGGTGGCCTCGATCAGCCGATCGGCCAGCGTGGACTTGCCGTGGTCGATGTGCGCGACGATGCAGAAATTGCGGATGCGGGACTGGGACATGGCGGGGAATATAAGGGCGCGACGGCAGATCGGCGGAACGGCGGAATCGACCCGGCCCCACTATTCTTGGCGCCAGCCATGAGCCCCGCTTCGAGTGCTTCAGCCCGCCGGCCGGCCCAGATCGCGGGGATGCTCCTTGTCGTCGTGATCTGGGGCTGCAACTTCAGCGTGTCCAAGTGGGCGCTCCGTCAGTTTCCTCCGCTGGGCTTCACCGCGCTGCGATTCGTCGGCGCGTCGGTGCTGCTGCTCGCGGCGCTATGGTGGCGGGAGGGCCGGCTGCTGCCGCCGGCCGGCGGGATGCTGCGGCTCACGGCACTCGGTGTGGTGGGCAACTCGATCTATCAGGTCTGCTTCATCGTGGGGTTGTCCCTCACGACCGCGTCCAACAGCGCGCTGGTGCTGGCCAGCATGCCGGCGCTGGTCGCCGGACTGGGCGCCGCGCTCGGCATCGAGCGGCTGACGCGCGATGGCGTGCGCGGACTCGCGCTGGCCTCCGTGGGGGTCGTCCTGGTGGTGGCGGCCCGGGGTGTGTCGCTGCAGCCGGGGAACTACGGCGGCGACGCGCTGACCCTCGCGGCGGTCGTCTGCTGGGCCGCGTTCACGCTGGGGGTCCGGCGGCTCGATCTTGCAATGTCGCCGCTGGCCATCACCACGTGGACCATGGTGCTCGGAACGCCCCTGCTGCTCGCGGCCGGGCTGCCGTCGCTGCTGGGGATGCAGTGGAGTGCGATCTCCACGCTGGGCTGGGCGGGACTGGCCTATTCGTCAGTGATGTCGCTCGTGGTGGCCTATCTGCTGTGGAACGCCAGCGTCCGCGCGATTGGCAGCAACCGCACCGCAGTTTATGCCTGCATCACGCCGCTGGTGGCGATGGCCTCGGCGATGGCCATCCTGGGCGAGCGGCCGAGTCCGATCCAGCTGGCCGGCGCCGCCGCGATTATCGTCGGCGTCATCCTCAGCCAGAGGCGCTGAGCTCCTCCAGACGGGCCATGGCCCGGCGAAGATGAGGAATCACGATGCTCCCGCCGACCACGAGCCCCACCGCGAAAATCTCCTGGAACTCGTCGGCGCTGACCCCTGCGTCGTGGCAGCGCAGCACGTGGTAGGTGATGCAGTCGTCGCATCGCAGGACCATCGAGGCCACCAGCCCCAGCATTTCCTTCGTTTTCGCGCCCAGCGCGCCGGGCTCGTAGGCGCGGTTGTCCAGGGCGAAGAAGCGATTGATGGTCAGATTGCCCGCGCCGAGAATGGCGTCGTTCATCCGGGCGCGGTAGGCGTTGAAGTCGGCGATGGAGTCGGTCATGCCCGAAATATATCCGGGCCCGCCAGGACGTCAGGGCTTCCGGCGGCGCAGTTCCGGCTCGCCGGTGCTCCTGGGCGGCGGCGCCGGACGCTCGGCCGGCTGGCCACGGGGCTGCTCGTGCGACTGACCCCGGTCGTCCACCCTGGGCGGGGCCTCGCGGGGGGGATCCGCGCGCCGCGGGTCGTTGGACCGGGGCTGGGGCTGCTGCTGGGTGGGCTGGGACCGGGGGGTCTGCGCGGACGCCGTCGCGGCGAACGGACCCGCCGCGGTAGCGGCGAGGACGAGCGCGATGCCAAGGGCCGTTGCGCGAGACTGCATGAAACCTCCGGGTGGAGCGAAACGTCTGGGCCACGAGTGCCGAGCATGGTGTGTGCCACTTCGGCCCCAAACGGCAAAATCGCCGCGGACAATGCGTTACGGTCGACGCTCCGGGGCCGGCATCGCATACGTGTCACTCGAGGGTGACGCCGCCGCGGGCGCCCTGCGACTGACCGTCTCGCGTTGACTTCCGCCGTCTCGTCCGCCTACGTTGCCCCCGGCATGAACCGAACAGCGTCACCCCCCGGTCGCGCCCGTCTCGACCTGCTCGATCCCATGGAAGTCTCCCGCCTCGGCGGCCTCGAAGTCGTCACCGACGGCGTCGTGGAGGGCTTTCTCACGGGCCTGCACCGCTCTCCCCGCCGCGGGTTTTCCGTCGAATTCGCCGAACATCGCATGTATCAGCCCGGCGACGAGCTTCGCTACGTCGACTGGAAGATACTCGGCCGGAACGATCGGCTCTACGTGAAGCAGTTCGAGGAGGAAACGAACCTGCGCGCCGTCGTGGTGTGCGACGCGTCGCGGTCCATGGGATGGAGCGGCGATCCCGCCACTCGGCTGGCCAAGCTCGACTATGCGCGGCGGCTGATCGCCGCGCTCTCGCTGGTGCTGCTGCGCCAACGCGACGCCACCGGGCTGATCACCTTTGACGACACGATCCGATCGGTCACCGCGCCCAGCGCGCGGACCGGCCACTGGCACCAGCTCCTGCGGGTGCTGGCGGAGCTTGACGCCGGCACCGGCACCGCGGCCGAGCCGGCGCTCCGGCGCGTCGTGGGCGCTCTTCGGCGCCGTGGTCTGGTCGTCTTCGTCTCCGATCTCCTGCTCGAACGTGATCTGGCGCTCAAGGCGCTCCGGTTCCTCCGGCACCGCGGCCATCACGTGCTGGTCCTCCACATCATGGATCCTGCGGAGTCCACGCTCAGTGGCCCGGCCGAGGCGCGGTTCGAGGACCCCGAGACGGGGAGCGCAGTCGTGCTTCGGCCCCGGGAATGGGCCGGCGCCTATCGGAGCACCGTGGAGCAGGTCGTCGCGGGGTGGCGGCTGGCCTGTCGGCGGAGCGGCATCGCGTACCATCATGTGCTGACCGACACGCCGTTTGGGACGGTGCTGCGCCACGCGCTCGCGCCGGCCGGTCGCGGATGATCGGTTTTCTCCATCCGTGGCTGCTGGCCGGTCTGGCGGCCGCGGCGATACCACTGGTGCTCCACCTCGTGGCGCGACGCGAGCCGCCGACCGTCGTCTTTCCGGCTGTTCGCTATCTGGTGAGCACGACGCAGGAGCACCAGCGCCGCCTGCGCCTGCAGCATTGGCTGCTGCTGCTGGTCCGGACGCTCCTCATCGCGGCGCTCGTCTTCGCGGCCGCGGGGCCGACCGCACCGGTCGCCGGTGTGCCGGGACACCCGGCCACAGCGATGGTGCTGATCGTCGACAACAGCGCGAGCAGTGCGGTGGTGGTGGACGGTGTGCCGCTGCTGGGCGCGCTGAAGGTGGCGGCGCGCGCGGCGCTGGGCCGGGCGACGCCGGCCGATGGGCTGTGGCTGCTCACGGCGGACGGGATCCCGCGCCGCGGAGACGCGCGCACGCTGGCGGCACTGCTCGACAGCCTCCGTCCGTCACCGGCACGGTTGGACCTGGGCGGCGCGCTGATGCTCGCGGGCAGCGTCCTCGCGCCCGACGCCCGCCCGGGCGAGATCGTGCTGCTGTCGGACCTTCAGGCGACGGCGGTCAGCGCCGCACATCCGGCGGCAGCGGTGGTCGTGGGCCGCGCCCCCGGCGCGCCTCCGGCTAACCTGGGCATTGCGTCGCTCTCCACCGGCGCACAGCCCTGGTCCTCCGACGGGGGGCGCGTGGTGGTCACGCTCGTCGGCGACAGCGGACGGCGGGTGCCCGTCACCGTGCGCCTCGGCGAGCGCCCCGGACGTCAGGCGCTGGTCGGTGCGGGTGACGGTGCCACCATCAGCGTGCCCGGCGCGCCGGCGGGGTGGTGGGTGGCGCATGCCGAGCTCGATCCGGATGAGCTGCGGCTGGATGATGCGCGGGACACGTACGTCCGCATCGCACCCGTCGCCCGTGCGGCGTGGAGCGCCGACGATCACTACCTGTCCGCCGCGTGCGACGTGCTGGCGGCCAGCAACCGCCTCGCGCGCGGGGCCGAGGTGACCGCGGGCAGCCTGGGCCCGGCGTTTTCGGTCGTGGTCCCGCCGGCGGACCCGGCAGCGCTCGGCGCGCTCAACCGCGCGCTGGCCCGCCGCGGTGTGACCTGGCATTACGGCGCTCTCAGCACCACGGCGGTCTGGACCGACAGCGGCCCGCTGCTGGGACGCCATCGCGTCAGCCAGCGCTACATGCTCGAAAGCTCTGCGAGCGGGCGGACCGGCGTGCTGGCCACCGCAGGCGGGACACCGTGGGCGGTCCGGAGCGCCGGCGTGGTGCTGCTGGGCAGCCGGCTCGAGCCGGCCTGGACCGATCTGCCGCTTTCCGCCGGCTTCGTACCGCTGGTCGACCGGTTGCTCAACCGGGTCGCGCGCGGGGAGCTCGCGATCGAGGACGGAGTCGCGGGCCAGCCGATCGCGCTGCCGGATCAGGTCAGCGAGGTCCGCCTGGGCGATCGGTCCTGGAAGGTGGAGGGCGGCGACCTTTTCCGGCCCGTGGTGGCGGGCGCGCACCTGCTGCTGGCGGGTGAGGACACCGTCGGTGCGCTCAACGTCGGCACCGACCCACGGGAATCGGTGCTGGCGCGGATGCCGGACGCCACGGTGCGCCGCCTGTGGCCTGGCGCGCGCATCCTGGCCCTTCCGGACGCGGGCGCCGCCGCCTTCTCGTCGCTGGCCCGCGCCGATTTTCGCGGACCGCTGCTCTGGCTCGCCCTGGCGCTGGGCCTGGTCGAAGTGCTGCTTGCGAGCTTTACCCGGAGACGCGCATGACGCTGCGGCTCATCACCGACGCCTTCGAGCGCGCGGCCACCACCAACGACCTGCTCGGGCGGCTGCCCGGGCGGGGCGCGGTGCTGCGCATGGGCGGGCTGCCGGGGTCGAGCGGCGCGGTGCTGGCCGCCTTCGTGGCACAGGCCGAGCGGCAGCGCCTCCTTGTGGTCGTCGCGCCGACGCCGGGTGATGCCGAACGCTGGCTGACCGACCTTGGCCACCTCACCGACCTGCCAGTCGCGCTCTATCCGCAGCGTGAAGCGCTGGGTGAGGACGAGCCCCACTACGAGATTGCGGGCGAGCGGGCCGAGACCATCGAGGCGCTGCTCGGTGGGCGCCTCCGCCTGCTGGTCACGACAGCGCGCGCCACCGCCGAGCGCACGCTGGTTCCCGCCGCACTCGAAGCGCTACGGTTGCGCCTGGCGGTCGGTGAGCACCGGCCGCCGGCCGCGGTCGTCGGCGAGCTGGAGGCCATGGGCTATCACCGCGTGCCCACCGTGACCGAAGTGGCCGAGTACAGCCTCCGCGGCGGGATCCTTGACGTATACGGTTTCGGCATGGCCGGGCCGGCGCGTCTGGAGTGGTGGGGCGACGACATCTCGTCCATCCGCGGGTTCGACTTGACCACGCAGCGGTCGGCCGAGGAAGTGCCCGCGATCGTCGTGCTGCCGATCGATACCCGCGGCATGCAGCCGGATGACGCCGACCGCCCGGCGCGTCCCGCCGGAGGGGCGCCGGCCCGGCAGACGCTGCTCGACCTGCTCCCGCCCGACACCGTCATCATCGAAGAGGCGACCGGCCCCGACGCGGACGAGGTGACGCGCGCGTGGCACGAGGCGGCACACCATCTGGAGATCGCCCGCCGCCTGGGCGAGCAGGTGCCCACCCGCGAGGCGATCTTCGTTGAGCCCGAGGCATGGCGTGGGCAGATCGCGGCGTTTCCGCGCGTCGTCCTGCGGGACGAGCACGCCGATCTCCAGATGGGATTCTTCCCGCCGGAGCGGGTGGACCGCGACCTCAACCGCCTCCGCACGCTGCTCGCGGGCACGCCGGCCACGCTGATCCTGTGCGACAACGAAGGCCAGCTGGAGCGGATGGAAGAGTTGCTCGAGGACGGGCGGCGGGCCGGCGCCAACGCGTCGCTGGCGGTGGGCGCACTCGACGGTGGCTTTGTGATGCCGTCGCTGCGGGTGCTCACCGACCACGAGATCTTCCGGCGCGCGCGACGGCTCCGGCGGGCCCGGCGCTATCGCCAGGCGGCACCGTCCGCCGCCACCGGCGCGCTCACGGTGGGCGACTACGTGGTCCATCTGGACCACGGTATCGGGATCTACCGCGGCATCGACACGGTTCGGGTGGGCGAGAGCACGTTCGAAGTCGCGGTGGTCGAGTATGAAGGTGGGGACCGGCTCAACGTGCCGCTGTACCGGCTGGACCAGCTGGAGCGGTATCGCGATGCCGGCGACGACGGCGATCGGCCGCCCCCCAAGCTGCACAAGCTGGGCGGCTCGTCCTGGCAGAAGGTGCGGGACCGGACCCGGAAGGCGATCCAGCAGATGGCGGCCGAGCTCCTCGACCTGTACGCGCGCCGCAGCGTGACCGGCGGCTACGCCTTTCCGCCCGACGGCAAGTGGCAGCGGGAGCTGGAATCGGCCTTTCTCTACGAGGACACGCCGGACCAGCGGACCGCCACCGAGGACATCAAGCGCGATATGGAACAGCCGCGCCCGATGGACCGGTTGCTCGTGGGCGACGTGGGGTACGGCAAGACCGAAGTGGCGGTGCGTGCCGCGTTCAAGGCGGTCCAGGGCGGCAAGCAGGTGGCCGTGCTGGTGCCCACCACGATTCTGGCCGAGCAGCACGGGCGGACGTTCATGGAGCGGCTGGCCGACTATCCGGTCAAGGTGGAGGTGCTCTCGCGCTTCCGCACGGCGCGGGAGCAGAAGGCGGCGCTGGCGCGGATGGCCTCGGGCGAGACGGACATCGTGATCGGCACCCACCGCCTGCTCTCGCGGGACGTGGCGTTCAAGGATCTCGGGCTGCTGGTTGTGGACGAGGAGCACCGTTTTGGCGTCAAGCACAAGGAGCGCCTCAAGGAGCTGCGACTGCAGGTGGACGTGCTGACGCTCACGGCCACGCCGATTCCGCGGACGCTGCACCTGTCGCTGGCGGGCCTGCGCGACCTCACGCTGATCGAGACGCCCCCGCGCGACCGCTCGCCGGTGCTCACGTTCGTCGAGCCGTGGGATGACGGATTGCTGGAGGAAGCGTTTGCCCGGGAACTGGACCGCGGCGGCCAGGTGTTCATGGTCCACAACCGGATCGAGACGATTGAAACCATCGCGGCGCGGGTGCGCTCGCTCGCGCCTCGCGCCCGGGTGGCCGTGGCGCATGGACAGATGGCGGCGGACGTGCTGGAGCGGGTGATGCGCGGATTCGTCGCCGGGGAAGTGGACATTCTCGTCACGACGATGATCGTCGAGTCCGGTCTGGACGTGCCCAATGCCAACACGATGGTGGTGCACGACGCGCACCGGCTGGGACTGGCGCAGCTCTACCAGCTCCGCGGACGGGTGGGACGCAGCCACCGTCGGGCCAACTGCTACCTCCTGGTGCCCGATACGATCGACGCCGACGCCGAGGAGCGGCTCAAGGTGCTGGAACACCACACCGACCTCGGTGCCGGCTACCGGATCGCGCTGAAGGATCTGGAACTGCGGGGAGCGGGCAATCTGCTGGGCTCGGAGCAGTCGGGGCACGCGCACGCAGTCGGGTTCGACCTCTATCTGCGGTGGCTGGAGGAGACGGTGAAGGCGCTGCGGGGCCAAGGCGGGCAGGAGCAGCCGCTGCCGCCCGACGTGGTCCTGGATCGTCCGGCGCACCTGCCCGATGCCTACGTGGCCGATGACGACGCCAAGCTGGACCTGTACCGGCGACTGGCGCGGGCGGTGTCGTCTGGCGACATTGATCAATTGCGCGAGGAAATGCGTGAGCGGTTCGGCCCTCTGCCGTCCGAGGCCGAGACGCTGCTCGACATGGCCCGTCTCCGGGTCATGGGCGCAGCGCTCGGCCTCCAGCATGTTCTGGTCCGGGGTGACGAATCGCGGTTGACGTTCCGGGCGGGCACTGCGCCGCGCATGGCGGGGCTGACCGCCGCGCTGGACGATGTCCAGCTTGCGGCCGAGGTGCGCCGCACCGTACCGCTCTCGCTCCGGCTGACGCGCCTGGGCGGTGAGCCGATGATTCCGGCGCTCGTTCGGGCGCTCAGGGCAGTATCGACGTAGTCCCTTTCATGGAGAAGGCATGCGCCGCTTGTTGATCGTCGTCGGACTGCTCGGGGTCGCGGGCTGTTCCAATTTCCGGGATCTCTTTTCGGCGCACGCCGACGTGGCCGCGAAGGCGGGTGACCTGGAGCTCAAGACCACTCGGATGGCCCAGATTCTGGCCGGCCCCAAGGGTGCCCAGCTCAACCGCGAGTCGGCCGATTTCGTGGCCAACCTGTGGACCGACTACGCGCTGTTCTCCCAGGCGGTCGCCACCCGCAAGCTGCCGTCCGACTCGGCGGCGATTGCTGAGGTCCTCTGGGGCGATATCGCGGAGCTGCGATCGCAGCACTGGTTCGATACGCTGCTTGCGCGCCGCGGAAAGGTGACGCCGGCCCGGATCGACAGCGCCTATAATGGCAATGCGGTGCGCCTGCTGCAGCACATGCTTTTCTCGGTCACGCCCAATGCGGTGCCCGAGGAGCGGGCCGCGGCGCGCAGGAAGGCCGAGGCGGCGCTGGCCAGGGTCAAGGCCGGTGCCGATTTCGGCCAGCTCGCGAGCCAGATGTCGGCCGACCCGGGCAGTGCCCGCGACCAGGGGTATCTCGGTGTCTGGCCGCGCGGCAAGTTCGTCACCGCCTTCGACAGCGCGGGCTGGGCACTCTCGCCGGGTGCGGTGAGCGCCATCGTCGAGACGCCCTTTGGCTATCACATCATCCGGCGTCCGCCCGAATCGGCGGTGATCGACCGCTTCACGGCGTGGATCCACGAGGGCGCCGGCGTCCGCATCGACTCGCTCTACCTGGACAGTCTGGCCATCACCAAGAAGATCAAGGTGGCGTCCAGCGCGCCGGCCACGCTCCGCTCGGCGGTGGAGGACATGGAGGGCAGCGCCGGCTCCAGCAAGGCCGTCGCGACGTACGACGGCGGGACCTTCACGCTGGGCGAGATGGTCAAGTGGATGCACCAGATCGTGCCGCCCGCGGCGTATCCGCAGGTGAAAGCCGCGACCGACAGCCAGCTGATCCAGTTTGCCCGCGGCGTGACCAGCAGCGCGCTGCTGCTGCGCCAGGCCGACTCGGCCCACATCGTGCTGTCGCCGGTCGAGTGGCAGGAAATGCACCAGCAGTACGCTGCGCAGATCGATTCGCTCAAGATGGAAATGGGCATCAGCGGGGCGGACTTCGCCGATTCGTCCATTGCGCGGAATGAGCGGGTCAAGGTCGCCGGGCTCAAGCTCGCGCAATACTTCGACGCGCTGCTTGCCGGGAAGGCACGGCTCCGGCCGCTGCCGACCACGCTGACGACGCTGCTGCGCGAGCGAATGACGCACAAGATCTATCCGGCGGGCCTCGAGCGCGGGCTCGGGGAGGCGCAGGCCATCCGCGCCAAGTCGGATTCCATCAATGGGCCGACCGGGCCGCGACCTGGCATGCCGCCGGGCGCGATGCAGCCGGCGCCGGGTCCGCCGCCGTCGGGCGGGACCCGGACGCCGCCGCCGGTCAATCGGTAAGCGAAGGGGCTGATCATGAGGCAGCTGTACCGGTCCGCGGTGGCGCTGGCCGCCGCGGCCGCTGTCGGGGCGGCCGGGGCGCGGCCGGCGGTGGGGCAGGACTCCACCGCGATGCGCCAGGTGAAGGACACCACGATCGTCACGGACCGGGTGGTCGCCGTCGTCGGCAATCACCCGATTCTGCTGTCGCAGGTCGAAGAGGAGATGTTCACCCGGCAATCGCAGCCCGGCTTCGTGGCCCCCGCGAACGAGATGGCCTACGACTCGCTGCGCCGCTCGATCGTCGATGATATCGTGGATGACGAGTTGCTGGTGCAGGAGGCGGAGCGCGACACCACGATCAAGGTGACCGCCGAGGAAGTGCTCCAGGCGGTGGACCAGCAGGTGAAGGGTGTGCGGGCCCGGTTCACGTCCGAGGTGGACTACGTCAACGAGCTGAAGAAGGCCGGCTTCGAGACGCCCGACGAATACCGCCGCTGGTCGGCCGACAACGTGCGGCGGACCTTCTACAAGAATCGGCTGCTGGCGCATCTGAAGGATCGCGGGCGGCTCAAGCCGGTCATTCCGACCGACAAGGAGATGCGGGCGTTCTTCGCGCGCAGCAAGGGGCAGCTGGACAAGCGACCGGCCACCATTTCATTCCGCCAGATCGTCATCGCGCCCAAGGCCACGCCGGCGGCTCGCGCCCGCGCCCGCGCGCTGGCTGATTCCATCGTGCTGGAGCTGCGCAACGGCGCCGACTTTGCCACTGCGGCGCGGCGCTTCTCGGCCGATTCCGCCACGCGGGTCAACGGCGGCGATCTGGGCTGGGAACGGCGCGGGCGCTTCCTCCCGGAGTTCGAACGGGTCGAGTACGCGCTCAAGCCCGGCGCCATCTCCGATCCGGTCGAGACCGCTTTCGGCTTTCACATCATCCAGGTGCTGCGGACCCAGCCGACGGAGACCAACGCGCGGCACATCCTGATCACGCCGGCGGTCACGGCGTCCGACGTGGACAGCGCGCGCGCACTGGCGCTCCGGCTCTCGAAGGCGGTGTCCGCTGGCGCATCGTTCGACTCGCTGCAGCGACTGTACCACGATGCCTCCGAGGAGAAGGAGGCGCCGGCGGTGCCGCTGGACAAGCTGCCGGAGGTCTACGCCAAGGCGATCGGCGACGCGCCGGCAGGTACCATCGTCCCGCCGTTCGAGCTGGGCAGCGAAGGCGTGCGCCAGAAGTTCGCCATCGTGAAGATCACCGAGCGGCGGCCCGAGGGTGACGTCTCCTACGAGGATATGAAGGACCGGATCCGCACCGCACTCTCCGACGAGCTGTCGCAGCGCCGGCTGGTGGAACGGCTGCGCGAGTTCACCTATGTCGACGTGCGCGAGCCCTGATGGTGCGGCTCGCGGTCACCCTCGGTGACCCGCGGGGCATCGGGCCGGAGATCGTCCGCCGGGCCCTGGAGGAGCCGCTCGACGCCGAAATCACCCTGGTTGGTGCCGACGACCAGATGGGGGCGATTCCGGCCGCTGCACGCATCAGCGTCGGAGCGTGGAACGGGGGGAGCGGGGAACGCGCCGATCACGCCCGGACGGTGCGCGCCGGCCGCATTACCGGACACGCGGTGGAAACGGTGGCGCGCCTGGCGCTCGCCGGCGAGGTGGACGCCATCGTCACCGCACCCGCCCACAAGCACGCCCTCCATCTTGCCGGATTTCCCTATCCTGGCCATACCGAATGGCTTGCCCACCTGGCGGGAGACGTGGACGTGGCCATGATGCTGGCCGCCGACGAGCTGCGCGTAGTGCTGGTCACGACCCACGTGCCGTTCCGCGATGTGCCAGCGCTCCTCACGGTGGACCGCGTGGTGCGCACCGGCACCGTCACGGCCCGGGGCCTGCGGGACTGGTTCGGGATTGCCGCGCCGCGGCTGGTACTGTGCGCGGTGAATCCGCATGCGGGCGAGTCGGGGTTGTTCGGCGACGAGGAAACGCGGGTGCTGGCACCGGCGGCGGAGCGACTGGGCGCCGCGGGTCCGCTGCCGGCGGACACGGTCTTCGTGCGGGCCATGCGCGGCGAATTCGACGCGGTGCTCGCGCCGTATCACGACGTGGGCATGACGGCGATCAAGGTGGCGGCATTCGGCCGGGCGGTGAACGTCACGCTGGGGCTGCCGTTTCCGCGGACCTCGCCGGATCACGGTACCGCGTTCGACATCGCCGGCACCGGCCGGGCCGATCCTGCGAGCATGCGGGCGGCGCTGGAGCTGGCGGTGCGGCTCGCCGGCCGCCGCGCTAGCGCCGCTCCAGGCCCCGCAGCACCCGCTCGTGCGCCGCGAGTTTGAGCTTCTGACTGGCGCGATTGGCCACCAGCACCGCCCCGCACTCGAGAATCGTCTCCCGTTCCACCAGCCCGTTGGCCCGCAACGTCCTGCCCGTGTCCACCAGGTCCACGATCCAGTGAGACAGATTGAGCAGCGGGGCCACCTCGACCGACCCGCCGACGTGGACGATCTCCACGGCGCGCCCGGCGGCCGCGAAGTGCGCCTGCGCCAGACGGGGATACTTGGTGGCCACGCGCGGGGTCACGCCACCGGCAAGCGCGGGGTACGCGGCCTCCGCCGGCGTGGCCACGACCAGCCGGCAATAGCCGAATCCCAGCTCCAGCGGCTCCAGCACGTCGGCGTTCGATTCGCGCAGCACGTCGGTGCCCGTGACGCCGATATCCGCGGCACCGGATTCGACGTAGACTGGTACGTCCCCGGGCTTGACCACGAGGAAGTCGATCTCGGGATCCGACGTGGCGATCAGGAGCCGGCGCCCGGGATCGGTCATTGGCGCAATGCCGGCAGCGGCAAAGTGCTCCAGCGCGCCCTCGTGCAGGCGGCCCTTGGCGAGGGCGATCCGCAGTCGGCTCACGCCTGAATCTCGGCGAGCACGTCGAGATCCAGCGAGACGCCCACCGCCGGCATCGACCGACCGAACCGACCCATGAGGTCGTCGTAGCGCCCGCCGGCGCCGGCGGCCCGCCCCGCGCCCGCCACGAACACCTCGAAATGGATCCCGGTGTAGTAGTCGAGTCCGCGCACCTCGCCCAGATCGTACAGCACACGGGAGCGTTCTGAGGCGGTGAGTGCCGCGTCGAGCTCGAGCAGCCGGTCGAGACCGGCACGGGCGCTCGGCGGCGCCGATGCCAGGGCCGTCTCCACCGCCGCGCGGCCACCGATGACGAACGGGAGCTCCACGAGCGGCCGGGCGTCGGGCGGCGCATCTGCCAGGGCGCGGCGCAGACTGGCGCGGTCCTTCCGATCGATCCACCGCCGGACATCGGCACGAGCGCGCTCATCGAGCGCCGCCAGCCCCGTGGCCAGCACTCCCACGTGGCCGATCGTCACCCGGAACTCCTCCACGCCGGCGTCCGCCAGCAGTCCGAGCGTCAGCCGGACGATCTCCACGTCGGCCGCCAGCCCCGCCTCGCCCAGCAGCTCGGCGCCCACCTGAAGACTTTCCCGAGGGCGCGCACCGCGCTCCGGCTCCTGGCGAAACACCTTGCCGGAATAGCAGAAGCGGAGCGGCGGCGCCACCGCCGCAAACGTGGTGGCCGCGACGCGGGCAATGCTGGCGGTGAAGTCGTACCGGAGCGCCAGACTGCGGCCATCGAGATCGAGGAAGCGGATGGTGCGCTCGGCCACGCCGGGGCCGCCGGCACGGAGAAAGATCTCTTCGTACTCGAACGTTGGGGGGATCAGTTCTTCGTAGCCGGCGGCCTCGAGGCGCGCCATCGTGACACGCTGCAGCCCGCGGCGACGGCGGACCGCGGCGCCGGTGAGATCGAGCGCCCCGGGAGGGATCGGTGCGATGGATGCGCGAAGCATGAAGCGGCCGCGGTCAGCCCGCGGTCTGCTCCTCGGGCGGATCGTCCGGCTTGAGGGCGACGACACGCAGCGCCTTCACGCGGCGGCCGTCCATATCGGCCACCTCGAAGGTGTGGATGCCGGCCGTGACCCGGTCGCCCACGCGCGGGAGCCGGCCGATCATGCCGAAGACGTACCCGCCCAGCGTCGTGTAGTCGGCATCGTCGAGGGTGGCGTCGTACTCCGTGTTGAATTCGGTGATGGGCGTGGCGCCGTCGAGCAGCGGGGCGCCTTCGCCGGGCGCGGGTCGGTCCTGCGGGTCGTACTCATCGTAGATCGGGCCGACGATTTCCTCCAGCAGGTCCTCCATCGTCACCAGGCCGGCAGTGCCGCCGTATTCGTCGAGCACCACCGCCAGGTGGACCTTGAGCCGCTTCATGTCGGCCAGGACGTCCTCGACTTCGCGGGTGCCGGGCACGAACAGCGGCGGGCGCATGATAGCCCGGACGGCGGAGCCGGGCCGGGACCGAAGCGCGGCCAGGATGTCCTTGGCGTGCACCACGCCCACGATCTCGTCCACCGACTCCGCGTAGACGGGATAGCGCGACCGCCCTTCGGCCGCGACCTCATCCGCCGCGGCCTCGATGGTGAAGTCCGCCTCGAGCCCCACCATCTGGGTACGCGGCGTCATGACTTCCTGTGCCGTCTTCTCGCTGAACTCGAACACGCCCTCGAGCAGCCGCGCATCCTGCTTGAGCAGGGTGCCGCCCTCCTCGCTCTGCCCCACCAGCATCCGGATCTCTTCCGGCGAATGCAGCCGGTCAGCTTCGCCCGGCGGGGTGATTCCTGCCAGCCCGAGCAGTCCATTCGACATGCCCTTGAGCACCGCAATCGGGCCGGCCATGACCCACGCAAATCCCATCAGCGGCGCCGCCGTCCAGGTGCTCACCACCTCGGGGTGCACCAGGGCGAGCGCCTTGGGGACCAGTTCGCCCAGGACAATGTGCAACATGGTGATCACGGTGAACGCGATGACCGAGGCGATGGTGTGGGTGGTGATGCCGGCCAGCAGCGCCGGGAGGCCGGTGAACCAGCCGCCGATCAGGTGGGCCAGCGCGGGCTCACCCACCCAGCCGAGACCGAGGGAGGCGAGCGTGATGCCGAGTTGGGTGGCGGAGATATAGCGGGCAAGTGATTGAATGGCCCGTCGCGCGAGGATAGCTTTGCGGTCACCGGCCCGGATCATTTCGTCGAGCCGGGTCTTGCGCGCGCTCACCAGTGCGAATTCGGTCGCCACGAAGAACGCGTTCAGGAGCACGAGCACGAGAACAGCGGCGAGCCCGAACCCGGTCGAGGTAGGTTGTGACGGTTCCATATGCGGTAAGTCTAATAGAGAAGCGGTTTTACCGCGAGAGTACGGGCTGATGCGCCTGTTCATCGCGCCGCCATTCGACGCCCTGGATGCCCTGCTTCCAGGCAGCGCCGCGACCGATCGTGAGACCCAGCACGTCGTCCGCGAGGTGCTCGACGACGTCAGGGCGCGCGGAGACCCAGCGGTCCGTGCGTGCACTCTGCGGTTCGACGGGGTGGATCTCGCGCCGGAGGACTGGGAGCTGGCGGCCGAGCGCTCGCAGGGGGCGCTCGAGCGGGTGGGGCCGGTGCTGCGCGACGCGCTGACACGGGCGGTCGATCGGGTCCGCGAGTATCACGGGCATCAGCGGGACGACGGTTTCGAGCTCGACAGTGAAGATGGGAGTCGGCTCCGCATGCGGGTCCTGCCGCTCGACCGGGTGGGGCTGTACGTGCCGGGCGGAAAGGCGTCGTACCCGTCCACGGTGATCATGAACGCGGTGCCGGCGCTGGTGGCCGGGGTCCAGGAGATCATCGCGGTGGTCCCGCCTCAGGGCGTCACGGACGCGGTGCTGGCGGCATGCGCACTGGCCGGCGTCACTCGGGTCTTCCGGATCGGCGGGGCGCAGGCGATCGCGGCGCTCGCGTATGGGACGGCGACCATACCCCGGGTGGACAAGATCGTGGGGCCGGGAAACCGGTTCGTCGCGGAGGCCAAGCGGCAGGTGGTTGGCCAGGTCGGGATCGACATGATCGCCGGGCCGACCGAAGTGCTCATCATTGCCGACGAGACGGCCCGGCCGGAGTGGGTTGCGGCCGATCTGCTGGCGCAGGCAGAGCACGACGAGGACGCCACCGCCTGGTGCGTCACGACGTCACGTGCGCTGGCTGAGGCGCTGCCGGCCGCGCTGGAGCGGGTGCTGGAGCGGGCGCCGCGGGCCGCGATCGCCCGGGCCGCGCTCGACCGCAACGGTGTCGTCGTGCTCGTGGCCCACATGCGGGACGCGATCGAGGTGGCGAACCGCCGCGCGCCGGAGCACGTCCAGATCGTGGCGCAGGGAGCCGAGCGGATCGCCGCGAATGTGCGCCATGCGGGGGCCATCTTTCTGAGCGCGGGCACCCCGGAGCCGGTGGGGGACTATCTGGCCGGGCCGAGCCATGTGCTGCCCACGGGCGGCACGGCACGCTATGCGTCGCCGCTCGGTGTGTACGACTTCATCAAGCGCACCAGCATCATCCGCTACAGTCCCGAGCGGGTGGCGCGGGATGCGGCGCACATCGTGGCGCTGGCGGAGGCGGAGGGACTGTTTGCGCACGCCGAGGCGGTGCGATGCCGTACCGGCGACGGGCCCCGGTGACGAGCCAAGGGACGCCGGCGCCGTACCAGCCGGCCGACTGCATGCAGCAGGCTCCGCGATCTGATACGCGGCGGCTGTGGATCGTCCTGGCCATGACAGCGGTGTTCATGGTGGTCGAAGCGGTGGGCGGCTGGGTGAGCGGCTCGCTGGCGCTGGTGGCCGACGCGGGTCACATGCTGACGGACGTCGGTGCGCTGGGGCTGACCCTGCTCACCGCGTGGATCGGCCAGCGGCCGGCGGACGACCGGAAGACCTACGGCTACATGCGATGGGAGATCCTGGCGGCGCTCATCAACGGCGCCGCGCTGATCGGCGTGGCCGCCTGGGTGGTGATCGAGGCGGTCCATCGCATGGAGACGGCCCACCCGATCCGCGCCGACCTGCTGATGGTCGTGGCCGCCGCCGGCCTCATGGTGAACGCGATCGCGCTCCGCCTGCTGCATGCGGGCCATCGTCACAGTCTGAACACCCGGGGCGCCTATCTCCACGTGATGAGCGACCTGCTGGGCTCGGCCGGGGCGCTCGCGGCGGGCGTGGTGATTGCCCTGACGGGCTGGACCCCGATCGACCCGATTCTCTCGGTGGCGCTGGCGGTGCTGATCCTGGCAGGCGCATGGCGGCTGGTGCGGGAGAGCACCGACATCCTGCTCGAGGCGGTGCCGCGCGGCATCTCGATGCGGGACGTGCACCGCCGGATGCTTCGGGTGGACGGGGTGACGGCGGTCCACGACGTCCACGTCTGGACCGTCACCAGCGGCGTGATCGCCATGAGTGGCCATGCCATCGTGCCGGAGCTGGATCTTCACCCCGAGGTGCTGGACGGCATCCGGGCCGGGGTGGCGGAGCTGGGTATCGGTCACGTCACGATCCAGCTCGAGGTCGAGGACGCCGGCTGCGAGCCGGCCGATACGGTGGCGTGCGCCCGGAAGCACGCCCACCCGCATTGACGGGGTGCGGAGGCGCCCCAGGTCGGGTGGGACGCGCTCCCGGGGAACCGGTGGGCGCGTTTTGGTGTCCCCGTGGCTCGTGGTGGTGCGTAAGGTGTCTTGCGGCGGCGGCTGGGGACGTCTATATATGCGCCGCTTGGGGCTGCCGCTGGCCCCGGCAGGGTCATTTTTCAGAAGCAGGGCATTTTGATTCGGAACATTGCCATCATCGCGCACGTCGACCACGGCAAGACCACGCTCGTGGACCAGATGCTCCGGCAGGCGGGAGCATTCCGGGCCAACCAGCAGGTCGCCGAGCGCGTCATGGATTCAAACCCGCTGGAGCGGGAGCGCGGCATCACGATCCTGGCCAAGAACACGGCGGTCAACTGGCACGGGACCAAGATCAATATCGTGGACACACCGGGCCACGCGGACTTTGGCGGCGAGGTCGAGCGCATCCTCCGGATGGTGGACGGCGTGCTCATCCTCGTGGATGCCGCCGAGGGGCCGATGCCGCAGACCCGATTCGTGACCCGGAAGGCGCTGGCACTGGGTCACCGGCCGATCGTGGCCATCAACAAGATCGACCGGGCGGACGCCGAGCCGCTCCGCGTGCATGACGAAGTGCTGGGCCTGTTCATCGACCTGGACGCCACGCACGAGCAGCTCGATGCGCCCTTCCTTTATACGTCCAGCCGCGCCGGCACGGCCACGACGGAGCTGGATCAGCCGGGCACCGACCTGGTGCCGCTGTTCCAGGCCATTCTCGATTACGTGCCGGAGCCCAAGAGCGACGCCGGCGGCCCATTCCAGATGCTCGTGTCCACCCTCGACTTCTCGAGTTTCCTCGGGCGGATCGCCATTGGGCGGATCGAGCGGGGCCGGGTGCAGGTGGGCGATCAGGTGGCGCTGCTGCCGATGGGCGCGCCGGGCATGGTCGCCGACGATGAAAAGGTCGAGCGCAACCGGGTAACCAGACTCTACACCTTCGACGGGCTCAACCGCATCGAGGTGCAGGAGGCCTCCGCCGGCGACATCGTGGCGCTGGCCGGCTTCGAGGGGATCGAGATCGGCAAGACGTTCACCTCAGTGGACCATCCGGACCGGATGCTGGGCATCGCGGTCGAGGAGCCCACGATCTCGGTGGACTTCATCGTCAGCAACAGCCCGTTTGCCGGCCGCGAAGGAAAGTTCGTCACCAGCCGCCAGCTCCGGGACCGGCTCTTCAAGGAGCTGGAGCGGAACGTGGCGCTGCGCGTCGAGACCACCGACAGTCCGGACACACATTCCGTCTCCGGGCGGGGCGAGCTCCACCTGGGCATCCTGATGGAGACGATGCGCCGGGAGGGGTTCGAGTTTCAGGTCAGCCGTCCGCGCGTGATCACCAGGGAAGGCGAGAACGGCGAGCGGCTGGAGCCGTATGAGGAGCTGATGATCGACGTGCCCGAGGAATACATGGGCGCGGTGATGGAAAAGCTGGGCCCCCGTCGCTCCGAGATGACCGAGATGCGGAATCCGGGGCAGGGGATGGTGCGGATGACGTTCCGGATCCCGGCGCGGGGCCTGTTCGGCTACCGCTCGGAATTTTTGACCGACACCCGAGGCACCGGCATCATGCACCACCGGTTTCTGGAGTACGGGCCGTGGGCCGGACCGCTCTCGGGGCGCAAGCGCGGCGTCCTGGTGGCCGACCGCGAAGGCCTGGTGGTGGCCTTTGCGCTGGGTAACCTGCAGGAACGCGCGCAGATGTTCGTGGCACCCGGCGACGTGGTGTACGAGGGGATGCTGGCGGGAGAAAACTCCCGTCCGGCGGACCTGGACGTCAACGTCACGAAGGAAAAGAAGCTCACCAACATGCGGACGACGGCCACGGACGACAACGTGATCCTCGAGCCGCCGCGGCAGATCACGCTGGAGTACGCCCTCGAGTACATCGAGGAGGACGAACTGATCGAGGTGACGCCAAAGTCGATCCGGCTGCGCAAGCGGCAGCTCGCCGCGACCGACCGCAAGAAAGCCGCGCGCGCCGCCGCGCGGGTCGAGAACGCGTCGTAAGGGCGCGGGACTTATCTCTCTCTGATGGCGGAGGACATCATGCTGGCCTGGGAGACGTCGGTGGAGGCGCTCGAGATGCGTCGGAAATTCGATGACGACGAGGAAGAGTTCGAGGACGGCTTCACGTTCGACGATGATGACGACGACGACGAGGACGACGCCGACGGCGAGGACCTCGACGACGAGGACGACGACGACGAGGACCTCGAAGACGACCTCGTTCTCGACGACGAGGAAGACGAAGAGCGGTAACGGCCCGCGGGCCGGCGCGGCGATTTCACCGCGTCAGGCCCCGCGGGCGCCCACCCCGCGAGGCCGGACCAGCCGCTCGGCCTCGGCCAGCAGCAGGTCCACGGCGAGCGCCAGCAGCGCCGCCGGGATGGCGCCGGACAGGATCATCGGCACGTCGGACAGCGCGAGCCCGGCCACGATGGGATCGCCCAGGCCGCCGGCCCCGATGAAGGCGGCCAGGGTCGCGGTGCCCACGCCGATGACGGCCGCCGTCCGGATGCCGGCCATGATGACCGGTACGGCCAGCGGCAGCCGTACATACCGAAGCACCTGGCCCGGCGACATGCCGGAGCCGGTGGCGCCGGCCACGGCGGCGGGATCTGCATCGCGCACGCCGGTGTAGGTGTTCCGCAGGATCGGATACACAGAATAGATCGAGAGCGCCACCAGCGCCGGCACCACGCCCACCCCCAGCAGCGGAATCATGAACGCGAGCAGCGCCATGCCCGGCAGCGTCTGCACGAGTCCGATCGTGCGGACCACGGGCTCCGCCCCGCGTCCCGCCCGCTCCAGCACCAGCCCCAGCGGCACGCCGATCAGCATCCCGGCACCGAGCGAGAGCCCCACGAGCAGCAGATGGCGGAGCGTGAGCTGGAGGATGGTGCGCCGCCGCTCCACCAGATAGCGCAGGATCGATCCGCCGCGGCGAGCGCGCGGCGGCACGCCGCTGACGCCGCCCGTCAGCGCCAGGCGGCGGAGGGCGTCGGACGCGACCGTGGCCACCGGCTCATGGTTCACTTCCACCCGCCGATTGAGCTCACGCATCATCGAGACATCGAGCTGCCCGCTCAGCTCGGAGAGCGCGAGCACCGCCGCGGGCCGGCTTCGCTGCAGGCCGGCGCCCACCAGCGCCGCCGCCTGGTACGGCGGAAAGAAATGTCGATCGTCGCGCAGCACGACCAGGTCGTAGCGGCTGATGAGCCCGTCGGTGGAATAGCCATCGATGACGTCCACCGCCCCCTGGGCCAGCGCCTGATACTTGAGCGCCGGCGACAGCGCATGCACGGTCCCAAAGCGCAGACCGTACGCGCTGGTCAGCCCCGGCAGTCCGTCGGGCCGGCCGATGAAATCGGCGGTAAGCCCGGCGGTGAGTCTCGGCGACACCCGGGCCAGCTCATCGAGCGTGGCAAGGTGCAGACTGTCGGCGGTGGCGCGTCGGACGGCGATGGCGTAGGTATTCTCGAAGCCGAGGGGCGCCAGCCACCGCATGCCGTAGCGGCGGCGGAACTCGACGGACACGCGGCGATACACGTCCGCGGCGTCGGGGCTGGGCGGCTGACCCAGGATGACAAGGAGGCCGGTGCCGGTGTATTCGGGATAGACGTCGATATCGCCGCTCCGGAGCGCGCGGAAGGCGATCTCGGTGGCGCCCAGCCCGGGGCGACGGGTGACGGGGATGCCACGCGCTTCGAGGAGCTGCGCAAGGATTTCGGCCAGCAGATACGACTCGCCGAACGGCTTGGACGCGACGATCACCGGCCGGCCGCCGTTGGCCGGCGCGCGCTCCTGCGCCGGGGCGGCCGGCACGGCGGGATGCACCGCGAGCAGCAGGAGCGCGCCGGCGAGCCGGAGACCGGTCACGTCAGCCCGATGCGGGCCGCCGCCAGCAGGCGGCGGACGTAGTCGGTCGCGGGGCGGGCCAGCAGCGCCGCGGGCGCGTCGAGCTGTTCGATGCGGCCCGCCCGCATTACCGCAACGCGATCGGCGAGGCGGAGCGCCTCGACCAGATCATGGGTCACGAGGACCGCGGTCATCGACACCGTACGCCGCAGCTCGGTGAACAGCTCCTGCATCTCCATGCGGGTGAGCGCGTCGAGCGCGCTGAAGGGCTCGTCGAGCAGGATGATCGGCGGCTGGCCGGCAATCGCGCGGGCGAGTGCGACCCGCTGCCGCTGCCCGCCCGAGAGATCGCGAGGCCAGCGCCGGGCGAACTGTGCCGGATCGAGCCCCACGAGCGTGAGGGCGCGGCTGGCCGCCGCGCGGGCGGCCGCATCGCCGGTGAGCCACGGCACCAGGGCGACGTTGCGCTGCACGTTCCAGTGGGGGAGGAGTCCGCCGTCCTGGGGGACGTAGCCCATCCCGCGGCGGAGTGTGACCGGATCGAGCGTGGCCAGATCGGTGCCGCGCAGCGCGATCCGTCCCGCGTCGGGGGTGGCGAGACGATTGAACATGCGGAGCAGCGTCGTCTTGCCGGAGCCGGTCTGGCCCACCAGCGCCACGCATTCGCCGTCATCGACGCGGAGCTCGATGCCGTCGAGCGCCGTGACCTCGCCAAACCGCTTGACGACGCCGGTGGCGGCGAGCACGCCGGTCGTGCTTCCGATAGGCGACGGGAGCATTTATCTTGGGTCCGGGTTTCGGGGCCTGTAGCTCAGTTGGTTAGAGCGCACGCCTGATAAGCGTGAGGTCGGTAGTTCAACTCTACCCAGGCCCATCAAGGCGATCCAGTTCCCGATCGCGGCGTGAGCAGCAGGCCGGCGTCCCGTTGGGGCCGCCGGCCTTGCTTCTTCGCGGGACAGCTCCGGTGTCAGCCGGCGACGCCCCGGGCGAGCCTCAGCGCTTCATCAAGCGACCCCGCCAGGTTCGCTTCCCCCACATCTGCCAGAATCGTCGACTTTGCCAGCGCCACCATCGGCTGCGCATGCACTTCGGCCAGGATCACGCGGGTGCCGTCCCGCCGACTCTGGGTGACCAGGTCCTTGAGCGCGTGGAGGCCGGTGGCGTCGATCGCCGGCACGTTCCGCATCCGGAGGATGAGTACGCCGGGGCGCCCCGCCACCTGGCCCAGCGCGTTCTTGAACGTCTCGGCCGCGCCAAAGAAGAACGGCCCGTTGATCTCGTACACCTGGACCCCCGCCGGGATCTCCCGCCGGAACACCGCACCCGAGTCGTCGCGGCCCTCGTCCGGCTCGCCGAACTCCCGGCTGATGGCAGTGACGTTGGTGACGTCCGCCATCCGCTTCATGAACAGGAACGCCGCCAGCACCATGCCGACCTCGATGGCCACGGTGAGGTCCACCAGCACGGTGAGCACGAACGTCGCCAGCATGACGAGCACGTCGCTCCGCGGCCCCGTCAGGTCGCTCCGGAAGGTCCGCCATTCACTCATGTGGTAGGCGACGACCACCAGGATCGCCGCAAGCGTGGCCATCGGGATCAGCGCGGCCCAGTGGCCGAAGATCAGCGTGATCAGGAGCAGCGTGAGCGCGTGTGCGATGCCGGCCACCGGCGTGCGACCGCCGCTCTTGATGTTGGTCGCAGTGCGCGCGATGGCGCCGGTGGCGGGCATACCGCCGAACAGCGGCGTCACGACGTTGGCGATCCCCTGCGCCACCAGCTCCATATTCGAGCGGTGCCGGCCGCCGATCATGCCATCGGCCACGACCGCCGAGAGCAGTGATTCCACCGCGGCGAGGAGCGCGATGGTGAACGCCGGCCCCGCGAGCGCGGTCAGCGCGGCCAGGGTGACATGCGGAAAGGTCGGCGCGGGGAGCCCCGCGTGAATGGGGCCGAACCGACTGCCGATCGTCTCGACCGGCAGGTGCAGGATCGCCGCCGCGGCGGTCGTGGCGATCAATGCGACGAACGGCGCCGGCACCCGCCGGCTCACCCGCGGCCAGAAGAGCATGATGCCCAGGGCCGCGACGGCGACGCCAAGTGCCCAGGGGTTGACCGCATCGAGATGGGCGCCAAAGGCGCGCCATTTGGCCACGAAGTCGGCCGGGACCGCCCCCATGTGGAGCCCAAGGAAATCCTTCACCTGGCTCGAGAAGATGATGACCGCGATGCCGCTGGTGAAGCCGACGATAACGGGATGGGGAATGAACTTGAGCGCGGCGCCCAGGCGTGCCAGTCCGAAGAAGATTAGGATCACGCCGGCCATCATCGTCGCCAGCAGCAGGCCGTCCATGCCGAATCGCTGCACGATCCCGTAGACGATGACGACGAACGCGCCCGTCGGCCCGCCGATCTGGACCCGCGATCCGCCGAGGGCGGAAATCAGGAAACCGGCGATAATGGCGGTGTAGAGCCCGCGCTCGGGGGTCACGCCGCTGGCGATCGCAAAGGCGATCGCCAGCGGGAGGGCGACGATGCCGACGATGATCCCGGCCGTGAGGTCGGCCAGGAACTGGCGGCGATCGTAGGTGCGGAGCGTGGAGATCAGCTTGGGGACGAGCACGCTGGCAACGCTACCGGTTCACGTCGCGCGCGTCAACGCTGCGGCTCTGCGGGCGCTGCCGCAGGACGATGGCTGAACGCCGCCCGGTTCCGGTAGAGCGTGAACAGCCCCACCGCGAGCAGAAACACGGCGAACATCCGGCGGAGCCGCGCCGCCGAGACGTAGCGGACCAGCGCCACGCCGCCCAGTATCCCCGCGATCGCCACCGCCGTGAATGCAGCCATGAACGCCCACGGCACCGTCACGCGGCCGAGATATCCGGCAAAGCCCGAGGCGGAATTCATCGCGATGACGAGCAGCGACGTGCCGATGGCCTGTTTCATGGGCATCCGCGCCATGAGCACGAGCGCGGGGACGATCAGAAACCCGCCGCCGATGCCGATGACGCCGGTGAGTAGCCCCACGCCGATGGCGGTGCCGAGCAGCGCCAGCAGTGCCTGGCCGGTCGGCGCCAGCCGGTGTTCGGCGGCGGGCGTGTCCTTCCGTCGGAACATGGAGATCGACGCGGCGAGCATCGCGACGGCCAGGATGACGAGCTGCGCGGCGCCGGTGAGGTAGCCGGCAAGCCGTGCCCCGGCAAAGGCGCCGGCCATCGCGGCAACGCCAAACAGGAGGGCGGCGCGCAGGTCGACATTGCCCACCCGCCAGTGCCGCAGCGCGCCCACCAGACTGGTGGCACCGACGATCGGGAGACTCATGGCGATCGCCGTCTTGGGCGCAAAGCCCAGGACGTAGACGAGGATAGGGACTGTGAGGATGGACCCGCCGCCACCCAGGAGGCCGAGGGAGAGGCCGACGAGGGCCGCGAGGGCAAGGCCGAGGATCGTCATGTGAGCGATCGGGTCAGAATGGCCTCCGCGTCCGGGGACGCGGTCGTGGGCGCGTCACTCTTGCGCTCAGGCGCCGCGATTGTATTGTGCGAGCAGGCACGAACCGACCATCAAACCCGTGACGAGGAACCGACCATGCATCGTTTTGCGCGCGCGCGCTGGAGCGCGACTGCTGCGTTGGTCTGCGGCCTGACCGCCGCCGGCTGCAGCAGCGACTCGACCGGCCCCGGCGGCACGGTCAAGGACTACTTCACCGCCGTTCAGGCCGTCGTCAACGTGGGGCCGGCGGCGCCGGTCCAGCCGTCCGCCGGCGCGATCGGGCCCAAGTCCAGCCGCCCGTTGTTCAATCGCGGTGTGAACCTCAATATGTTCCCGCCGCAGACCGTCAACGCAACCTACCATTCCGGCACGCCGCCCGCCGCGTCGGGTGGCCCCACGGCGACCGGCAGCGCCGGGAGCACCGCGCTGCTGGGGCAACCATACCGGTTCAGCATCGTGGGCAGCGGCACCTTCTCGACCGTCTATCTCTGGGTCACTGGCGCCACCGGCTACTGGCAGCTCGATCTGCCGGCCTCGGCGCAGCAGGTGGACCTGGTGCTCACGCTGGCGGCGAGCCTGCCGTCGAACGCGTTCGGCCTCGAGTCGGCGGTCGGGACCGGCAGCTCGGTCGGAGCGGCATCGAGCACCGAGGTCACCGCGACAGACCTGTCGAACGCGGACATCGCGGTCACCCTCAAGTGGACCGGCGCCAGTGACGTCGATCTCCACGTGATCGACGCCAAGCAGCAGGAAGTCTACTGGAACAACACGACTACGCCGGAAGGCGGGCGCCTCGATCTCGACTCGAACGCCGGGTGCCAGATCGACAACATCAATCAGGAGACGATCTCCTGGCCGCAGGGCACGGCGCCCAGCGGATCGTATACGATCGTCGTCCATTATTACGCCGACTGCGGGCAGGCGACGGCACCCTGGACGCTGACGCTCAACGAAAAGGGTAAGTCGCCCCAGACGTTCACCGGCACGTTCAGCGGCACGTCGAGTGACACGCAGAGCTCATCGGTGACGACGTTCACCTACCCGTAAAGCGCGGGCGGGTGCGACGTTGATCGAGGGGATGCCCCGGTGCGCTCACTGCGTGCCGGGGCGTTTCCGTGTCACGGCCTCGTGCGTGCTCTTGCGTGCGGCCCCCCCGGGGCGCGAAGATGCTGTCGGGCGTGGCAGCAATCTCATCCACAGGAGGCGGTGCACCATGAGGATCCAGGCGTTGGCGGCAGTCCTGCTCGTGAGCGTGGTTCCGCCGGCCGCCGCGCAGTCGGCGCAGCCGTTCTCGGCACAGTTGTCGGGATTGTACGCCGGGCTCTTCGGTGCGGCCAATGCCACGCTCAAGGCGGGCTACGGGGCGGAGGGACAGTTCCGCTACACCCCGGGCGCGGTGTCGATCGGTGCGGGCTTTCAGTGGACCCGGCACAACACGACGACGGCCAACGCTCCCCTCAAGCTCTATGGCGCCTTCATCGAGCCGCGCTACGTCATCCCCACCAGCAGCAACACCGTGGCACCGTATGTCTCCACGCGGCTCAGCTACCTCAAGCAAAACATCAGCGATCCGCAGTTCGTCGTCACTTCGTCCGGTTTCACCGGCAACGTCGGCGGCGGCCTGCTGTTCCGCGTGGGCTCGCGCATGAACCTGGATACCGGCGCCAGCTACGGGTACACCCACTTCGGCACCCGGACCCTCACCGACAAGACCAACGGCACCACGACCACCGGCCCCGGCGGCAACGGCTCCGGTCTCGTCGTGCGCGTCGGTCTGGCGATCGGTATCTAGCGGCGGGCGCCCGCCCGATCGCTACAAGTCGGGCGAGCCCTGCATCCGGCAGCCGGCGGCCTGCCACTTGCCGTCGGCCGGACGTGCCTCGGCGCGGAACGTGACGCTCTCGTCGCGGCGATGGCCAAAGCTGGTCTTCCAGGTGAGCCGCACCACAAAGTCACCATGGGCCCGGTCGCCCGTGAGCTGCGGCGTCACCGAGATGGTCTCGGTCGGTACGGCAAACTCCCATTCCTTGTGTCGCATCAGCGTCAACAGCTTGTCCTGATTCCGGCGATCCTGGTCGGTCACCGGCTGATAGAGCGCAGCCACGCGCGTCGCATCGCCGGCCCGGACCGCCGCGAAGCAGTCGGTTGCCGCCGCCCGCACGGTCGCACCCGCGACGGCCGACGCATCGGGCGGGGGCGCCGCCGCGGGCGCTGGCGCCGGTGGTGGCGAGACGGGAGCGGTCGCGCTGGCGACCACCAGCACGACGCGGCGGGATTTGCCGTCAGCCGTCGCCACGAGGGTTGCCCGCCCGGGCGCATGCGCCGTGACCAGGCCGGTGCTCCCGTCGACCGACGCGATGGCTGGCTCGAGCGAACTCCAGGCGACCCGGGCGGCCGGCGTCAGCCGGCCCGTGCTGTCGCGGGGCGTGGCCCGCGCTGTGATGGTATCGCCCTGAGTCAGAGTCCCGATCGGTGAGACGTCCACGCTGGCGACGCGCGCCGCGTCATTCCGGGCCGCGCGGACGGTAACGGCGGCAATCGCCGTGCGGCCATCGAGCGTGGCGCTGACGGCGGCGACACCGGTGCGGACGCCGACGATGATGCCGCCCGCGTCCACGCGCGCAATCCCGGTGTCGCTGGACGACCAGACCGGTCGCGCACCAGCGATCGCGCCGCCGGCCGCATCGAGCGCGCGGGCCTGGATACGCCCGGTATCGCCGGCGCCGATGGCCAGGCTGGTCCGGCTCAGGACGATCCGGGCCGCGGGCGCTGCGGCGAGTGTGTCCGGCGTCGCGGGGGGCGCGTCGGGTGCGCGATGGCTTCCGCGCAGCAGCAGAGCGGCCACGATGACCACGAGCCCCGCACCGGCAGCTGCCAGGGGGATGGCGCGCCGGCGGCGCCGCGGTGACGGTCCTGCGGCGCCGACGGCTGACCGCCGTGGTGTGATCGGGGCGGCGGCGGGCGCCGGAGCGGCCGGTGCCGGCACGGCGGTCTCAGCGACGGAGACCGCCGGCGATGCCGGCGGAATCGCGACCCGCACGACGGGCGCCACCGTCATGTCCAGCGTGGTGTCCACGCCGGCCGCCGATGCGGTGAGGCGTACGGCGCCGGGAGCGCGCGCGAGCACCTGGCCGGAGGGCGAGATGGTGGCGATGGCCGGATCGCTGGACGCCCACGCCACCGGCTGCCGCACGGGACGACCGCGACGGTCACGGGGGACGGCGGACAGCGTCACCTGCTCGCCCGAGATCATGCTGCGCCGCGCGTTGGCGACCTCGAGCGAGGCGACGGCCGGTGCGCGGACGGCGACCGGGACCGACGCACTCACCCCGGCCACGGTGGCCGAGATGGTCGTGGTGCCGGGGGCGTGCGCGAGCACGGCGCCGGTGGGCGTCACCGACGCGATCGACGGCGCGCTTGAGGTCCAGTCGACCTGCCGTCCGGGCAGCTCCTCCCCCGCGGGGCCCAGCACGGCCGCGCTCAATCCGAGTGTATCGCCCGCTTCGACCTCGTCACGGGCACCGCCGATGACGATGCGGGCCACGGTGGGCACCGGCGTTGTGCGGACGGTGGGCGGCGCGGGCGTGGCGGGGCGGGGCGGGGTCACGTGCGGCGACGGGATCGGCGGCGGCGTGTCATCGCCGGCCGCGCGCGCCGGGGCCACCAGCCGCTCGAGCTGCAGCCGCAGCGGGTCGTCCTCGGCGAGCGGTCGCGCCTCGAGGGCCCGGAGGGCCTCGCCCATCGTGGCGAAGCGATCGTCCGGTGTCTTGCCGATCATGCGCAGGACGGCGGCGGCGAGATGGTCGGGACAGTCGGGGCGCGCGTCGCGGATGGGCGGCGGGGTCTTCTCGAGGTGGCCCTGCATGATGGCGTAGTTGGAGCCCGCAAACGGCGGGGCGCCGGTGAGCAGCTCGTAGGCCACGATGCCGAGGGAGTAGAGATCGGACGACCAGGTCAGTGCCTCGCCGACACACTGCTCCGGGCTCATATACGCGGGCGTGCCGACCATGGTGCCGGTCTTGGTGTAGCCCTGCACCTCGGCCACCTTGGCGATGCCGAAGTCAGTGACGATGGCGTTGCCGTCGGTATCGAGCAGAATGTTGGCGGGCTTGATGTCCCGGTGGATGACGCCCCGGCGGTGGGCGTAGGCCAGACCGCTGCCGACCTGGAACAGGATGGCGCGGACGATCGGCACCGGCAGCACGCCGGCGTGTCCCAGCACGCCGTCCAGCGCCTGACCGTCCACGAACTTCATGACGAAGTAATGGAGGTCCTCGAACTGCCGGACCGCGTGGATCGTGATAATGTTGGGATGGGTCAGGTTGGCGATGGTCACCGCTTCCTGCCGAAAGCGATCCACCATGCCTTCGCCCATCATCAGTCCGGGTGCCATGACCTTGATGGCCACACGGCGGTTGAGCGCGGTTTCCTGGGCCAGATAGACCGCGGCCATGCCGCCGCGTCCCAGCTCGCGGATGACCTGGAATTCGCCGCTCGTGGCGGTGCGCAGCCGCTCGAGGACCTGGGTCCACGGTGACGCCGCGCCGCCGCTGGTGAGCGCGGTGCCCGGAGCCGGCGTGCCGCAGCGCGGGCAGAACCGCTCCCCCGCGGCGAGCTGCTCGGCGCAGCCGCCGCAGAAGGTGACGGCCGAGCCGCACCCGCCGCAAAAGCGGGCGCCATCGGCCACCGGCGCGCCGCAGGTCTTGCACGTCACCGAGTCGGTCATGGGCTGGGGTGAAACGGCACCATCGGTGCGGCCCGTCGCGGGCGTTGTGGACGAGTCGGAGTTGGTGGCTTAAGTTGCTGTGACACACTCTATTCCGCAAGCAACGCAGTCGCTGAAGCTCGCCGTCGTCCTTCGAACCGGAGTTCGTCATGTTGCGCGAGAACGGGACCACCCGCCTCAACGTCGTCCCGAACCCGTCCGCCCCGCAGTCCGACCCGTTTCTCCAGGCCGTCAAGAACGCCGCCGCGGCGGACTTTGCGGTGCTCGGCGAAATCGGCCGCGGCGCGGCGGGCGTGATCATCTATCTCGCACGCGAGGCGAGCACGCGGCGCCTCGTGGCGCTTCGGCTCCAGCGGGAAGGCACCCAGCCGGACGAGTTCACGCTCGAGGTGGTGCGGCACCTCGATGACTCGATGCCGGCGCCCGACAGCAAGTGCTTCAAGTGCGGCAAGTCGGTGGCCGGCTGGTCCCGATTCTGCGGCTACTGCGGCGCGGACCTCTCGGGGGCGGCGCCGGCCAGCGATGATGCGGTGGACCGGGCGGTGATGCTCGAAGCCGTGAAGGGCGCGGTCTCGGGCCAGTATGACGTGTACGGCGAGATGTCGCGCAACGAGGGCGGTGGCGCCGTGTATTTCGCCTGCGACATCGTCACCAACAAGATCGTCGCGTTGCGGCTGCAGCGAGAGGCCGGCGGCGAGGAATTTTCGCTGGGGCTGACCACGGCGCTCAAGCCGATCGCGCGGTCGCTGGGTGTCCGGTCGGCACCGACGCAGGCGCACACGCCGGCATCCCGGGCACCGCAGCCGCCGGCCCCGCCCGACCGCGCCGCGCCGGCACCGGCATCGCCGCCCCGGGCGCCCAAGCCGCCGGCCGCGCCGCCGCCGCTGCCGCTCGCGGCCGGGCTCAGCACCGGTGCCAAGGCCGCCATCGCCGGGATCGCCGCGGTGGCGCTCGTCGCGATCGTGGTGATCTTCACGCTGCCCCGATCGCCGGCGGCGTCCGTGCCCGTCGCGCCGGCTCCGGCGCCGGCCGTAGTGGTGGACACCACGCCTGCCGTGCCGAGTCCGACCGTCGCCACAACGGGGCCGGCCGTCGCGACGCCATCGGTGAAGGAGCCGGCGCCGGTCCCCGCACCCGCGCCGGCGCCGCCCCGCGAGGCCATCGTGCGGGTGAGCGGCCTCCCGGCGGGTGCGGAGGTCCGGGTGGATGGGCGGATCCGGGTGGGGCGCTCGCTGTCGATGCCGGCGGGGCCGCACGTCCTCTCCATCGCGGTGGACGGCTACCAGCCGCGCAGCGATACTCTCCGGCTGGGGGCCGGCGAAACGGTCACCTGGTCGCCCGCCCTGGTGGCGGTCGCGCACGTGGCGGACGCCAAGCCCAAGCCCGCGATCCCGGCCGGCGCGACCTGCGCGGGCAGCATCAAGGACGAGAAGTGGACCGAGGCGTACGAGTCCTGCATGCGTGAGGCGCTGGCCGGCAGCGCGTCCGCGCGGCGAGACCTCGGCACGCTCTACGAGCGCGGGAAGGGGATCTCCCGCAGCGACGAGAGCGCCGCCCGCTGGTACGAGTCGGCGGCAAGCGGCGGCGATGCGCAGGCGATGTATCTCACCGGGCGGGCGTATGAACGCGGGCGCGGCGTCAAGAAGAATCAGGCGACTGCGGTGCAGTGGTATACTCGGGCGGGCAACGCTGGCGACGTGGACGCGCAGATGGTGCTCGGCGAGGCCTGCGAGAAGGGACACCTCGATCTGAAAAAGGACAAGACGGCGGCGCTGACGTGGTACACCAAGGCCGCGGCGCAGGGCAACAAGGATGCGGCCAACAAGGTCAAGGACCTGTCCCGGTAGGCGCCGATGACGACCCACACGGTGATCCCCGGAGAATGTCTCGCCAGCATCGCCGAGCGCTACGGCTTCACCAATCCGCGTGTCATCTACGATGATCCCGCCAACGAGAATCTCCGCCGGGCGCGGCCGGATCCGAACGTGCTGCTGGCCGGCGATCAGGTGGTGATACCCGACCGGAAACTCCGCACGGTCCATGGCGGTACCGAGCGGCGCTACCGCTTCGTCGTCGATCACCAGCCCACCTACCTGCGGGTCCGGCTCCGGTCGGCAGACGGCAAGCCGCGGGCCGGGCTGCCCTACCGCGTGGAATACCGGGACCGTGTCATCCATGGGAAGACCGGGGCTGACGGCTCGATCACGCACGAGGTGCCGGCGAGCCTGCCCGCCGCTCTGCTGGTCGTGACGGATCATGGCCGTGACGAGCGGTATCAAGTGGCGCTGGGGCAGCTCGACCCGGTGACGACCGAGAGTGGCGTGCGCCAGCGGCTCGGGAATCTCGGTCTCCTCCGGCCAATCGACGGGATCACAGCTGACATGGCGTTGCGCTTCGCGCTTCACAGCTTCCAGTTGCGGGAAGGCCTGGAGCCTACCGGCGGCCCCGACTCGGCCACCCTCGGCAAGCTCCTCGAGGTCCACGGGTCGTGACCGATATCGTCACGATTCCATCGAGCCGCCGGCTGGCGGACGGCGGCACGTCGCTGATCGATCCGCCAGAGACGCGCCGGATTTTCTGGGCCGGCGGAATTCAGTTTACCCACGATCACTTCCTCAAGCTCATCGCCGACGATGCCGCGGATCCTGCGCTCACCGACGCCGAGCGAGCTGCACGGCTGGTGCTTCTCCGCGCCCAGATGTTTCCGGAAGGCCTGCTGGACCGGATACCCGGGATCTTCGTCATCGACGACGGCATCACGCGCCAGGCGCTGCATTTCAATGCGGAACAGAACGTGCTGTATACGATCGAATCGATCGAGGACAAGGCATCGTTCATCGCGGCCTTGCTCACGCCCAACGTCATCGTGCTGTATGCAGGGCATGCGCGGTTTGGACGCGGCCCCTGTTTCAGCCCGAATGAAACGCCGAGCGATGACTGGGAGAACGGGACGGATCCCGTCACGCGAGGCCTGTTCCGGATGGGGTTTCCCTTCCTGACAGTTCCGCTGCATGAATTTCAGGAGCATGGCTATCACGCGACGCTGCTGTCGGGTGATGAGCCCAAGCCGCGCCCGGTAGACAGCGAGCCGGACCTGCGGCGCCGGCTGGGCCAGCTCGTCCGCCGTACCGTTCGCCAGATGCACGTCGATGCGACCGTCGTCGAGAAGGTCGCGGAGCTTTTCGGCGTGGACCCCGACAGTCCGGAAACGTTCTGGACATTCGTCGCGCTGGATCGCGCGGAGATCGGCCCGGAAGTGCACGTCGTGCTGATTGCGCACTGGAAAGACACGGTCAGTGCACCGGCGGATCTCGGATCCATCGAGCCTCTCTGCCGCGTGTTCTGTCACTTCGGGTGCAGCAGCTTCCAGCACAATCATCCCCCGCTGCGGAAGTTCAAGAAGTGGGTGCGCGAAGGCGATGAGCGTCACGCATTCTTCACCACCGACGTCGCCAACAATCAGGGCGCGGTCCTGTTCCTGAAGAATTTGCTCACGATGCCGGGGCTGCAGTCGGGCAAGCTGTGGGCCCCGTGGCTGGCCCGTGGCATCAGCCTGACCAACCGGGACCTCCGGAACGCACAGGGTCCCTTCTTTCAGCTCATCTGAGCGCGCGACCCGACCTGAGGGAGAATCTGGATGAGTCCTGACGAACTGACCGCCGCGCTTGAGCAGCTGCCTGCGCATGCCGCCGCTGAAGCGAAGCTCGCCGCGGAGGTGCGCGGCGAACTGTCGGCGCTCCCTGAGCGCGCCATCGCAGTGGCCGGCTCGACTGATGCAGCACTGGCGCTCAAGGGGCGCGCACTGGTGGCCACGCTGGAGGAGCTCTCGCTGGGTGCGCTCCTGAATGCGCCTGCGCCGGCGACGGTGACCGACGTGGTATGGCGTTTCACGACCGCCGGCGCGGCGGCCGTCTCCCTGAAGGCGCGCGTCGCAGCGCACCTGATGGCTCTGCTCGAGGACCGCCGCCTGGTCCCATTCCCCAGTGGATTCGAGGGACTCGCGCGCCCGCCGGCGAACCGCGTGTGCGACATCGCATACGTTACGTTGCGCGAGCTGGAGAATACGAGCGAGTCCCGCGCCGAATTTACGCTCGACCGACGCGTCTTCTTCCGGCTGGCTGAAGCAGAAAAGGACGCGGAAATTGCCGCGGCCATGTTGAAGCGGCCGTTCACGCGTTACGTCGAGGACGCCGAGGCCTAGCGGATGCCCTCCTACGTCTTCGAAGTCGTCACCGCGCAGGGCGCCGAGCGGTACCCCTTCACGCTCGACCACGATCGCGTGCTCGGGCCCCAGGTGACCCAGGTGCTCGAGGAACTGCGCCAGCGCGGGGTCGTGCTGCGCGGCAAGCACGACGACGAGCTCGGTGTCTACTGGAGCGGCCGCGAGCTGGATCAGACGCTGCGCGCCGGCGACCTCGGCATCACCGCCGCGCGTCCCATCGAGCTCCGCATGCGTGAGCGCACCGTAGTGGCGCCCGCCGTGCCGGCCGACGCGTCGCTCCCGCGAGGCGTCCTCGCGTCGGCCGTGCTGGGCTACTGCGCCGGGCTCGTGGCCTGGATCGTCACCGGCCTCAATGCCGACCTCACGGCCCTCGCACCGACCTATTTCCGGCTGGACCAGCTCACGCTGCTGGCCCTCGGCGCGCTGGTCGGTGCCGCCGTGCTTGGGGGCGCCGCGCTCCGCCGGCGCGGTGGCGTCGCCGCGGCGACGGCGGCCGGGCTCCTGCTTGGGGGCGTGGGCGCCCTGCTGGGCGGGTCGCTGGTCCTGCTCGCGCCGGGTTCCACGTCGCTCGGCGGCTTCATGGCGGCGCGGGTGGGCGGATGGGCACTGGCGGGCGGCCTGGCGTCGCTGCTGCTGGCCTGCTACGGCACCCAGCTCGATCCGGGACGGATGATTGAGAGTCTCGGGCTCGGGATGCTTGCCGGCGCATTCGCGGGGGTCGTCTTCGCGCTGCCCGGGCCGTCAGAGTTGTGGCAGGCCGTCGCGTTCACCGTGTTCGGTGCCGGCCTCGGCCTCGCCGCCTGCGGGCCGGGACTCTGGCGCGCGCGTGCGCTGGTGGATCTGGTGCCGGCCCGGCGGCGCGTGCCCGGCATCCTGTCGCTCCGCGAGTGGGCGGTGCATGAGGGCCGCGCCGTGGCACTCGGCAGCGCCCGCATGGGGTGTCAGGACGGCAAGCTCGCACTCTATCCGGGCGCCGCAGGCGCGACGCTGGATGGCCGCCCCATGACCGAGCCCGCGTTCCTTCCAGTCGCGGCGCAGGTCGGCGTCGACGGCGCGAGCTACCGCATGCGGCGACTGCGGGGCGGCGCATGAAGACGCTCCGCGCCGGACTCGCGCTGATGCTGGTTGCAGCCGGCGTGCAGGGCCAGACGCCCACGGTGCCGCTCCGGCTGGTGCGTTGTACGGCGGGTGCGGACGTGCCGTGCCTCGTCGCACGCGTGGTGCTCGATGCCCGGAGCGCGGCGCTGGTGGGGCAGCTGGATTCGACGGATGAATCCCGTGCCTGGACCGGTGCCTTGGCCGGTGCGCGGCTGGCCGGCCCCGGCGTCGCGGTCGCCCAACGCGTCGAACCGCCGCTCCGTCTGCTCGTGCTGCTGGACCGGAGCGGGAGCATGACCGGCGAAGGGATCGCGTTCACCCGCATCACGCTGCGGAGCTTCATCGGCGCGCTCGACAGCGCCACCGTGCGGGTTGCGGTTGCGGGATTCGAGAGCCGGGATGTGTCCGTCGGCATCGACGCGTCCCGGTTCGTCCCTCCGGCGGAGGCGGTACGGGTGCTGGAGCAGATCCCCTCGCCCGACGTCCGTGCCAACACCGCGCTGTACAGCGCGCTGGTCGACGGCAGCCGGCACGTGGCGGCGGCCGTCGCGGCGGCGCCCGGGACCCAGGGCGCCATTCTCCTGGTGACCGACGGGCGCAATGAGGTGGGATTTGCGCGGGACGATCCGGGCCTGCTCGCGGGGCCCGACGGCCTGGCCCGCGCGCGCGCGGCGCTGGAGGCCTCCGGCCAGAAGATCTGGATCATGGGCGTGGGCCAGCATGTGGCCGCGGACGAGCTGGCATCGCTGGCGGGCGGCGGCGGGGTGGCCGTGATTGCCCGTCTCGATCCCAACGCGATGGCCGAACGCCTGGCGGTGATCTCGCGCGAGCTTCGGGGTGCCCGGGAGCTCACGTTCGGTGTCAGTGGCGGCGCGGCCGCCTCGCTCGCCCGCGCGCCGTGGGTCGGCGCCGCCGCCGCGTGGCGGGACGGCCGCCCCCTCGTGACGCAGGCGCTCGCCTGGCGGCCGCCGCTCTATGCGCTGCCGGCGTACGACGGCGTCGCGGATGCGGCCTCGTTGCCCGCGGGCATGCGGGACGCGGGTACCGGTGCGGCAGGCGGGCCCGGGACGCGACTGCTCATCGCGCTGTCCATGGGACTGGTGGGAGCGCTGCTGTGGGTCTTCGTGCCGCGGGTGGCCTGGATGGGAAGCAGCGTGCTGCCGACGGCGGCCGAACCGGCGGCGCCGGCCTCGGCGCCGCGGAAAGCGCCGGCCGAAGCGGAAAACGCATCAGGCCTCCGGCGCGACGTGCAGGAGGCGCCGCCGCGCAAGCCGAGCGACGTGACGGCTGAGATTCCGGTCGGCGGGCCGTGAGGCGGTGCCAGCCGTCAGCCTTTCTTCCACTCCTTCGCGTCGCGCTCGGGGAAGCTGACCTTGCACGTGCCCGGGTCGACGCCCTCGATCCGGATCCGCCCCAGATTGTCGAGTTTGCCCACGACCGGCTTCCCGTCGGGAAGCTCGAGTCTGAACGGCTCGCGTGGGACGGGCGCGCCGGTGCTGGTCTTAAGCTCGATCACTATCCAGTCGGGCTTGTCCGGATCCACCACGACCACGGCCGGTAGCGGCGAACTGCCGCTCTGCACCGGGGGCGTCGAGGCCGGCTGGCACTCCTGGCAGCCGCCCAGTGCGTCGGCCTGCGCTTGAGGAATCTTCACGAGGATCGGAAGGTAACGCGGGGCCGAGCCGGAGCGCTGGTGTCGGCCCACACCTGGCGGGCGAGCGTCACCCCGTAGGTCTCGTGGTCGGTCCAGCCGTACGCCGTCACCGGTCCGAAGAAATCCGTCAGCTGCGCCGCATCGCAGGTCGGCAGAAAGCGGGATAGCACCCGCGGGTCATAGAACCGGAAGTACCAGTGGTCGCCGTCCGGGGCGTCGACCAGCAGGAATTTTCTGAGGTGGGTGCGCAGGGTGTCGAAGCCGGCGTCGGTGACGGCAAAGACACCCCACGGGTCGGTCCACAACGTCCCGGCGATCCACTCGACGAACTCGGCATCGGCACGTACGAGGTAGGGGGCGATCGCGGCCAGGTCCTCGGCCGCGGGGCCGCGGTACAGCGATGCGGCGCGTTCCGGGCGAATCTCGCCCACCTTGGCGGGCACTCGTGGCTCATCGCACGCGTCCAGCACTGCGTAGAGTGCGCCGCGATCCGCCGCACGGATGAGCTCGGCGAGCGGCGCGGCCAGCGTACTGACGACTTGGGGCATGGCCCAATATCCGGCCCCGGGGTGCGCCATGGCAAGCTCTGGACACGTCGAGCGGCGAATAGCAGATTCGCAGGCACGACTCACGATTTCGCGGAGATGCGGGATGTTCTCACCGGTCGGGCGCGTCCAGGACATGCACATCTGCCCGATGCAGACGCCCGCCGTGGTGCCCATTCCCCACGTCGGCGGGCCGGTCGCCGGTCCGGGTGCGCTCTCCGTCATGGCCGGCGGCGTGCCGGTGTCAGTGATGGGCGACTTCGCCGTATGCGCTGGCCCGCCGGACACCATGCCGTCGGGCTCGGCGACCGTATTCGCCGAGGGGCGATCGGTAGTCCGCATTACCGACATGAGCGCGCACGGCGGGGTGATCCTGGTCGGTTTGCCCACGGTGATGGTGGGTGATTCTGGCGGGGCGGGCAGCTCCCAGGCCGCGACGATGAGCGCGGCCAAGGCGGGCGGCTCGGCGTTCGTGCGGTCGGAGTGCAACGCCAAGGCGGCGGACGCGGTCGCGGCCAAGGCGGCGCCCCCGCCGGCCACCGGCACGGCGTGGGTCGAGGTGGAATTCGTCGATCGTGGTGGGCATCCGGTGCCGTTCCAGCGGGCGGTGGTCACCGACGCCAAGGGGACGGCGCGGATCGGCTTCAGCGACAAGGACGGCCTCATCCGGATCCAGGGCATGGCCGTCGGGCCGTGCACGATCACGGTGCCGGATCTGGACGAGTCGTCGCTGCTGCCGGAATCCGCCGGGGCGGCGGCCGCGAGCGGAACGATGGCCGCGGCGGCGGCCACCACGGCAACCGCCACCGCGACCCCGCCCACACCGGTCAAGGCGCGGGTGGTGCTGCAATCGCTCGCCGCGAAGCCGGTGGCCAACGCGCCGTGCACCGTGACGCTGGGCGTGGCCGGGCAGAAGCTGACCACGGACGGCAGCGGCAAGCTCGAACTCGCCATACCGCCCGGCGTCACCAAGGGCGACCTCGTGCTGAACGGCACCGGTACCACACTGCATGGCATCACGATTCCGTTCACCATCGGCGCGCTGCCGTCGGAGTCGACGATCCTGGGGCAGGAAGCCCGGCTGAACAACCTCGGCTACCGCGCGGGCACCACGGCGGATCCCTCCAGCGCGCCGTTCCGCTCGGCGATCGAGGAATTTCAGTGCGACGAGAAGCTGACCGTGGACGGGAAGTGCGGGCCCAAGACCCAGGCCCAGCTCCGGAAGGTCCATGGCAGCTGACCGGCTTGCCGTTCCGGTCCTGATTCCGCCGGCCACCGGCAGCGAGCGCGCCACCATCCGGGAACGGCTGGTGCCGGTCGCCTGCTGGCGGATGGACGACGTCCGCTTTGCCTTTGCGTCTTCGTTCATCAACCCGGACGCTCGGCTCGAATTCACACTCCTGCAGGCGGTCCGGAAGGACAATCCGGGCGCGCTGCTGGCCTTGTTTGGGCAGGCCGATCCCACCGGCGACGACGAGGCCAACAAGACGCTGAGCGGACGACGGGCTAACGCGGTCTTCGCCGCGCTGGTCCGGCGGACGGACATGTGGGAGTTCCTCTTCTCGCACCCGGTCGGACGGGACCGCTGGGGCGACCCCGAACTCCGCACCATGGCGAACGCGCTGGGCCGGCCGCCCGACGCGCCGCTGCCGACCAGCGCCGCCGAGCGCGCACCGCTCTTCAACGCATACATGAGTCTGCTCTGTGTCGACATCGACGGTTCCGGCTTTCTGCTCGATGCGGCCAAGGATTTTCTGGGCAAGGGCGGTGACGCCGCCACGCACCGCGGCGCGGTGCAAGGCTGTAGCGAATTCAATCCAGTGCTGGTGTTCTCTACCGCCGAGTCCGCCGCGCACGCGGCATCGAAGGACACGACGGCTCGGGACGACGACAACGCACCCAACCGGCGCGTGGTCGGGCTGCTTTTTCCGCAGGCCATTGAGATCGATCTCGCGCGCTGGCCCTGTCCGGCGGCGACGACGGGCACGGCTGCGTGCCGCAAGCGCTTCTTCTCGGACGGTGAGCGCCGCCGCCGACCTGGCGCGACGCGGCGCACCGCCTCAACGTCGAGTGACACCTTCGCCTGCCGGTTCTTTGACCGTCTGGCGGGCGAGTCTCCCTGCAGCGGAACCGGCAAGGTCTCTACCACGCGGATCGTGCTCCAAAGTGCTCCTGGTGCCGGCGGTGCGCCCGTCGCCGGCGTCCCCTTCACGCTGCGGGTGGTGGGTCGCGGCGAGCGGAGCGGCACGACGGCGGCGGACGGCACTATCCGCGTAACATTCGAGGAGGGCAGCACCACGCTGCTCGAGATCCTGGGGTCCATCTACCATCTTGAGCCCGGCGTTCCGATCGCCGCGGCCGACACGCTGGACGGGGTGCAGAGCCGCCTCTTCCTGCTGGGCTACATGCCGGGCCCGTCCACCGGCGCAGTGACGCCGGCGCTGGACCGCGCTATCCTGCAGTTCCAGGTGGACCAGCGCCTCGACCCCGACGGCGACCAGGTGCTGACGGCAACCGGCGTTCCGGCGGCGGATATCGGCAAGCGGCTTTCCACCGACCTCGGCGCGTAGCCATGTCGCTCTCGCTTCCGGCATTTCCCACCCGTCGGCTGGTGCTGGTCCGCTTTACCCGCGGCGCGCCGGCCGGGGACCCGCTGCTGGACGCGCCCGACATCGACGAGCGCGGCTACCTTGCGCCGTTCCAGGGACCGGTCGTGTCAGTCGCCGCGGGGCGCACGGTCAAGGTCGGGTTGCAGCGATTTTTTCTCGAGACGCGTACAGCGCTCTTTGCCGAGAGCAGCGACCCTGCGATCATGCGGTTGGCGAACCCGGTGACGGGCGCGCTCCCGCCGGACCTGCAGACCACGATCAGTTTCACCGGCGTGGATGGCGGCAGCGACAGCCGTACCGCCGCGCTCCGGATCCGGATCGGCAGCATTACCGGGCCCATCATCCATCAGCTCAACGTCGTGGTCTTCCGGCCGGTCTCGGTACGGGTCACGCCGCACCTCGTGACCGTGAGCAGTTCGTCGCGGGCCGGCACGTTGCCGGTGGTCGACATTCCGGCGGTCATGCAGAAGGTGGGCGACATCTGGACCCCCGCGGGGGTGACGTTCACCGTGCAGCCGACCCGGCGGAAGACGTTCGTGTTCAAGCGGGCGGACATTGTGGAGAACGCGCCCACCCCGGGCGAGATGGCCACGCTGTGCGCCACCCGGATGCCCGACGGCACGCCCAACTGGATTCCGAACACCATCAACGTCTTCTTCATCGTGGAGTTCGGCGAGAAGAGTCTGTTCGGGCTCGGGTTCAGCCGCGCGGCGTTCAAGTCGTTCGGCATGCCCAACCCGGCGATCATCCTGGCCGACCGCTCCGGGACGATTAGCCGGACGGGGGCGATACAGTTCGCCCAGACGCTGGCGCACGAGTTCGGCCATTTCTTCACGCTCAACCACGCCGGCGGCGGGCAGATACCGAACGAGCGCGAGGACACCTGGTCGCGGCGGATGCTGATGCATCCGTTCAGCCCCACGATCCGGGCGAAGGATCCATTCCCCATCAACGACGGAGACGGGAAGCCGTTCACGCAGCGGCCGCGGTTCAACGACATCGGCTACGGCAATCTGGCCTCCGGCTGTCTGCTCACGCTCAAGGATCTGCCACAATTCACCGGTGACGGCGAGTGCTTCACGGCGCGAGCCGCCATCACGTCACCGCAGGGGCCGTTCTAATGGGTCCGGCGGGTGGCGTGCGGAGGGCGCTATGCGGGGATGGCGGTGGAACCACGGCGGCCTGCTGGCGGCGCTGCTGCTCTGCTGCGGCGGCGGCGCGGCGTGCCAGACCCGCACGCAGGCGTCACCGGATCGTCTGCGTGCGGGTGCGCGCGTGAGTGACCTGACGGCGCAGGTTCGTGCGAAGGACCCGTCGGCGACGCTGCTGGCCGCCGAACTCGGCCCGGCCGCCGCGCCGGCACTGGTGCCCCTGACGCGCGACGCCGACGAGGAGGTGCGCGAGATTGCGCTCCTCTGCCTGGCGGAGACCGGCGGGAATGGCGCCGTCCGCGCGGCAATTGCGCGGCTGAACGACAGTGCGCCGATGGTGCGCGGCGCCGCACTGCGCGGGCTGGGTCGCCTGGCCGGTGCGGACAATGTGCCCGCGCTGCTCCATGCGCTCGATGCCACCGACGATGCCGGCGCACGCCGGTATGTGGCGCTGCTGATCGGCCGGCTTGGTTCGGCGGGGGACGTGCCGGCGCTCCGCACCGCCTGCCAGCGACTGCATGACCCGGACTCCGAGGAAGGTTGCGTTGCGGCTCTGGCCCAGCTCGGTGACGCACCGATGCGTGAGGAATTTGCCAGGCGGCTCACCACGACCACCGACCGGGCGCTCGCGCGGTACCTCGACGATGCCGAGCAGATCCACGCACGGTGGCTCCTGCCGGCGCTCGCGACCAGGCTGAGCGATACGTCCGAAATCCGCTGGATCGGCGTGGACGGGCTCCCCGGGCCCAAGTCGCTCCGCGTTGCCGACGTTGCGCTCAATCTGATCGCGGCGATCTCGGGGCGGACGTTCAGTTTTACGCCGGCGCCGAACGTGCGCTACACCGACGATCAGCTGGCCGAGGTCCGGGCGGCGGTGGCGCCGTAGCATGGGCATTTCGCACACCGTCGAGCCGGGCGAGCACCTGAGCGGGATCGCCGCGCGGTTCGGCTTCAACGACTTCCGCACCATCTTCGACCACCCCGACAATGCCGAGCTGCGCAAGAAGCGGGCAAATCCCAGCGTGCTGCGGCCGGGCGACATCGTCGCGATCCCCGCCCTGGCGCCCAAACAGGAAACGGCGGCGACCGGCCGGGTGAATCCGTTTGTGGCCGCGGGGAATATTGTGGGTCTCAATGTCCGGGTGGAGAAGCTCGGCGGCGTGGCGATGGCCGATCGCAGTACCACGGCGGCGATGGCTGAGCGCGCCGGCGCCCGCGGGACGGCGCTGGCACTGGACCCGCCCCAATCGGGCAAGACGGACGCGGCAGGCAAGGTGGCGATCGTGATCTCGCGGACGACCGCCGAAGGCGAGTTGACGCTGACCGGCAATCCCACGACCGACCTGGGCGATACGCAGTTCCGGATGATCGTCGGTGGGCTCAACCCGGCGCTCGACGAGGACACGGGAGCCGTGCCGCGCGACCCCGTGACCGGCAAGGCCGATGTGAGCGGGGTCCGCGCGCGCCTCACCAATCTCGGATACTTCGCCGGGTACACCGACCGGGACGCCGACCAGCTGGCGTGGGCGGTCGAGGAGTTCCAGTGCGACCACCGCAAGACCCATGGTCTCAAGGTGACCGGCACGCTCGACCGCAAGACACTGGAGGCGCTTCGGAAGGTGCATGGCGACGGATGACAACCGATGACTAGTCCGGCCGGCCCGGCCACCGTCGGCACATCCGTGCCGGATCTCATCGATGATTCGGACGCCGGGATCTTTGCGGTGCAGCCGGTCCGCGCCACGCTGCCGGTGCTGGTGGCGCCGACGACCGATGATGCGCCGAATGCATTTAACACGGTCCGCCAGCCGCTCGTCACCGTCGGCTGCGCCAATCTTCCCGACGATCACTTTGCCTTCGACTCATCGGTGCCCTCCGCTCGTTCGCTGGAAGGATTCAAGAAATTTGGCGCGCTGGTCCGACGGAACCTGGGTGCGCCGGCCGCCCTGTTCGGGCACGCCGATCCGGAGGGGAAGGACACCTACAACAAATTTCTGAGTGAACGACGGGCGCGGGCGATCCACGCGGCGCTGCGTCGCGACGTCGCCGCCTGGGAGTCGCTGTTCGAGCACACCGAGGGCGCGATCGGTGACGTGTGGGGCACGCGATCGATCCAGATCATGCTCGAGGCACTGGGTGACTTTGCGGGGGAGCCGGACGGCACGGATGGCCCGCCCACCCGGACGGCGATCGAGCAGTTCCAGTCCAAGCATGCGGGCGAGTCGCCCGGCCCCAAGGGGCGCAACACGGCGGCGCTTCGGAAGGTGCTCTTCCGCGCGTACATGGACTTTCTCTGCCGTCGGCCGGTGATCACGCTGGCCGGGAAGGCACCGCCCGGCACGACGCCGCCCGGTGCGGCGCCGCCGGGCACTGCTCCACCGGGCGCGGCGCCGGCCGCGCTCGAGGCCTACACGCTCAGCTCCAACGACTTCGTGACCCACGGCCGGAGCAGCGGCAAGGGCGACTTCCAGGGGTGCAGCTCGTTCAACCCCCAGCTTCTCCTCTCGCAGTCGGAGTTGGACGGTCTCGACGACGGCACCGATGAATCGAAGGAGGCGCGGCACGCGGCGAACGCGCCCAACCGACGCGTGATCATCTTCCTGTTCCGGCCGGGAACGCAGGTCGACGCCGCTCACTGGCCGTGCCCCACGGCGGCGGAAGGGATTCAGGGGTGTGTCGACCGGTTCTGGTCGGACGGGAAGGAGCGGCGGGGGACGCACTTCGTCGATCATCGGCGCCGCTTTGGCGGCCATGTGCCGGTGTCGAAGGCGGTGCTGAACCCCGCCAACCCCGACCTGGCCAAGCGGATGGCCCGGGCCGAAACCACGTTCGGCTGTCGTTTCTATCACGGCATCGCGGTGGGTTCCGCCTGCGAGCGCGACCTCAAGGTGTGGCTGGTCCGTCTGACGGTCTATGCCAAGCCCAACGACAATGTGAAGCGGAACCAGGCGGACGCCAACCGTGTCACCCGCGTTCCGCTCGCCCAGGCGCGTTACGTCGTGACCGCGGGCGAAACGCTGGACGCCGCGGTGGTTCGCGGAACGACGACGGATGACGGTGTGCTCATGATCCCGCTGTTTGACGAGGACGTGAACATGGTGCTCAAGGTTGATGCGTACGAGGCGCTGTTCGGGCCGGTCTTCAAGGATCCCAAGGCACCCCCGCCGCCGCCGCCGGCCGCCACGACCGATCCGGATGCGTTTCCCGATGAAGCCGATTTTCTCTCGATCCGGCTCGCCGGCGGCGCGCTCAAGCGCGCGATCAAGCAGGGCGCGAACGCGGATCCGGACTTTGACCCGGACGATCCGCCGCCGGATCAGGCGGAATCGGACATCGGCGTGACGCAGCGGCTGTTCAATCTTGGATTCGGCCCGGCTATCCTGTCTGACTTCGGGCCCACCGAGCGCACGGCCGCGGTGCTGGCGTTCAACCAGGAACAGGCCAAGGATGACGCTGGACGCAAGAATGCCACCGGCGTGCTCGATGCGCCGACCCGGCAACGCATCGTTACGGTCTACGGGAGCTGAGCGTCGTGGCCGCCGATGTGAGGGTCGAGACGTACACCAACACCGCCAAGCCATTCGACGTGGTCGCGCGGCCGTTTCACCGGGTGAACGCGCCCGATTACGACGTGGGCAAGGATCCGCCGACCGGTGCGGCAGCGCCGCCGGCGCCGCGCGGCCTGGCGACTGGGCGCGGCAAAGACTGCGGGTGCCGCGGTCCCGAGGATCTGCTGCCCAGCGTGGTCACCGCGCTGCTGGCCGATATCATTGTGGATGCCCTGAACAAGGTGATCAACGCGCTGGTGCCGGTGAAGGAGGCGATCGAGCGGGCGATCACCCAGATCAACGAACTCGCGCAGCGATTCCTCAACACGCCGGATCTGGATTTCCCCAAGATTTTCCTGGCCCGCCTCAAGAAGTTGCTGGTCAGCGCGGCGGAGGGGCTGCTGTTCGGCCGGGTGATGCGGGCCGTGCCGCAATGGGTGCCCGTGGGCCGCAAGGCCTTCAACGAGAAATCGTTCAATTACGATGACCGGCCGGCGGGGCAGGGGGGGGCCACGCGTGAGGAGGAGCGCGAGATCGAAGGACTGGTTGTGCGCAGCTTTCAGATGTCGAACGATCTGCCGCATCTCCAATGGACCCGCTTTGCGCGCTGGGCCTTCCATGTGCGGCCGCTGCCCGGGTTCGAGTATCTCGTCGGGCGTGGCAATATCAGCTCGGCGGAAGAGGACGCGGTGATGGCGGACAGAGATTTTCCGCTCGGGCCGGTGGTGCCCATCTACGGGCAGGCCGAGCAGCCGGGACTCCGGCGGGAAGACCTCAAGCGGCCCTGTCTGGAGTGTCTGCTCGACACCGGCGCCGTCTCCCAGCCGCCGGGCGACAGCGGGTCACCCAACCGGACGGTGCCCGGCGTCATGTTCAACAGCGGCTGGCCATTCTGGCCAGTCGGTGGTGACCACGTCTGGGCGGCGGGGCGATGGGCGTACGAGTGCACCCGGGTCAGCGGCACCGACCAGCTCAACCCCACGCAGCTCAATCCGCTCAAGGCGATGGCGACCGCCCGCTTCGAGGGGTTCAAGTTTGTCTCGAACCCGGCCAGCGTTCCGGCAGTCAGGTTCCTGTTCTATGCCACGAGCGAGGGCGGCTACGTCAATTTCCGGCCGCGCACCGACGCCGAACAGCCCCGGGCGGCCGATGGCTCGCTCCGCAAGGGCGCGGTGCGGCCCGGCCTCTTCACGCTGCGGGACCGCGATTACACGTTCATCGTCGACTTGCCGTCGGCGCCGGCGGGTCGCGATCGATCGCCCATCGGCCACACGACCGATTTCATGCTCAACACCATCGCCCTTCGCGCCTCGCTGCTGCAGGAGGTGCAGCAGGCGTCGGAATTCGTGCGCAAGCAGCTCGATGCCGATGCGGCGCCACCAGACGGCGTCACCTTCGTCGAGCTCCAGCCGATCGTCCAGGTCATCCGCCCGGCGGACCGCAGCCAGCCGCCGACACAGGTGCGGGTCACGGTCCCGCTCACCAAGCTGCCGGCTGGCTCCAATCCCCGAGTCGCCTGCGGGTTTGTGCTTAACCTCGGCTGGCATGACCCCGGGGCCGTCCAGATCGCCGAACTTGTGAAGGTGACGGTCGCGCTGAACCGGGTGGTGTTCAGCCAGGGCGGCACGATCCGCTTTAAGACCGGGATCAACGGCCGGTGGTCCTCCATCGGGACCGATCAGCGCCAGCTCACGGGCCACAGCAGTATCCGGCCCAACAAGGACCGGGCGGGGGAGGTGTTCTTTCTGCCGCGGGATGGGTTTGTCACGCTATCGATCGGGGGAACCCGGCGGCACGGCTTTGGGGAATTCCGGGAGCAGAAGGCCGCGGACCGGGTGCTCAAGGTTGGCGGCCTGCTGGACTTCAAGAAGGACTTCATCCGCGACGTGATCAAGCGCTTCGGCCAGATCCCGCTGCTGGGCGGCCTGGTTCCCAACAGCGTCAAGGCGACGATCAAGGCTATCGACGACCTCATCGACAACGTTCCCGACGAGCTCCTCGGGCCCAAGGTGGCGGTGGACTGGGATCTTGACGTGGACACCGACAAGGATCAGAGCAAGAAGGACAACCCCGACGGCACCAAGAAGAACGCCCGGGCGACGGCGGTGGCCCGCGAACTGACGATCAACCCGACCCCTATCATCAACAAGGTGGACGCGCCGATCGGGCTGATCGAGACGTTCGACGAGCCGACCAGCATGGTGCGGCACGTCGCGCTGGCGCCGCTCCCCGACGGCAGCGCGCAGGAGACGAATCTGTTCAAGATGACATTCATGGTGGGAGAACTGCAGCGGACCGGCACCCGCAGCATCACGCGTACCTTTGCGTTCCAGGGCATCCGCACCGAGCAGGTTGGCGGCGGCAACCTGCTCGCCGAATGGCTGGCGGCGGTCCGCAACGTGGGCGCCGGACTGACCGGACGGGACGACTACACGCTGGTCGGCACCGTCACGGTCGAGCTCCCGTGACGACCGGTCGGGCCCAACCTGTTGACCGCTTTGCGCTTCGGGCGTAGACTCAAGCGTTCCCAGGCCATTTCCGTTCGTCGCCCCTGCGTCTTTCCCGGACCAGCGGATACCTGATGCACCGCTTTCCCGTCCCGATGCTGCCATTCATCGCCGGCCGCTCCCGGCGTTCCGGTCTCGTCACCCGCGAGGAGAGTCCGACATGCCAGTCGTAAAGGTCACCCGCGCCGGGGTGCGCTCGGCGCCGCGTGAGGTTCCGACCGAAACTACCGCCACCGTCATGCCCATGACGCTCGACCGGGTCGGTGAGGAGTGCCCCGAGGACGAGGGACCCACCAAGGTCTCGAGCGTGGCCGAGGCGTTCGAGAAGTTCGCGCCCAAGCTCGACTTCAAGGCCAACGTGGGGGACGAGGGCACCGAGTTCGTGGCCGAACTGGATTTCCGGAGTCTCAAGGACTTCGACCCCAAGCAGATCCGGTCCCGCGAGCCGGGCAAGCGCAACGACGTGGCCGATCTCCAGAGCCAGATCGACCTGCTCCACCGGATGCGGGAGCGGTTCACGCTGCTCGCGGTGAAGAAGGCGTGGGACAACGAGGGCCAGCGCAAGGAGATCATCGCCGCGCTCGGCGATCTCCAGGCGCAGCTCAAGCGGATTGCCGGAGGTGGCGCGTGAGCGATAACGTGATGGTCAAGAGCGCCCAGGACATCATCGGCACCCGGTCGGCCGCCAAGGCGATCGAGGAGATCTTCAACGTCATCCACCCGGCGCCTCCCAAGACGGCGCTCACGGACATCTTCACCGCCGAGACCGCGTCGCAGTTCCTCGACCGGGTGGCCAACTTCTCGGCGCTGCTCTCCGACAGCGACAACTACGCCCAGGCGCTCAAGAAGCTGGACGAGGCGATCGCCAAGGCGGAAAAGACGCGCGACGAGGTGCTGGCGCAGCTCTATGCGAAGATCCGGCCGCTGGAGCGGAGCTACCGGCAGTTGCACCTCTTCTTCGAGAACGCCGACGTGCGCGACGGCGCCCAGCGCCCGCCGGTCGAGTTCTTCATCTTCAACGCCGACACCAAGGCGATCACGAAGGATGCCGACAGCTCCACGATCGTGGCGCTGGACGAGTTCGTGCAGAGCCGCAACGACAGCTTCAACTTCCGCCAGTTCATCTGCAACCTGGTGGTCCCGGGCTACGTCCCCGACAACGTGCGCAAGCGCCTCGAAGACATCGCCAACCAGTGGGGCATGCTGCTGATCGGCGACCTCAAGGACGAGAAGAGCTTCCGCTCGCTGAGCGACCAGTTCCGGACCGACGGCGGCGCGTACGAGTTCCTCAAGCGTCCCGAGGACAAGGCCGCGGCCGACGTCGTCGTCGCGGGATTCGTCAAGCTCCGCGACAAGCACTGGTTCGAGCGGCCGGACGGCAACGAGGACGACGCCGACCTGTTCGCGCCGGCCTCGATGCTGTTTGCCGGATCGCTGGCGCGCACCGACCGCACCACGGGGGGCGGGATCGCGCAGGGGCCGGTCGGCATGATCTTCGGCAAGATCCGCGGGGTGGAGAAGTCGCGCATCGAGCCGCGCATCTCCCAGATGGAGCACCTGTCCATGGAGCGGCAGATCGTGACGATCATCCGCAACGAGGACAACGATCTCTGCTTCGTGGGCAGCCGCTCGCAGGCAGAGGATCCCAAGGGCGTGCTCAAGTTCTTCACCTCCTACCGGGTGCTGCGCTACCTCGAACGCCGGATCGCGGTGTATCTCCGTCGCGTGGCCGAGCAGCGCCTGACGCGCGACCTGGTCAAGGAGCAGGTCCGCAACCCGATCGAGGAGTTCCTGGAGGACGAGAAGAAAAAGGGCACCATTTACAATTTCAGTCTCGACATCGACATGGACGAGGACAAATTCGCCATGGGTGTGCTGGACATCGGTCTCGAGGTCCTGCCGGTGGGCCCGGCCGAGACGTTCAATCTCAAGATTGACACGCCCAAGTTCAGCGGAGCCAAGGAAGAGAAGTGAGCGCGGACGCGCCGGACGAGGCGGTGCCGGACGACGGCACACCGGACCTGCGGTTCACCGAACACCAACGCAACCAGGTGAAGGTGAACCGCGACCTCTCCGGGGGCGGCCATCTCGCGCGCGGCGACCGCACCAACATGTCGCGGCTCAACTTCAGCGCCCGGGCCCGGCCCAGGGACGAGGGCGAGCGGGACCGCGCCTTCACCGAGCGGCCGCTGGAGCGTCCGGCCGATCGGGCGGCGCCCGAGCCGGTGCCGCCCACGCCGCCGGCGGACGATCCGGCGCCGGGCGCCGACGAAGCGAGTCTCCTGCAGCGGGTAGGAAAGCTTTTCGGCCTGTAGCGTCAGCGGACGCGGCACACATCTCATCGTACGGGGGGACTCCATGGCAGGCGCCACCTACAAGCGCGTGATGCTCGAGATCGGCAGCGTAAAATTCTTCCCGGTCGAGGCGAAATACTCCCTCAACCGCCAGGCCAACAACGTCGGACGACGGGTGGGCGAGTCGCTGGTGGGGCGGGCCTACGCCTGGGTGGACGCGGCCGCGATCGACAACATTTCGCAGTCGAACCAGGTCGAGCTGTGGAAGATGGCCACCGAGAGCAAGGACCCACTCCACAAGGTGTCCATCACCTACTACCTGGATGACAGCGACAAGGTGCTGAGCAACATCGAGTTCATGGGCTGGATTTCGGTGTTTCAGTACACCAATCCCAAGGTCTCCAACGTGCCCGGGGCCGGTGGCTCGATGGGCACCGCGGACGCCTCCGCCACTGGGTCGATGAGCTTTGCGAACCTGCTCTATCTCGAGCTCGCCGTGGTCCTGGACGAGGCCAACGTCTCGAAGCACAAGTTCACGAAGTAGCCCTCCGTGTCCGAGGTCCGCACGCTCGCGCTGCCGCTCCGCGTCACGCCCGACGGGCGGCTCGCGCGGGACGATGGAGCCACCGCGCTGCTACGCCTGATCCAGGCGATGGTGGCGACCACGGCCGGGAGCTGGCCCCACGCGCCGTGGTTCGGACTGCATGAGCGGTTCCTGGCCATCAACGCGGACGTCGAGGACCAGGCCGGCTTGGCCGACGCGCTCAACGAGGCGCTCACCCGGCTCGGCGTCACCTGGGGACGCATCCAGCAGGTGCGCAGCGTGCGCGGCGCCGAGTACGGCGAGCGCGGCTTCTCGGTGACGCTGCAGCTGGCCGACGACGACCACCCGGTCTTCGCCGCGATCACCACATGACCCTGCCGGCCGCGCAGAGGAGAGCCAACCCGTGGGCGTTCTGATCACGGCCAGCCTCGGCGGCGCACAACTCGTCCTGCAGAACCGCGAAATCGAGCACCTCGAGATCACGTCCCGGCTGGGCGAACCGCACCGGTGCGTCATCCGCTTCGACCTCGACACCAACTCCTCGCTGGCGCTCTACGACTTTCACGGCCCGCTCTCGGTCGAAATCGCCGACGACAGCATTCTCGGTGGGGCCAAGGCGGTGCTGTTCGACGGGGTGATGACCGGGGGAACGCAGGATCACCAGTTACGCGGCGGATCCCGCTTCGAGATTTTGGGCGCCAGCCCGCTTCTCTTCGGGATGGAGCAGCGCGAGTCCGCGACCTTTCGGCCCGCCACGTGGGACGAGGCCGCCGCTGCCCTGCAGCTGCAGGTCATCGACGAGCCGCGCTTCTCAGTTCAACCCAACGGGTACCGCATGTTCGGCGAGACTCGGCTGGATTTCGTCCGCCGGATGGCGGATGACGCGGGATTCTTCGTGCTGGAGCGGGACGGCCAGGTGCAGCTGCGGTCACAGTTTGATGATGCCGGCCGGCGCGAGCTCACCTGGGGGCGCGAACTGCTGGCACTCCGGGCGCGGAGCCGGCTGGTCAATCACCGCTTTCGCGGCGGCGTGTACGAGGAACAGGCGAAAGCCGATTACCGTTTTCGGGATCAGCACAAGGAACCCGCTGTCACTGGCGCGCTCAGGCTGTGCGATGCAGTAAAGCAGGTGGCGGCGACGTTCGCCAACCCGCAGGACCCAAACCTCGTGATGTCGGATTCCCGCGCGGCGGCCCGCGCGGTGTTCCGCGACGTGCTCCAGCGGGAAAGCGAGCGCGCGCTCGGGACCGCGGTCTCGCTGGAGGGCGAGGCACGAGACTTCCTGATGAAGCTCGGCGAGACGGTGCAACTGGTCGAGGCGCCCGGGTTTCCGCTCCCAGGCTCGACCGGCGTGTACGGATTGGTCGAGATCACGCATAAGTGGGATGCCGCAGAGTACCGCAACCAGTTCATCGCCAGCCCCTGGAAGAACTTTACGAACTTCACCCGGCCGCCATTGCGGCCGGCGGCCGGGCCGTTCTTGGCCGAGGTCCTGGAGACCCCCGAGGAGTTTCTGCAGCGCGGGTTCGTCTTCGTGCGCATGGCTCACATGCAGCGTGACGACGGCGATGTCTTCATCGGTGCGCGGCTGGTGACGCCATTTGCCGGGAACCAGCGGGGCATGGTCTTTCTCCCCGAGGTGGGGGATGAGGTGTTGGTGGATTTTGCGCAAGGCGATCCGGAGCATCCCTACGTCGTTGGTAGCCTGTGGAACGGCAAGGACGGCTGTCCCGGCCAGGAGCCCAAGCAGATCATCACCAAGAGCGGCAACACGCTCCTCTTTCACGATGACGGCTTCATCGAGCTGTTCACGCCGGAAGGGAAGTGCATGCTGCAGATGTCCAACAAGGACGGCAAGCCGCGCGTCATGCTGCATTCCGAGGGCGACCTGCTGCTGGAAGCCAAGGGCCAGATCCAGCTTCGGGCCGCGTCGCTCCACGAGGACATCGGCGGCGGCGTCAAGCGGGAGATCGCCGGCGACGAGACGGTCAAGGTCAAGGGGCAGATGACGCTCGAGTCGAGCGGCCTGATGCAGCACACGTCAGACCAGCGCACCATCGTCACCGGCGGCGGTGCCACCGTCAACCTCATGACGAGCGAGGCGCGGATGACCGGCGCGCAGGCCATCGTGCAGGGGCAGGCCCTGGCCATCGTGTCCGCCGCCATGGTCCAGCTCAATCCGCCGGTGGTGCCGCCGTCGCCGCCCGCCGTCTCGCCGCCGCCGCGCCTGCCGCAGCCGCTCGGCAGCAGCTGGGGCAAGCGCACGAAGCCGGATCCGACGCCGCCGTTTGCCAGCGACCAGGATCCGGACCCGGCGACCTGATCGATGCCCGCCGCTCCGTCGATCCTGGGATCGGCCGCCCGCGACGCGGGCGAGATCGCCGCCGAGCTGCGTCGCGAGTTCGACGTCGCGCTGCAGCAACGCTACGGCACCCAGGCCCAGCCCGATCCGGTCCTCGCCACGCTTTTTCACGCCTTTGCCACCCAGATCGGCCGGCTTTACCGCGAGGCGGAGCAGGCCTTTCCCCTCGGCGTCATGGACGATCTGCTGGCCGGCCTCGGCATGCCGCCGCGGCTGGCGGAGCCGGCCCAGACGGTAGTGGCGTTCACCGGCATTGCCCAGCGGGAGCGGCTGCCGCTGGAGACCGAGCTTATCGGCACCGCCCGCTCCGGCGAGCGCTTCGACTTCGTGCCCGATGAGTCGATCGAGCTGGCGCCGACCGAGCTCCGCTTCGCCGCCATCTACGAACAGGGCCGGCTCACCAGCATTTCCGGCGCCCGGCCGGTCCGCGATGGCTCCTTCGTCCTTCCGGCGACCGCCGCGCTGGCGCTGGGTTCGGCGCCGCCCGCGCTCTTCCTCGCGTTCGATGCCGACCCGGCCCATCTCGGCGGGCTCGGCCTGCTGATGGATACGCTCCCGCTGGGCGGTCCCGTCGCCCGCGCGCTGGCCCGGAGCCCCTGGCACCTGCTCGATGAGCAGGGCCGCGCCACCGAGCGCGGCACGTTGCGCGCCCGCCCGGCACGGGGTGGCGTGCAACGGCTGGCCTGGCTCGATGACACGCCCGCAGATCCGGCAGACACGCAGCCGGCGTCGGTGGTGGAGCTCGCGGCGGGTCCCTACGGCGCACAGGTCTTTGTCTTTCCGCCCATACCGGAGAACCGCCGCTGGCGCTGTGCGCCGCCCGAGTCGATCGCGCCGGCGCTGCCGTCACTGCTCCAGCCCGACCAGGCGAAGGGCCTGACTCGCCCGCTGATCTGGCTGCACGTGCCGCTGCCGCCGGAGACCGCCTCCGTCGCCGCCGCACTCCAGCGCATCGCCGTCAATGCGGTCACCGCGTCCAACATGGACATCGTGTCGGAGCAGGTTCCCTTCGACCGGATGGGGAGCGTCGTCACCCTGGAGCCCGAAGGCAAGCGCGGTCGCTACCTGATGGGCGTGCTCAGCGTGACCGGAGAAAAGGGGACGGCCTACGCCCCCAACGCCGCGCTCGATGTGCCGCTTGGCGCTGGCCGCTGGCGCTACCGGGACCGCCGCCTCGATCTGCGCCCCGCGCGCGATGCCACGGCGCGGTGGGACACCTATGCCATGGTCCGGCTGCTCTATTGCGACGGCGACGGCGCCAACGGGATCGACGCCGGCGAGATCAAGCGCATTGGGTCGCCGCTGGCCAATGTGACGGCCAAGGTGGCTAACCTGGTCCCGTCGCGCGCCGGGGCCGCGCCGCCGGAGTACGCGCCGGCGCGGCTCCGCTTTGCCGAGCTGGTCCGCACCCGCGAGCGCGTCGTCACCGCGGCGGACGCCGAGATCGCGGTCCGCGCGTTCGAGCCGCGCACGCGCGGCGTGACGGTAGAGCCGCTCACTGCCGTTGAGGGCGGGCGCTCCCGGCAGGGACAGCTCGTCACCGTGACGGTCGCGGCCGGCGACTTTGCCGACCCCGAGGCGGAGCTGCCGCGCCTGGAAACGCAGCTCGCGCAGCATCTGCAGCAGCGCGCCGTGCTCGGTTTCGACATCAGCGTCCGCGTCGTGGGCGACCATGTCGTCAGCGATGCCTGAAGCGTCTGCGCGTGCCGGCGCCATCGTGATGCCGGACCTGGCCGGTGTGCGGCGCACCGTCCGTCACCGCCTCGACTCGGCGCTGCTGACGCTCCTGCGCCTCGGTGTGGACGCTGGCCGGATCGTGCTGGAGAGCGCGGGGCCCGGCGAGTCGGAGGGTGCGGTCATTTCGCAGCAGCCGGGGCCGGGCACCGAGCTCACGCCGGTGTCGCGGATCGTGCTTCGGGTGGGCGGCAGCGGCGGCCTGGACCTCATGCCGTTTCCGTTGCGGGACGAGAGCGACACCGAGTTCCGGGCCGACCGGCTCTTTGCGCTGTTCGACAATCCGGCGCTCAAGCTGGGCTTCTTCCTCCGGCAGGGCGGCGCCTATCTCGCCCTGCACGCCGACGAGCCGCTGACCGCGCGCCGCTGGCTGGAGGATCTGTTCGCCATGGACGCCGATCAGTGGCCCAGCGCGCGCTGGCATCCGCTCACGCGACTGGTTCCGCGACTGCACGCCATCGCGGGCACGGCGGCGGCGGTTCGCATCGCGATGGCCGCCGTCTTCCGGCTGCCGGTGGCCGGCGCCCGCGTCGTGCGCGCGCTGGTCCGTGTTCCGTCGGCCGGCGTGCTGCGGCTGGGACAGGCCAACGGGCGGCTCGGGTTCGACGCGGTGCTGGGCGGCGGGATCGTGGGCGATGCGAGGCTCGAGATCACCTACGGACCGCTGACCCTCGCCGAGTGGCGCGAACATGCGACGCCGGCGGCGACGGCCGAGCGGGCGGCGCTGTTTCCGTACATTCTGCCCGCGCACCTCACCACCGTCGTCACCGAGCGGTGGCGGGTGGGAGACGCGGCGGCCGGCGTGCAGCTGGATGACGCTGACCGCCCCGCGCTGCTGGGCGTGAACACCTATCTTGGCACCACCCCGCTGAGGAGAGCCGCGTGACCACAGACGACAGCGGCCTGCGATCCGTCAACTGGATCTCCGGCATGCTACTGACTCCGGAGCACTTCGACGGCCAGGACCGTCACATCGCCGCGACCTTTGGCTGGCTGCTCCGGCACACCGTGGCGGCCAGCGGTCTGGTGGGCGGCGGACTCCGCCTGGACGCGGCGGAACGGGGGCTGGCGGCGCACGACCCACGCCTCGAGGTGAGCGACGACGGCCGCACGGTGGCTGTGACCGTGCTGCAGGCGCGCGGGATCACCGGCCGGGGCGGGCCGGTCGAGATCGCACCGGCCACCGCCGTGCGCGGCGAGACGCCCAAGGCCGAGCTCGCCGGCGCCCGCGAGGTGTTCGTATATGTGGTCCGGAGCGGCGACTGGGAGGAAGATCCGCAGTCGGTGGGCGCGGATCAGGCCAACCCCACGATGGCGGCGTATCGCCGCCCGCGCTACGAGGTGCTGTTCGGGGTGCCGGCGGACCGGCTCGGCAATGCGCTCGTTGTCGGTCGCCTGCGCCGGGCCAGCGAATCGCTGGCGTTCGACCGCGACACCCAGTTCATCCCCGCCTGTGCTACGATGCTGGCGCACAGTGAGCTGTTCGCTGGATGGTCCCGGGTCCAGGCCGAGCTGGGGCTCTTGGGCGGCGACTTCGGCGAGCTGCATCGCGCGGTGGCACGCTATGCCGAGCAGGTGAGCCGCCGTGGCGTGGACAGCCGGCCGGACACGGATGTGCTGGCGTTCACCGAGCGCGCCGTGCTGGCGCTGGATCACTGCGCCTCGGAGACGTCGGATCCCGCCATCGCGCCGGTCCGCTTTTTTGAGCAGGTGGACCGGCTGGGACGGCGGGTGGCGCTGGCGCTCGATCTCAGCAGCTCGACCCAGTCGTACTTCCAGACGCTCGCCGGCGCCGACGCGTCATATGGCGACCTCATGGAGGAGGAGCGCGGTGTGCTTGCTGCCCGGCGGGAGTCGGGCGCACGCGACGACCTGCGCCAGGCGCTGGCGCGCGCCGACGACACGCTCCGGCGTCTCCGGCGGCTGGTGGAAGCGCTGCAGGGAAAGTACGTCGACTATCGCGTCAACCGCGCGGTGGACGCGGTGAAGTTCCTGCTCGATCGGCAGGGGGAGCAATTCTACGTCGCGGTCGCCACGCCGGGCCATCCCCAGCGGGAAGGCGATCTCCTCACGTTCGTGTTCAGCCAGCTCGCGCTGACCGGCCGCCACGAATACCGCCTCGTGCTGCTGGGCGATCCCCAGGGCACGTCCGGCTGGCAGCCCGGCGACGAGTTGCAGGTGGATCTCCGCATCAATGCCGACGGCGCTCCCGGCCGGCCCGTGTCACGCACCGCGGTCTGCGAAATTCCCGGTCAGCGCAATTTTGGCATCAGCTTCGAGACGCCGCCGGACGTCACCACCATCGCCGGCCTCAATGTGCAGGTGCAGCCGGCCAGCCGGGTGCGCGGCGCGATCCTGTTCCAGCGGCGACTCGCGCTCGTGGCCGAGTCCGCGCCGCTCGTGGCACCGCCCGCGGCCCCCGCCGCTCCGGCCGCCGCGCCCGTTCCCAAAATCACGATCCGCAAACCGACCTCCTGATGGCACCCGCGAGGGGGACGCACGCATGGACCTGAATCGACTGTCGATGGACCTGGCCGCCGCGCTCGAAGAGTCGCGGCGGCTCGCCTCCCGCGCGGGAGCGGCGTACATCCGCCCCCGGCACCTCCTGCTCGCGCTGCTCGATCAGGACGGCGCGTTGACGCGCCTGGCCGCGCCGCTCGGCCTGGACGCCGCGATGGCGCGCCGGCTGGTGGACGGCGTGACCGACGCCGAGAACGAAGGTCGCCTCAGTCCGGGGCAGCAGGCGATCGCCAGCCGCGCGCTACGGGACCTGCTCGACCGCGCGATTGCACTGGTGGACCAGCGCGGGAGTCACACGGTGACGCCGCTCGACGTCGCGCTCGCGGCGACCGCGTCGCCCGGCCTGCCGGTGGGACGCGCGCTGCTCGATGCGGGCTGGTCGCCGGAGCGTCTGGGACGCGCGGCCGAGAGCCCGGCAGTGAATCAGCCGGCGGAGGAAACGGCAGCGCCGGCCGCGGCCGGCGGGAGCCAGCTCGCGCGGTTCTGCCGGGACCTGACGCAGGCCGCGCGCGAGGGCAAGCTGGCCCCGGTAATCGGCCGCGATGCCGAGCTCCGCAGTGTGCTCCAGACGCTGCTCCGGAAGTCGAAGAACAATCCGGTGCTGGTGGGCGACCCCGGGACCGGCAAGACGGCGGTGGTCGAGGCGCTCGCCCAGCGGATCGTGGCCGGCGATGTGCCCCAGTCGCTCAAGCGATGCCGGGTCCTCGCGCTCGACCTGACCGGGCTCGTCGCCGGCGCCAAGTACCGGGGCGAGTTCGAGGAGCGGATCAAGGCGGTGGTGGATGAAGTCCGCGCGACCGATGATGTGATCCTCTTTCTCGACGAGCTGCACACGCTGGTGGGCGCGGGCGGGAGTGCGGGCGGGATGGACGCCGCCAACATTCTCAAGCCGCCGCTGGCGCGCGGGGAGCTCCGCTGCATTGGGGCCACCACCCACGACGAATACCGGGAGTACATCGAGAAGGACGGCGCCCTCGCACGGCGCTTCGAGAAGGTGGTGGTCGACGAGCCGGACGACGAGACGGTGCTGGCCATGCTGCGCGGCGTGAAGGCCAAGTTCGAGACGCACCACGGCGTCCGCATCGTGGAGGACGCGCTGCAGGCCACCGTCAAGCTCGCGCGCCGCCACCTGCGCGACCGGTTCTTTCCCGACAAGGCGTTCGACGTCCTGGACGAGGCGGCGGCCCGCCTCCGGATGCAGCACGAATCGAAGCCGGACCGGATCGACGAGCTCGAGCGGGCGCTGGTCCGGACCGAAGGGCGTCACGAAGCACTCAAGGCGGCCGGCAAGAAGGGGGACGAGGTCGCCGCGGCGGCGAAGGAAATCGCGACGCGCCGCGCGGAGCTGGACGCGCTGCTGGCCCGATGGAACGCGGAGAAGGAAGTGTCGGACGGGCTGCAGCAGACGCGCGAAGCGCTCGCCGCCAAGAACGCGGAGCTGGAGGCCGCGGAGGCCGCGGGTGATGTCGCACGGGTGGCCGGGCTGCGTCATGTCGAGATCGAAGGACTGATCCGCCAGGAAGCGGCGCTGGAGGTGCGACTCGACAAGCTGAAGGAAGGCGGGCTGCTCATTCCCCAGGAGGTCGGGCCCGCGGACATCGCCGACGTCGTGGCACGCCGCGCCCGCGTGCCGGTGGCGCGCATGATGGAAAGCGAGCGGGAACGGCTGCTCAAGCTCGAGGAGCGGCTGGCGGAGCGGGTCATCGGACAGACCGACGCCGTGACCACGCTGGCTGAAGCGGCGCGGCGGATGCGCGCCGACCTGCGCAAGAAACGGAAGCCGGCGTCGTTCCTGTTCGTCGGCCCCACCGGCGTCGGCAAGACCGAGCTGGCCAAGGCGCTCGCCGGCGCATTGTTCGACGACGAGGCCGCGTTGATCCGGATCGACATGGCCGAGTACAAGGACGCGGGTTCCGTGTCCGGCCTCATCGGCTCCCGGCCGGGACTGGTCGGCTCGGAGCAGGGCGGCTTCCTCACCGAACAGGTCCGGCGGGCGCCCAACTCGATCGTGCTGTTCGACGAGATCGAGAAGGCTCATCCCGAGGTGATCGACATCCTGCTCGGCGTCCTGGACGAAGGGCGCCTGACCGATGCGAAGGGCCGCTTCACCGACTTCACCAACACCATCATCATCCTCACGTCCAACCTCGGCGTGAAGGAGGCGATGAGCGCGACCGATGATCTCGAGATGCGGAAGGAGATCATCCTCAAGGTGGTCCAGGACACGCTCCGCCCCGAGCTGTTCAACCGCCTGAGCGGGGTCGTGCCGTTCAATGCGCTGGACGTGGACACGCTCCGTCGCATCGTCCGGATCCACCTGACCGGGATCGCGGCGCAGGTGATGGAGCAGCACCAGGCCACGCTCGAAGGCGACGACGCGGCGGTGGCGTTGCTCGCGACGCTGGCATACGATCCGGCCTACGGCGCGCGACCGGTGGAGCGCACCATCGACCGGATGGTGCTGTCCGACCTGTCCCGCCTGATCATCGGCGGCGATGTGCAGCCGGGCTCGCTGGTGCTGCTGACGCCGGAGGGCGAGGAAATCTCGATACTGGTGGGCGACCCGGCCGAGGTGCGCGCCGAGGCGGCGACCATCCGCGCGGCGCAGGCGGCGGCGCCTCCGCCCACCGAGGCGGCACCCGTCGCATGAACGTGCGTCGGCGGGTCGGTGGCGGGATGCTGCTGCTCCTCCTGGCGACGTCGGTCCGGGCGCAGGACACCGCGCCCGCGGGCGCGTCGAGTCAGCGCGAGGCCGACAAGGCCGCGCTGCTGCGCTTCTGCCAGAACGTCGACCTGAGCGCCGCCGCGACGGTGCAGGGCACCAAGGACCGGACCGACTGCTGGAAGCGGATGCAGGTCGAAGGCATGGGCGACGCGCTGGTCGAGGCGAAGTACGCCGCCGCCGTGGCCGACTACGATCAGGCGGTGAAGGCGGACTCGGTCCGGCGCATGAGCGACTCGAGCACCACCGCCATGAACGCCCGCATGCAGGCGGTGCAGCGCTCCATCCAGACCCGGAACCTCGACGACGCCGAAAGCTCGGTGGACGAGATCCTGGCGATCCAGCCGCAGAATCAGCGCGCGCTCGCGTACAAGGACCGGATCGTCGCGCTCAAGCGCGCGCGCCAGCTCAAGATCGCGCTCGTCGCCATCGGCGTGGCGGTGCTGGCGCTGGGGGCGGGACTCGCCATCCTCGCCAAGAAGCTATCGGGCCGGCACAAGGTGAAGGCGGAGCAGCGCAAGGCGGAGGCGGAAACCCGGAAGGCGATGATCAAGATCGTGGACGGGGTGGGGCGCGGAAAGTCGTATCCGATGGAGAGCGCGCTGTTCCGGATCGGCGCCGCGGCTTCCGACAAGCCGGAGGAGCGCAACGACCTCGTGCTGAGCGATTCGGCGTCGAGCGTCTCCCGGTTCCACTGCTCCATCCTCCGCCGGGACGGGCGCTTCTACCTCATCGATTCCAGTCTCAACGGCACCGCGCTCAACGACGAGCCGCTCTCGCGGGGGCAGCAGCACGCGCTCCGGGACGGCGACGAATTCACCGTCGCGGACGTCGCCCGCCTCAAGTTCCTGGAGATGTAGCCACCGTCCACCGGTCGCGCCGCCCGGCGAACCGATCGATGTGCAGGTGCAGGCCCGTCCCGATGCGATCGAGCAGCCCTGCGGCCGTCGCGGCCTGAATCTGCCGCTGCAGTATGGAGTCCTGCGAGAAATCCTTGACCCGGATGCCGCGGCCGCGACATTGCGCCACCAGGAACCCGAGCTGGTCCGGAGTCAGCATTTTGGTCCGAAGATCGAGCGCACCTCCGGGCCCGTACAGCGACAGATGCTCGGCGTGGTCGCGGCCGGTCACGTCAATCGCCGTATGGTAGCGTGCACCGAAGGCCGCGCTCACCTGGGCAAAGGCGTCGGCAAACTGGGTGACGGAGAGCGACGCGGATCGCAGTTGGTCCGGTGACAGGGTGGGCCCGGTGCGGGCATACGCCGGCGGCACCGTCAGCCGGCGGGCGCGGTAAATGGCGGCGATCGATGCCTCCAGCGCATCGATGCGCGGCTTGACCTGCGGGTGGTGGCGAAGATCGCTCAGCGCCAGCGTGTTGACGCCGCGCGCAAACTCCTGTCCCGCCACGTCCGGCACCCCCATCTCCATCAGCGTGTTGCCCCGCTCGACGTGATCGTATGCCACCACCAGCAGACTATCGAACTCCTGGGCCTGCTGGTCGGTCAGAATGGCGCCGGCGCCACCGGCCCGCGCGGCATACCAGATGGTGACGACCGCCGCGACGACGAGCACCAGCGCGAGTGCAGCGACCGCGATGACCGCCACCGGCGGGCGGCGCCGTGGCCGCCGGGGATGGCGTGGCGGCTTCCGGCGGGTTCGCGGCGCGGCAGGCGATGGCGCGGGCGCCGGCACCGGTAGCGCGACATTGGTCTCGAAACGGTATTGGTGCCCCGGCAGCACTGCGATCGTATCGCCGGCCGCCAGCAGGCGCGCCGCGGTGAGCGCCATGCCGTTTAGCGTCACCGACTCGTGACCCGGGCTGGCCCACCAGCCATCCTCCCGCTCGATGAGCGCCACATGGCGGTCGGCGATGCCGGGCAGGTACAGGCGGAGGGCGGCACCGTCGGCGCCGCCGATCCAGAACGGCGAGCGATCGAGCGCCAGCGGGGCACCCGGTGTGGGCGCAACCGGCACCAATGTTGGCTGGGGCATGACGTGGAGTATGGGGGCGGTGACAATGTCAGGCCAGTCCGCGATGCGGCATCCGGTCAGTGCTTGCCGACTATCGTTGTATAAAGTATCCTGGGTGACTGCCACCTTCTGAGGATGCCATGACCATCAGTCGCCGTCGGTTCGGCGGTTCGCTCGCCGCCCTTGTCGGTGCCGGCGCTCTGACCCCGCGTGGTCTCCTGGCCCGGGCCGGGACACCCGCCGCCGATCCGTGCGCCCTGCCCGCGTCCATCCGCGCGCTCCATGCCATGACCGACGATATCCGGCCCATCGGCGACGACGAACGTCGCACCCGCCTCGCCCGGGCGCGGCGGCTCATGGCCGACCAGGGCATCGGCGCGATCGTGCTGGAGCCGGGACCCAGTCTCTCGTATTTCACTGGCATGCGGTGGGGTCTGTCGGAGCGCACGTTTGCCGGCGTCATTCCCGCCGACGGTGAGCTGGCCTACGTCTGCCCCGCGTTCGAGGAGGCCCGTGCCCGCGAGCTGATCCGGATTCCCGGTGACGTACGGGTCTGGCAGGAGGACGAAAGCCCGTTCCGCCTCATCGCCGGCATCCTGGCCGATCGCGGCGTCCGGACCGGGCGGGTCGGGGTGGAGGAGCGGGTGCGGTTCTTCGTGGTCGACGGCGTCCGGCACGAGGCGCCGGCGCTGGAATTCGTCAGTGCGGACCCCGTCACGGCCGGATGCCGCATGATTAAGTCGACCGCGGAGCTCGCGCTTATGCAGCGGGCGGCGGACGTCACCATCGCCGCGTTTCGGGCCACCTTCCCCACGCTGACCGCCGGCCAGACCCAGTATCAGATCGGCGAGATGATGATGGCCGCCATGACGCGGCTCGGCGGCCAGGAGCCGTGGGCCCTCGTGGGACTGGGCGAGGCATCCGCGTTTCCCCACGGCAGCGTCAAGCCCCAGGCACTCCGCGATCGCGACATGGTGCTGATCGATGCCGGCTGTGCCGTGGGCGGCTACCAAGCCGACATCACGCGCACCACGGTATTCGGGCGCCCCACCGCGCGGCAGACCGAGATCTGGAACCTCGAGCGCCGGGCGCAGGACGCGGCCTTCGCCGCCGCCCAGCCGGGCCGCACCTGCGAGTCGGTGGACGCAGCGGCCCGCAAGGTCATCACCGACGCCGGCTTCGGTCCGGGCTACAAGGTGCCGGGGCTGCCCCATCGCACCGGGCACGGCATCGGTCTCGAAGGACACGAGTGGACCTACCTCGTGCGCGGCAACCGCACGCTGCTCGCCCCCGGCATGTGCTTCAGCGACGAGCCCACCATCGTGATCTACGGTGAGTTCGGCATCCGGCTGGAAGACTGCATGTACATCACCGAACAGGGTCCGCGCTTCTTCTCGGCGCAGAGTCCGGCCGTGGACCGGCCGCTCGCATGAAGGGGGCGGCCAGCGTGGCGACGCGCCGTCCGGTGAACCGGCGCACCGTCACCGAGCTCGCGCTCGAGGCGCTGCGCGAGCGCATTGTCCGCGGCGACTATCCCGACGGCGCCGCCCTGCGGCAGGACGCGCTCGCCCGCGACCTCGGCGTCAGCCGCATACCGGTGCGTGAGGCCCTCCGGCAGCTCGAGGCCGAGGGACTCGTGTCGTTCAGCGCGCACTACGGCGCGATCGTCGCCACGCTCTCGCTCGACGAGATCGCCGAGCTGTTTGATCTGCGCGCCATGATCGAGGCCGATCTCCTGCGCCGGGCCATTCCGTGCCTGCGGCCCGCCGACCAGCGCCACGCCGCTGAGGTTCTCGCCGGCTATGACCGCGCGCTCGAGGGCGGGGTGGTGGCGGAGTGGGGCACGCTCAACTGGCGTTTCCATGCCGCGCTGCTCGAGCCGGCCGGCCGTCCGCTCACTTTGGGCGTGCTGCGTGGCCTGCACAACAAGAGCGACCGCTACATGCGGCTCCAGCTCGTGCTCACGCACGGCCAGAGCCGGGCCAGCGACGAGCATCGTGCGGTGCTGGCCGCCGCCGCCGCGGGTGACGCCGATCGCGCCTGCGAGCTGCTCCGCGCGCACGTGCTGGGTGCCGGGCGCGCGCTCATCGACTTTCTGCGGACGCACCGTGCGGGCGCCGCCACGCCTGTGGGGGTGACAACGCCATGACGACCACGCTCCGGAGCTACGTCGGGGGCGGCTTCCGCGCTGGCGGTGGCGACCCGATCGACGACCTGAATCCCTCCGACGCGGCGGACGTCGTCGCGCGCATCCCCGGCGGTGTGCCGGACGATGCGACGGCTGCGGTCGCCGCGGCCGAAGGCGCGCTGGTCGCCTGGCGCGCGCTCACGGGCTCCGCGCGGGCGGACCACCTGTACCGCTGGGCCGACGCGGTGACCGGCCGCGGCGAGGAGCTGGCGCAGGCGGTCGCTCGTGAAGTGGGGAAACCGATTGGCGAGGCGCGGGGCGAGGTCGGCCGCTGCGCCGTGATCCTCCGCTACTACGCGGGCGAAGCGGTCCGCGCGACGGGCCAGGTGGTGCCGGCGCAGGCCGCGGGCGCACTTCAGTTCACCATGCGTGAGCCGCTCGGCGTCGTCGGACTCATCACGCCGTGGAATTTTCCCGTTGCCATCCCGCTCTGGAAGGCGGCGCCGGCGCTGGCGTTCGGCAACACGGTGGTGCTCAAGCCGGCGGAGCAGGCCTCGCACGTGGCACTGCTCCTCGCGGAGATGGCCCACGCCGCTGGCCTCCCCGCCGGCGTCTTCAACGTCCTCCTCGGCACCGGCCCGGCCGTGGGCGAATCACTGCTCCGGGCCGATGCGGTGCGCGGCGTCAGCTTCACCGGGTCCACCGGCGTCGGTGCCCGGGTGGCCGCCATCTGTGCCGAACGGAATATCCGGTATCAGACCGAAATGGGCGGCAAGAACGTCGCCATCGTGCTGGCGGATGCCGACCTCGATCTGGCCGCGAAGCTCACCGCCGCCGGCGCGATGCGCTATGCCGGCCAGAAATGCACGGCGACCAGCCGCGTCATCGTGGCTCGTGCAGTGGAGCAGCGGTTTCTGGAGAAGCTGCGTGCGCAGGTCGAGTCGCTCCCGCTCGGTCCGGTGACCGATGCGGCCTCGGCGGTGGGGCCGCTGATCAGCGCCGCCGCACGCGATCGCGTGCGCCAGGCCGTCGCCGGCGCCGATGCCGGTCAGGTCTGGGGCGGCGCGGCACCGACCGGCGCGGGTTATGAGCGGGGGTTCTTCGTGACGCCGGCGATCGTACGGGACGTCGCGCCTGGCGCGTCGCTCGCGCAGGATGAGCTCTTCGGCCCGGTGCTCGCCACCTTTACGGTGGACGATCTCGACGAGGCGATCACGCTGGCCAACAACACCCGCTACGGCCTGAGCGCGTCGCTGTTCACGCGGGACCTCGGATCGGCGCTGGGATACATCCGGGCGATTCATGCCGGCCTGGTCCGAGTCAATGCGGACACCACCGGCGTCGACCCGCACGCGCCGTTCGGCGGCGTCAAGGCATCCAGCTCGGGCAGTCGGGAGCAGGGGAGCGCCGCGCGCGAGTTCTACACCGAGATCAAGACCGTCCAGGTCAGCGGATGACTGCGGGCGCGGTGGCCGTTCGGGTGATCGATTCGCACACTGAGGGGGAGCCCACCCGCGTGGTGGTGGACGGATGGCCCATGCCGGCCGGGGCCACGATGGAGGCGCGACGCGACGATCTGCGGTCACGATACGACCAGTGGCGGAGCGGCGTGGTCTGCGAGCCGCGGGGACACGATGCCCTGGTCGGTGCACTGCTCACGCCCGCGGTCGTGCCGGGGTCGGAGGCCGGCGTGATCTTCTTCAACAATGTCGGGTACCTGGGGATGTGCGGCCACGGGCTCATCGGGGTCGTTCGTACGCTGGAATACCTCGGCCGTATCGCGCCGGGCATGGTCCGCCTCGACACACCTGCCGGCACGGTCTCCGCCGAGCTCGATGCCGATGGATCGGTGACCGTGAGCAACGTGCCGGCCCGGTGTCATCGACGCGACGTGCCGGTGGACGTGCCCGGCGTCGGCCGCGTGACGGGAGACATCGCCTACGGAGGCAACTGGTTCTTCATCACGCACCTCCCAGAGCCCGTGCTGGACCTGGGGCACCAGGCGGAGCTGACGGCGGTGACCCGCAGCATCATGGCTGCGCTCAGGGCGCAGGGCATCACCGGAGCGGACGGCGCGGAGATCGATCACATCGAGCTCTCCGGCCCTCCCGTGCGGCCCGACGCCGACAGCCGCAACTTCGTGCTCTGTCCGGGGGGTGCCTACGACCGATCGCCCTGCGGTACCGGCACGTCGGCGCGGATGGCGGCGCTGCATGCGCACGGGGAGCTGGCCATCGATCAGCAGTGGCGGCAGGAGAGCATCACGGGCAGCCGGTTCGTCGGGTGGCTCACAAATGAAGCGGGCGAGCTGGTGCCGCACATCCGCGGACGCTCGTTCGTCACCGGCGACGCGGAGCTCCGCTTCGACCCGTCCGACCCGTTTCGGGCGGGCTTCACCGCCGGCTGATGGCGGCCATACCCGACGTCCTCATCGTCGGCGGCGGGATCGTCGGCGTGGCGTGCGCCGATGCGCTGGCGCAGGACGGCGCGCGGGTTACGGTGCTGGAATCGGAGTTCGTCGGCGCCGGCGCCACCGCCGCGGGCATGGGTCACATCGTGGTGATGGACGATTCGGAGGCGCAGTTTGCGCTCACCGCCTGGTCGCGCGGGCTTCTGGCCGGCCTGATCGATGAGCTGCCGGCCGATGTCGAGCACGACGCCTGCGGCACGATCTGGATCGCGGTTGGCGCCGCCGAACTCGAGGAGGCGAGAGGCAAGCTCGCCTTCTTCCGCGCCCGCGGCGTCGTGGCCGAGCTGCTCGATGCGGCGCAGCTGCGCGAGGCCGAGCCGCGGCTCCGGCCGGGACTGGCCGGCGGGCTCCGCGTGCCGGGCGACAGCGTCGTCTATCCGCCGGCGCTGGCGCGCTGGCTGGCGGCCCGCGCGCGACGGGCCGGCGCCACCATTCACGAACGGGTCGCGGTGGAGCGGATCACGCCCGACGGCGTCATGACCGGCAACGGGGAGTTCGCCGCGCCGCTGATCGTCAACGCCGCCGGCGCGCACGCCGCGGTACTCACTCCCGGGCTTCCCATCGTGCCGCGCCGCGGGCTCCTGGCCATCACCGATCGCTACCCAAAATTCTGTCGGCACCAGCTGGTCGAGCTGGGCTACCTCCAGAGCGCCCACGCACTCTCGGATGCCTCGGTCGCGTTCAACGTGCAGCCGCGCCGCACCGGCCAGGTGCTCATCGGTTCGTCGCGCGAGCTGGTTGGGTGGGACAGAGTGCCGAATCGGCCGCTGCTGGCGCGGATGCTTGCCCGCGCCGTCACGTTCATGCCGGGGCTCGCCGGCATGGATGTGATCCGCACCTGGGCCGGCTTCCGGCCGGCCACCCCCGACAAGCTGCCGCTGGTGGGTCCCTGGCCCGACCGACCGGGCCTCTGGATCGCGGCCGGCCACGAGGGGCTTGGCATCACGACCGCACTGGGCACGGCGCGGCTGCTGGCCGACCTGATCGCGGGCCGAGTTCCGGCGATCGACCCCGCACCCTATGCCGCGGCGCGAGCGGCGCAGCCGGTAACCGCGGCATGATCCCCGAGGTGGAGATCGTGCTGGATGGCGCGCCGGTGCGCGTTCCGGCCGACGCGACGCTGGCCGCCGCACTGTTGTCGGTCGGGCGGATGGCGCTCCGGCGCTCGGTGGACGGCGAGCCCCGTGGTGCGCTGTGCGGCATGGGTATCTGCTTTGCCTGCCGGGTGACGGTGGACGGCCGGACCCACCGGCGGGCATGTCTCGAGCCGGTCCGCTCCGGCATGCGGGTGACAACCGGTGACTGAGGCGTCGCGCTGCCGGATGGACGTGGAGGTCGCGGTGGTCGGCGCGGGGCCGGCGGGCATCGCCGCCGCGATCATGACGGCGGAGGCCGGCCGGCGGACCGTGGTCGTCGACGCCGCATCGCTGCCTGGTGGGCAGATCTGGCGGCACCGTTCGCGTGGTGATCTGCCCCGCGATGCGCGACGCTGGCTCGTGCGCCTCGAGCGGTGCGGTGCCGTGATTCTTTCGGATGCCACGGTGATCGACGCGACGACCGCGGCCGGCGCGCCGCCGACGCTGCTGCTGAGCCGCCACGGCGACGCCATCAAGATCGAGGCGCAGTCGGTGATCATCGCGACCGGTGCGCAGGAGCGATTTCTCCCGTTTCCCGGCTGGACCACGCCCGGCGTCTTCGGCCTGGGCGGGATGCAGGCGCTCGTCAAGTCCGGTGCGCTGGTCGGAGGGCTTCGCATCGTGCTCGCGGGGTCCGGGCCGCTGCTGCTTCCCGTGGCGGCGCTGCTCGCCGCGCGCGGCGCACATCTGTCGGTCGTCGCGGAGCAGGCGTCGCCCGGGCGCATGGCGCGGTTTGTTGCCGGGCTGTGGCGCCATCCGGCGCGGCTGACGCAGGCGGCCGCGCTGCGCACGCGGTTCCTCGGAACCGCATATCGGTGGGGCACCTGGGTCGAGCGGGTGCGCCCCGCAGCGGCCGGGCTGTCCGTCGTGCTCACCGACGGACGGACGCGCCGGGAGATCGCCTGTGATCTGGCCGGCGTGGGGTTCGGCCTGGTCCCGGCAACGGAGTTGGCTCGCCTGCTCGGCTGCCAGATCCAGGGCGACCGCGTGGTCGTGGACGCCGGGCAGCGGACGTCGGTGCCGCGGGTCTTCGCTGCCGGAGAGCCGACCGGCATCGCCGGTGCCGACGCGGCGCTCGCCTCGGGCACGGCGGCCGGTGCCGCGGCGGCCGGCGTCGCGGCTCCCCGATCCGGACGACGGGCCGGACGCGATGCGGCGTTTGCCGCGCAGCTCGCCGAGACGTTTGCGCTGCGCGAGGAATTGCGGGCCCTGCCGGAGCCCGACACGATCGTCTGCCGATGTGAAGACGTCCGTCACCGCGAGTTCCAGCGCGGCACCTGCGCGCGCGAGACCAAGCTGCGTACCCGCGCCGGCATGGGCGCGTGCCAGGGCCGCATCTGCGGGCCCATGCGTGAGTTTCTGTTCGGCGCCGGCGTGGAGCCGCCCCGCGCGCCGCTCTTTCCCACCGCCGTCGCCGCGCTCTGCAGTCCCGATGCCGGCCAGTCATCAACCCGAGGAGCGCCCTGATGCGGAAGCAGGACTGGGCCGGTGTCTTTCCCGCCGTCACCACGCCGTTCGATCCCGCGCTGGCCGTCGATCATGGTGCGCTGGCGTCGCACGTGGAGTGGCTCGTGGCCGCCGGCTGCCGCGGCATCGTGGCACTCGGCTCGCTGGGCGAAGGCGCCACGCTCGATGTGGCCGAAAAGCGGGCCGTGCTCGCCACCTGTCGCGATGCGGCGGGCGGAAGCGTCCCGGTCATCGCCGGGATCAGTGGCCTGGCCACCGCCGAGTGCACTGCGCTGGCGCGCGATGCCGAGCAGATCGGCTGCGACGGGCTGATGGTGCTGCCGCCGTACGTCTATCGCGGTGACTGGCCTGAGACCGAGGCGCACTTCTCCGCGGTCATTGAGGCGACGCCGCTCTCCTGCATGCTCTACAACAACCCCATTGCGTACGGGACCGATCTACTGGCGGAGGACGTCGCCCGGCTTGCGGAGCGGCATGCCAACGTTCACGCCGTCAAGGAATCCAGCGGGGATGCGCGGCGCGTCACCGCGCTGCGGGCCCGGCTGGGCGATCGTCTCGCCCTCTTCGCGGGACTTGACGACATGATCGTTGAGGCGGTGGCCGTCGGTGCCGACGGCTGGGTGGCGGGTCTGGTCAACGCGCTGCCGGGAGAGTCGGTCCGGCTGTTCGACCTGGCCCGCGCGGGCCGCACAGACGAGACGCGCGCGCTCTACGACTGGTTCCTGCCCCTGCTTCGCTTCGACACGGTGCCCAAGTTTGTGCAGCTCATCAAGCTGGTCCAGGCCGCGCTGGGCCGCGGCACCGAGACGGTGCGCCCGCCCCGGCTGCCGGTCGGCGGTGCCGAGCGGGCGGCCGCGCTGGCCGTCCTCAACGAGCGACTGGAGTGCCGGCCCGTGTCCTAGGGGGCGCTGACACGTCTCCACTGGCGCGACGGTGTACCGGGCGGTACACTGGACTACCCCCAATCCCGGTCTCGATGCGATACTCCCCTCGGCATGTCCTGCTGCCGATCGCCGCCCTCGGCGTGCTTTCGGGCTGCGGTGGCGACACCACCAGCCCGCCGGCTGTGGTGCGCGCCGCCGACCATCTCGTGTTTGCTGTGGCGCCGTCCGACACCGCGGAGAGCGGTGCCGCGCTGGCTCGTCAGCCGGTGATCCAGGTCGTCGATGCGGCGGGGCAGGCGTTCGCCAGCGCGGGCGTCGCCATTGCCGTCACCGTTGATGGCGGCGCCACCGTCACCGGAGCGGCCGCCGTGACAACTGACGCAAGCGGCCGAGCGACGTTCGCCGGCCTTGGGGTCGCCGGCCTCGCCGGAGCGCGCACGCTCGCCTTCGCTGCCACCGCGCTCGCCCCGCTCTCCCATCCCATCGCCATCGTCGCTGGCGCGGCCACCCATCTCACCCTGAGCGCCGGTGACGCACAGGCGGCCACGGTGGGCTCGGCACTCCCGGTCGCGCCGAGCGTACTGGTCACTGACGCTGTGGGCAATCCGCGCGCCGGCGTGACGGTGACGTTCGCCATCGCCGCCGGCGGCGGGTCCGAAGCCACGGCGTCCGCCATCAGCGGGGCAAGCGGGATGGCCGTGGGTGGGACGTGGACCCTTGGCACCGTCGCCGGCGCCAATACGCTGACGGCCACGGCGCCTGGTGCGCCTCCCGTCACGCTGCACGCCATCGGCACCGCCGGGCCCGCCGCGGCGGTTGTGATCATTCGCGGAGACGGCCAATCGGCGCCGGTCGGCCAGGCCGTACCGGTGGATCCCGCCGTCCAGGTCCGCGATCAGTATGGCAACGTCACGGCGGGCACGGCGCAATTTGCCGTGACCGCGGGAGGTGGTGCCGTCGCACCGTCAGGCACTGATGCCGCCGGCTCGCAGTCAGCCCGCTGGTCGCTGGGTGCCCTGGGCACCAACACGTTGACCGCCACCTCAGGCTCCGCGAGCGTCACGTTCACGGCGACCGGCACGCCGATCGTCAGCCAGTTCCAGATCACGCTCAGCGTCATCACCCCCCTCACGGCCTCACAGGCCGCGGCGTTCGATGCCGCGCGCACGCGCTGGAGCAGGGCTGTCGTCGGCGATCTGCCGGACACCCCCGTGAACGTCTCCGCCGGCCAGTGCTTCGCGACTCAGCCCGCAGTGAACCAGATGGTCGACGACATATTGATTTTCGTTGAGGTAGACAGTATCGATGGCCCCGGCAAGGTGCTCGGCCAGGCGGGGCCGTGCTTCCTCCGGCCCGGAGCGGGCCTGCCGGTCGTGGGGGTGATGGAGTTCGACGTCGCCGACCTGGACCAGATCGAAGCGAGCGGAGAGCTGACCGACGTCATCACGCATGAGATGGCGCACGTGCTCGGGTTCGGTACGCTCTGGGCTGCCCGCAGTCTCGTCACGGGCCTTGGCAGCGCAGACCCATTCTTCACGGGGGCTGCGGCGCAGCAGGAGTTTGTCGCGGTGGGCGGAACCGTCACCTATGTGGGAACACCGGTGCCGGTCGAAAACCTGGGTGGCGCGGGCACCGCAGGCGTGCACTGGCGCGAGGCCGTCATGACCAACGAACTCATGACCGGCTACGTCAGCGGCACGCCCAATCCGCTCAGCGTCGTCACGATCGGATCGTTGCGGGATCTCGGGTACGTCGTCGATTTGTCCGCGGCGGACAGCTACAGTTTGCTCGGCGGGCTTCGGGGCGGGGCCGTGGCCCCCCGGGGGCCGGTGCGAGCGATCGTGGAGTCGCCGCTCGCCAGCCCGATCCTCGTCCTCGACGGCCGCGGACGGCCAGTCTCGCAGCGACCGCGCTGACGGTCGTTAGAGTCCCGTCGGCTCCAGCGCTCGGTCTCCGGGACGTGCAGCGTCACCGCTGCGCGCATGCCGCCTCGAGGTCATTGACCATGACTAGCGGCCACCTCCACCGGGGCCCGGCGACGCGCGTCACCGGGAGGGTTGCGGGGTCGGGCGCGGGGCACCTAGTATCGCTGCGTACCTTTTCCCCGGCGGACCCGTGGCTCAGCGGCGCGCGTCAATCAGCCTGGTCATCGGCGTCGTCGGTGTGACAGCGGCGGCGGTGTGGGCCGTCAGTGCGCGCGGCGTGCCGTCGTTCGCGCGGTACGACTCGACCGCCGCGCTCGTGCCCTCGTCCCGCCCGGCGGTACCGCTGCCACTTCCTGCGGCCGAGACCGCACGTCGCGCCGCTCGCCCTGCCGGTCTCACCGGCCGCGCACCCGTGGCCACTGCAGCCGCAGACAGCGCCGACAGCGCCCGTCGCCGCCCCCATCGGTCCGACACCTACGGCGGCTACAGCGGCTACGGGGCGCGAGAGCGACGCGGCGCCCCCAATGGGAAGTGATCGCCGCTGGTTCCTGCTGTGCTTCGTGACATTCGCCTACTTCTATCAGGGCGGCTTTGCCAACATCAACTCCCGCTTTGATCTCACCCTCTCGCTGGCACTGGGTCACCGCTATGACATCGGCGCGCTGGCGGACAATACGATCGACAAGGCGCACGTTGGCCACCTGACCTACTCCGAAAAGGCGCCCGGTTCCGCCTTCGCGGCGCTGCCGGTGCCCGCCGTCGCCAGCCTGGTGATGGGCCTGGATACGCTCGGGCGGCGCCCTGGCCTTGGTGATCTCCTGCTGCACCTGGCCACCGCCTTCAGCGTCGGGCTGCTTTCGGCCGGCGCCGCAGTGGCGTTCCGCCGCACCCTCACGCTGCTCGATCCGGCTCGATCCCTCACGTGGGCCTGGGCCGTCACCGGCTCCATATTTTTCGGCACGCCGCTCTTCGTGTATTCGACCATGCTGTTTGGCCACGCTCTCGCGGCCGCCTGGCTCGTGCTCGGGCTTTACGCCGCGCTCCTGGCCGCACGGGGTCGCGAGCGCGGGCCCGCGATGGGCAATGCGGCCATCGCCGTGGCGGCCCTCGGTTTTGCGGTGCTGACCGAGTATCCCGTCGTCCTGCCAGCCGCCTGCATCGCCGCTGGCGCGCTCGCCGTTGCCCACCGTCCGCGCTGGCTGCTCGCGGGGCTGCCGGCCGGACTGATTCCGCTCGGATTGCTGCTGCTCCATCAATACGCGTCATTCGGCTCGCCGCTGGCGGTCGGCTACGGACACCTCGAGGGGACCCAATTCGCCACCGGGATGTCGCGAGGGCTGTTCGGTATCGGCGTGCCGTCGCTGGCTGCCGCAGCGCAGCTGCTGTTCGGCGTCTATCGCGGGCTCTTCGTATACGCGCCCGTGCTCGTCCTCGCCGTGATCGCGTTCGCCTGGTGGCCGCGCGGCTGGCGACGGCTTGCGGTGGCGCTGCTGGCGGCGTCGGCATCCCTCTGGCTCGCGATCGCCGGCTACAGCTATTGGCAGGGCGGCCCCGCGTTCGGGCCCCGCCATCTCGTGCCGGTCATGCCGCTGCTCGGGCTCGGCCTCGCGTTCTGGCCCGATGGTCGGCGCTGGCGCTGGCTGCTGGGCGTGGTCGCCGCGGTGTCGGTGGGCATCAACCTGGCCGGTACCGCCACGACCCCGTTCATCGACGAATATGTTCCGGATCCGATCCTCAGCGTCTACCCCGGGCTGGTCCGCGACGGCGCGCTCTCGCTCAACCCCAACACCTTCCTCACTCCGGCCGATCAGGTGGACGACCGGTGGGCGCATGCCGCGCAGTATCCCCACGCATCGTACAACCTGGGTGAACTCCTCGGCCTCGGCGGCTGGCTCTCGCTGGCGCCGCTCGCCACCGTATGGATCGTCGGGATCGGCTGGGACGTGCGCCGCCGACACCTCGAGGTGTGACGGCTGACAGGGTTCAGACGCGCTTCGCCTCGCCCTGATACCGATACCGCCAGCTTCTCGCGCGGGATGGCGCTTCGTCGCCGTCGCGCACTTTGCCGGCGCGATGGTGCGCGAGAAGCTGCACCCCTGGAAACGGGGCCTCGTGGCGGATGCGTCACCGGCTGCCTGACCGCCGCCGGCGTGACGCATGGCACAGGCAAGGGAGGAGGGAATGGCGAGATTGGGGGCGTTCGCTACGGTCCCCGTGGTGCCTCACCCTGATTCCCGGAGGTTGTCAGTGCAGAAGCTCACTGCTGTTGCGGCACTCGCGCTCCTCGTGGCCACCGCCGGCTGCAAGAAGACCGGCGAAGGCGAATACGAAGTGCAGAAGCCGGTTGTCGGGACCGTGACCGACACGGTGCACACGCCGTCAGTCGAGATGGGCACGACCAAGGACACGATCACCGTGCCCAAGGTCACCACCGAAAAGAAGGAAGTGACCGTCCCGAAGGTGACCGTCAAGGCTCCGCAGTAGCTCCCGCCGGAAGGGCGGCGGCGGGGTCCCCCGCGCGCCGCCCCCCACCTTGTCCGGTCGTCATCCTTGCGCGGGAGCATCCGTGGCCGAATCCTGGCGCGACCTCATCTTCGGTCCCCGCCGCAGTCTCGTCGACGTGGTCACGCCGCGGCGCACCTTCGACGACGTGGTGCTCCCGCCGGCAACGCTCGACGCCATTCGCCACGCGCTGGCGCTCATCCGCAAGCAGGATCTGATCTTCGAACAGTGGGGCCTGGCCGAACGCCACGGCGGCGGTGTGGGCGTGGCGCTCCATTTCGCCGGACCGCCCGGCACGGGCAAGACCATTGCCGCCGAGGCCATCGCCTCAGCGCTCGGTCGCGACCTGCTGGTCGTGCGCTACGCGGAACTCGAGTCTCGCTGGGTCGGCCAGACCGCCAAGCACGTGGCGGCGGTCTTCCGGGTCGCCGCGGATGACGATGCCGTCCTGCTGTTCGACGAGGCGGACGCGATCGCCGGACGCCGGTTCAGCGCCGTGACCCAGGGGTACGAGCGGGAGGCCAACGCGGTCGTGAGCGTGCTGCTCAACGAGCTCGAGCGCTTTCCCGGGGTCGTCATCTTCGCCACCAATCTCGCCGCCGGCATCGATCCCGCCTTCGAGCGGCGGATCCGCACCCACATCCGATTCGCGATGCCCGGCCCGGCGGAGCGCGAGCGCATCTGGCGGGCGCAGCTTCACGCCACCCGGACGCCCCTGGCCGCGGACGTCGATTTTGCCGCGCTCGCGGAGCGGTTTCCCCGCAGCGGCGGCGACATCAAGAACGCCGTGCTCAAGGCGGCGCAGATGGCCACGCTCGAGCCTGGTCCCGATGCCGGGAAGCAGATCCACCAGCGGCACTTCGTGCGAGGCATGGAGCAGGTCGTCGAGGGCGAGGACGTGATGGCGCAATCGCTCTACGACGACCGTGGCGACGCCGCCCTCGGGCCGCTGGCCAGCGCCTGGCGAGGCCTTGCCGAGCGGCAGGACGCCGCCGACCAGGCCGTCGAAGCATTGGAGGCGCGCGTGGCGGCACTCCACGGCGAGGCGGAAAGCCGTCACCTGCTTGCCACCGGCGTGCTCGAGGCGCATGCCCTGGCGGCTGGACGACGCGAGCGGCGGTTCATGCTGCTGCTGACCGCCGTGGTGCTGATAGCGCTGGTGGCTCTGGGCATCGTCCTGGTGATCCGCTGACGTGGCCGCGCGACCGCTGGTGACGCGTCCGTGTGGGCGCAGTCACAGACACGCCGGGGTCGTGCGCCCCATCTTTCCTCTCAGTGAAGACCACCTCTTGCCTCCGGCCACCCGAGGCCTCGCATGCGTGACGGCGACTCGCCGTCCGGCCGTGACTGGATCCCCGTCGAGCGGCAGGTCAGCGGACCGCTGGTAACGCTGGGGGCCGTACTGCTCTGCGATCAGCTCACGCGGCACGGAATGCCGGTGCCGGTCCCCATGGCGCTGCTGCTCGCCACGGTCGTGTGGTCCGCCGCGCGGGGCGGCGTGCGACCGGCGATTCTGAGCACCGTCTTCGTGCTGCTGTACGCCCTCCACTACTTCTCCACTCCCGGCGCGCCGCTGACGTACCATGGCCTCGCGCTCACGCAGGTCGCGCTGATGTTCTGCGTCACAACGCTGGTGGCGCTCATTGTCGGCGCGCAGCGGCAGCGCGAGCTCGACCGACTCGCCGATCAGCCGGCGGCGCTCGCCCTGCTGCAGGACCCCGTTGATGCGTCGTTCCGAGGCGATTCCGAGCGCGCTGTCGTCGGCGAGGCGGCGCGCCGGGCGGCTGATGCGCTGGGTGAATGGGCGGTGGTGCGGTTGCAGGACGACGCCGGACGGCTCGGTTGTGTTGCCGTCGCTGCCCGCGAGGCAGCCCAGGAGGCGGCGCTCGACCGGCTGCTCGCGCTTTCCGCCACCGCGTCCGGCGGCCGGCCGACGCCGGTTGGCGTCTGGGGGGCGGACGAGCCGGTCATGCTTGCGGTGGGTGACCGCGCGCTCGATGCGCTCGCGGGCGGGCGCGATGAGCTCGCCGTATACCGGGCGCTGGCCCCGGTGCGAATCCTTACGGTACCCATCGTTGCCGCCGGTCAGCGCGTCGGGCTCCTCGAGCTCGGCGCCCGGAGGCCGGACGCGCTTCCCGACGCGGTTGTCCCGCGCGCCGTGCGGCTCGCGGCCCGGATTGCTGATGCACTCCGCTGGGCCCGCGCGGCCGCCCGCGCTGACGAGGGCGACCGCCGCTTCCGGATGCTGTTCGAAGGCCACCCCAGCGCGCTCTGGATCTTCGACGCCGAGACGCTGGGCCTGCTCGACATGAACGACGCGATGGTGCGGATGTACGGCTATGACCGCAGCGAGCTCTCTGCGATGACGATCATGGACCTGCTGCCGCCGGAGCCGCCGGTCGTGCAGCGCCCCGCCGACCGCGACGGTGCCAGCCGCGAAGGGATCGCGCGCGCACGCCATCGGCGTAAGGACCGCACGGAACTGGACGTGGAACTGGTGTCGCAGCCGGTCACCTTTGCCGGCCGGCCGGCGCGGCTCACGCTCGCCACCGACGTCACCGAGCGAACCCGGACGACGGCCGCACTCCATGAAGCCGAACGCCAGCTGCGGCGCACGCAGAAGCTCGACGCGGTGGGCCGGCTGGCCGGCGGGCTGGCCCATGACTTCAACAATGTGCTGACCGCCATCGGTGGCTATGCGGAATTGCTGCTGGCCGACACGGATCCTGCCGAATCGCGGTGGGCCGACCTCGATCAGATTCGTCGGGCGGCGGATCGCGGTGTGGCGCTGACCAGCCAGCTGCTGGCGCTGACCGGCCGCGAGGCGCCGGTGCCGCGCGCGGTCAATGTCAACGACGCCGTGGTGGCACTCGAGGGGTTGCTGCAGCGGCTGCTGGGCGCCGACGTGCGCCTCGAGCTCGCGCTGGATCCGGGGCTGGGGCGGGTCGAGCTGGATCGGGGCCGGCTCGATCAGATCGTGATGAATCTCGCGCTGAATGCCCGCGATGCCATGCCGCGCGGCGGCACCCTGACGATCGAAACGGCGGAGCGACAGATCGCCACCCCGGGCCGGGCGCGCACCTCACGTGCCGGCCGCTACGTCGTGCTCGGCGTGACCGATACCGGCCGTGGGATGGACGAGGAAACGCAATCGCACCTGTTCGAACCGTTCTTCAGCAGCGGCGCCGCGCCCCAGGCCGGCGGGCTCGGCCTCGCGATCGTGCACGGAATCGTGAAGGAGTGCGGGGGCGTCATCCGGATCGCCAGCGAACCCGGTGAGGGGACGACGGTGCGGATCTTTCTGCCGCGCATGGCCGATCAGCCCGCCGCGCCCGGGGACGCGCCGCCGGACGATCCACTTCGGGGTCACGAGACGATCCTGGTGGTGGAGGACGAGGCGGCGGTACGCACGCTGGTGTGCAAAGTGCTGGCCCCCAAGGGCTACACGGTACTCGAGGCGCGCCACGGCCAGGATGCGCTGCTTGTCGCGGCGGCGCACGCTGGCCCGATCGATCTCCTGCTGACCGACCTGGTCATGCCCGGGCTGGGGGGCCGGTCGCTCGCGGAGCAGCTCGCCGCGCCGCGCCCGGCGATGCAGGTGCTCTATATGTCGGGATACGCTGCCGACCAGGTGGCGGAGAAGGGGATGCTGACGGCCGGCGCGCTCATCGCCAAGCCGTTCACGTCCGAGCGGCTCCTCCGCCGGATTCGCCAGGCGCTCGATCACGCGCCCACGCTGCAGCCATCAGCGCACGCGGGGCTCGAGCGCGCGGAGTGAGTCGGCCGGCACCCCGCCGTGCAGGATGATCTGGACATCGCCGCGAACGATTCCCGCGCGCCCGGCCGTCGGCGCACCCGGTGCGATCCGCTGTTGGTCCAGAAAGAACGGCCGACCCGCCGCATCCACGTAGACGGCGCGCACGACATCGCGACTGGGGTCCGCGCCCGGGACGTCGCTCCCGGGCACCAGCCCCACCATCGCCGCCCGCAGGCCGTCGATGCCATGCAACGCGCTGCCGAGCTGTCGTTTCGCTTCGTCCAGCCCGATCCGGGTGCGCAGTTGCGCGCGTGCCGCCAGACTGGGCTCAGCCGGTGCCCGCGCCTGCTCCGACGCCGCGTCACTGGCCGCGCCGGCAGTCAGCGCCGCCGCCGGCGGCGGCGCCACCTCTGATGCGGCACGGCGGGCATTCGGGGCGGTCGCCTTGGCTGCTGTGCGGTTGGAGGCTGGCGCGTCCTTGCGCGGCGCCGCGGCCAACTCGCGCTGGGGCAGCACCGAATCGTGGCGCCGCGCCGTCACTGGCTTCGGTGCGGCGGCGGCAAGCTCTCCGGCGCCGGCGGGTTCGGCCGTCGCCGTCGTAGCGGAGTCGCGCTGGTCCGGGCTCGCGGCCACCTCCTCGGTGACCGGGCCCGATCGGGGCGGCATCGCCAGCAACATGTAGCCGATGCCCGCGGCGGCGACGAGACTCGCCGCCCAGAGATAGCTCCGGGGACGGATCCGCCGCCACCGCATGCCGCCGGTGCCCTCCGGGATCAGGACCAGCGGCGCGCCGACGCCGACACTCTTCGCGGCCGGCGCGGGCATCCGGTCCTCCTCCTCCGCCGGGGCGGCCCCGCGATCGGGAGCGTCGTCCAGCGACGCGATCACGCCGTCCGCTTCGGCGAGGAGGCCACGTGCCTCGTCATGCAGTCGGCGGCAGTCGGCGCACTGGTCCAGGTGCGACAGGAGGGCGGTCGACTGGTCGGCATTGAGCTCACCGTCCAACAGCTCGTGGATCATGCCCTCGTCAGGATGCGGCATCCGCGCTCCTCCCCTGTGCCCGGTAGGCATCGACCAGCCGGCGGCGCGCGCGGGCCAGCGTCGTTCCGATGGCCCCCTTGGCCAGTCCCAGCGTGGCGGCAATCTCATCGTAATTGAACCCCTCCGCCTTGAGCAGCAGCGCTTCGCGGTCGCGCTCGGCCAGTGTGGCCAGGGCGGCGCGCACCGCGTCACGGCGTTCGGTGCGGTCGAACTCGGCGTCCGGGGCGGGGCTCGCGTGCGGCCCTTCGGCCCGGAGCAGCTCGAGGCGCCGCCCGTGGCGAACCGCCCGCCGCCCGTCTTCCCGCACCAGGTTCAGCGCCACGGCAAACAGCCATGGCCGCGGATTGGTGGGCGGCGCGGCCACGGCGCGGGCAAACGTCTCCTGCGCCAGGTCCTCCGCGCGATCGTGGTCGCCCGTCCGGCGGTAGAGCATCCGGACGAGCGACGCATGATACAGATCGAAAAGCTCACCGACGTCGGTCATGTCCCTCGGAAGGTCGAGACGACGCGCTCCAGCTCGCCTGGGCGCCACACCGAAGCCCCGCGGGGCGACACCTCGAGACTGCCGCGCCTGCCCGCGATGATGACCCGGTCGCCGACGCCGAGGCACGGCGCCAGCTCGGGCAGGGCGCGGACCAGCGCGAAGTACGCCGCGCTGAAGGGTGCCACCTGGGTGACGTGGAGGCTATCCCCATGCGCCACGTCCGTCCAGACGTCCCCTCGTTTCACGAAGAGTCGGCCGCCGGCCCGGCGGGCCCCCCGGCCGGGTACGATCGCCTTGGCCGCGCGGATATCTGCCGCGGCATCGGACGCGGCAAGGTTGCTCGTCGCGCTGAGCGCGGCACTTTCCCGCGCGGCCTCGAACGCGGCACGGCCGCTCTGCGCGGCGGGCACCGCCGCCGTCGGCATGATCTGATCCTTCCCGCCCGCTGCCACCGCATCGGGTTCCTGGACCAGGTACGAGGTGTAGTCAGTGAGGATTCCGTGCCGCAGTCCCAGCTCGCGGACCTGCCGAATCAGCTCCTCGCTCGCGCCTTCCAGCCGGATCTGTCGGGTGAGGTCGCCCACACGGCGGGATGCCCAGAGGCGGGCCACAAAATCGTTGGCACCGTCCTGCCGGGGAAACGCGGCGGTCGTCGTATAACGCTCCCGGCGGCCGTTCCGCTCGCCCTCGATCACTACCGGGCCGGTGCCGCTCCCGTGATACCGGCCGAACACGACCAGCTCCTCGCCATAGAAGAGGTCGGGCATCCGCGCAGGCGACACGTCCACCAGCTGCACCGGCGCCGCCGCGATCCGCAGATTGACCAGGGCGGGGAACCGCACCTTGGCGAGGAGCGTGCCCATCGCCTGCTCCACGCTCGCGTCGGGCGCCACATACTCTGCTGCGCCGTGGCCCTCGGCCGCGAGGCGGTCGAGCAGAAAGGTATTGACGTCATGCCCCACGCCCACGGTGAAGATGCGCGCGGTCCCGATCCGGGCCGCCGCCCGCTCGGCCAGCCGCTCGGGCGAGCGCTCGCCGGTCGATGGCAGGCCATCCGTCATGAAGACGACGATGGGCAGGCGACCCTCGTCGGCCGGCACCTCGAGCGCGGCATCCAGCGCACCTTCGATGTTGGTCCCTCCGTCCGCCGTGAGATCGGCGACGAACCGGCGGGCGGCGGCGACGTTGGCGGTGCTCGCGGGCACGAAGCCGTCGTTGAACCGGCGCACGGCGGATGAGAAGGCGATCACCCGGAAACGATCCGACGGCGCCAGCGTGCCCAGCGCCTGTGTCAGCCCCGCCTTGGCCTGATCGAGCTTGTCGCCCGACATCGAACCGGAGACGTCCACCACCAGTGTGACGTCGCGCGGAACCGCGGTGCCATTGCTCACTGGCGGCGGGGAGACCAGCAGCATGAAATATCCGTCCTCGCCGCCCGGTGCGTGGGTCACCACGCTGGTGCCCACGAGCCCCTGGCGCAGCGGCAGGAACAGCTCCACGTCGCCGCCGGTGCCGGCGTCGACCGTCAGATCCAGGCGGTCTCCGGAGCGGCGGGTGGTCACCACGTGCGTCGGCGAATAGGGGGTACCGATCTGCCCGGCATTGGCCACCGTCAGCCGGAGCGTCAGCGGGTCGCTGGTCGCACCGCGGTCGCCCGCGACATAACGGAAGCGGAGCGCGTCGCCGGACCGGTCCAGCAGCTGCGTGTACCGAAGCACCACCTTGCGGGTTTCCCCGGCGCCGATGGGGAAGACCTGCGCCCGCACCAGCCCGCGCCCGGCCAGCGTCAGCAGCGCGGGGTCACGCCGGCGGCGGACGATCTCCTCGTAGATGCCGCGGGCCTGATCGGCGGTCATGACCTCGCCGCGCACCTCGCGCTCGCCCATCCACAGCGAGAAGTTCTGGAAGACCGCCTCACCGGGGAGCGGGTAGAGGTAGTTGCCTTCGGCGAGCCCGCCGCCGGTGTTCCGGAACCGCTCCTCGACCTCGACGCGGGAAACCCGCCCGTCGATCGAGACGATGACCTGGGACCCGATCCTGGTCACTACCGGCCCGGCCATCACCCGATTGGCCGGCGGCTGGACCTCGATCCATCCCTGTGCATGCAATGGTGTGGCGGCGAGCACGACTGCGGCTGCGACGATCAGGCGACGTGGCACGGGTTCCTCCCGTTTTGGAGTCGGGGGGAGATGCCGCCATGGGGGAGACTTGCACAGGCCCCCCGGGATGGGGGCCAGCGGCCTGGCGTGCGGATTCGAGGAATATCATCCGGTCGAGCCATGACCGGGTGTGGTGGGCTCGTCCGTCCCGGGCTATTTTTAAGGCAGGCAGATTGACCGGGCAGCGGCGGGATCCCCCGCGCCGCTCCTCCTCCGCCACCGCGCCCTGTGGGGGGCACCTGGAGGCCGCATGACGACCAGCACGCTCGCGACGCCGGACACCGGCGTCGACACATTTCCGATCAACGGCACCGACTACATCGAGTTCTACGTCGGCAACGCCAAGCAGGCGGCCCAGTACTATCGGTCAGCGTTCGGTTTCCAGCTGCTGGCGTACCGCGGCCCCGAGACGGGCGTCCGAGACCGGGCCAGCTACCTGGTCGTGCAGAACAAGGTCCGCCTGGTGCTCACCTCGCCCATCGGGCCGGACAACCCCATCGCCGATCATGTCTACCTGCATGGCGACGGCGTGCGGGATATCGCGCTGTGGGTGGACGACGCGCGCGAGGCGTTTTCCGCGGCGGTGGCCCGCGGCGCCACGGCGGTGCGCGAACCCGAGGTGCTGCGCGACGACCACGGCGAGATCGTGATCGCCGCGATCCACACCTACGGCGACACGATCCACTCGCTGGTGCAGCGGAGCGACTACACCGGGCCGTTCATGCCCGGTTTCGAGCCGATGACCTCACGCTACAATCCGGCCCCGGTGGGGCTGCTGCACGTGGACCACTGTGTCGGCAACGTCGAGCTCGGGCGCATGAATACGTGGGTCAAGTTCTACGAGGACGTGATGGGCTTCCGCAACCTCATCTCGTTTGACGACAAGGACATCTCCACCGAGTACTCGTCGCTCATGTCGAAAGTCGTCGCCAGCGGCAACGACCGGATCAAGTTCCCGATCAACGAGCCGGCCCACGGCAAGAAGAAGTCGCAGATCGACGAGTATCTCGAGTTCTATCGCGGGCCCGGCGTGCAGCATATCGCCATCGCCACCGACGACATCGTGGCCACCGTGACCGCGCTGCGCGATCGCGGCGTCGAGTTCCTGCGGGTGCCGCCGACCTATTACGAAACCGTGCTGCAGCGGGTCGGCACGATCGACGAGGACCTGGCGCCGCTGCAGGACCTGGGGGTCCTGATCGATCGCGACGACGAGGGATATCTGCTTCAGATCTTCAGCAAGCCGGTCCAGGACCGCCCGACGGTCTTCTACGAGATCATCCAGCGCAAGGGCGCCCGCAGCTTCGGCAAGGGCAACTTCAAGGCGCTCTTCGAGGCGATCGAGCGGGAGCAGGCACGACGCGGCAACCTGTGATCGACTGAGAAAGGATCGGCCATGCCGATATATCACACGATGGGTGCGATCCCGCGGAAGCGGCACATCGCCTTCCGGAAGCCCGACGGCGGCCTGTACGCCGAGGAGCTGATGGGGCACGAGGGATTCACCGGCACATCGTCGCTGCTCTACCACTTGTATCCGCCGACGACGGTCAAGGCGGCCCGGCGCGTCAAGGAGCTCAAGCTCGAGGCCGATCCGGACCAGACTCTCAGGCATCGCCATTTCCTGACGTCGCGCGCCAAGAAGGGCGGCAGCCCCACGCTCGACCGGACGCCGCTCCTGTTCAATCAGGACGTGGCCATGTCCTACGTCGAGCCGGACGTCAACGACACGCACTTCTACCGCAACGCCCAGGCCGACGAGCTCGTCTACGTGGCCAAGGGCAAGGGCGTGCTGGAGAGCCTGTTCGGCGACCTGCCGTACGGCGAGGGGGACTACCTCGTGATTCACCGGGGCATTCTCCACCGCTACCGGCTGGACCTGGGCGGGGAACCCACCAAGCTGCTGGTCATGGAGAGCCGGGGACACGTCCGCTGGCCCAAGCGGTACCGCAATGAGTTTGGCCAACTGATCGAGGGCGCCCCCTACAGCGAGCGGGACATCCGCCGGCCCACCCAGTTGCGCACCCATGACGAGAAGGGCGACTTCCCCATTCTCGTCAAGCAGTACGACGGGCTCAACGAAATCACCCTCGACCACCATCCGCTCGACGTGGTCGGCTGGGACGGCTACTTCTATCCGTGGGCGTTCAACATCATGGACTTCGAGCCGATCGTGGGCCGGGTCCATCAGCCGCCGCCGGTGCACCAGACGTTCCAGGGCGACGGATTCGTGGTCTGCAGCTTCTGTCCCCGCCCGTACGACTTCCATCCCGAAGCGATCCCGGCGCCCTACAACCACAGCAACGTGGATTCGGACGAGGTGCTCTACTATGCCTCGAGCGAATTCATGAGCCGCAAGGGGATCGAGTTCGGTAGCATCACGCACCATCCGGACGGGCTGCCGCACGGACCGCACCCCGGGCGCGCCGAGGCGAGCATCGGGGCCAAGCACACCGACGAGCTGGCGGTCATGATGGACAGCTTCCGGCCGCTCAAGGTGGCTCGCCAGGCGCTGACGATCGAAGACCCGGCGTATCACTTGTCGTGGGTGGACGCGCAGCACGCGCAGTTCAATCCGCCGACGAGCTGACCGGACCCGGACCCGGCGCGGATGAAGGCTGACCCGCCCGTCTGGACGCCGTCGCCGGAGCGGATCGCCGCCGCCAATCTCACGCGGTTCATCGCCCGGGTCGGCACCGGTGCGCCGGTGCGGGACGCGGCGTCGCTCTGGCAGTGGTCGGTTGCGCGGCCGGACGCCTTCTGGCCGGCCGTGTGGCGCTTTGCCGGCGTCCTCGCCGCGGAACGGGACGGGCGGGAGCCGTGGGATGAGGTGGTCGTCGGCGCCGATCGCATGGCGCCGCCGGATCCGATCCTGGGGCCCCGCTGGTTCACCGGTGCCCGGCTCAACTTTGCTGAAAATCTGCTGCGCTACGACGACGATCGGCTGGCGCTGACCTTCACCGGCGAGCGCGGAGACCGGCGTGAGCTGACCTTTGCACAACTGCGTGCCGGGGTCGCGGCTGTGGCCGCCGGACTGCGGAGAGCCGGTGTCGGCACCGGCGACCGCGTCGCAGGCTTCCTTCCCAATCTTCCCGAAGCGATCATCGCGATGCTGGCCACCGCAAGCATCGGCGCCATCTGGTCGTCATGCTCTCCCGACTTCGGTGCCGGCGGGGTGCTCGACCGGTTTGGGCAGATCCGCCCGCGGGTGCTCATCGCCGCGGACGGCTATCGGTACGCCGGCAAGGAGATCGACTGCCTGGCACGGGTGCGTGAGGTACGGGAGCGGATCCCGGAGATCGAGCATGTGGTGGTGGTGCCGTATCTGCGGGACCAGCCGGACCTGGCGGATATTCGCGACGCCGTCCTCTGGGACGATTTCACCGCCGACCGCACCACGCCGCTCACCTTCGAGCGCCTGCCGTTCGATCACCCGCTCTACATCATGTACAGCTCCGGGACCACCGGGCTGCCCAAGTGCATGGTGCACGGCGCCGGCGGCACGCTGCTCCAGCATCTCAAGGAGCTGATCCTGCACACCGACCTGACGCGTGACGACCGGATCTTCTACTTCACCACCTGCGGGTGGATGATGTGGAACTGGCTGGTGTCGAGTCTGGCCGTCGGCGCCACGGTGGTGCTCTATGACGGCGCCCCGCTGAGCCCCGCGGCGGACCGGCTCTGGCATCTGGCCGAGCGCGAGCGTGTGACGGTGTTCGGGACCAGCGCCAAGTATCTCGCGCTGACGGAAAAGGAAGGTGTCGTACCCCGCCGTGAGCGCGATCTCTCGCCGCTGCGCGCCATCCTGTCCACCGGCAGCCCGCTCGCCGCACACAGCTACGACTATGTGTACCGCGACATCAAGCGCGACGTGCACCTCGCCAGCATCAGCGGCGGGACCGATATCGTGTCCTGCTTTGCGCTGGGCAATCCCATCGGGCCGGTCTGGCGGGGCGAGCTCCAGATGCGGGGTCTGGGCATGGCCGTCGACATTCTGGATGACGGCGGCCGATCCCTCCGTGGTGTGCCGGGTGAACTGGTCTGCCGACGCCCCTTTCCCAGCATGCCGGTGGCCTTCTGGAACGACCCCGACGGCTCACGCTACCGCGCCGCGTACTTCGAGCGGTTTCCTGGGGTGTGGACCCACGGCGACTGGGCCGAGCTCACGGAGCATGACGGACTCATCATCTACGGCCGCAGCGATGCGACGCTCAACCCGGGCGGTGTGCGGATCGGCACCGCCGAGATCTACCGCCAGGTCGAGCAGCTCCCGGAGGTCATCGAAAGCCTGGTGGTGGGGCAGGAGTGGGAGGGCGACGTGCGCATCGTGCTGTTCGTCCGCCTGCGAGCCGGCATCGACCTCGACGACGCGCTGCGCGACCGGATCCGGCGGCGCGTCAGGGAGCATACGAGTCCGCATCACGTTCCCCGGAAGATCGTGGCCGTGCGGGACATTCCGCGCACCATCAGCGGCAAGATCACCGAGCTGGCGGTCCGGGACGTGATCCACGGGCGGCCGGTGAACAACGCCGATGCCCTGGCCAATCCGGCCGCGCTCGACCTGTATCGTGACCTGGAGGCATTGCGCACATGACGACTCCGGCTGCCCGCCTCGTTGTCGCTCCACTCGCCGCCCTCATCCTGGCGCTGCCCGGCGCGGCAGGGCTGAGCGCGCAGTCCACGTCGCGGGCGCGTGCCCGTGATCTTGGCATCGCGCCCGGTGTGCTCCCGCCGGGGCCGCACAACGCCATCACCGACGTGCCCGGCGTGCGGGTCGGTCACGCTACCATGATCGAAGGTGATTCGATCCGCACCGGCGTCACCGCCATCCTGCCGCACGGCGGCAACCTGTACCTCGACCGTGTGCCGGCGGCAGTCGTCGTCGGCAACGGCTTCGGCAAGCTGCTCGGCTCGACGCAGGTGGACGAACTGGGTGAGCTTGAGAGCCCGATCCTGCTGACCTGCACCCTCTGCGTCTGGCGCGCCGCCGACGCGCTGGTGGGCTGGATGCTGGAGCAGCCCGGCATGGAGCGCGTGCGCTCGCTCAATCCTCTCGTCGCGGAAACCAACGACGGGTTGCTCAATGCGATCCGGTCCCGCCCCATCGGTCCCGCCCAGGTGCGGGCCGCCCTCGCGGCGGCGGACACGGGCGCTGTGGCGGAGGGCAGCGTCGGGGCGGGGACCGGGACGGTCGCGTTTGGATGGAAGGGCGGTATCGGCACCGCATCGCGCCGGCTCCCCGCCGATGCCGGCGGCTGGACCCTCGGTGTGCTGGTGCAGACCAACTTTGGCGGGATTCTGCAGGTGCTGGGCGTGCCCGTCGGCAAGGCGCTCGGCTGGCCCGCCCACCCCGGGATCGCCGTCCCCAAGGGTGACGGCTCCATCATCATCGTGGTCGCCACCGATGCGCCCGTGTCGGACCGGAGTCTCCGCCGGGTGGCGGAGCGTGCACTCCTGGGACTCGGCCGCACCGGGTCCACCGCATCGAATGGGTCCGGCGACTACGTCATCGCCTTCTCGACCGCGCCCGAAGTGCGTCGGCCGTTCGACGCGCGGCGCCTGACGACCACCGAACTGGCCAACGACGAAATGTCACCGCTCTTTGGCGCGGCGGTCGAGGCGACCGAGGAGGCGATCTACAACTCGTTGTTCATGGCGACGACCGTGAGTTCACGGAGCGCCACCGTCCAGGCAATTCCGCTCGATCGGGTGCGCCAGCTGATCAAGGAGTATCGCGCGGCGGACCGATAGGCCTCCGCGCCGGGGCGTCAGCGCTGCCCGAAGACGCTTCCCAGTATCCCTCCGGCCTCCGGCTCCTCGGGATCGCGCTCCAGCAGGCCACCCAGCGCATCCAGGACGCCTGGTGCGGCCGTTGCGAGACCGGCGCGCTCATCCGCGAGCAGTCCCGCCAGGCCGCCCGCATCCAGCCCGCGCGCCCGCTGTACCCGTCCCACCGCTCCCAGTACGATCGGCGCGAGCAGCGGCAGCAGGCGTCCGATTCTCGCGGGGTCGATGCCGGTGGCGCGGCTGAGCCCGGCCTCGACGGCGGACGTGTGCGGCCCGAGAATGTGGCTGATGATGCGGTCGCCATCGGATGTCTCGCCGCACGCCAGATAGACTGGCAGATTGTCCAGCAGCGAGCCATCATGGTGCCGGGTCAGCGTCGCGTGGAGCGCGTGCGCCTCCGCGTCGTCCTCCACCCGGTGCGCGAGCGCAGCGAGCAGCAGCGGAACCGCCGCGTCCAGCGCATTGGCGGTTGCGCCCGGATCGGCGTTGATGCGGTGCGCCAGTTGCTCCGAGACGTCGGGGCCGAGCCGTGCGCGTATGAGCTCGAACAGAGCCATGGTCACCTCCGGTGCTGGCTGCGAGTGGTGCCATGCAAGGTGCACCTTTTTGCGGCCGGCTTTTGTGTCGCGGCTCACGCTCCCGTTAGGTTGGGGCATGGGTTTGAACCCGGCGGCCAGTGCCCGCGTCAAGCTGCTGCTCGCCGCGCTGTTATTCTCCACCGGCGGAGCCGCGATCAAGGCGACGACCCTCACCGGCTGGCAGGTCGCCAGCTTCCGGTCCGGCATCGCCGCGCTGACGGTGCTGCTGCTGGCCCCGGAGGCTCGCCGCGGCTGGTCGTGGCGCACGATCCTCGTGGGCAGTGCGTACGCCGCCACGCTGGTCCTGTTCGTCACCGCCAACAAGCTGACCACGTCGGCCAACACGATTTTCCTGCAGGCCACCGCGCCGCTGTACATGGTGGTGCTGGGTCCGCTGCTCCTCCGCGAGCGGGTCCAGCGCAGGGACCTCCTCGTCATGGCGGCGGTGGGTGCCGGGCTGGCGCTGGTGATCGCGGGTCACGACACGCCCGTCGCCACGGCAACCGACCCGGCGCGCGGGAATCTCCTGGCCGCCCTGAGCGGCGTCACCTGGGCCCTCACGGTCTGCGGACTCCGGTGGCTTGGCTCCAGCGGCGCTGATGTCTCCGCGGTCCCGGCGGTCGTCGCCGGGAATCTGCTCGCCTGTCTGGGCACACTGGCGTTCGCGCTGCCCCTGATGTCCAGTACGCCGCTGGACTGGGCGGTGATCGTGTATCTCGGCATCTTCCAGATCGGCGTCGCCTACCTGCTGGTCACCAGTGGGCTGCGCCGCGTCACCGCAATCGAAGCGTCGATTCTCCTGCTCCTTGAGCCGGCGCTCAACCCGCTCTTCACCTGGCTGGTGCACGACGAACGCCCCAGTGCCTGGGCCATCGCGGGGGGGCTCCTGATCCTGGCGGCAACCATGCTCCGGTCCTGGCTCGACGCGCGGCCGGTGCCGCAGCCGGCCTGACGTGCGCGCGGGCCTCGGGCTCATCGAGACGGTGCGCGTCCGCAACGGCGCGGCGCCGCTCTGGGGCCTCCACGTCGCACGGGTGATGGCGTCGTGCCGCGCCGTCGGTGTTGAGCCGCCCGGCGCGTTGCCCACACCGGAGGGCGGAAATGATCGGGTCGTGCGCCTGCTCGTCACGTCCTCGGGCGTGGCGGTGAGTGAACGGCCGGTCGGCTCGCTGGTGCCGGTGAGGCTCGCGGTCTCCACGGTTCCGCATCGGCCCTATCCGCACAAGACCACGGCACGCGATGCGTTCGAGCGGGCGCAGCGGGACGCGCAGGCCGCAGGCGCGGATGACGGCATCCTGCTCGTGCCGGGCGGATGGGTGGCGGAGACGGCGATCTGGGGTCTGTTCTGGTGGGAAGGCGACCGGCTCTGCGCGCCGCCGCTCGAGCTCGGCATCCTGCCCGGGGTCGCCCGGCGGCGGATCGACGAGCTGGTGGGGGGCGTCGTCGAGCGCCGGGCCACGCCGGCGGAGCTCGGGGGACGGGCATTGCTCGTCGCCAATGCGGCCCGGGGGGTGATTCCGGTCGCCACGCTCGGCGGTAATGCGGTGCCGGGAGCCCCGGAAACCGCCCGGCTCGCGGCCACGTTTTGGCCTTGACCCGCCCGGGCGCCAAACGCTATCTTCCCGCGCTCGACGGAGCCGGGGGGCTCCCGTGGTGGTTGTAGCTCAATTGGTTAGAGCGCCGGACTGTGGCTCCGGAGGTTGCGGGTTCAATCCCCGTCAGCCACCCTGGTCGAATCGAAGGTCCGTAGCTCAATTGGTAGAGCACCGGTCTCCAAAACCGGGGGTTGCAGGTTCGATTCCTGCCGGGCCTGTCGTACCGCGGGTCGTACTGCGAGTGACACGCGCGGCGCTATCGTCTAGGGGACTAGGACGGGGCCCTCTCAAGGCCCAAACACGGGTTCGAATCCCGTTAGCGCTATCAACCGATCGGGCTCGGCCCCATCGTCTATCGGTTAGGACGGGACCCTTTCAAGGTCCAGAGAGGGGTTCGACTCCCCTTGGGGCTATCGTCGAACCACGGCAAGGCAGTAGTAGCGCGCCGCTAGCTCAATTGGCAGAGCAAGTGACTCTTAATCACTAGGTTGTAGGTTCGATTCCTACGCGGCGCACTGAGACAACTGCGAGCTACGAAATGGATACGAAAGTTGGGGCCACTCACTTGGGCGGCTTTTTTCGTATCGTCGCCCGGCGACGCTTCGCCGTCGGCCAGTCTTCGTGGGACCTGCTGGCGCTGGTGCTGATCGCGGGAGGATTCAACGCCGCCCGGCGTGGCGTTGGTGCGTCCAGTTCGCCACGAATCCCGCTGATCCCGCGTCACGCGGCCTCCGGTCTTCATAGAAGAAGCTCAGAGGTTGCAGCATGGGGGTCCCATCAATCGCTGCTCGTGGGGCCTTGGCTGGGTGCTGGAGCAGATCGGCGACGAGCAGCGATCACCCGGCCTTCCTCTGGTTCGAGGTCTGATCGTCAGGTCGAGGCGATCACCAGATCCTGATGCTCGGGATGCCGCGCGATATAGGTGGCCATGAAGCGACAGCGCGGGATGACGCGATAATGGCTGGCGCGCGCGTAGCCGAGCGCCGCCACCGCCAGCCGGTCGCCGACGCCGTGCCCCCGGGCATCCGCCGCGACCTCCGTGTGGACGAGCGTCATCACCCCGTCGCGCAACCCGTAGGTCGCCACTCCCAGCGCGCCGTTGGGTCCGGCCTCGAATCGGTGCTGGGTCTGATTGTGGCGAACTTCCGCGTCGTCCATCGGCACCTCCCGCTCAAAAGTGTCCCCGGCCTCGCGGGTGGTCGCGGTTCCACGGTTCAACGATAACCCGCCCGGGGCCACTCCGTCCCTGATCCGCAGGTCACTCTGTCCCGCTTGACCCGGGTCCCGTGCGGCTGCTAGGATGAGAAGGCAGCCGGCTGTCGGCCGGCCCCGCTCCTTTCATTCCACACAGGAATCGCAATGCTCCGTGGACGCGCGGCACTGCTCGCGGTCGGCGTCGTTCTGATGGCGCGGCCGCTCTCGGGACAGGGCACCTCATTCGCCGTTGGCGCCGGCATCGCGATCCCGGCGCGCACGTTCAAAGTCGCCGTCAAGCCCGGGGGGTTCGGTCTGGTCTCGCTCAAGTTCACGCCGGGCAGCTTGCCATTCGGAATTCGGGTGGACGGCGAGTACATGGAGCTGCGCGGCAAGCAGGCCCGCGGATTCACCTATCCGCGGCATCGCATCCGCGGCCTCCGGGTCAGCGCCGACTATCAACTCGAGGCGCCGGAGGATTCGCCGTGGCGCGGCTGGGTGTTCGGCGGGTTCGGCGCCTATTACGATGAGCTGGATCGCGGCGTCCCGGCGGTGACGCTGTATGGCCGGACCCACCCCGGAGCGCAAGTCGGCGTCGGTGCCGGCCTCAAGATGGGTGGCATCGAGCCGTTCCTCGAAATCCAGTATCAGACGGTCTGGGTCCCCGGTGTGGACGACAAGACGTTCCCCATCATGTTTGGCGTGAAGTTCGGCGGACCATAGTCCGGGGGCTGCCGCGGGCGGGTTCGCACCACACCCAATGCCTGACTAGTTTTCCCGCATGCGATTCATCACACCTCGGGCGCGACGGCGTGCCGCGCTCGCGCTCGTGCCGTTGCTGCTCACCGCCGGTTCCCGCCCCCCGTCCGTCTCGCCACCCGCGCTCGTTGTCCTGTTCGTCGTCGACCAGATGCGGCCGGACTACTTCGCCCGGTTTGGCGCTCAGTTCACCGGCGGGCTGGCGCGGCTCCGCGCGCATGGCGCGTTCTATCCCAACGGGCTCCAGGACCACGCCATCACTCAGACGGCGCCGGGGCACGCGACCATTCTCTCGGGCCGGACCCCGGCCAGCACCGGCATCCTCAGCAATGATCGGAGTGTCCCGGACGCCGCCTCCCCGGTGCTCGGCGCGCCGGGGGCGAGCGGCGCGTCCCCGCGGCGCTTTCAGGGGAGCACGCTCTACGACTGGATGCTGGCGCGTGATGCCGGCTCGCGCGTCCTGGCGGTCTCGCGCAAGGATCGTAGCGCCATTCTTCCGGTGGGCCGCGCGCGGGGGGACGTCTACTGGTTTGTCGACGGCCGCTTCACCACCAGCCGCTACTACGTCGACACGCTCCCCGCCTGGGTGCGGGCTTACGCTGCGCGGAACGGGCCGGCCCGCCTCGCGGGGCGGACGTGGAGCATGTTGCTGCCGCCCGACGCGTATGCCGAAGCCGATTCGCTGGCATTCGAGAATCACGGCGTGGATGTCGCATTCCCGCACGTCCTGCCCACGGCGCCGGACTCGCTCACCGCGCGCCTGCTCCGCTACCCGTGGATGGATTCGCTCACGCTCGACTTTGCGCTCGAGGGGGCGCGCCGCACGGGGCTCGGCCGGCGCCGCGAGGGAACCGATCTGCTCGTCGTGTCGCTCTCCACGACCGACGAGATCGGACACGACTGGGGACCGGACTCGCGCGAGATGCACGATCAGATCCTGCGGCTGGACCACTGGATGGGGTGGTTTCTCGATTCACTCGGCGTGCTGGTGCCGCCCGCCCGCACCGTTATTGCGCTCACCGCCGATCACGGGATCCTGCCTGCGCCCGACTACGCCCGCGACGTGCTGCATCAGGCGGCCGGCCGCGCGTGGCTGGGCGACATCGCAACCGACGCGGAACGCACCTTTGCGGCGCGCTATCACCGCTCGTTTGCTTTCCGGTTTGAATACGGCCTGCTCACGGCCGACGTCGCGGAGCTCGCCGCGATCGGCGTGGATGTGGACAGCCTCGCTCGCGCGCTTGCGGCCGTGGCTCGCGGCCGGCCCGGGATCAGCAGGACGTACACGCCGGCCATGCTGGCGGCCGCGCCGCCGACCGATGTGATGGCCGCGCGCTGGCGTCGATCGATCGTGCCGGGCATCGGGTGGCTGTTCGCCGCGGTTACGGCACCCGGCGTCATCTGGTCCCGGAATGGCGTGGCCAATCACGGGACGCCGCAGGAGGGCGACGTGCGGGTGCCGATCATCGTCTTCGGTCCCGGCGTGCATGCGGGTACGTTTCCGCGTCGGGTGCCGATCGAAGATATTGCCCCGACGCTCGCTCGCCTCATCGGCGTCACGCCGACCCAGCCGATCGCGGGCCGCCCGCTTACGGAGGTCTTCGCGCGATGAGTGCGTTTCCGCCACTGCCGTGCTACCCGTGCCCGCACGCCTCCGCCTGCTGCGCCTATGGCGTGACCCTGGGCGACGACGAGACGGCCGCCATCACCGCGGCCCATGGGCCGGACGTCGTCTACCGGACGCGCTGGGGGGAGTGGCGGACGCGGGTGCGCGGCGGGCGGTGTGTGCTGCTTCGCGACAACGTCTGCACGATCCACGCACAGGCCTACTATCCCGCCGTCTGTCGCGGGTTTCCCTGGATCGACGCCGAGACGGGCGGCCCCTACGAGTTCGATCAGACGATCTGTCCGGAGTTTGTTGCGCGCCCCGAGCTCGTCAGCATCGGAAGGCGGTGAGCGCGACGCCCATCCACCATCACCGAGGTCACGCATGCCTGTTTCCCGGTCCGCACTCGTCCTGTCCCTCATCGCAGTCGGTCTCGTGAGCGCGTCCGCCGCCGCGCAGTCCGCGGATCCCGCACTGGAGCACGCGCGGCGTCTCCTGCGGTCCACGCCCCTGATCGACGGCCACAACGATCTGCCGTGGGAGATCCGCACCTCCAGGACCGCCCCGCGCGACGTCGACGCCTACGATATCCGGAAGCCGGCGCCGATGCACACCGATCTGGCCCGGCTGGCGGAGGGACAGGTGGCGGCGCAGTTCTGGTCGATCTACGTCCCCGGGGAGGTGAAGGACAGCGGCTTCGCCCGGATCCAGCTCGAGCAGTTCGACATCGCGCGCCGGATGATCGCCAGATACCCCGACCGTCTCGCGCTGGCCCTCACGGCCGACGACATCGAGCGGGACTTCAAGCAGGGCAAAATCGCGTCGCTGCTGGGAATGGAGGGCGGGCACGTCATCGAGAACTCGCTGGGCGCGCTGCGAGCATACTATGCGCTGGGCGCCCGCTACATGACGCTCACCCACAACGTCACCCTCGACTGGGCCGACGCCGCGCAGGACAGCGCCGTGCACGGCGGCCTGACGCCCTTCGGCCGCGAGGTGGTGCGGGAGATGAACCGTCTGGGCATGCTGGTGGACTTGTCGCATGTGTCGCCCGGGACGATGAGCGATGCGCTGGATGTCGCGCAGGCCCCGGTCATATTTTCACACTCGTCCGCCCGTGCACTCCTCGACGTCCCCCGCAACGTGCCCGACTCGATCCTCGCGCGCCTGCCCGCCAACGGCGGCGTTGTGATGGTGACCTTCGTCCCCGGCTTCGTCTCGCCGGCCATCGCGGAGTGGAGCCGCGGCGCCGGAGAGCGCATGCGTGAGATCCGGGGCACGACGCGGGACTCGGTGGAGGTGCGGCGCCAGTTTGCCGAATGGCGTTCGGCGCACCCCCGGCCCCGGGCCACCATCAAGGACGTGGCCGATCATGTCGAGCACGTGCGCAGCATCGCCGGCGCCGACCATGTCGGCATCGGCAGCGACTTCGACGGCGTGGACGAGACGCCGGAAGGGCTGGAGGACTCGTCGAAGTATCCCTATCTGTTTGCCGAGCTGATCCGGCGGGGCTGGAGCGACACGGATCTCCGGAAGCTGGCGGGCCAGAACCTGCTCCGGGCATTTCACGCCGCCGAGGCGACGGCGCGACGCCTGCAGGAGACGACGCGCCCCTCTACCCGGACGATCGAGGAACTCGACGGTCCGAAGCCGGCACCGGCGACCTGAGGAGGATGCCGGCCACGATCAGCGCGGTGGCCGCGAAGGCAAACCACTGGATCGCGTAGCTGAGGTGGGGCCCGTCATCGTACCGTGGTGGCTCGAGGCGCCGGGGAAAACGGGGCGTGGCGGCGTCGGCCTGCTGGAGGAGGTAGAAGCGGGTGAAGACGGGATACGGCAGCCGGCCCACGGCGGCGCGATCGAGGCGGGCCCACGTCGTATGTCCCGCACGGCTGAGCGGGTGGCCGGCATCGGCGGGGCGATCGATCGGGAGCGCGATGCCGCTGACGGTCACCACGCCGGGCTCGTCCAGGCCGTCGAGATCCGCGCTTACCGCATCCGGCGCCGGCACAAAGCCGCGATTGACAAGCACCGCCGGCGCCGCGGGCAGGCGGAGCGGCGTGATGACGTAGACGCCGGGCTGGTCGTCGTGGCTCACCCCGCGGATCACCAGTTCGTGCGCCCGGTCGTAGCGACCCGTCGCGGTCACCCGCCGGTGTGCCAGCGAGCCGGCCCCTGCCGTCACCGTGTCCAGTGCGACGGGCGGCAGGGCCTCGGCAGCGAGTGCAATATGATTGGCCGCCCTGCGCTGGGCCAGGCGGTGCACCTGCCAAATGCCCAGCCGGACGCAGACGATCGCGACCAGCACCAGCAGGACCGGGAGAACGATGCGCTTCCGCAGGGACATCAGGTGTCTGTTCCGGGTGACGTCATGGGAGCGGCGGCCCGCCTGAGTCCAAGCCGCAACCATTGGGCAAACAACAAGATAGACGATCGCCAGCCGGGCGGCCCGCTCCTTGCCAATCGGCGGGCCCGTCCCTCCGCGAGCCACTGCGACTCCTTTTTCGGGTGACTGCCATGCGTGCTCTTCTCCGTGTTCTCCTCATCGCCGCCGCGGTGCCGGTGTGCGTGGCGCCCGCGCTGGCCGCCCAGGGGCGCCGCGCGGGCATCGTCGACGTGTCGGGCCGCCAGCGGCATGGCTTCTGGGGCTCCTTCGGGCTCGGCGCCGGGTCGGAAGCGGTTGATCTGACCGGCGATGCCTACGGCTACAGCGACAATCTCACCAAACCCACGGTGCAGATCCGGCTCGGCGGCACCCTGAATCGGCATCTGCGCCTGGGTGGTGAGCTGTCCAGCTGGATCAACAGCATCACCGACCCGGTCAACGGCGACGCCGTGGAAACGGTGGGCGGGCTCTTCGGGATCGCCCAGTTCTACCCGGCAGCGCGGGCCGGCTTCTACCTCAAGGGCGGGCTGGGGCTGGGCCGGAGCGCCATCGACTACAGCGGGGGCCCCACCATCAGCGATCTGGGGTTCGCGACGGTCCTCGGGCTGGGCTACGATATCAGGGTGGGGCGCCACCTGGCCATCACGCCGACCCTCGACTTCCAGTTCCACGACTATTCTGGGGCGCAGGGCGGGGGCTACAAGGAGCGGATCGGCGCGCTGGGCGTGGCGCTGACCTATCAGGCCGGCGGCCTTTGACCCCTCACCATCCTGGCCGGTCAGAAGTATCTTCGGGGGGCGCGCTCGCCGATGTGGTGGGCGCGCTCTATGTCTGACACCACGAGTCCTGCTGTGCATGTATCGCGCTTTGCCCCGCTGATCCCTTTCGTCCTCGTCTGCGCCGGTCTCGGCGGGTGCGGCGGCGACAGCCTCGTCCTGCCCAAGGATGCCGTCCCCGCCGCCATCGCCATCATCGGCGGGGACCATCAGGCGGCGACAATCGGCGCGCTGCTGCCCGAGTCGCTGGTCGTGCGGGTCACCGACGCCAGCGGACGTCCGGTCGAGGGGCAGTCGGTCTCGTTCACCGTGACCGCCGGTGGCGGGAGCGTGGCGCCGGCCGCATCGGCGACCAATGCCGCTGGCCGCGCGGGCAGCCGCTGGACGCTGGGCACCAGCGCCGGGCCCCAGACGGTGCAGGCCAAGGTGACCGGCACTGGCGCGCCGGCCAATCTCGTCACCAACTTCACGGCTACCGCGGGATCGTCCACGGCGACGACGATTGCGATGGTTCGAGGCGATGCGCAGACCGGCACGGCAGGTTCCTCGCTCACCGACTCGCTGGTCGTCCTGGTGACGGATGCGTCCAGCAATCCGGTCGCGGGCGTCGGGGTGACCTGGACCCTGACGGGCGGGGGGACGGTGAGTGCGGCGGCGACCACCACAGGCCCCGACGGCCGGACCGGCGTGCAGCGCACGCTTGGCACCATTGCCGGGGTTCAGACGACGATCGCCACCGTCAGCGGACTCACCGGCTCGCCAATCACCTTCCAGGCGAGCGCCACCGTGGGTAGCGCCGGGCAGTTGCTCGTGGCCACGCAACCGTCGGCCACCGCTGCCAGCGGCGCCGCCTTTGCGCAGCCGCCGGTTATCCAGCTCGCCGACGGCGGGAGCAACCCGGTCGCCACGGCGGGCATCGCCGTGTCGGTGTCGCTCGCGACCACGCCGGGGCCCGGCGCCTCGCTGGTGGGCGGCGCCACCACCGTGCCGACCAACGCGCAGGGCCGCGCGACGTTTACCGGGCTCGGCATCTCCGGGCCGGCCGGCGCATATACGCTCAATTTCACCGGGACCAATCTCACCGGTGTCACGTCGGCGAGCGTGACGCTCGCCGCCGGTGCGGCCGCGCGGCTCGTGTTCACAGGCCAGCCGGGCAACGCCGGCGCGGGCGTGACGATCGCGCCGCCGGTGACCGTGACGGTGCAGGACGCCCTCGGCAACACCGTCTCCGGCTCGACCGCGAGTGTGACGGTTGCGCTGGCCACCAACCCGGGCGGCGCCACGCTGGGCGGTACCAACACGGTGAGTGCGGTGAACGGCGTGGCGACGTTCAGCGGGCTGTCGGTCAATCTGGCCGGCAGCGGCTACACCCTTGGCGCCAGCGGCACCGGGCTCACGGGCGCAACCAGCAACCCGTTCAACATTGCGACCGGTGCCGCGACGACGATCGCCGTCAACGGCGGCGGCGGACAGAGCGCCACGGCGGGCTCGGCCGTGGCCGTGGCACCGTCGGTCAAGGTGACGGACGCGAGCAACAATGGTGTCGCCGGCGTCAGCGTGACGTTCAGCGTCACCGGGGGAGGCGGCAGCATCTCCGGTGCATCGCAGACCACCGACGCGCAGGGCATCGCAGCGGTGGGGAGCTGGACGCTGGGCACGGCGGCGGGGGCCAACACGCTGAGCGCGGTGTCGACCGGGCTCGCCGGCAGCCCGGTGGGGTTCACCGCGACCGGCACGGTCGGCAGCGCCGGCAAGCTGGCCATCACCACGCAGCCGTCATCGAC
>JBBSCB010000005.1:0-135959 GCA_038250675.1 Gemmatimonadales bacterium
CGCGGGATAGTGCCCGCGCCGCTGCATGATGTCGGCGCGATTGAGCGCGGCGGCGCGGACCCGGACCCGGACCTGGCCCGGTCCCACCGCCGGCCGCGGGACCGACCCGAGCCCGATCACCTCGACGCCTCCCGCACCGGAGAAGACGATCGCACGCATATTCATGCCCTGTATGATACTCCCACGGCGGCAACCGCATGACGCTGATGCAGGTCGCGAGCGGCCTCGCGTTTCCGGTCTGTCCTACCGCGCCCGCCGGTGATGCGCGGCTCTTCCTGGTGGAAAAGGGTGGCCGCATCCGGATCATCGACCATGGCGCAGTGCTGCCCGCGCCATTCCTCGATATCGGCGACCGGGTTTCCGACAGCGGTCAGCAGGGCCTCCTCCGCCTCGCGTTCGATCCGGTGTACGCCACGACCGGCCGCTTCTACGTCGACTACACCGATCGGGACGGTGATACCCGGATCGCACGCTTCCGCGTGTCGTCCGACCCCCACGTCGCCCATCCCAATCACAATCCCTTCGTCGGTACCAGCGGCGCGCACGGCGAGGTCTGGAACATCGGCCTGCGCAATCCGTGGCGTTTCAGTTTCGACCGGCGCACCGGCGATCGGTACATCGCGGACGTCGGGCAGAACGCGCACGAGGAGATCGATGCCTCACCCGCCGCGGCGGGCGGCGGCCGCGGGCTCAACTACGGATGGAATCTGATGGAGGGATCGTCGTGCTACGGCGCGGCGAGCTGCAGCCGGCAAGGGCTGACGCTGCCGGTGGCGCGGCGACCGAGCCGCACGAATGGCCGGCGCTCAAGCCCGGCGGGTCGGTCACGAGTTTTGGTGAGGATGCAACCGGCGAGTTGTATGTGCTGCGGCAGAGCGGATCGGTGTTCCGGATAACCGGGAACTAGGCGTCAGGCCGTCGGGCGCACCGGCGCCGTCGCGGCGAAGCCGGCCAGCACGGCATCGAGCGCGGGAGCGGCGCCGGCGATGGCACAGACCCGCGTGACCGTCTCGCCGATCTTGTTGTTGGGGGTGGATGCACCGGCGGTGATGCCGATGACGCGGGCATCGGCCAGCCAGTCGGACTCGGTGACCTCGCGCTTCTGGCCCACCGGCTGGTGGCGGATGACGCCGGCCGCCGGATCGATTCCGTCGGCATCCTCGATGTGATAGGTGCGGACATCGCGGGAACGGCAGAGCGCAGCGAGATGGCAGGTGTTGCTCGAGTTGTAGCCGCCCACCACCAGCATGAGATCGAGCGGCTCTTCCAGGAGCTGGACTACGGCGTCCTGCCGTTCCTGCGTCGCGGAGCAGATCGTGTCGAAGCTGCGGAAGTGGTCGGCCAGCGCGGATTCGCCGTGGCGGCGGGTCATGCTGTTGCGGAATTCCCCCGCGATCGCGAGCGATTCGCCCGACAGCATCGTCGTCTGGTTGGCAATGCCCACCCGGTCGAGGTCGCGGCTGAAGTCGAATCCGGGCGACGCGTGCGGGGCAAAGCGCGCGGCCAGCGCCGCCGGCTCGCCCCGCCCCTCGATCACCTCGCATACCTCGCGCGCCTCGGCCATGTCGAACACCACGAGGTACCGTCCAGTCGGGTGCTTGGTCACCTGGCTCGCCGTTGCCTTGGTCTCTTCGTGCCAGTGCTTGCCGTGGATGATGGCGGTGTAGCCGTCCCGCGCGTAGCTCTCCACCCGCTTCCACACGTTGAGCACCGAGCCGCACGTGGTGTCCACCAGCAGGCAGCCGATGCCGCGCAACCGCTCGAAGTCGCGCACGGTTACGCCGAACGCCGGCATGATCACCACGTCCTCCGGCACGATGGCGCCGAAGTCCATGTCGACGCCGGGCTCGTGCGTGAGGATCTCGATCCCCATGTCGCGGAGCTTGCGGTTGACGTGCGGGTTGTGGATGATCTCGCCGACGAGGAAGATGCGCCGGTCGGGAAACTTGACGCGGGTCTCGTAAGCGTAGTCCACGGCGCGGTCCACGCCGTAGCAGAAGCCGAACTCGCGCGCCAGGCGGAACGTCAGCGGCCCCACCTCGAGCCGGTAGTCGCCGGCGCGGAGCACGTCCACCACGGCACTGTGGTAGTCCGCGCTGAGCTGTCCTTCGATCTCCGCCTTGAGGCCGAAGCCCTTCCGGAAGTACGTGCTCTCCATGACCCCTAATCTACACCGGCGTGACCGGCGCAATCCGCGCCGCCCTGCCGGAGCGCCACGCCCCGAAACCGCCCCGACACGCTGAGCGAACCGGCACCGCTCACCGCGTACGCGCTCGCCGCGAGCGTCCCGTTCACCTGCTCGCCGGCGCGCTGCACCGTGACACCGCCGCGCGCGGCGCGATAGTCGGCCATCGTGTTGTGCCGGTTCCAGCGCAGCCCGATCGCGGCACCGGGCCGGGTGACGCCGGCCGGCGCTGCAAAGACTCGATAGGAGCCCCCCAACACCGAGTCGGCCGGATAGACGACCAGCGCGAGCCCGGTATCTCCCGCCGTGGCAAACAGCACGAGCGAGCGCGACTCGGCGCACCACGCCGCACGGGCCGGCAGCGTCGCCCGCCCGGTATCGGCGCCGCTCCACTGGAGATCGGCCGCAGAGCCGGTGCATCCGGCGAGGGCGAGGACGATGGCGAGCGCCGGAGTGCGCGTCGCGGCGCGCGTCAGTAGACGGGGGCGCATCACCGCACCGGCTGGAGCACGACGTCGAACCGCCATTTGGCTCCGGTGTCCGGCGTGATCGAGTGGCTCAGGTCAACGCGGAGCAGCGTGGTGCGGAGCAGCGGGCTCCACATGGAGACGCCGATACCGCCGCCCACCAGCGGCTTCGTGAAGAGGCGTCCCACCGAATCGGCCTGCCCGGCGTCCACGAACAGCACCGGCCGAATGTTGCCCGCCAGCGGCGACACGTCCAGTTGCGCCGACCAGACGGCGGGCCCGGTGCGGCTGGCATACTCGAAGCCGCGCACCGTGTTGACGCCGCCGGCCCGGAACAGGAACTGGCGCACCGGACTGGCGGCGTACCCCGCCTTCAGCCGGAGTGTGGCGCCACGGACGCCGCCCCAGCTATGCTGCGCCTGCCCCATGACGCGGCCGGATCGCACGCCGGCGCCGGCCAGCCCCTCCGCCGTGAGCGCCCATCGCAGCGGGCCGTATCCGTCCAGCCGCGCGCTTGCGATGCCGTAATCCCCCTCGTCCACTGATGGATTGGAGGGGAAATCGCCGGTGCCGCCCAGCACATCGTTGACGCCGGAGTGGGCCCGCCGCACGATGCTCCGCTGGCGCTCACCGCGCGCACCGAGCGTGAGGTCGAGGCCGGCGCCCAGGGCGCTGGTCACGCTCACACCGCCGCCGGTGGCGAGATAGTAGTCCCCGTAGTCGTGGCCGGCGAACAGCGCGCTCGCCGTGTTGGCCACCGTCCGCCCCGGCGAAAACGGATCCACATCGCCGATGTCGTGATACGCGCTCAGCGTAAGGCGCCCCGAGGGCGCGTCGCGCACCAGCGCCAGCCGGCCGGTGACGCGATGGTCGCTGAAGCCGTAGCGCACCGTCCCGTAGAGATCGCTGAAGTCGGTGTTGGGTACCCGCTCGCGATAGCCGGCGCCGAGCGAAAGCCCCTGCACCCGGTTGTACTGGAGCGCATCACCGGTGTTCTGGTAGGCGAAACCGTGCGCCTTGCGGAGCGTGATGTCGTCCGGCAGCTCCTCGGCCAGCGTCGCCAGATCGGACTGCACGCCGCGAAGGCGCCGGTCGTCCGCCGGCGACGTGTCGAACTGCAGCGAGTCGGTCCAGCCCGCGTACTTCCCCAGCGAATCATTGGACGGCCGGTGCAGCTCGAAGCGCCCACCGCGCCACCGCCCTGCCCGCTCCCAGCCACGGGTGCTGTCCGCGCCCTGCCGCTCGCGGGCGGCCCGCACCGAATCATGGGCCGCCGCGCGCGCCGCCCTACGGGCGGAATCCGAGAGCGCTGAGTCGCGCAGCGCGATGGTGAACGCGACCGGACGGCCGGTATTGATGTCGTAGTCGTCGAAGGTGGTGAGCGCCTGGAACGGCACCACGATGTTGAGCAGCGGCACGTTCACCTGGCCCGCGATCGTCTGGCGGTACGGCATCCAGTAGCGATTGTCCTGCAGCCCGTACTCGAGGTCGGCGTCGATCGTCAGGATCCCGTTGACGATGCGGTTGATCCGCCGCGCGTCGGTGGAATCCACGTCATCGTTCCCCGGATGGGCCCACAGCTCGGTTCCCACGTACCGGAAGGTGATCCGGGCAACCTCGGCCGTCCCGGCGTCCAGCCACATCCGCCCCACGATCAGCGCGGGCGCGGGCCGCCTGGGCGTGAACTGAATGGCGTAGAGCCGGATCTGGCGGCGGCCGGGTATCGTGGCGGTCACACTGTCGGTGAGATCGTAGTGATAGTAGGACGGCCCATCGGCGGCCAGCGGGTGCAGCGCACCGGTGGCGGGAAACTCGTCGCTGAAGATACGGACCGAGTCGCCCACCGCCCGCGGCACGAACCACGGCCGGTCGAACACGCTCGACAGCGGTGGGACGCCCGCGCGCGCCCGCGCGCGGCGGCCGACGATGTCTACCCGGAGGTCGTTGGGAAGCTGCCATGCGACGGTGCCGCGCTGCTCCTCCACCGCGCCCACCGGAAAGCGGCCCCACTTCCGCCGCCCCAGCGACACGGTGAGCCGGTACCGGATGGCGGCGCGGTAGTCGCGCACCGTCGTGTCCTGTTCGGCGTGGCGCGCGATGCCGCGCGTCACGAGGGTGCGCGTGGCGGGATTGGCAAAGGAAAGACTGGTGTCGGGCTGTTGTGGCTGCTGCGGGGTGGCGGGCGAGACTGAGCGCGCGGCGGCAGCGATCAGGAGGATTGCGACCATTTGCTCCGGCCATCCCGGTGGAGCCCATAGGCCTTGAGGCGACGCCAGAGAGTGGTTCGGCTGATCCCCAACTCCCTGGCCGTCTCGGCGAGCTTCCACCCGTGCTGGTCCAGCGTCCGCACGATCGCCTCCTTCTCCCGCTCGGCGAGCGTCGTCGAACCTTCCATGCCGGGGATGAACATCGCCTCGCCCACATCCAGCGCGCCGGTCCGGAGCGGCCGGAGCCGGCCGCCGATCGACGCCAGCCGCGGCATCAGGTCGGCCGAGCCCTCGGAGAGATCCATGTCGGTCAGCGCGGAGCGGGCCTGCTGATTGGCGTACAGGACCTTACCCTCGACGTCGAAGACCACGACCCCCTCGGAAAAGCCGTCGAGCAGGGCCTTGGCGAGGGGAGAAAAGACGGAGGGCATGCTGGGATGCGCGCTAGGCTGCGAGATCGTCTCGGGCATGGTCGAATATACGTCCGAATGGGGTCAAAGTTTCATATGGAGACGTTTGGGGGGCCTGACTGGACCACGCCTCCCTGCCTAGGAGTCGTTCGGCCTTGGGCTTGGGCACACACCGCTACTCGGTGACCGGGACCGCCAGCGGCCCCTCACGCCGCCGTTCGGCCCACAGGACCACGGCCAGCCCGCCAAAGATTGCCGTCGGGAAGATGACGATGTAACCCACCCGGAGCCAGGTGGCGGCGTGGATCGCCGTGTGCCGGAGCGTCAGCGTGGCGGGAATCCCGAACGGCAGCGTGCCGATGGCCCCGAACAGCATGGCATAGGCGGTGGCGGTGAGCGGCTACCGGCGCCGCTTTCCCCGACCCCGCGGGCCGCCGCGCTGATGCCGCTGCTTGCGGCCGCCGCGGCGATCGTCGTCGCGCGCGTCGGGAGCCGGCTGCCGCCGGAGCAACGCCTGGAGCTCCTCGAGTGTGTCGGCCAGCAGGGGCGGATGGGCGCCGCGCCGCGCCGCAAACAGGAGCGGACGATCGAGCGGAGGCAAGTCTCCAGTCCGCACCCGCCGCGCCTGGCCGTCGCGGAGCGTCACGCGCACCACCGCCTGTCCGCCGCGTACTTCATAGACCAGCGGGACCATGTCACCCTTGACCCGAATGCTCTCGGGCAGCGCGTCGAGGCGCGCCGCGGTGTCAGGATCGATCAGCGTGGCGGGATCCAGCGAGACCCGCGCGCGGATGAACGACTCCCAGCCGTCCACGCCGTCGCTCTCGAGCTGCTGCCGGAGGGCATCGCGCACCGCCGGCGGCGAAATGGCGGCGAGGGCTCCGCCGGAGCGCCGCCAGAGCTCGTCGAGGCGCTCGATCGCACGGCGCAGCCGGGCCTGGTCCGGATGCACCGTCTCCCCCTCCAGCAGCGCGTCGGTGAGGGCGTCGAGCGCGGCCGGGCGCAGTTCGTCCGCCACGCGGCCTTCGATGACCTCGGTTTCGCCGTCGAGCTCGAAGCCGAAATACTCGAGCGTCCGTGCCACTGTGATCCGCTGGTGCTTGCGCGGACCCCCGACCGCCAGCCGGGGCGGCCCCCAGCGGGCATGCTCCCGGATGAGATCGTACGACAGCGTCGTGCCCTCGATCGCCGCGCGCGGCGTGCCGAAGCGATCGGCAAAGAAGCGAAGGTTGCCGGCGACGGCGCCCCAGCTTCCGGCGACCGACGTCTTGGAGACGCGCGCCTCCTGGCCGTCGGCGGTGTGCTCGTCGATGACCAGATCGAACGGCATGTAGGTAGCAAGGAGGTCCGCGAAGCGCTTCCGCACGTCCTTCGATGCATAGGGCATCGTCTTGGGCAGCGGCAGCTCGAGCGAACGATACACCGACGCCAGGCCGAGTGCGGTATCCTCGATTGCCTTCACGAGCACGCCGCGGCGCTCGGCCCATTCCGCCAGCCCCTCCTCGAAGAGGTGCCGCGGCAATCCGTAGACCTCACCGATGAAGCCATGCTGGTTGACGGCCTCGGCGTAGAGGTTGTACGCGGTGAGATGGTCGCTGCCGTTGACCTGCACCCCGTGAAGGTCGCGCTCCTCACGGGTCATGCGGTGCAGCGAGTCGATATTGGCGCAGACGGCGACCATCGGCGTCAACTCGTCGTCGGCGTGCACCAGCAGCTCACCCCACGGTCGCTCTACCGGCAGCGCCTCCACGTCGCGGCCGTAGGCGGTGAGTCGCCCGGCATCCACCAGCCCGCGCGCCTCGAGAGTCTCAATCGCGCGACGGTATGCGATCCGGTCGAGCGCCACCGGCAGGTCCAGGTCACGGGCATCCACGCGCAGCGCGGCGCAGGTGATGGCCACGCGCTCGGCGTCACCGGCGAGCTGAAATTCCGGCGGTGTGGGCTTCAGATCGGCGAACACGAGGTCGCGGTCGCTCAGGATGTAGACCTCGCCGCCGGCGACCCGACCATGCACCCGCCCCGCCATCTGGAGAATCTCATTGGCGCCGAGATGAAGGCGATGCAGCACGTTCCGACCGCGATCCACGACGTTGCCGTAGCGGGCATCGTAAATGACGACGGTATCGAGCCCCCGGACATTGAGCGCCGACTGTCCCGCCGCCGTCATGGCCAGCAGCCACGGCCGCTCTACTTCCCCTTCGAGAAACGGGCGGATGACGCGGATCGGCTCACCACCGTGGTAGAACGCCGTCGTCAGCCGCTTCCACTGCTCGCCGAGCTGGATGGCAAGCTTCTCCACTTCCGCACGGGTTGGCACGAACACCGCGACACCGCGCCGCTCCTTCATGATCTTGCGGATGAACTTCTCGTCGAGAAACTGGTCCGGCTTTTCCGCCAGGACCTCGACCCTGGCGCGCAGCGTGGGATCGAAGACCCTGGTCTCCAGCACCTCGGAGCTGCCCAGATAGCGGGCGTAGAACGTGGGATCCACCGTCGCGCTCAGCCAGATGAAGCGACACCCCGCGCGCTTGCCCAGCGCCAGGCACAGCTCCAGCTCAGCGGACGTCTGGTGGATCTCGTCCACGATCACGGTATCGTGCCCGGTGATCAGGTCATCCTGAAACCACCGTCGCGCAATGCCGGTGGTGACAATCACCACATTCCAGGTGGGCGTCTCGGGCGTCGCCTCCCGCTCGCGGTTGACCACGCCAACGCGGAGCGCGGCCCCGAGAATCGCCTCCGCGATCGGGCGGATGCCCAGCGTCTTGCCGGTGCCGGTGCCGGCGACGATCCCGAACGCCCGTCCCTCTGATGCCCAGCGCCGGAGGTCGGCGCCATGCTCGCGCTCGAGCACGGTGTCCACGTGCAGATGCAGCGCGAGGTCGATCGTTTCGCACGCCGCGCGCGTGGGCGCGATGACGATGATCCGCCCCCGAGGGGGGGTCGCATGGCGGAAGGCCTCGGGATCAGGCGGGAGATGATGATCGCGGGCGGGATACATGAGGGAATGAAGGGCGGGCCGGCGGGAAAGGCAAATGAAAGGCCCCGCATCGCTGCGGGGCCTTTCGAGCAGAGCGATTCCGGCACGGGCTACCGATGATTCCGGCCGCCCTGCCGGCCGTTCGACTGGTTGCCGCGGTCGTCGCGGCGGCCGTGGCGCTTGTCGGAACGGGCGTCGCGACGGTCGTCACGCCGATCGTTCCGCTGGCCGTATCGATCGTCGCGGCGATCGTCCCGGCGGTCGTACCGATCGTCGCGGCGATCAGCGCGCTGGCCGTAGCCGTGGCCATAGTCATCGCGATCATCCCAGTCCCGATAGAGCCGGCCGCCGCGCTGGTAGACCACTTCCTGACGGACGTAGCGACCGCGGAACCGGTTGTCCCACCGGTCGTAGTACCGTCCATCGACGTAGTAGACGGTAACCGGACGGTACCCGTTGCTCCTCCACCATCCGTCCCCGCGGCGTCCCTGGCCACCCAGCTGGATCCGCGCGATGACGACGACACGCGGATCGCGGCTCGATGCGGTCGTGATGGCGGGAATGGCGATGTGAATCTGCGGCATGATGCGGAGCGGCTGCGCATCGGCCGCGGGGGGAACCGCGCCGAGCGCGAGCGCAAACGAACCTACGACCAGAGCGGAACGCATGGGACACCTCGATGGTAAGGGACGACGTTGGGGCGTCTCCCCCCGATGCGAACGGCGTGCCAGCGCGTAACTGGTTGCGAGTCAACGATCTGATTTGCAGCTTGGAGGTGCGGGCGTCCTCGGAAGCAGACGGTCAGGAGCGGCGACCGGCCTTGGAGCGGGACGCCGTGGTGGCGGCCGGCCGGCGCGTCGTCCCAGACACGGCACGACATGGCACAGCAACCGCCGGCTCCTCCGGACGCTGATCGAACAGCGTCGGCTCCGCCTCGATTACCACCGGCGACGGAGCGGATCGCCGGGGCACGGGCACGCCGGCCGACTCGCGCGTCTCCGCCTGGCTGTCGATCCACTCACATACAATCCGGAACGCCTCCTCGCGGTCACAGCCGAAGGCGGCGGAGAGATACGGAATGGCGCCGTACATGTTGCTGCGGCCGCCGGCGCGGAGCCGTCGCAGAAAACTGAAATACCGGTTCGGCCGGCCGGCCGCCCGCTCGCCCATCACGCATCTCCCGGAACCAGGAAGGACCCAACATATTGCAAACAAATACGTTGTAGCATCATGACGTACCCGAATATAGACCGAAGTCACGCTCCCGACAAGCTGCCGTCATAGACGGTGTCCTCGGTGATCACCAGGTGCATCGGCACGTCCGCCGGCGTCATCGGCACGGCATCCACCAGCTGGCACTCGTACGCCAGCGCCACGCGGTGCGCGTCCTGACGTGCCCGGCCAAGGAGTCGATCGTAGTAGCCGCGGCCATGTCCCAGCCGCCCGCCCGCCCGATCGAACGCCACTCCCGGCACGAGGAACAGATCGACCTCCGTCGGGTCCACCCACCGCCCGGGCAGCTCTCGCAGTGCGGGTGACGGCTCGAGCAGTCCGTACGGCGCGGGCGCCAGCTCGTCGGGCGATTCCAGCAGGAACAGGTGCAACTCGCCCGCTGCCACCCAGGGCACCACCACCCGCTGCGCGGCCGCGAGCAGCGTCCGGATGAGCGGCAGCGTGCCGACTTCGCTTCCGACCCCGACGTAGGTGGCAACGGTGCGTGCGAGCGCGAAGCCGGGGAGCCGCCGCACCTGGCGGCCGATCGCGTCAGAGCGGGCCTCGCGATCGGTTTCCGCGTCGCGCCGCGCCAGGATCTCCCGGCGCAAGCGTGTCTTTTCGTGCACTCGGGCCTACCTTTCTGGCGGCTTTGCCAGGAGAACCAGTCGTGCAGACGTTCCGCGTGTCGGTGAGCAAGGACTATCTGGTCTTTGCCTCGGCGCACTTCATTACGTTCGAGGGCCATCGCTGCGAGACGCTCCACGGTCACAATTACCGTGTCAGCGTGGCGGTCGAGGGCGACGTGGACGACGAGGTCCGCTTCGTCATCGACTTCAGCGTGCTCAAGCAGATCGTGCGCCGGCTGGTGGACGCCATCGACCATAAGGTGCTTCTGCCCATGCGCAACCCAAAGCTCGTGGTGAGCGAGACGGCGGACCGGGTGGATGTCGCGGTGCACGGCACGCCGCGGTACACCTTTCCCCGCGGCGACTGCGCGCTCCTGCCGATGGCCAACAGCACCGCCGAAATGCTGGCCGAATACCTCGGGCTGCAGGTGCGCGACGAACTGGTCGCGCACGCGGGCGGCCGGTTGTCGCTGCTGGAGCTTGAGGTCGAGGAAAGTCCCGGCCAGTCCGCGCTCTTCCGCATCACGCTCTAGACGAGGAAGCCATGCCCCGACACGAACCGACCTACGACGGCGCCGAGCTGGCGACGCGGCTGGCGCCGCTTCCCGGCTGGCGGCTCGCCGACGGAGCGATCGAGCGAACCTACAAGACCGATGGCTGGCCCACGACGCTGATGCTGGTCAATGCCATTGGCTTCATCGCCGAAGCGGCGGACCATCATCCGGACCTGGCGGTCAGCTGGGGCAGCGTCGTCGTCCGGCTCAACACCCACTCGGCCGGCGGCATCACCGACAAGGACCTGGAATTGGCGTCGGTGATCGAGCGGCAGGCGCTCTGGCGCCCGGCGGAGTCCGCGCTGACCGGCACGCCCCGCAAGTGGGTCCAGGCCGGGCCGGGCGAGCAGCCGGCGTCATGACCGGCGCGGCGCCGCTCACCGAGCGGCTCGCGCCGATGCCGGACCCGTTGGAGGCATACGCCCGCGTGTCCGGCCTGCCCCTCCCCATCTTCCTCGACAGTGCGGAGCGCGGACCACGCGGCCGCTATTCGTTCGTCGCCGCCGATCCGGTGGTGATGATCCGCGTTCGATCCGGGCGCACCGAGCGGCGCGCCCGCGGCGGCGGCTGGACCCCGGTCACGGGCGACGCGCTCGAGGCGGTGGCCCGCGAGCTCGACCCGTGGCGCGTGGCGCCGGTCCCCGGAATTCCGCCGTTTCAGGGAGGCGCCGCCGGCTACATCGGCTATGAATGGGGCGCGACGCTCGAGCGGGTGCCGGTCGCCACCCACGACGACCTCGCGCTGCCCGACCTGCTGCTCGGCGTGTACGCCTGGGTACTCGCCTGGGACCATCTCGAAGGCGCGGCGTGGATCGTCGCGACGGGAATCGGTGGCGGCGATCCCGGGCGCACGGTGCGGGAGGTGGGCGCCCGGCTCGCCGGAGCGGCGTGCCCCGATCCCCCGCCCGCCGACCAGCGCCCTTCTCGCCCCTCCGTCGCCACCTGCGACGTGACGGCGCTGGCGCCGTCGAGGGCGCGATCCACCTTCACGCCCGAGGGGTACCGTGCGGCGGTGGCCCGGGTGCGTGAATACATCCGGGCAGGCGACCTGTTTCAGGCCAACATCTCGCAGCGGTTCTCGGTCCCGGTGGCGGGCTCGACGCTGGCGGCGTACGGCCGGCTCCGGTCGCGGCATCCGGCGCCATTCGGCGCGCTGATCGAGACGGAAGACTTCGCGGTGCTCAGCGCATCACCGGAGCGGTTTCTGGCGGTCGACGCCGGGCGGGTGGAGACGCGTCCGATCAAGGGTACCCGCCCGCGCGGCAGCGACGCCGGCGAGGATGCCGTTCTTGCGGCCGAGCTCGGCGCGAGCGCCAAGGATCGGGCGGAAAACGTGATGATCGTGGACCTGCTGCGAAACGACCTCTCACGCGTCTGCGTGCCCGCGAGCATTCGCGTGACCGAACTCTGCGCGCTCGAGACGCACCCGACGGTGCACCATCTCGTCTCCACCATTACCGCCGATCTGGCCCCGGGCGCAACGGCGGCGGACCTGGTGCGGGCGTCGTTCCCGGGCGGCTCGATCACCGGCGCGCCCAAGATCCGCGCAATGGAAATCATCGCGGAGCTCGAGCCCACGCGCCGCGGCGTGTACTGCGGCGCGATCGGCTACTTCAGCGTGACCGGAGCAATGGACACGAGCATCGCGATCCGCACGGCCGTCGTCCGCCGGGGAACGGCATGGGTGGCGGCGGGCGGCGGCATTACGCTCGACTCGGATCCGGCGGCGGAGTACGACGAGACGATCGCCAAGGTGCGCGGTCTCCTGGCGGCGCTGGAGGACCGATGATCCTCGTGATCGACAACTACGACTCGTTCGTACACACGCTCGCGGGTTACGTGCGGGGGCTGGGCGGCGATCCGCTGGTCCGCCGCAACGACGCGATGTCGCTCGAGGAGATCGCGGTGCTTGCGCCGTCCCGGATCATCATCTCGCCGGGCCCGCGCACACCGGCCGAGGCGGGCATCGCGGTCGCGGTGGTCCGGCGGTTCGGGGCGACGGTGCCGGTGCTGGGAGTCTGCCTCGGTCATCAGTGCATTGCGGCCGCGTACGGCGGCCGAATCGTGCGGGCCGCGCACCCGATGCACGGGCGTGCCTCGGTCATCCGTCATGACGGCACCGGGATCTTCGGCGGCCTGCCGCCGTCCTTTCTCGCGGCCCGCTACCATTCGCTGGTGGTGGAGCGGGGATCGCTGCCGCGCGACGTTCGCATCACGGCAGAGAGCGACGACGGCGAGATCATGGCCATCGCGCATAGCAGCCATCCGGTCACCGGTGTACAGTTTCATCCCGAGTCGATCCTGAGCGAGCACGGCCACGCCATGCTTCGGGCCTTTCTTGAGACTGGGAGGACCGCCGCCAATGTCGTCTGACCGCCGAATCGCCATCGCCGCCGCGGTGCTGCTTGCTGCGTGCGGCGCCGAGCCACGCGCGCCCGCCGCCGGCCAGCCGGCTACCCGGGCGCATGCGGCACCGTCCCGCCGGCTGGTCTACGTCACCAATGAGGGCGCCGCCTCGCTCAGCATCATCGACGCTGCCACAGACAGCGTGATCGCCACGATCCCCCTCGGACGCCGGCCGCGGGCCGTGCGCGCGGGCCCCGACGGTCGCGTCTTCGTGGCGCTCAATGGACCGCCCGACTGCGCCCAGACGACGCCGGGCGCGCGGTGTTCCGACACTGGCGCGGACACGGCCGGCGACGGCATCGCGCTGGTGAATGTGGCCGCGCGACGCGTGGACCGGGTCCTGCCCGGCGGCCCCGGTCCCGAGGCGCTTGACGTGAGCGCCGACGGCAAGCGCCTGTACGTCGCCAGCGCGAATACCCCCACCATCTCGATCATCCAGGTTGCGAGCGGGCGGGTGCTCCGGACGATCGTGGTGAGCCACGGAGCGACGGCGGTCCGTCTGCGACCCGACGGCAAGGAACTCTGGGTCGCGAATGCGGCGGATCACGGTGTCACGATCATCGGCACGGACAGCGGGCGCGTCCTGGGGCATGTCGTGGCGGACCGGCGGCCGCGTGCCGTGGCGTTCGCGCCCGACGGCCGGACCGCGTACGTCGGCGGTGAGGCGGGCGGTACGCTGTCGATCATCGACGTGGCAACGCGGGTCGTGCGGACCGTGGTCCACCTGCCGAAGGGTGCTCAGCCGATGGGTATCGCCGTCGCACCCGACGGCGGACGAATCTATGTGACGACGGGCAAAGGCGGGACGGTGCTGGCGGTGAACGCGGCGACCTCGCAGGTGACGGCCAGCGTCGCGGTGGGGCCGATGCCCCTGGGGATCGCGCTCACGCCGGATGGCCGGCGGCTGTACACCGCCAATGGCGCGTCCAACGACGTCACCGTGGTGGACGCCGCGACGATCCAGGTGCTGAAGCGGATCCCGGCCGGAGCAATGACATCGGGCGCGGCGATCGGCACGGAGGCGGGTCCCGCGGCGCACTAGCGCTCACGGGGCCGGCACGCCCAGCTCGTGGCAGACGAACGTCCACGTGTCAGTCAGCTCATCGAGCTGCTTGGTGAGCGGCTTGCCGGCACCGTGCCCGGCCTGCGCCTCAAGCCGCAGCAGCACCGGCCGCTCCGACGACGTCGCCGCCTGGAGCCGGGCGGCCATCTTCCGGGCGTGCATCGGATCGACGCGGCTATCGCTCTCCGCGGTGGCCAGCAGCACCGCGGGGTAGCCGACGCCTTCCTGCACGTGATGATATGGGGAATACGCCCGGAGCCACCGGAACTGCCCGGGATCGTCGGCCGACCCGTACTCCGGAATCCACAGCCGGGCGATCAGAAACCGGTGATACCGCAGCATGTCCAGCAGCGGCACCTGGATCACCACGGCACGGAAGAGATCGGGCCGCTGGGTCAGCAGCGCGCCCGCAAGCAGGCCGCCGTTGGAGCCGCCCGCAAGCGCCAGCCGCTCCGGCCGGGTGTACCCCTGTCCGATGAGCCACTCGGCGACGGCGATGCAGTCGTCGAAGGTGTTCTGCTTGGTCCCCAGCATCCCGCCCTGGTGCCACGCCTCGCCGTATTCGCCGCCGCCGCGAAGATTGGGCACCGCCAGCACGCCGCCCCGCTCCAGCCAGAAGAGCAGCGAGCGGGAGAAGGCCGGCGTCATGCTGATGTTGAACCCGCCGTACCCCGTGAGATATGTGGGACTCCGACCGTCGAGCGCGATGCCACGCGGTGCCACGACGAACATCGAGACCGGCGTGCCGTCGCGCGATGGAACGCTCACCTGCCGCACCTCGAACCGGGACGGGTCCACGTCCGCCTCCACCTGCCGCCAGAGCGACGTCCCGCCGCCGGCGAGGTCGATCCGGTAGATCCCCGGCGGGACCGCGTAGGTCGAGAAGCCGTAGAACAACTCGACCCCGTCGGGCTCCGCGCCCAGGCCAAAGAGACTGCCGGCGGCGGGTAGCGGCACGTCGCGCGGCGCGCCGCCGTCCGGGCCGGTGAGGACGAGGCGGGATGTGGCATGCTCCAGGTAATGCAGCGCGAGGTGATCACGCGTGACCACGACGGCATCCAGCACCGCGTGCTCACGCGGCGCGACGAGGGTCCGCCAGTGCTCGCGTCCGGGGCGCGCCGCATCGGCGGCGTACAGACCGCAGGTCGGCGCCTCGACGTTGGTGCGCACGTAGAGGCGACCGCGGACCACCTGGCCCTCGAACAGCGCCGGCAATCCCTGCGCGACGGCCACGAAGCCGGTGCCGGCCTCGAGATCGCGCAGGTAGAGATCGGTCTGGTCGAACGTTCGCGCGACGGTAACCAGCAGCCAGCGGCCGTCCGGCGACAGGCTCACCCCGGGCCAGTGTTCCTTCTGCTCCGGCTGGAAGACGAGCGGGTCGGCGGCGGGGTCAGTGCCGAGGCGATGAACGTAGACGGCGCGATGATACTGCTCGTCGCCCGCCGGCACACTGCCGACGGCGGGATAGCGCGTGTAGTAGAAGCCGCTGGCATCGGGGAGCCAGGCGAGATCGGCGGCGCGGGTGTCAGGAATGCGATCGGGACGGTGGTCCAGCGACACGAGGTCGAGCAGGTGGAGCACGCTGCGCTCGCTGCCGTCCTCGGACAGGCCGTACGCCAGGAGGCGGCCGTCTTCGCTGGGATAGTACCAGTCGAGCGCCGTGGTACCGGCCGCGTTGAGGAGGTTCGGGTCGATCGCGACGCGGTCGGCGCCGTCGGCGCCGTTGCGCACGTAGAGCACCGGCTGGTTCTGGCTGCCGTCGCGCCGGAGATAGACGTAGCGACCGGACGCCGGCGTCGGCACGCCGATGCTCCCGATGGCCAGCAGCTCTTCGAGCCGGCGACGGATCCCGGCGCGCTCGGGCACCGCGGCGAGCCACGCCTCGGTGCGCGCATTCTGCGCCGCGGTCCAGGCGGTGACCGCCGGATCCTGCCCGTCCTCCAGCCAGCGGTAGGGATCGGCCACCGGCTCGCCGTGCAGCACGTCCACCGCGTCGGAGAGCGGCGTGCCCAGGCGGTCAGTCGCCAAGACTGATGCCGAGCTCCCGGGCAGTCATGATCGTATCACAGTCGAGCGGGACGTAGCGCGGACGCCCGATGACATCGGCAATGGGGACGCGGGTGATCGTGGGACCGTTGAGGCCGACCATGCAGCCAAAGGCCCCGTCGGCGATGGCACGCGCCGCGGCGGCGCCGAAGCGCAGCGCAAGCAGCCGGTCGTAAGTGGTGGGCGATCCGCCGCGCTGGAGGTGCCCCAGCACCAGCGTGCGCACTTCCTTGCCGGTCGCGTCGCCGATGGCGCGCGCCACCTGGCTGGCGATGCCGCCGAGCCGCTCGACGGTGCCGACGCCGCGCCGCTCGACCAGCGCGATGTGGCCATCCCGCGGCGCCGCGCCTTCCGCCACGACGACGATGCTGAAGCGCCGGCCGGCCGCCTCGCGCTCCTGGATCTTGGCGCAGACGCGGTCCACGTCGAACGGGATCTCGGGAAGGAGGATCACGTCGGCGCTGCCGGAGATCCCACTGTTGAGCGCGATCCACCCCGCGTGCCGGCCCATCAGCTCCACCACCATGACGCGGTCATGGCTCTCGGCGGTGGAGTGCAGCCGGTCCAGCGCTTCGGTCGCGGTGCTCACCGCGGTGTCGAAGCCGAAGGTCCGCTGCGTGCCGCTGACGTCGTTGTCGATGGTCTTGGGGACACAGACGACCGGCATCCCCTTGAGCGACAGGTCATGCGCGATCTGGAGACTGCCGTCCCCGCCGATGGAGACGAGCGCGTCGAAGCCCGATGCGTGGAATGCCGCGACCAGGTCGTCGGACCGGTCGCACTCGTAGGGCTGGCCGGCCTCGTCCTGCCGGACATAGCGAAAGGGATTGCCGCGATTGGTGGTGCCGAGGATGGTGCCGCCGAGGTGGGTAATGCCGCGCACCTGCGCGGGGCCAAGCGGGACAACGCCGTCGAAGCGGAGCAGCCCCTCGAAACCCCGCTGAATTCCGTACACGCGCCACCCGCGCTGATGCGCGGAGAGCACCACCGCGCGAATCACCGCGTTCAGTCCCGGAGCGTCGCCGCCGCCGGTGGATATGGCAATGCGCAACCGCCTAGCGTCCTTTCGCCCTGATCAGTCTCAGCACTTCACCCGGTTCCGCGTGCCGGCCGGCCTTCTTCTTGGAGAAGACGAGCTCGTCGTCGACGGCAACGTCGAAGATGCCGCCGGAGGACCGGATCATCTTGATGTCCACGCCGGGAAATTCATGCTGCAGCTCAGCCGCCAGACCGGCGGCTCGGGGCTGATAGTTTCAGACGACGCAGTATTCGATGCGTACCTGCATGGCCGCCCGCCTTTCGTGAGAGTGCCGCCACCGTCACTCCGCGAATCGTAGCAGGTCCCCGCGACCCGGCCAAGGGCGCCTTGTCAGTCCGAGTGATGGGTCGTATCTATTGGAGCCATGCGAACCTACCAACGACTCGCCGCGCTTGCGCTCGCCGCACTCACGCTGACCGCCTCGCCGGTGCGCGCGCAGCAGCGGCGCTATCTCATCGAGGTCGGCGGCGCCGGCGCCTATATGACGTTTGACCAGGCCACCAATCTGCAGTCGGCCTTCGGCGGTGCGGGGCGGCTGGGCATCTGGCTGCCGCTTCGCCTCTCGGTCGAGGGCGAGGCGGTCTTCACGAGCCCGCGCACCACCAGCGGCGGCCTGAGCTGGACCGCGCGCACGATTTCCGGCTCGCTCCTGGCCAATCTCGCGATCGGCAACACCAGCTCGGCGTTCCTGCGCGCGGGCTACGGCTCGACGATGTACAAGACCTGCACCAGCGTCTCGGTCCCCGGCAGCGGCCCCTGCGGCCGCAGCGGCGTAATCATCGGCGGGGCCGGCTTCCGGCTGGGCGTGACCCCGACGGTCATGCTGCGGCTCGACGGGATCACCAGCCTCACCAAGGTCACCAGCCCCGTGACCGGCCTCAGCGAGAACATCACCAACTACGGCGGCAGCTTCGGCCTCAGCTTCATGCTGGGCAGCAAGAGCCAGCGGGATTCGGACAAGGACGGCGTCTACGACCGCGACGATAAGTGCCCCAGCACGCCGCGTGGCGTGCTGGTGGACCGGCGCGGCTGCCCCAGCGATACCGACCACGACGGCGTACCCGACGGAGTCGATCGCTGCCCGGCCACCGCGCCAGGCGCCAAGGTGGACGCGACCGGCTGCCCGCTCGACAGCGACCGCGACGGCGTCCCCGACGGCATGGACCGGTGCCCCAACACGCCGATCGGCGCGACCGTGGACGCCGGCGGATGCCCGGTGGACAGCGACAAGGACGGCGTCGCGGACGGCCTCGACCGCTGCCCCGACACGCCGGCCGGCGCCACCGTGGACCAGCTGGGCTGCCCCGGCGACGAGGATGGCGACGGTGTGCTCGACGGGCTCGACCGCTGCCCCGACACGCCGTCCGGTGCCACCGTCAATGCCTATGGCTGCCCGCCCTCGGCGGCGCTCCCCGAGCGCGCGCCGGCCGCGGGCCCGGCCGGCCCGCCAACGGTGCTGCGCGGCGTCACCTTCCGCTCGGCCAGCGCGCGGCTGCTGCCGCCATCGTTCCCGGTGCTCGACTCCCTCGCGCGGGATCTGCTGAACCATCCGGACGTGGCCATCGAGATCGGTGGACACACCGACGACGTCGGCAATGCGGACGCAAACGTGCATCTCTCGCGGCTCCGCGCTGAGGCGGTGCGGAACTACCTGATCAATCGGAAGGTCCCATTCACCCGGCTGGTGGCCAAGGGTTATGGCTCCACCATGCCGCTGGTGCACGATACGACGGATGCGGCGCGCGCCGCCAACCGGCGGGTGGAGATCAGGACGCTGCCGGGTCCGCAGCAGCGATGACCTGGCGGGCCGGCGCGCATCTCGCGCGCGTCGGCGTCCTCGCCGCTCTGGTCGCGGCGGCCCCCGCCGCGGCGCAGCAAACGTGGCGCGTGGAGCAGCCCGTTCGGGCGGGCCGAACCGGCTTCATGGCCAACCGCGCACTCACCGAAAGCTCAGGCGTCGCCGTCAGCCGCGCGCACCCTGGCGTCCTCTGGACCCTCAACGACTCCGGCAACCCCCCGGTCCTGTTCGCCACCGACACACTGGGACGCGATCTCGCCGCCATCCGGGTGACCGGCGCCACGAATGTGGACTGGGAGACCATCCGGCTCGGCTCCTGCCCGGCCGGCACCTGCCTGTACATCGGCGACATCGGCGACAATACCGAGCGTCGCACCGACGTGGTCCTGTACCGGGTCCCCGAGCCGGCGCCGGGACACGACAGCGTGACCGCACCGGCGCGCGCGCTGCACGTGCGCTACCCCGATGGCCCGCACGACGCCGAGGCGATGCTGGTAACGCCGGACGGCGATCTGCTGATCATCACCACGGCGGGCGCCGTCTACGGCATCCCGGGCACTGCGTGGCGCGACGGGAATGCCGTGGCAACGGCGCGAGGCGTGCTGCCGCTGCCCATCGATCGTGGGGCCGGCCAGCTGGTGACCGACGCTGCCCTCGCGCCGGACGGTCATCGTGCAGTGGTGCGGACGTACGTCACTCTGTATTTCTTCACGCTGGACGACGGCCGCCTCATTCCCGGCACCCCGCCGCGCGCCTGCACGGTGGCGGGGCTCGAGATCCAGGGCGAGGGCATCGACTGGCTGAGCGACCGCGCCCTGGTGTTGACGAGCGAAAAGGCGTTTGCGCCGGCGAGCGCCGTTGCGGTGGCCGTGTGCGCCGCCGCCAGTCCCTGATCATCCCTCGACCGAGAGACGTCATGCGATATCTGCTGGGTGGACTGCTCCTCCTCGCCGCTCCCCTGGCCGCCCAGCGGCCGGCCCCCGATGCCGCCGCGCGGGTTGCCGCCGCCGTCACTCCGGACGTGATGCGGAGCCACCTCGAGTTCCTGGCCGACGACGCGCTCGAAGGCCGGGCCCCGGGCACCCGCGGCGGGCTGATCGCCGCCAACTACATCCGGGCGCAGTTCCAGCGACTGGGTCTGGGGCCCGCCGGTGACAGCGGCACCTACTACCACCGCGTGCCCATCATCTCGCTCACGCCCGACCCGGTGCTCGCCGTCAGCACGGGCGGAGCGGAATCCCGACTCCGCTACCGAGACGATTACGTGCTCTGGTCCATGCGCGATGATTCGCTGGTGCACTTCTCCGGCGACGCGGTGTTCGTGGGCGATGGCATCGTCGCGCCGGAATACGGCTGGGACGACTACAAGGGCATCGACGCCAAGGGGAAGATCGTCGTCGCGCTGGTGAACGATCCGGGGTTGCGTGACTCGACGATCTTCCGGGGCAGGATTCTGACGTACTACGGCCGCTGGACCTACAAGATCGAGGAAGCTGAACGCCACGGCGCGGCCGGGCTCATCCTGATCCACACGACCGAGAGCGCCACGTACCCGTGGAGCACAGTCGCCTCTTCGTGGACCGGGCCGCAGGTACGCGTCGAGCGCCCGGCCACGTCGCTGCTGGTGGCGGGCTGGGTGACCGAACAGGCGGCCGCGCGGCTCTTCCCGGCCGGCACCGACCTCGCCGCGCTGATGCGCCGGGCCGCCACCCGTGACTTCCACGCGATGCCGCTGCCGGCTCACTTCGAGGGGACGGTGCGGAGCGACGTGCGCCGATCCGCGACGTTCAACGTCCTCGCCCGGCTGCCGGGCAGCGGCGCGCACGCGTCCGAGGCCGTGATGATCGGCGGACATTACGATCACCTCGGCGTGGGCGCGCCGGTCAACGGCGATTCGATCTACAACGGGTTCCTCGACAACGCATCGGGCACTGCGGCAGTGCTCGCGGCCGCGGAGGCGTTTGTCCGCGCCGGCGTGCATCCGGGGCGATCCATCCTCTTCATCGCCTTTGCCGCCGAAGAGTCCGGGCTCCTGGGCTCGACCGCCTTTGCCGCGCGGCCCACGCTCCCGCTGAAACACCTCGCGGCGGTGCTGAACATGGACGTGATGAATCTGTACGGAAAGACCCATGACGTCTCGGCGCTGGGCACCGACCAGTCGTCGCTCGGACGCGTTTTTGCGGCCGCCGCCCGCGCCGAGGGAATGCGCGTGACGGTCAATGACGATGCGCTGGTCCGGGGGAGCTTCTTCCGCTCCGACCACTTCCCCTTCGCCCGCGCCGGCGTGCCGGCGCTCTCGCTCGAGAGCGGCACCGACTACGTGGGACGCCCGGCCGAATGGGGAGCCAAACAGGCCGACGACTACACCGAACACCGCTATCACCAGCCCAGCGACGAAATGCTGCCGACGTACACCTACGATGGGGCGATGCAGCAACTGCGGGTGGTGTTGCGGACCGCCGTGTCCGTCGCCGACGCGGCCGCGCAGCCCACCTGGAACCCGACCTCCGAGTTCCACGCCGCCGGCCAGGAGCGCATAAGATAGCGGCCGCAGGAGGAGGATAGCTAAGCGCAGGCACCGCAACGACATCCGGTGCCAGCGTTGGCACCGGCGCGGGCAAAAGTGGCGCAACTCCCTGTGGGGTGATATCTTGCGCGCGTTTGAGGCCGACCCCACGCCGTCCGGGAGCCCATCTGGAACTGCCGACCCAGCACCGGATTCCAATCACCTGGCTGCTTGCCAATGGCGGGGAATCGATCCGGTACCGCACCCTTGCCGAGCTCGCGCCCGCAGAATCGGTCGATCCTGCCGCGCTCGAGGCCGCCCAGGAAGGCGTCACCCAATCCAAGCCCGCACTCGCCGTCATCAAGAAGCAGAAGGACACCGGCGTCTGGGGCGGTAATCTGCTGGGGCTCGCGCCGTCCGCCGCCCAGGGCATCAAGGATGTGGGCACGATACCGCAGTACCGCCGCCTGCTGCAGCTGGCCTGGCCGGCCGGAACCCGCCCGTTCAAGCTGGCCGACCGTCTGCTGTTCCGCCTCCTCTCGCGGGATGAAGATCCGGCGCTTCAGTTCGAGTTCCAGAAGCTGATCAAGAGCGCGCCCCCGGCAGCGCCGTGGGCGCGCGATGTCAGCCGTGAGGCGGCCAGCGCCGCCCTGGCCGAAGCCGGCTACGCCGAAGACCCGCGCCTGCGCGGCGCCGGGCACAAGATCGCCAACTCGGTCTCGCAGTTTCTGCGGAGCCCGCTGGCCGAAAAGCCGTTCGTGAAGGCCGGCAAGCAGGTGGCGCTCCATGCCGAGGCACACCCGCCCAGCTGGTACTCGGTGGCGATGCTGGCGATGATGCCCAACCTGCGGCGCGAGCGCGCCGGCTTCACCGAGCGGCTGGGCCACTACCTGGCGCAGCCGGCCCCCAAGAAATCGTTTGTGATCGTGGTCGGCCGCAAGACGGTGAAACCCCAGCATCTCCTCCTGGGCGATCCGATCGAGGCGGATGCCAAGGGCTGCCCCAAGGACATCCCCATCGCGCTCCACTACATCGAGCTGCTGGTGCGGCTCGGCGCGCTGCAGTGGGCGCCGGTGGCCACCAAGGTGCTCGGCTGGCTGCTCCGCGACTGCGATGACAACGGGGTCTGGCGGCCGAAGAACCTGCGCTCCACTCCCAAGGCAACCAACAAGATCAGCTATCACTACTTCCCGCTGCAGCCGGATGCCAAGACGGTCGAAGGCCGGGAAGCCGACGTGACGTTCCGGCTGGCGTTGATCGCCAAACTGCAGGGATGGGAGCTGGACTACAGTTGAGCTTGCCGGAAGTGTGGCAGTAGCACATACTACCACTATGGCGAGCCTGAATCTTACCCCGTTCGGTTTTACCCCCACCGAGAGTCTGGTCTACGAGGTGCTGCTGACCGGCGGCCCCGGCACCGGATACGGCATCGCCCGGACGGCCGGACTGGCCCGAGCCAACGCCTACAGCGCGCTTGAAGGTCTCGTGACCAAGGGTGCCGCGCGGGCCGACGAAGGCCGGCCCCGGCGCTATCGTCCCGAAGCGCCCACCGCACTGCTCGCCCGCATCACCAACGATCACGGCCTGGCGCTTGAGCGGCTGGGCACCGATCTCCTCGCCATCGCCGTGCCCAGCTCACCAACGCTGGTGGAGATCGACTCGCCCCGCGCCGCGCTTCAGATCCTGGGGCACGAGTTGGCGCGGGCCGAGCGGTCGGTCGCGATGCTGGCGCCGGCGGAGGCGTATCCGGTGCTCGCGCCGTCGCTTCGGCGTCCCGTTGCCGCGGGTGCCGCCGTGTCGCTGCTCTCACTCACCGCAGTGGACCTGGCATTCGCGCCGGTGACGATCGTGGCCGAGCACGACCTGGGGTGGCCCGGCTCGCCGCTCATTGCCGTGGTGGACGATCGCTCCGCGCTGATCGCGGCCCGCAACGGCACCGACATCAGCGGGCACTGGAGCACCTCCCCCGTCTTCGTTGCGTCCGCACGAGTCCTGCTCGACAGATTCCGCCTCTCCGTGTGACCGATCCGATCGCCGACGCGTTTCAGGAGCTCCGGCGCGAATACCTCGCCGAGGCGCCCAGCCGACTGGCCGAGCTGCGGACGGACCTCGCGGCAGAGGCCGCCGGCGAGCCGGATGCGGCCGAGTCGGTCCGCACGCGGCTGCATCGCCTGGTGGGATCGGGCGGCTCCTATGGATTCCCGGCCATCAGCGGAATCGCCCGGGAGATGGAAGGACTGCTGGCCACTGAGGATGCCGTGAAGCTGACGGCGGCGCTGGCGCGCCTCGAAGCGGCGTTCGACACGGCCGCGCTCGAGATGGGCCCGCCGGCGGACGTGCTTCAGCCGAGGGAGTTTGGCTGGCGAGCGCTGGTGGCCGTTCGGAGCACGGCAATGCGCGTCGAGGTGTCCGACGCGCTTCGCGGCGCCGGCTTTCTGGTGCGGGAGGACACGGAGATCACCGACGCGGCGGCGCTGCCGCCGACCGAGCGACCCGACGTCGTCGTGCTGGGCACCGGGCCGAGTGATCCGGACCCGTTCGCGGCGACGGCGGCGTGGACCGCCGACCGCCAGCGCCGGCCGCGCGCCGTCATCCTGGTGGAGGCGGCACTGCCGGTGGATCGCCTCCGCGCCGCGGCGGCCGGCGCGGATCATGTGGTCCCGGGCGAACGCATCGCCACCGATATCCCGTCATACGTGGAATCGCTGGCGCGACTGGGCGCGCCGCCGCTGGTGGTGCTGGTGGCGGACGGGGCCACGGGCGCAGGCTCGGCCCGCGCGCGGCTGGAAGAAAACGGCATGGACGTGGAATACTGCGCCGACGCCGACGCGGCCCAGGCGGTGCTGGGCCGGCGGGTGCCGGACGTCATCGTGCTCGGCGCCGATCTTTCCGGGGCCGGTGCGCTGGCGGTGGCACGCTACGCCCGGCAGGAACCGCGCACCCGGCTGGTGCCGGTGATCATGCTCGCCGCCGATGTCAGCGGGCATGCGCGGGGCGACGCACTCCGCGCCGGCGTGGACGATCTCCTGCCGCTGGCTGACCTGGCGGACGATCTGGTCCCGACGGTCCTTGCCCGTGGTGACCGGGGCCGGCGGATCGCCGAGCTGGTCTGCCGCGACCCCCTCACGGGACTGCTCAACGCGATGACGATCCGGCTGGAACTGGATCACGCGGCGGCGTATGCCCGCCGCTACCACGACCGCTTTGCGCTGCTGGTGCTGGACGTCGATCACTTCCGGCGTATCAACGAGCGGCATGGTCACCGCATCGGCGACCGCGTGCTCATGCACGTGGCGTCGGTGCTGCGCGCGAGCATCCGCACCAGCGACCTGCTGGGCCGCCATGGCGGTGAGTCGTTTGCCGTGATCCTTCGGGGGGCGGCACGGGACGGCGCAGTGGTCACGGCCGAGAAGATGCGCGACGGACTGCGCGCCCAGCCCTTTGCCGCGCGGGACGGTGGCGTGATTCCACTCCATGCAAGCGTCGGGGTGGCGGCGTACGGCCCCGACGGCACCAGCGGCGGCGACCTGGCCCAGGCGGCCGACCGGGCGCTCCATCGCGCCAAGCAGTCGGGCCGCAACCGGGTGGAAGCCGGCGGGTAGCCCCTAGTGGATACCCACTAGTGGTGGTACTCGGCGACGATCTTGCCGATTTCCGCGCCGGGACCGTCACCAAAGGACAGCCGCCCTTCGCGGAACGATCCCCGCAGCGTGAGCGCCAGCACCTCGCCCAGTTCCTGTACCAGGAAGACCTCCAGCTTCTCCCGGACCTCGGCCGGCAAATCGACCAGATCCGGCTCGTTGTCCTTGGGCAGGATGATGCTCGTGATCCCCGCCCGCACCGCGCCGAGTACCTTCTCCTTCACGCCACCGATCGGAAGGACCCGCCCCCGCAGGGTGATCTCGCCCGTCATCGCGATGTCGTGACGCGCGGGCCGGCCAGACAGCGCCGACACGACCGCCGTGGCCATCGTCACCCCGGCTGAGGGTCCATCCTTGGGAATGGCCCCGGCCGGCACGTGGATGTGCAGGTCGCGATCGAACATCTCGTCGGTAATCTGCAGCCCGGTGGCGTGCGACCGCGCATAGGTCCAGGCGGCGCGGGCAGACTCCTTCATGACGTCGCCCAGCTGGCCGGTGAGCACCAGCTCGCCCTTGCCGCGCATGGTGGACGCCTCGACGAACATGATGTCGCCGCCGGTGGGCGTGTAGTACATGCCGGTGGCCACACCGACTTCGTCGGCGCGCGCCATCTTTTCCGGATGGACCTTGGGACGGCCGAGCAGATCGTCCACCATGTCATGGTCCACCGTCAGCCGCTCCACGTCGCGGGTGGCGATCTTGCGGGCAACCTTGCGGGCCAGCCGCCCGATCTCGCGCTCGAGCTGACGCACGCCGGATTCGCGGGTGTAGCCGGTGATCATCTCCGACAGCGCGTCCTCGCTGATTTCGAGCTGCTCAGGGCTCATGCCGTTCTCCGCGAACTGGCGCGGGATCAGGTATTGCCGCGCGATCTGCCGCTTCTCGCGCTCGGTGTAGCCGGCAAAGTCCACCACTTCCATCCGGTCGAGCAGCGGGCCGGGGATGTTCTGGATGAAATTGGCCGTGGCGATGAACAGCACTTCGCTCAGGTCGAACGGCACGCCGAGGTAGTGGTCCACGAAGCTGTCGTTCTGGGCCGGGTCGAGCACCTCGAGCAGCGCGCTCGCCGGATCGCCCTGGAACGACACGCCCAGCTTGTCCACCTCATCGAGCAGGAAGACGGGGTTCCTGGCGCCGGCCTGCTTCATCCCCTGGAGGATGCGGCCGGGCATGGCGCCCACGTAGGTGCGCCGGTGGCCGCGGATATCGGCCTCGTCCCGGGCGCCGCCCAGCGAGATGCGGACATACTTCCGCCCCATCGCCCGCGCGATGGACTTGGCGATGGACGTCTTGCCCACGCCCGGCGGCCCGACGAACAGGAGAATCGGCCCCTTGGCGCCCTTGTCGTCGTCGTTGCCCGGCGCCGGTCGGTTGGGCTCGGGGACGGTGGCGGTCGCCACCGGCGTGTCGGTGGATTCGCCGGCGTCCGGGTCCACGATCCGTTCGGGCGTGGCGGCGGCGACCGGCGCCTCCGACGCGGCCTCTTCCGCGCGTTCGCGCGCACCGAGCTCGGCCCGGAGCTGACGCACGGCGAGGAACTCGAGCACGCGGTCCTTCACGTCACCCAGCGCGTAGTGGTCCTCATCCAGAATGGTGGCCGCCTGGGCCAGCTCGAGGTGCTCCGCAGTGCGGATGTTCCAGGGCAGTTCCGCCACGTTTTCGAGATAGGTGCGGATCACCTGGGACTCCATCGACTCGCGCCCGATCCGGCTGAGCCGGCCCAGCTCGCGGTCCACTTCCTTGCGGACGTCGTCGGGCAGGTCGAGCGCCTCGAGCTTGGCGCGGAGCTCGTCTCCGTCGTCGCCCGACTCGTCCTCGCCCAGCTCGCGCCGGATCGTCTTGAGCTGCTCGCGCAGGAACATCTCCCGCTGCCGCTCGCCCAGCTCCTCCTGCACCTGCGACTTGATGTCCTCCTGGGCATCGAGCACGCCGATCTGCCGCTGCACGTGCACCAGCACGCGCCGCAGCCGCTCCTCGACCGACAGCGTCTCAAGCAACGCCTGGCGCTGGCCCGGCGTGATGTCGATGTAGCCGGCAACGAGGTCGGCGAAGCGCCCCGGCTCGTTCACACCGGCCAGCACCTGGTTGACCACTTCCTCCGGCAGACCGGACTTCTGCCCCAGCTCGGCCGCGCGTGCGCGCGCCTCGCGGTGCAGCGCCACGAACGCCGCGTCCTCGCTGCTGAGGGGCGACATCTCTTCGGCTTCCCGGACCACCGCCTGGAGGTAGCCGTCCTGCTCGGCATAGTGAATCGCGATGCCGCGGTGCTCACCGTGCAGCAGGAGCTGCATCCCGGCGAGGCCGCGCTGCAACTGGCCGATGCGGGCGACCGTGCCGATGGTGTAGAGCGCCTCGGCGGTGACGGTGTCGACGTTCTCCCGCTGCGAGACGGCAAAGACCAGCTTGTCGGGCGTGGCGAGCGCGGCCTCGATGGCCCGCAGCGTCGCGGGGCGGCCGGCACCGATTGGTGCGGTGACGCCGGGAAAGAGCACGACCTCGCGCAGCGGGAGGACGGGCAATGTCATGCGTTCGGACATTCAATTACTCCTTATCCCCGAATGGGGGCGTGATGGCAGTGCGACAGCGAATCGGCCCTCTCTTTGCACCCGCCATGCCACTCGGCACGGCGCCGGGACCGCCCCTGACGGCGATCCCGCCGCGTGATCACCTGTGTCGGACGGCGCGATCCGCTTAAGTTGTCCGATCACCGGCCGATGCCCTGCCAATATGGCCTGTTCGCGGGCAAAGCTGAATCCACTCGGCAGCGTTGCCGTATGGCTCAGCGGCCCGGACGTGTTGCCCGATCCCGCCGGCGAGCGCAAATTGATGCGATCGTCACACCTGCATTCCTCCACCGCCACCAGGCAGCGATCGATGAGCGATCCGACCGATAAAGCGTTGCCGGTGCGCCTCGCGGAGGCGCTGGGCGACGCCTACACGATCGAGGGTGAGATCGGGCGGGGCGGCATGGGCGTCGTGTATCGGGCGCGGGATGAGCGGCTGCAGCGGCGCGTGGCCATCAAGGTCCTGCCGCCGGAGCTGGCGTTTCAGCGGGACATCCGGCAGCGCTTCACGCGGGAGGCGCAGACCGCCGCGCGCCTCTCCCATCCCCACATCGTCCCAATCCACACAGTCGGTGAGGGGAACGGGCTGGTGTACTTCGTGATGGGCTACGTGGACGGCGAGAGCGTGGGCGGCCGGATCAAGCGGCGCGGCCAGCTCCCGGCCGAGGAGGCCCGGCGCATCATGAAGGAAACGGCCGACGCGCTGAGCGCCGCCCACAACCTCTCGATCATCCATCGCGACATCAAGCCGGACAACATCCTCCTCGAGGGCACCCGCGGCCGGGTGATGGTCACCGACTTCGGCATCGCCAAGGCGCTCTCGGCCAGCTCGGGCGCGACGCTCACCGGCGTAGGCGTGGCGATCGGCACGCCGTCGTTCATGAGCCCGGAGCAGGCGGCGGGCGAGCCGGAGATCGACGGGCGCTCCGACGTCTACAGTCTGGGTATCGTGGCGTACCAGATGCTGACCGGCGAGCTGCCATTCACGGCGCCGACGGTGGCGGGCATTCTGATGAAGCAGATCACCGAGCCCGCGCCCGATCTCCGCCTCACCCGGCCGGACGTGCCCGAGGACCTGGCGCTCGCGGTCTCGCGCTGCCTCGAGAAGGACCCGGAAAATCGCTGGCCCACCGCGGACGCGCTGCGCCGCGCGTTGGAGAACCGCTCGGTGCCGGGCTATCAGCCCACCGGCCTCGGGTGGAAGGCCAGCCGGCCTCCAGTCGCGGGTGGGCGCGCGTCGCCGGGCGCGCCCCGCGTGCCGCTCCGGGACCGCACCCGGCCGCCCGATCCCCGTTCGCCCATCGGGGGGCGCCCGCTGCCGGCGCGCCGGGGCAGCATGGACGCCCGCCTGGATCGGCTGGACCGGGCCAGCCGGCGCTACGATGCGCGCCGCGGCCGCAACGACAACACCCCGCTGACCGATACCGGCGAGCCCAAGATCGTGCAGCGGGTACGCGCGCAGTTTGCGCGGTGGGCGGCGGTGAGCGGCGGCCTGATGATGATCAACGTCGCGACCGGCATCAACCATCCGTGGTTTCTGTTCCCGGCCGCGGCCATGGGCATTGGCGTGCTCACCAACTACTCCAAGCTCTGGCAGTCGGGCTACAGCTGGCGCGATGTGCTGAGCCGGCCGCCGGCGGCGGACGCGATCGGGACGACGAAGGTCAAGGGCGGGAAGCTGCCGCGGCTGCTGCCGCCGCCCAAGGCCGACGAGTTCGGCGCGCAGTACCCCAACGTCATTCAGATCCACGCCGACCGGCAGGCGATCCTCAAGGCGTTCGACCGGCTCGATCCGGTGGAGCGCAAGCAGATGCCGACGGAGATCCAGGAGACGGTGGACGGGCTGTACAACAAGGCGCTGGAGCTGGCGCGCACGCTGCACTCGCTGGACAGCGAGACGGGTGGCGACGCGCTGGTGCGGCTGGACGAGCGGATCGAGGCGCTGAGCCGGGAGCCGGACGACGCCGAGCGGGCCCGGCGCGTCAACCTGCTGGAGCGGCAGCGGCAGACCTACGCCGAACTGTTGACCCGGCGGGGCCAGGTGGCGACGCGACTTGACGAGTGCGTGCTGGCGATGCAGAACATGCGGCTGGACCTGATGAAGCTGCGGTCGGCCAGTCTGGCGAGCGTGCTGGGCGAGCTCACGATGGCCACGCAGCAGGCCAAGGCGCTCTCGCGCGATGTCGACAACGCGATCAGCGCGGCCGCGGAAGTGCGGGAAGCGCTCCGATAAACCGCCGGCGATCTAGAAGGCCGCCAGCTCCTCCATCGCCCGCCTGATGCTGTCCACCTGCGGGAGGATGGCCTCCTCCAGCTCCGGTGCGTAGGCCACGAACGTATCGGTAGCAGCGATCCGCCGCACCGGCGCATCCAGATACGCAAACGTCTCGTCGGCGATCCGAGCCGCGATCTCGGCGCCGTATCCCCAGCTCAGCGAATCCTCGTACGCCACCAGCACCCGGCTCGTCTTCCGGACCGACGCGTGGATCGTCTCCCAGTCCACCGGACTCAGCGAGCGCAGGTCGATCACCTCGACGCTCACGCCCTGCCGCTCCTCCAGCTCCTTGGCCGCCACCAGCGTCCGCTGCACCACCGCCCCGTAGGTCACCACCGTCATGTCGCTGCCCTCGCGGACCACCTTGGCCTTGCCGAGGGGAATCATGAAGTTGGGCCCCGGATTGGGCGCCTTGTTGTAGGTCTGGCGGTACAGGTGCTTGTGCTCCAGGAACAGGACCGGGTCCTCGCAGCGGATGGCGGTGCGGAGGAGGCCGCTGGCATCGAGCGCGGTGGAAGGGCACACGACGCGGAGACCGGGCACGCCGGTGAACACCGCGGCGCCGGTCTGCGAGTGGTAGACCGACCCGCCCTTGAGGTACCCGCCATACGTGGTGCGAATGACCACGGGCGAGCTGAACGCGTTGTTGGAGCGCCACCGCATGAGCGCGAGCTCGTTGCGGATCTGCATGTACGCCGGCCAGATGTAGTCGAAGAACTGGATCTCCACCACCGGCTTGAGCCCGCGCGTGGCCATGCCGATGGCGCGACCGATGATGTTGGCCTCGGCCAGTGGCGAGTTGTAGACCCGGTTGGAGCCGAACGTCTTCTGCAGCCCCCAGGTCACCTTGAAGACGCCGCCCTTCCCCTTCACCGCCTCGAGGTTTTCCTCCCGGCTGCAGTCGGCCACGTCCTCGCCGAACATTACGATCCGCTGGTCCCGCGTCATCTCGTCCCGCAGGCAGGCGTTGAGCAGGTCCACCATCGTGGTGGGCTCCCCGGTGAAGTGGGGATCGTCCTCGGTATCGAACTGCTCGCCGGTGGGGTCCACGTCGGGCGAATAGACGTACTGATAGATGGTGTCGGTGGCTGGCTGCGGCGCCGCGAGCGCCACGTCGGTGGCCACGGCGATCTCCTCTTCCACAGCCGCCTTGACCGCCTCGAGCTCGGCGGTCGTGGCGATCCCCTGCTCCAGCAGATAGGCCGGGAAGCGGGTCAAGGGGTCGCGGGCGGCATCGGCATCGCGCTCAGCGGCGGTGCGGTAGAACACCTCGTCATCCGAGAGTGAATGACTGTATGGACGGATCACGTGGGCATGGACCAGCGCGGGACCCTTCCTCTGGCGGCAGTACTCGACCGCGCGGGTCAGCGTGTCGTACGACTCGAGCACGTCGCAGCCGTCGCACTCCTGAATGAAGAGTCCGGGAAAGCCGGTCAGCAGCTTCGAGATGGACCCGCCGGCGGTGTTGACCTCGACCGGCACCGAGATGGCGTAACCGTTGTCCTCCACGACGAACACGACCGGCAGCTTCAAGTTGGTGGCGGTGTTGAGCGCCTCCCAGAATTCGCCCTCGCTGGTGGTGCCGTCGCCGGTGGAGCAGAAGACCACCTCGTCGCCCTTGATCAGCGTGTCCCGGTCGGGGAGCTGCTCGTTGCGCGAGACCCGCAGCCAGGTCTCCGCGCAGCCCACCGCCTGGAGAAACTGGGTGCCGGTGGGGCTCGAGGCGCTCACGATGTTGAGCTCCTTGTGCCCCCAGTGCGACGGCATCTGACGTCCGCCGGAATTGGGGTCGTCGGCCGCGGCAACGGCACTGAGCAACTGCTCGGTGGCGGTCATGCCCAGGCCGAGACAGAGCGCGCGGTCGCGATAGTAGGTATAGAACCAGTCGTAGCTGGCGCGGAAGGCGCGGGAGGCCGCCACCAGGACCGCTTCGTGGCCGGCACCGGAGATCTGGAAGAAGATCTTGTTCTGCCGCTTGAGCTGAATCTCCTTGTCGTCGACGCGGCGCGACAGGAACATCAGTCGGTACAGCTCGATCAGCTCGCCCTTGTCGAGCTTGCTGGAGGCGGGCGCCTTGGCGCGGCTGGGGGTGCGTGTGGCCATGGTCTCGGGAGCTGAAGGAACGAATGGCGACTGCGCTGACTCCGGAAGATACCCCGGCGGGACGAGGGTCGGGAGGAGAGTGTCCGGCGCCCCACCGCGGGGCCCCGGACCGCCGATCGCAGGCTCAGCGGGTGTGCAGCAACTCTCCCAGCCGGGGAAACTGGGCCAGGGCCAGCTCGACGTCGGGGTCGGTCCGGAGCGCCAGCTCCTCCGCGGCGTCCGGCCCCCAGCGGACCTCCGCCACGCGCATCGCCATGTAACGGGCGATCCGGGCCCGGGCGGCGGGCGCGGGCTGGCTCACCACGTGGAAACGGGCCCGGGCCCGGCTCAGCAGCGGAACCATCAGGGCCGCATCCCAGCGGTCCTGCCCGGCAAACCAGGCCGCCCGCGCGGCCACGGTGGCCGGCAGTGTCGCGGCGACGCTATCGGCGATCACGGTGGTGAAGCCGCTGTCGTCGGCCACGCTGAACCAGACCGGCAGGTCGGGACGCGGACTAGGCACGTCGGGCACGATGCCACCGCCGCCCCGGACGTCCCGCCCGTGCTCGGTCTTCCAGACCGCCATGGTGTCCTGTTCCGCGCCGCTCCGGCCCGCCATGGCGTAGTACTGCTCGGCGTCGATGCCCTGGTAACGGCGCTGGATGAGGCGCCCGCTGGGGGTGACCACGCGGGCGGTGGTGAGCCAGACGACGTCACCGCCCGGCAGCGGCATGGACATCTGCATCAGCGCCTTGCCGAAGCTCCGCCGCCCCACGATCAGCGCGCGGTCGTGGTCCTGCAGACTGCCGCTGAGCATTTCGGAGGCGCTGGCGCTCCCCCGATCCACCAGCAGGACGAGCGGGAGCTGCAGAAAGTCGCCCGCTTGCTTCGTGGCGACCGAATCGAGCCCGGTCTTCTTGCGCCCCTGCGTGTGGAAGACCTCGCTGTGGGCGGGGAGGAAGAGCGAGGCGATGTCCACCATCGCATCCACGTTGCCGCCGGGATTGCCGCGGAGGTCGAGCACCAGCTGGCGCGCGCCCATACCCCGTGCCTTCCCCAGCGCGTCCTTCAGCTCCCTGGGCGATCCCGGCGTGAACTCGGCCAGCTGCACGTAGGCGGTGGTGGCGTCAAGCATGCGAGGCGGCGCCACCGCGCGAGCCGAGAGGACGTCGCGCTTGAGGGTGACGGCAAAGGTGTCGGGATCGAGCCGGGCGCCGCGCTCGAGGGTGAGGCGGAGCTTGCTGCCCTTTTCTCCCAGAAGGCGAGTCTCGATGTCGCTCGCGCTGAGCCCGGCCACCGAGCTGTCGTTGAGCCGCCGGATCCGGTCGCCCGACTGGATCCCGGCCCTGGCGGCCGGGCTTTTGGCCTCGACGCCAAGCACGACGAGGGCGCCCTCGGCCTCCTCGACGGCGAGCCCGGTGCCGCCGAGCTGGCCGTGCTCGTAGCGTGCACGGAGCTCGAAATCCGCCTGGCTGACGTAGCGGCTGTGCGGATCGAGCGAGCGCAGCATGCCGTTGATGGCAGCGCGCACCAGGCTCCCCATGTCCACCGAGTCCACGTAATTGACGCGGATCTGGCTCACGACGCCGGAAAAGGTCTGGAGCTGCTCGTACGCCGTGGGCGCCGTCTGCGCCGCCGCGCGGAGCGGCGCCAGCGCCGTGCCGACCGCGATGCCGATCGCGAGCGAGGTCACGCGAGCGGTCACCCGCCGGCGCCTAGTGCAGCTCGGTGAGGCGCTGCCGGGCGGACGCGATTTGCCGGTCATATCGGCTCGGTGCGAGGGAGACGAACCGCGCAAACGCGGCCCGGGCCGCGTCGCGCTTCTGAAGCTGGAGATCGGCGATGCCGAGCCAGTAGAGTGGGCGGGTATCGCGCGGGTTGGCTTCCACCGCCTTCTCGAGCGTGTCCGCGGCGGCCGGGAACTGCCCTGCCCGGCCCAGCGTGACACCGAGATCGAGCAGCAGTGACGGGTCGCCGGGATTGACGTCGAGCGCGCGACGCCGCTCGGCGAGCGCGCGGGGCCAGTCGTGCGCCGCCTCGTAGATCCGGGCCAGCTGCACATGGGCCATGTAGTTGCCGACGTCGTTCTCGAGCACCGTCTGGTAACCGCGGATGGCCTCGTCGGTGCGGCCGGCCCGCTGGTGCAGCGCCGCGAGCGTGTAGCGGTACTCGTTGGCTTCGAGCGGCGCTACGTCGACCGTGTCGCCCGCGGCGACCTTCTCCATCCGGGCGATGAGGCGCGTGAGGTCCTCGACCGCCACGCTGTCGTGCCCGCTGTGTTCGGCGGCCATGGCCCGCAGGAACAGGAGCCCGGTGCCAACCGAGTCCATGCCGAACTTCCGGCCGGCCCGCTCGACCTCCTGGTCAAAGGCTTCGAAGGCGGGCGCGTACTGTCCCTCGAGCAGGCGGTTGAGGCCGCCGAGGATGCCGCCGCTGGCGGACGACGTGCGCACCCCGCCCAGCATCCGGATGTCCACCAGCGGATCGAGGAGAAAGGCGTGCGTGATCAGCCGATCGCGCGCCTTGACCGTGTCGCGCACGGCGGCGTCCTTGCCCGCGCGCCAGATCCGGGACCAGTAGTCCTGGTCCCGCTCGCGCACGACGCCGAGCGCCAGATACGCCTCGGCAAAGGTGTTCTCGATCGCGATGGCGTCGCGCAGCTCGCGCTCGGCGTCGCCCCACCGCTTCCGTGACCAGTAGCCGATGGCGACGTTGTAGTGGGCCGCCGCGTCGTTCGAGTCGGTGCGCACGCGCGCTTCGAGGTCTTCCAGTTTCTCGGCGATGATGACCTTCTGCGCGCCCAGCGGGCGCGGCGCCAGGCCGGCGAGCAGGATCGCCGCGGTCAGGAGTCGGCGCATCATTGCAGCGTGGCGAGCTGCGCGCGCGCGTCCGTCACCTGTTCGGCAAACCGGCTCGGTGCCATGGCCACGAAGTCGGTGAGCGTGGCGCACCCAGCAGCAGCGCGGCCAGCACGAGCCGGGTGGCGCGCGCCGGGGGGCGGGCGCAGGCGTCGAACATGCGCATCCTTCGGTTGGGGCACCGCCGTGCGCCATGCCCGCCGGACACACGCCGGGCGGCGCCGATGCGATGCTGGTGATCGCTGCTGAGGCTCGACTGGGGAAGCGGTCTGGCAGGACCGCGTCAGACAAGGTGCGGCGCGGTACCGCGACGGTCAAGCGTCACGAAATCCGACGGAGCGGATCGCGTGACGCAAAATCGCCGGTTCTGAGGAATTTGCGACAGCGGACCACCGGAGAGCCGCGGTCCGCTGTCGCACTGCGACGTCATTCCGCCGAAAACACGACCTTCCCGCCCACGACGGTCATGCGCACCTTGGCCTGCTGGATCTCCTCCGGCCGGATCGTGGTCAGGTCCTGGTCCAGCAGCACGAGGTCGGCTTTCTGGCCGGCCCGCAGCACGCCGCGCTGGCCTTCCGCGAACATGGCGTAGGCATCGCCCTCGGTGTAGGCGCGGAGCGCCTCATCCACGCTGATCTTCTCGTTGGGCAGCCAGCCGCCGGGGTTCTTGTCATCCAGGGTGCGGCGGGTGACGGCGGCGTAGATCCCCAGCAGCGGATCGATGGGCGCCACCGTCCAGTCGGAGCCGAAGGCGAGGCGCGCGTGCCGATCCAGCAGACTGCGGAAGACGTACATGTTGTGGATCCGCTGCGCGCCGACCCGCTTCTCGGCCCAGCGGCCGTCGTCGATCGCGTGGTAGGGCTGCATCGACGCGACGACGCCGAGCCGGGCGAGCCGGGTCACGTCGGCGGGCCGGAGGTGCTGGGCGTGCTCGATCCGGAAGCGGCGGTCGCGGGCGCCGTGCGCCTTGGCCACGCTGTCGTAGATGTCGAGCACCAGTCCGTTGGCCTTTTCGCCGATGGCGTGGACCGCGATCTGGAGGCCGACGGAATCCCCCGCCCCGATCCAGCGGCGGAGGGAGTCCTCCGGCGTGACCAGCAACCCCGACGTGCTCGGGTCGTCGGCATACGGTTCGTAGAAGAGCGCGGTGCGGGAGCCGAGCGAGCCGTCGACGAATCCCTTGAGGCCGGCCACGCGGAGGAAGTCGTCGCCGGGTCCGTCGGCCTTGAGCGTGTCCGCCATCCGGCGCCAGGCGCCGAGCGGCACGTACACGGACACGCGGGTGAGCAGCGTGCCGTTGCGGTAGGCCCGTTTGATGGCAGCCAGCTCGCCCCAGCTCACCGACACCGCCGACACCCCGGTCACGCCCTTGGAGGCGGCCCAGTGCGTGGCGCGCGCAATGGCCGAGTCGCTCTGTTCGGGTGATGGGTCAGGGATGGCGCGATAGATCAGGCCCTGGGCGTTGTCCTTGAAGATGCCGGTGGGATTGCCGGCCGCGTCGCGGACGATGGTGCCGCCGGCGATGTCGGGCGTCTGCCGGGAGACCTTGGCCAGACGCATGGCGGCGGCATTGGCGACCGCCATGTGGCCGTCGAGCCGGTTGACGTAGACCGGGTTGTTGGGCGTCACCGAGTCGATCCAGCCGTGCTCGGGCAGCGGCGAGCCGGCCCAGCGCTCGTGGTCCCAGTCGCCGCCCTGGATCCATTCGCCGGGCTTGAGCGTGGCGGCAAAGGCCTTGAGCCGCGCGATGAACTCCTCGGGGGTATTGGCGTCGCGAAGGTCCACGCTCCGAAGCTGGAACCCGCCGCTCATGAAGTGGGTGTGGGCATCGTTGAAGCCCGGAGCCACCATGCCGCCGCCGTTGGTCACGACGCGGGTGCTCGCGCCAGCGTAGGCGCCCACCGTGGCGCTGTCACCCACGGCCATGATCGTATCACCCTGCACCGCCACCGCGGCGGCCCAGGGCCGCGCCGAATCACCGGTCCAGACGCGGCCGTAGACGATCATGTCGGCCACCGGGGAGGCCGCACCGGTGGCATTGGGACTGCGATTGGCCTCGCACGCGGCGAGGGTGAGGACGGCGGCGAGCAGAGCGCGGGCGAGCGTCATCCGGGGCCTTTCAGCGAATCTTGGTGAAGCGGCGGAGCGATTCCAGCCGCTCGAGGGCGCTGCCGCCGGTGGCGGCCGGCGCGACGGAAAAGAGATCACGGATATCGAGCAGGATTTCGAGCATCAGCTGGTCGCGCATGTAGGAGTTCTCGAGATCGGCCATGCGTGAGACGGAGCCGTCGGCCTTGGCCCGGTCGTACGTCTCACGGTAGAGCGTTTCGAGATTGGCGAGGATCCGGTCGCGCGGGCGCATGGACGGTCGGGGTACGGGGATTGGCTGGGACTGCCGGCGTCTCTAATGTACGTCCGTTCCCCCGCGGCCAATAGGCGGCCGCGCTCCCCCAGCCGGTATCGCCATGAACGAGATGCAGCGTCGCGTGGATGCGTGGGTCGGGCAGTTCGAGGAGGGCTACTTCGACCCGATGACCAATCTGGTCCGCCTGGCCGAGGAGGTGGGCGAGCTGGCCCGCGAGGTGAACCACCGCTTCGGGCGGAAGACCCGCAAGCCGGAGGAGCCGGAGGGCGACCTCGCGCTGGAGATGGCCGACATCATGTTCGTGCTGATCTGCATGGCCAACCGCGAGGGGATCGACCTCGACGTGGCGTTCGACCGAATGATGGCCAAGGTGGAGCACCGCGACCGGGACCGCTGGACCCGCCGCACCTGACGGCGCGGCCTACTCCCAGTCGCGCGGCTCGCTCTCCAGCTCGGCCAGCAGCGTGCGATAGCTCGTCAGCCGGTCGGTCGCGATGACGCCGGCGGCCACTGCCGCCTGGATGGCGCAGCCGGGCTCCGACATGTGGCGGCAATCGCCGTACTTGCACTCACCGATCAGCGGGCGCATCTCGGGAAAGCACGACGCCAGCTCCCGCGGCTCGATCCCCCAGAGCCCCACTTCGCTGAAGCCCGGCGTATCCACCAGATAGCCGCCCGCCGCCAGCGGAATCATGATGGCGCCGACGGTCGTGTTGGTGCCGCGGCGCACTCGCCGGCTGATCTCGCCCACCCGAAGTTTCAATCCCGGCTGGATCGCGTTCAGCAGACTCGACTTGCCGGCGCCGGAGGGGCCGGTGACGACCGAGGTGCGGCCCACCAGGGCCCGGCGCAGCTCGTCGATCCCTTCGCCGGTGGTGACGCTGCTGGGATACACCACGTACCCCGCGCCCCGGTACCGGGCGGCGAGCGCCGTCGCCGGCTCGAGGTCGATCTTGTTGAGGATCACCGCGGCGGGAATGCCGTTGGCCTCGGCCACGACCAGCAGGCGGTCGATGAGCTGCGGGATGGGGGCGGGATCCCGGGTGGCGGTGACCACGAAGACTTCGTCGATGTTGGCGGCCACCGGCCGGGTGCCGCGCCCTTCGGGCACGCGACGTTCCAGCAGTGTCCGGCGGGGGCCGACGCCGGTGATGGCATAGAGTTCGCCGCCCGGCTCCGGCTCCAGGTCCACCAGGTCGCCGACTACCACCTTCTCGGTGCCGCGCTTGACCCGGCCGCGCAGGATGGCGCGGAGCTCGCCATCGGCGGTGCGGACCCGGTAGACCGCGCCATCCCGCTCGATGACGGTGCCCCGCGGTCCGCTCACCACTCGCCCGGCGCTGCGGCGATCGCCTCGTCGAGCGCGGCCTTCACGTCGTAGAGCGAGAGTGCCTTGATCCGCTCTTCGGCATCGGCGACCGTGGGGCCCCAGGCGAGGGCCGGCGTCTCCAGATGTCCGACGGGCCGGTCACCGCCGGCGGACCACCGGACGAAGAGGAGTGCGGCCGCATAGCGTCCCCGCGCGTCGGGTTCGTCCTCGACGTACACCGCGACCGAATACGGCTCGCCGTCGCTCCCGGAGAACGCCGCCGCCCGGTCGTGCTTGACCATGTATCCGCCCAGCGTGAACTCGCTCACCGTCCCGATACCGACTCCCTGACGACGTTGCCCAGCATGAACGCGATATTGGCGGGACGCTCCGCCAGCCGGCGCATGAGATAGGGATACCACTGCGTGCCGAAAGGGATGTACACCCGCATGTTGTATCCGGCGCGCCGCAGCTCCTCCTGCAGATCGCGCCGCACGCCGTAGAGCATCTGGAACTCGTAACGCTCCGTCCCGATGGCCTCGCGCCGGGCCAGCTTCCGCGCGTGGCTGATGATGGCGGCGTCGTGGGTGGCTATGCCCGGGTAATGGCCCTCGCGGAGCAGCCGCTCCATCAGCGTCACGTAGTTGCGGTCCACGTCGGCCTTGTCGGGAAAGGCGACCGTGGCCGGCTCCAGATAGGCGCCCTTGCAGAGGCGCACCCGCGCCTTCCGTTCGATCAGCGTCGCGATGTCCGCCTCGGAGCGGCGGAGCGACGACTGGATCACGACGCCGCACGAGGCCGCATGCGTCGGCAGCACGCGCTGGTAGAAGAAGTCGATGGTGCGCTGGGTGTAGGCCGAGCTCTCCATGTCGAGCCGGACAAACCCGCCGAGGGCGGCGGCGCGGTCGAGGATCTCGCGCATGTTCCGGGCACAGAGCTCCTCGTCCACATCGAAGCCCATCTGCGTCAGCTTGACCGACACGTTCACCTCGGCGCCGCTCGCCGCGAGCCGGTCGAGCATCGTGAGATACTCGCCCTTGGCGGCAACCGCTTCCGCCGCCTGCGTCACGCTCTCGCCCAGCAGATCGAGCGACGCGGTGATCCCCCGCCCCTTGAGTTCGGCCGCCGCGGCGACCCCTTCAGCGATCGTTTCGCCGGCCACGAATCGCGACGCAAAGCGGCGGGCCAGGCGGTTGCGCTTCACAAATTCGAAAATGCGCTGCTGCTGCGACAGCCAGAGAAGACCTCGACGCATCATGCGGCTGATGTCCTTGCAGAGAGCGGAGCCGCCCGCCGGGCCGGCCAAAGTGTCCCGAAGTTAGCCGCACGCCGGGACCCAGCATAGGGCCGGTGTGACACCGCTCACGGGGGCCGGCGCGGGCCGCGCGTATCGTCGGAGCCGGCATCAATATCCATCACCGGTCCTGATCTGGAGCCCGCAAGGCACAGCGCGCAATACGAACACAGGCGGGCTCCAACGGCCACGCTGGCGCGGCTTCGGTCGCTCGTGATCCCGCCGGAGCGGGCTGCCCCGCGAGAAGGTGCTGGCGACGGGCCGTGGTCATGCGCGTGCTGCGGGAGGCGTCGAGGCGCGCCTGAACCGGCAGCCCAGCGCCAGGTACACGGTGAGCACGACGTCGAGCGCCAGCTCGAGCGCGCTGAACAGCCGCCCATGATACCGGGGATCCCAGTAGCTCACGACACTGTGAAAGCGCAGGTGCCGGTCGAGCGGAAAGAGCAGCAACGGGCCGTCGGACACATGGGTGAGGATGTCGAGCACCGCGTGGAGGAACAGCGCCGCCGCGCACCAGGCCAGCCACCGTCCCCACGCCCGCTCGCGTCCCGCCGTGAGCGCCACCGCCAGCACGGCGCCGATGACGAGCGGCGCGTGCAGGGTGCTCCGCGCCGCCAGCCAGAACGGGTCCTGCACATAGAGCGTGCCCAGCATCCGGTCGAGCGCCCGCTGAAGCGTCCAGCCCAGCACGCCGCAGTAGTAGACACCGCCGCCGGCGACGAGCAGAAAGAGCGGGATATCGGGCGCGACCGATCCCCACAGCACCGCGCTGAGCGGAATTTGCCGACCGGGGGCCGCGCGGCGGAGCGCCGCCGCGATGAGCGCATGGGATGGAGTGTTCACGCGTCTCCGGCGGCCCAACACGCGCATTGAACTGGGGGCGCGCCGTCAGGGGGGGCCGGCTCTCGGCGCCTGGACAAGGAGCATCGATTGGTGTCGGCTGGGGAGTCGCAGACAGCGGATGCGCAGCTGTCAGGCCGCAAGAAACCACGCGGTGAGCGTCGACCGACAACTACCGGGCGTACGATGCGGCGCCCTTTGTCAGCGATGGCTCACCGAGTACACGTATCCGGCGACGGCGCACACTTGAGACTCGCTCAGCGCCGCACCGCCCCGTGCCGGCATCGGCGCCGGGTACTGCTTGGGGTGGGGGACGCCTGTGCGCACCAACCCCACGATCGCGGCGTACGAGCCGTCAATGTTAAGCCACGGCGCGTCTGTGAGGTTGGGCGCGATTGCCGTTCCGCTGGCGGTTGGTCCATGGCAGGCAAAACAGGTTCCCGTTCCGCTGAACACCGCGCGACCCTCATCGACCAGGTCCTGGCTCACCGGCGGACAGCCGGCGACCGCGGCAGCCGTGGAGGCGTGGGCGAGTGGCGCGGCGCCCGTGTCAGGGGCGGCGGCACCCATCATTTTGCCGGCCCCCATCCGCCCCCCCATCATCCCACCCCTCCCGCGGCTCGCGTCACCGGCCGGCGGTTGCGAGCAACCTGCGACGACGACCGCAAGGACGATCGTCGCATAGCTCATCACACTCGCCCACCGCGTCATGCCAGCAAGTCTGGACATCGAGAACTCCATCGGATCGCGGCCTTACTCGAACCCCAATCAAGCAGACGGGCCCTCGTCCGGCAAGTCAGCTCAGGAGGCCGCCGCGAGCTCGAGCTGGCGCAGCAGCGCCGCCGCGGTGATCCGGTGATGCGAGGCGTGCCATGTCGCGACGCCGTGACGCAGCATGATGACCTGCGGCGACTTGTGTGCGACGTCGGTTCGCTCCGCGATGTACTGCGCGAGCGCGCGTTGGGCCACCACATCCAGCATGAAGACCGGAACCCCGGCGACCCGCGCAAACGACGCCACCTCGGCGTAGGCACCGAAGCTGACGGAACACCGGGAGCTGTGCTTGTAGACGACCGCCAGCGCGACGGCGAGCGCGGCGTCGACGTCGGTGCGGCTGGTCAGCGGCTGCATGGAGCTCCACGACGGTCGGACGAAGTGTCTTTGAGCGGTACCACCGACGTCAAAGATAGCGGGGCGTTGCGTGGCCCGCCCGGGCGCCTAACTTCCGCCCCACCCCCCCGAAAACGGAGGCGCCGTGCGCCTGAGCCCCGCCCTGCCGATCCTGCTGGCCCTCGTGGCCGGCGCCTGCGGCGACCGCCATTCGCGCGTGCTGTCCCACCGCGGTTTCGAGCCGGGCATGAGCGCGGCGGCATTCCGCCAGGCCGCCGAATCCATCGGTCCGCTCGACTGCCAGCCGTTCAGGGTCGAGGACGTGGCAGCGGACCAGCTCTGCAGCGCCACGTCCACCACGAGCGGACTGCACGTCGTCGCGGCGTTGCGGATGGCCGGCGGTCCGGTGCCGTACGTCGTGGTGCAGGAACCCGACTCCGGCAACGGCTTCGCCATGCTCACCCGCGCGTGGGGTGCGCCCGACACGCTGGTCGAAACCGGCCGTCGGTGGCACCACGGACGATGGCTGGCCGACGCCGACACCGCCGACGGCCACCTCTCGGTCTGGCTCACCGACACCGCCACGGCGCTCGGCATCGCCCGGCACACACTCGCGCTCGAGCGCGCGGTGCGCGATACCATGCCGGTCGAAAACGTCCTGAGCGCGGTGCTCGACACCATCCAGGCCACGTCGCCGCCGGGCGCGGCGATCCCGGCCTCCGCCGCCGAGGTGGACGCGCCGCCCAAGGTATTGGCATGCCGGCAGGCGGTGGTGCCGGAAGCGCTGGCGGGCGTGGAGGGCGAAGCGGTGCTGATGTACGTCGTGGACACCGCCGGGCAGGTCGAGCCGGCCAGCATCCGCGCACTCCGGGCGACGCGCGCGGCGTTCATACCGCCCGCGGTACGAATGATTGGATCGTGTCGGCTCCGGCCGGGTCGCCAGGGCGGGCATCCGGTGCGGGTGCTGGTGCAGCAGCGGGTTGGATTTCACAAAAAGTGAGCCAGGTCGCGGCACGATGCGCGCGCCGGGGCTAGAATACAGGGTACCTGACAACGCGGCAGGCCCACCCTGGATGATGGAGGCAGCGTGTCACTCTCGAAGAAGCTCGCAGCGGCGGCCGCGGTCGGTGCCGCCGCCATCATGCTGAACAAGAAAGCCCGTACCAAGACCGGCGAGGCCGCGCGTGCCGTCGGCCGCGGCGCGCGCAAGGTCGGTCGCCGGATCGAGAAGGAAGCGTCGGCCGTGGCGGGCAAGGCGCTTAAGCGCGGCAAGAAGCTGGAGAAGAAGGCGGCAAAGCGAGTCCGCGCGGCGGGCAAGAGCGCCGCAGAGTCCGCCAAGCGTCAGACCAAGGCGCTGAAGAAGGCGGTGGCCAAGCGCACACCCACCCGCAAGGAAGCGCGGGACGCGACGGTGCGCGTGGTCCGGAAGGCCACCGGTACCCGCAAGAAGTCCACGGTCAAGGCGCTGGCCGCGGTGGCCGCGGGCGCAGCCGTGCGGGCGGCCGGACGCGCCGCGGCCGGTGCGATCGCTGATGCGGCGGACCGCCGCGCGGAACGTCCGCCCCGCACGCGGACACCCCGCCGCGCGCACGCCGAGATGGAACAGCCGGGTATTGGACAGCCGGGGCCGGTGATGGGTCCGGACGGCACGCCCGGACCGATCGGCGTTTAGCGTGCGTTGAGGAGCGGGGCGGCCGCGCTCATCGTGCGCCGCCCGTTCGCTCCAGCCCGCCGCGGAAGGCGGCCCGCAGCAGCTCCTGGAAGTGGTACACCCCCGCCTCGTACTTCACCGAAAACCGACCCCGATCGTACGCCCGCGACGCCAGCCCGCGCTGCACCCGCGCGCAGATCTCCGCGTCCTCCGCCTGCACCGCTTCGCTGTAGGTGATGTCCGCGTCGATCCGTGCGCGCGCCGCGGGCGACTCCACGTCGTCGTAGAAGTAGCGGAAGATCACGCGGCACCGGTCCGGCCCGCTGGGGACGACGAGGTTGGTCTGGAGCCGTCCCGGCAGGATGTTCAGCATGAAATTGGGAAACAGGCAGTAGTAGAACGCGTCGCCGCCGCCGTCCCGGCTGTACAGGTCGTTGTCGCCGGTGAGCGGGGAATACTGCAGCGAGTACCAGTCGAACGTCTCGGTGGTGTACTGCTGGTAGTCATACAGCTTGACCAGCTCGGGATGCACGTAGGGGACGTGATACCCCTCGAGATAATTGTCCACGTACACTTTCCAGTTGGCCGCCACCTCGTACGTCACCTCCCGGGCAAACCGGAGCTCGCCCAGCCGGAGCGGCGCGATCCGCTCCGCGATCCCCGCCACAAACTGCGCGAGCGGCGGCGCATCGGGGTTGAGACTGACGAACACGAGACCTTCCCAGCACTCCACTCTGAGCGGCACCAGTCCGTAGTCCTTGCGGTCGAACAGCTCGGTGCGATCCATGGCCGGCACGCCCCGCAGCGAGCCGTCCAGCAGGTAGGTCCAGCCGTGATACTTGCACTGGAGTGCCCGGGCGCAGCCATCCTCCAGCGCCAGCGGCCCGCCGCGATGGCGGCAGACATTGTAGAAGGCACGCAGCGCGCCGTCGCTCCCCCGCACGACGATGACCGGATCGTCCGCCACGGTGGCAAGGAAATACTGCCCCTCCCCCTCCACCTGCGCCGCGTGGCCCACCCCCTGCCAGGACCGGGCAAAGATCAGCTCACTGTCCACGTCATGAAACCGCGGATCGGTGTACCAGGACGACGGGACCGTCTCGGCCCGTGCGAGCGGGGCGCCGGCAAGATCGGCGGCGTGGAGGAGCGAGAGATCAGCGGCACGGCGCATCAGCGACCCTCCCCGGCGGGAACCCAGACGAGCATGTGCTCAAAGCGCGCGATCGGCCTGAGGCGCAGCACGACCGCCAGAAATTCGGCCGGCTCCATCCGCCGATACCCTTCGTCGAACCCGATCAGCGCGCCGCCCGTCTCCTCGAGCGTACTGCCGAAGTCCCCGAGCTCCCGGGCATCGGCGGTGTCCGGCAGCTCCCGCGACGGGCGGCCGCTCAGGAAGTAGACCAGCATCGGGTTGTTGGAGAACAGCACATACCGTCGACCCGTCGTCAGCAGCCACTCCTGCTCGGGGGACGGCTGCCACTGGGCACGACTGTAGCCCCAGCCGTCGCTCCGCAGATCCGCCACCAGTGCGCTCGTCCCGATCATGCCGGCCGCCGCCCATGCGGCGACGGTGGCCGCCACGGCGGTGCGCATGCCCGCGCTCCAGGCCGGCCACCGGATGCGCAATGCCACGGCCAGCACCACCACCGCCAGCACGAACAGCGGCGACAGGATCCGCGCATCGAACGGGATCCCGCCGCCCACGTATGCCCGCGAGAACAGCAGCACCGCTGCGTAGCAGAGCGCCAGCAGACCGGACGCCGCAAAGAGGCGGCGCCGGCCGCCGGCCCGCGCATCGCGCGGCATCCGCTTCCACGTCCGGCGCAGGAGCCAGACGGCGGCGGCCAGCGCGAGCACGGCAACCAGCCAGCGAACGGCACCGCCGGCAAGCGCCGGCGCCAGCCAGCCGGCGATCGTGCGCAGGCCGGCCCGGAGCTCGGCCGGCACGCCGCGCTGGAGCCGGCCGGCCGACGGCGCACGGACGCCGAGCGCGTGCAGGCGCACGGCCCACCAGGTGTGCAGCGCCACCACGGGCAGCGCCGCCTCCAGCGCCCGCTCCACCCGGAGGCGCCAGGGCCCGCTGCGACCAAACGCCCAAAGCACCGCCGCAACGCCCACACTGATGCCGGCGTAGCGGACCAGCTCGCCCAGCGCCCCGCCGATACCCGCCAGGACCGGCCGTTCCGGCCGACGAACCATCGCCGCGAGCGTGCCGACGAGGCAGATGAGAAAGAGCGGCTCGCTCAGCACGCGGACATAGTCGCCGGCGAGGGCGGGCATGGCAACCAGCAGCAATGCCGCGAGCGCACCGGCCGGCGTGCCGGCGGTGGCATCGAGCAGGAGCACGACGATGACCACGAGGGCCGCCGCGGCCGCCGCCTGCACGACGCGGCCGGCTGCGACAGGTGTCTCGCCCGCGCGGATGGCCACCGCGATCGCGATCGGGAGTCCGGCGGGAAACTGCGCGAGCGCAGACGTGCTGTCCCGCTCCCACCAGTCGGCGGACGGGATGCGGAGCCGGCCGGTCTGCGCCAGCGACGCGCCAGCGCCGACGTACGACATTGCATCGGGATCGAGACCCGGCCCGTGCGGCGCCGTCGCGTAGAGCACTGAAACCGCCGCTCCGATAGCCAGCGCGGCCGTGACCGCGTACCGGGCGATCCTCACGCGCGTGCGGCGGCGGCGAGCCCGTCGAGCAACCGGTGGATGTGCATCGACCTGGTGCGCGGATTCATCACCGTCACGCGTAGCACCCGCCGGCCGCCCAGCACCGTGGTGGTGATCCAGCCGGCGCCTGAGCGGTTGTACCGCTCCCGGAGCGCCAGATTGTGTCGGTCCATCTCCGCGGCGTCGGTTCCGCCGACGCCGACATGGCGAAAGCACAGGATGTTGGATTCCGGCTCATGGATGGCCTCGAAGTCGTCCCGCGCCTCGATGGCGCGCCACAGCTCCTGCGCCATGGCGCAGAGATGATCGTGCACCGCCGCGATCCCCTCGGCGCCATACCGCTGAAGCGCGATCCACACCTTGAGGGCGTCGGCCGGCCGGGAGCATTGAAAGCTGCGGATGCCCTGATCCTGGACCGGGCCCTGGTGAGCATGGAACAGATAGGGCGCACGCTGGGCAAAAGCGCGATCGAGGTCCGCCTCGTCCCGCACCAGCAGCACGCCGGTGCCGAGGGGCATGAGCATGAGCTTGTGCGGATCCCACGCGAGCGAGCGGGCCCGCTCGATGCCGCGCACGCGGTGCCGATGGGCGGGCGAGAACAGCGCCGACGCGCCGTGCGCGCCGTCCACGTGCAGCCAGACGCCGTGGGTTTCGCAGAGACGTCCGATCGACTCCAGGTCATCGAACGAGCCGGTGGCGGTCGAGCCGGCCGTCGCGACGACCGCCATGATCCCCGTCCCGGCGCAACGCAACTCGTCGAGGCGCGCCGCGAGCACGCCGACATCCATGCGAAAGTCGCGGGAGGGGATGGCGAGAGCCCGCCGGGTGCCCAGCCCCAGCTCGCCCACCGCCCGGGTGACGGCGTAATGCGCGTGCTCGCCGTACAGCACGACAGGCGCGGCACCATCGAGGCCGCGCTCCCACGCATCGGGCAGCGCGAGTGCCCGTGCGGCGAGCAGCGCCGTGAACGTCGCCTCGGTCCCGCCGGAGGTGAACGTGCCGCCGGCGGCGGCGCCGAACCCGGCGAGATCGGCGAGCCAGCGGATGAGGCGACGCTCGATGTGGGTCGCCACCGGCGACATCTCGCGCACGGCGACCGAGTTGTTGACCGCGGCGATCAGCGATTCGGCCCAGACCGCGGCGGCGAGCGGCGCGGAGACCTGATGGCCCAGGTACATCGGATGGGAAAGGCGATTGACGTCGGACAGCACGTCGCGGCCCAGCCGCGCGAGGACGGCGTCGAGCGGCTGCCCCCGCGCCGGCAGCGGCTCGTCGAACCGCGCAGCGATGACGTCGGGGTCGAGCGACGTGGAGACCGGCCCCGTACCGCGACCGGTGTCGGCGAGGTAGCGCGCGATCAGCGCCGCGAACGCGGCACCCGTCTCCGCCGACGCATCGGCCTCGAGCTCCGCGGCCACACTTGTGGCGGCCGCATCCGGCGCGGCGCTAATAGAAACGCGTCCCGTCCGCCGCCATGCGCACGAGCGAGGGCGCGGGAATGAAGCGGTCGCCGTAGGTGGCGGCGAGCTGCGCCAGCACATCAGCCACACGCCGGGCGCCGAGGTCGTCGATCATGCGGAGCGGCCCGCCGCGAAACGGCGGGAAGCCGATGCCGAAGATGGCGCCAATATCGCCATCGCGGGGGGAACGAACGACGCCTTCGCCGGCCGCCAGCGCCGCCTCATTGAGCATGGCATACACCAGCCGCTGCTCGACCATCGTGGGGGCGGCATCGGCCAACGGCGTCACGCCGATGACGGTGTAGGCGGACGGATCCACGCCCTGTTTCTTCCCGTCCGCGTACCGATAGAAGCCGCGGCCGGTCTTCCGCCCCAGCCTGCCGTCCGCCACCATTTTCGTCACCACCGACGACGGTTCCAGCCGCGCGCCAAAGGCCGCGTGCATCACGCCGGACGCCTTCTGTCCCACGTCGAGTCCCACCTCGTCGAGCAGGGCGATCGGCCCGACCGGAAAGCCAAACCGGGTCATCGTCCGGTCGATGAGGTCGATGGGCACGCCTTCGCTGAGCAGCAGGCCGGCTTCGTTGAGATACGGCGTGAGAATGCGGTTGACCCAGAAGCCGGGCCGGTCGGCCACCACGATGACCGTCTTGCCCATGGCGCGCCCAACGCGCGCCGCGCGAACCACGGTGGACGCGTCGGTCCCAGCGTGCGGTATGATCTCGAGCAGCGGCATCTTCTCGACCGGCGAGAAGAAATGCATGCCGAGCACCCGCTCCGGGTGCGCGGCGCCGGCGGCGATCCCGGCGATCGGAATGGTGGACGTGTTGGTGGCGAAGACGGCCTCCGGCCGGATCCGGGTCTCGACTTCCGCCAGCACCTGCCGCTTCACGGCGAGATCCTCGAAGACGGCCTCGATCACGAGGTCGATGCCGGCGAATCCGCTGTAATCGGCGGTGCCGCTGAGCAGCGCCAGCAGCCGCGCGTGCTCCGGCCGGGTCAGGCGCCGGCGGGCGAGGCGCTCATCGAGGATCCGGGCCGCCGACCGCAGCCCGCGCGCCACCCGCGGCAGCTCCGCGTCCTTGAGACGGACCTCGACGTCCGCGTTCAGCACGGCGGTGCCGGCGATGCCCGCGCCCATGAAGCCGGAGCCCACGACCGCAATGCGCCGCACCGGCGCCGCGGCGGTGACGGTCCCCTGCGGGACGCCGTCATCCTTCTTGAGTGCCGTGGTGGCAAAGAAAATCTGGACCAGCCTGCGGGAGACGTCACCCGCCGCGAGCTCCCCGAATCGGCGGCGCTCATCCGCGAGCCCGGCCGTCATGCCGTGCTCGAGTCCGGTGCGTACGGCGGCCAGCGCAGCGAGCGGCGCCGGATAGTGTCCACCGGTGCGCGCACGGACCGTCTTTCCCGCCAGGCGATAGACGATGCGCCGCCCGATGGGCGTGCGATCGAGCAGCGCGGCCGCGATCCCGCGGCGCGCCGCGCGCCGCGGCCCGCCCTCGCGGGCAAACCGGTCGGCCGCGGCGAGGGCCACCGCGCGCAGAATGCTGGGTGGCACCAGCTCGTCCACCAGGCCCAGCCGCAGCGCCTTCCGGCCCCGCTCGCTCTTGCCCGCGAGGATGATGTCGAGCGCGGCGCGGACGCCGATCAGCCGGGGCAGCCGCTGCGTACCGCCGGCACCCGGCAGGATTCCGAGCTGCACCTCCGGCAGCCCGATCTGCGTCTTCGGCGCGTCGGTCGCCACCCGCCAGGTGCAGGCCAGCGCCAGCTCGCACCCGCCGCCGAGGCAGGCGCCGTGGATGGCGGCAACGATTGGTTTGGGAAAGCCGGCGACGATGTCCATCGTCTCCTGCGCCTCGCGGCTCAGCGCCTCCGCCTCGGCCGCACTCGCGAGCCGGCTGAACTCCTCGATGTCGGCGCCGGCGATGAAGTTGTCGGCCTTGCCCGAGATGAGCACCAAACCGCGCACGGCCGAATCGCCGCGCAGCCGATCGAGCACGCCGCGGAACTCGGCGGCGATGGCGCTGCTCAGCTTGTTGACCGGCTCGCCGGGAAGGTCAAACGTGACGACGGCGATCCCGTTGTCGTCGGCGACGGTGAAGGCGGGCACCTGGGCGGGAGTGGTCATGCGCGCTCCAGCACCATGGCAAAGCCCATCCCGCCCTGTGCGCAGATCGAGATCAGGCCAAACTGCACGTCGCGCCGGCGCATCTCGTTGGCGAGCTGCGTCACCAGTCGCGCGCCCGTCGCCGCAAAGGGGTGACCCAGCGCGAGCGAGCCACCCATCACGTTGGTCCGCTCCCAGTCCACCTCGCCCACGGGACCGGCCAGCCCGAGCCGATCGGCCCAGCGCTGCGAGCCCCACGCCTGCACATTGGAGAGCACCTGCGCTGCAAAGGCCTCGTGGATCTCGACCAGGCCGAGCTCGTTCCAGGTGATGCCGGCGCGGGCGAGCGCCTGCGGAACGGCGGTGGCCGGGCCCATGAGGAGCTGCCAGCCCGGGTCCACGGCGGTGACGGCGTAGCTCCGGAGATAGGCCAGCGGCTCGTAACCCAGCGCGCGAGCCTTCTCGTCCGCCATGACCAGCACGGCGGCGGCGCCGTCGGTGAGCGGCGACGAGTTGCCGGCGGTGACGCTGCCGTAGCGACGATCGAAGACCGGCCGCAGCTTGGCCAGGGCCTCGAGCGAGGTAGCAGCGCGAATCGTATTGTCGCTGACCGGCACATCGTCCGGGTTGCGCCCGCCGAGCCACGGCACGATCTCGGCGGTGAGGCGGCCATCGGCGGTGGCGGCGGCGGCGCGCTGGTGGCTCATGAGCGCGAGGCGGTCCTGCGCCTCGCGGGTGATGCCGTTCTCCTTGGCCATCTTCTCGGCCGACTGGCCCATCGATTCGCCGGTGGACGGTTCCGCGATGGCCGGCGTCACCGGAATCAGATCGCGCGGGCGCACCCGGCTCAAGGCCGAGAGGCGGGCGCCCAGCGACTTGGCCTTGCCGGCTTCCATGAGGGTGCGGCTGAAGCGGCGCGAATGCAGGATGGGAATGTCGGACAGCGACTCGACGCCGCCGGCGATGACCACGTCGGCATGGCCAAAGGCGATCTGGTCGGCCGCGTTGGTGAACGCCTGCGCCCCCGAGGCGCATGCGCGGTTGAGCGAGTAGCCCGGAACGGTGGGCGGAAACTGCGGCAGGAGACTGACCTCGCGGCCCACATTGGGGGTGAGCACCGAGACCACCACCTGTCCCCAGATGACTTCGTCCACCTCGCGGCCGTCGAGCTCGCTCCGGTAGAGCAGCTCGCGGCCCACGTCGCGCGCGAGCGCCACCGCCGGCACGTCGCCGAAGATCGTGCCCGCCCGCGCGAACGGCGTGCGCACGCCGGCCACGATGGCGGCTCGGCGGGACGACGGAACAGTGAGCATGGAATCCTTGGCGGTGGGGTTGCCGTGGGCTTCGGGCCAACGTTTACTCTTCACCGTCAGACCGGCCCGGCAGGCTGGCCGGAGCCGCCGCGGGAAGCCCGTTCGCGCAAGATAATGGAAGGCGAGAGTCGCATCAAAAACGACACACCTGTGCCGGACGGCGGAGACCAGAGTCCCCTCGCGTCCCGGCGCGCCGGCCTCGGGCGTCTCACCGCCGCGCCGCTCGATCTCCTGGTGATCGGCGGCGGCATCACCGGCGCGGGCATCGCCCGGGACGCCGCGATGCGCGGGCTTTCCGTCGCGCTGGTGGAGCAGCGCGACCTGGCGAGCGGCACCAGCTCGCGGTCGAGCCGGCTGGTGCACGGCGGCCTGCGCTACCTCGAGCAGGGCCAGCTCCGGCTGGTGTTCGAGGCGGCGCGGGAGCGCCGGATCCTGCTGGAGACGGCGTCGCATCTGGTCTGGCCGCTCGAGTTCATCTTCCCGGTTCACGCTGGCGACCGCCTGCCGCTCTGGAAGGTGGCGGCCGGCGTACGGCTGTACGACCTGCTGGCGCTGTTCCGCGGCCGCCGACACCGGATGCTGGGCCGGCGCAGGACACTCGATGCGGAGCCGATGCTCCGCGAACGCGGGCTCCGCGGCGCGGCCAGCTACTTCGACGCGCAGTGCGACGACGCCCGGCTGGTCATCACCACGGCCCGCGCCGCCATCCAGTACGGTGCCATGGTGGCCAACTACATGCCGGTGCGGCGGCTGGTGACGCGCGACAACCGCGTGGCCGGCGCCGAGGTCCAGGACCTCATTACCGGAATCCGGGGCACGATCGAGGCCGCGGTGGTGATCAACGCCACCGGCCCGTGGACCGACAGCGTGCGCCGCATGGAGGATCCAGCGGCGCGCCCGTTGCTCCGCACGACGCGCGGGGTCCACATCGTGGTGCGCCGGGACCGGATCGGCCACCGTCTCGGTGTCGCCTTCTTCAGCCCGATCGACGGCCGGGTGATGTTCGTGCTGCCCTGGGGCGAGCTCTCCTACATCGGCACCACCGACACCGACACCTCCGAGCCGCCCGAGGCCGCCGGCACCGACGCCAATGACATGGTGTACCTGCTGCGATCGGCCAACGCGCTGTTCCCCGGCGCGCACCTCACCGCGGACGACGTGATCGCCACCTGGAGCGGGCTCCGTCCGCTGGTCCGGGACGACGCGGACGCGGCGTCGGGCAACTCGCGGGAGCACGCTATCGTCGAGGGACCGGCCGGGATGCTGACCGTCGCCGGCGGCAAGCTCACCACCTACCGCGCCATGGCGGCCGAGGTGGTGGATCGCGCCATCGCGGCGCTGCCGGCGCGGCGGCGCGGCGGCTGGCCCCCCGAATCGGGCACGGCCGGCGAGACGCTCCCCGGCAGCGAGACGAGCGATCTCTCCGCCTTTGGCGAGCGCGCCTTTGCGATCGGCCTTTCCACCGACACCGTCGCCCATCTCCTGCGGCACTACGGCACCGAGAGCGCCGGCATCCTCAACCTCGGCATGGCCAATCGCTCGCTGTTCCAGCGGATTCATCCCGGGCATCCCGCGATCGCCGCCGAGGTGATCCACGCCACGCGGCGGGAGTTGGCGCGGACGGTCGAGGACGTGCTGATGCGGCGGATTCATCTCTACTACGAACTGGCAGACCACGGACGGGCGGCGGCCAGCCGGGTGGCGCGGCTCCTGGGCGGCGAGCTGGGCTGGGACGCCGAGCGGATAGCGGACGAGGCGACGCGGTACCGGAACATGATCGCGTCGGTGCCGCGGCCGGTGCCGGCGGCGGCGACGACGACGACTGAGCCGGAGATTTCCCCGCCGTAGCGCGTGCGGCCCCGCCGGGGCATGTTGGGACGGACCCATTGTGAGCGAGGCGCACGATCGACACGACATTCGTCAGCGGCGTGACCGAATTCCTGAGCCATCCGCTGTTCACCATCGCCAAGACGCCGGTCTCGCCGACGACGCTGCTCGTCTTCGTGCTGATCGTCGTGGCGGCGTTCTGGAGTTCGCGGCTCGCGCAGCGCGGGATGACGAGCGTGCTCGCCATGCGCGGCGTGACCGACACCGGCACCGTCGGCATTGCACGGCGCCTGACGTCCTACGTCGTGATGATTTTCGGGCTCGGGATCGCGGTGCAGACCGTCGGCATCAACCTCGGCGCGCTCTTTGCCGCGGGGGCGTTCTTTGCGGTGGCGCTGGGCTTTGCGATGCAGAATGTGGCCCAGAACTTCGTGGCCGGAATCATCCTGCTCACCGAGCGCACCATCAAGCCGGGGGATGTCCTGGAGGTGGAGGGGCGCGTGGTCCGCGTCACGGGCATGGGGCTCCGCGCCACGGTGGCCCGCTCGCGGGACGAGGAGGACCTCATCATTCCCAATTCGATCCTGGTGCAGAGCACCGTCACCAACTACACCCTGCGGGACGCCGTCTTCCGCCTGCACGCCACCGTGGGCGTGTCCTACGACAGCGACCTGGCGCTGGTGAGGCGAGTCCTCACCGAGACCGCGGTGTCGCTCTCGGGACGGCTGGCCGACCGAGATCCGCGCGTACTGCTCACCGAGTTCGGCGATTCGTCGGTCAACTTCGAAGTGCTGGTGTGGAGCGACGACCCCTGGGTGGCGCGGGTGACCAAGTCGCAGCTCAACGAGGCGATCTGGTGGGCGTTCAAGAAGGCGGGCATCGTGATCGCCTACCCGCAGCTCGACGTGCATCTGCACCGGGTCGCGGCCGCCGCCGCGGCCCACCCGGCACCGGCGGCCCAGGATCCGGACGGACCGTCAGTCGGCCCCGCCGGCCGCTGAACCGCCGGCGGCATCACCTTCCGGAACCGCCGGTGGGGGACGCCAGGCGTCGCGGCCGACGACCTTGAGGGTCGCCGGATCGCCCAGGTAGTGCGGCGACATGATCTGCACGCCGAATTCATTGAAGCAGTCGAGAATCTGTCCGTGCAGGCGGTCCAGCACCCGCACCCGCTCCTCCGGCTTCTCGATCACCGCATTGAGCTGATACTCCACGTAATAATCCGAGAGCGCCGTCTTCAGCACGAACGGCTCCGGCAGCTCCCGGAGCCCGTCGGTCCTGTCGGCCGCTCTCCGGAGCAGCGCATCCACCTGCCGCCACGGCGTGTCATAGCCGATGGTCACGCTGGTGTGCAGCAGGAGGCCGGCATCACCGGCGCTGCGCGAATAGTTCTTGACGCTGGCGGCCACCACCACCGCGTTGGGCAGCGTGACGTTCTCCCGCTTGGTCGTCCGGATCTTGGTCGAGAGCATACCCAGCGCGGTCACCACCCCTTCGGTCTCGCCCAGGCGGACGTAGTCGCCGGGACGGAGCGCGCGGGCGTACATCAGGACCAGGCCGCTCATCGCCTGGTTGACGATCCCCGACGACCCCAGCGAAATGACCAGCCCGGCAAACACGCTGACGCCCTTGAACACATCGCTCCCGCTCCCCGGCAGGAAGGGGTACGAGAGCACGACGGCAAAGAGCCACAGGAGGGCAACGACGATGCGCTTGGTGGGATTGGCGGTCTCGGGATGGACCCACGGCACCGCGACGCTGCCCCCCTCGACCGAGTCGAAGAAGGAGTTGACCACCCGCGACAGCCACCGCGTCGCGACGAAGATGAGCACGACGGTGAAGAGGCCCGGAATCGCGCTGATCGCGCCCAGTGCGAGGCGGCCCACCGTCGCCGTCAGATACGTCCCCAGCGCCTCGCCCCAGGGGCGGGTGTAGGCAAAGCGGGTGAGTACGAACGCCAGCCACATGTAGGCCAGGAAGAGGCCGAGCGCCCAGGCGATGAGCTCGGTGAGCCGGCGCAGAACGACCAGTACTCGTTCCGGCGAGATCAGCGTGAACCCGCCGACGGTGAGGGCCCGGAACCGGCCCTCGGCCGGATGCAACCGGGCCAGCGCAAAGCGGCGCCCCGCGTACAGGAGCCGGACTGCTGCGAGGAAGAGGAGAGTGGCGATGACCGCGAGCGCCGCGCCCTGGAGGAGCTGCGGGATGCTGCGCGCCTCGCGCGCCGCATCGAGGGCCGTGCCGAGCCGCGCCACCGTCGCGGCGGTCAGCGCCTTGACCGTCTCGCCGCGCAGCGTGTCCGCATCGGTCGGCGTGATGGTGAAGACGCCGTGGGGTCCCACCGAAACCAGCATCCCCTCCGGAATCGGCCGTGCCGTGACGCTCTCCGCCTGTTCCGCCGCCGCCAGCGGCTCCAGCCGGCGGCCCGCCGCGCCCGCCCGCTCGACCGCGGTGAGCGCGCCCAGCGGCGAGCGGAAGACCATGACCAGCCGGCCGCGGACGATCAGCGGAGCGGTGTCCGCCACGGCGGCGGCCAAGTCTACCTTCGCGGTGGGCGGCGTGGGTGGATGCGCGCCTTGGGGCGACGCGGATCGCGCGGCGGGACCGAGCGCCGTGAGGAGGCCCGCGAGCAGGCGGCACGACGAGCGGACACGGTGTCGGGCGGTACGACCGGGCATGAGCGGCATGGGCGAGTATAGGTGTCGCGGTGGTGACGCGCCAGATTGGTGCGGTGGAGGCGGAGCTGCCAATGCGACGTGGCCGGGGAGTTCCCCTTCGTCAACCACGCGGTTGGGCACGGCCAGAAGGGCGCCATCGGCATCCTCGTGGTTGAATAGACGCGGGCTGGCGCATCGGCGATCGGTTTCGCGATCGGCTGCTTCGCGGTACCGCCGGCATGAAGATTTCTTAACCCGGGCTTCAGGCCGCCTTCCGCAGCCCGCGATATCCTCTCTCCAGGTCAGTCGACCAATTAGCTTCCGGGACGACGCACCCGGCGGCGCGCACGCGCGGTGGAAGGCGGCCGGGGACATCGCGTCGCGTCGTTCGACCAAATGACGGCGGGACGCTTGCTGCGGCCGCCGTCGGACCCCATCCCTCGACCGGATCGCCCCATGGACTCCGTGACACTCTCGCCGACCCTCAGCGTGAACGACCTGCTGCGCCATTCGCCTGCGGCGGCCGCCGTGCTGAATCGGCTCGGCATCGATACCTGCTGCGGCGCATCGCTCTCGCTCGCCGAAGCCGCAGCAACGGTTCACATGCCGCTCTCGCAGTTGCTCGCCGCGCTGCGCCAGACCGCGGGCGCGTCGTGAACGTCTACGATCCCGCGGCGATCGCTGCCGCGGCGGTGTCGGCCGGTCGCGAGCGTCCGGCTGTCGCCGTGGCGCATGACCATGACGACGGGCGGCTGGTGATCTTCCGGATTGCGCCCGGCCAGGAGGTGGCGGCGCACGCGAGCGAATCGAGTGTGTTCATGGTCGTCGTGTCGGGACGTGGCTTCGTCACCGGCGGCGACGGCGAGCACGCCGTCGTGCCGGGGGAACTCCTCGCCATCGCCCCGCGGGAGCGGCACGGCATGCGCGCAGACGACGAGGAACTCGTGATTGGGGCGCTGATCACACCGCGTCCGCGGAGCCGTTGATGGAATGGTTCGTCCGGGCGTTCGTGCGCGCGAGCGTCGCCTGGTTTGCGCTCGGCATCACGCTGGGGCTGGGCATCGCGGCGCATCCGGCCTGGATCGTCTACCGGCCGGCGCATGTCCATATGAACCTGGTGGGATTCGTCTCGATGATGATCTTCGGCGTGGCGTATCACGTCATGCCGCGATTCAGCGGTCACCAGCTTGCCAGCCGTACGCTGGCAGGCTGGCACTGGTGGATCTCGAATGCCGGGCTGGCCGGCATGGTCACCGGATTCATGCTGCAGCCGCACGGCGGGAGGCACGCGCTCGCGTGCCTCGTAGCCGGCGGGGTGCTGGAGACGATCGGCGCCTATCTCTTCGTCTACAACATCTGGCGGACGCTCTCCGCGGGCGAGGTGCCGGCCCCGGGACCGCCGGTCCGGCCGATGCCGGTGCGCCGGTGACGCCGCCGTCTGCGCTGCCGACGATCATCCAGGGCGGCATGGGGATTGGCGTCTCCGGCTGGGCGCTCGCACGTGCCGTCGCGTCTCGCGGGCAGCTCGGGGTTGTCTCCGGCACCGCGGTCGAAACGCTGCTGGTGCGGCGCCTTCAGGACGGGGATGCGGACGGAGCCATGCGCCGGGCGATGGCGGCGTTTCCGCTGCCGGACGCCGCCGCGGATACGCTCCGCCGCTACTTCCGTCCCGACGGACGCGCGCCCGGCCAGCCATATCGAATGCTGCCGATGTACCGGCACGGCGCCTCGTTCGGCCGGGAGCGCATCACGATGCTCGCGAACTTCGTCGAAGTCTGGCTGGCGCGAGAGGGACACGACGGGCCGGTCGGCATCAATCTCCTCACCAAGGTGCAGCTTCCGAACCTGGCGGCGCTCTACGGCGCCATGCTGGCCAAGGTGGACTACGTGCTGATGGGCGCCGGTATTCCGCGGGAAATTCCCGGCGCGCTCGATGCGTTTGCCGAGGGGCGGTCCGCGTCACTCCGGCTGATCCTGGAAGGCGCAGGCTCCGGCCGGGAGGAGCGGTTGACGCTCGATCCAGGGGACCACTTCGACCGCCCCCCGTCGCTGGCCCGGCCCGCCTTCCTGCCGATCATCTCCAGCAACTCGCTGGCGACCATGCTGGCGCGCAAGGCGAGCGGCCGGGTCGATGGCTTCGTCGTCGAGGGGCCGACGGCGGGAGGTCACAACGCACCCCCGCGCGGCACGGCGTCCCTCAACGGGCGTGGCGAGCCGGTGTACGGCGAGCGCGACGCCGTTGACCTGGCCGGGATGTGCGAGCTCGGCCTGCCGTTCTGGGTGGCCGGCGGCGCGGGTTCCCCGGAGGCGCTGCGCGCGGCCAGGGCGGCCGGCGCGGCCGGCATTCAGGTCGGTACCCTGTTTGCCTATGCGGAGGAGTCCGGCCTGTCGGATGAGATCAAGGGTTCGGTGATCGCGCACGCCGCACGCGGTACGATCGACGTCTACACCGATCCGCGAGCGTCTCCGACGGGGTATCCCTTCAAGGTGGTCCGCTGGCCCGACGATCCGGCCGCAGCCGAGCCGCCGCGCAATCGCATCTGCGATATCGGCGGGCTCCGGGTGCCGTACGAACAGCCTGACGGCCGCATCGGATACCGTTGTCCCGCCGAGCCGGTCGACGCATTCGTCGCGAAGGGCGGAAGCATCGAGGACACCGCCGGGCGGCACTGCCTGTGCAACGCCTTGTTCGCAAACATCGGGCAGGCGCAAGTGCGGAAGGATGGCCGGATCGAACCGGCGCTCGTCACGAGTGGCGACGACCTGGTCAGCCTGGGGACATTTCTCCGGGGCCGCACCAGCTACCGCGCCGCCGATGTGCTGGATTATCTCCTGGGCACGGGAAATGGCTGATCACACCATTCGCCGACCCGGGTCCCGGGGGCGCGTCGTCCCCCGCGATTGCCCCGCCGGCTCCGACACCTCGCCATAGCGGCGGGCGCGGTCCGCCGGTCCGTCCGTCGCCCTCCCGGGGCGGCCCTCCGGTGACGTTCGGGCCGGCTCCGCGTATCATACCGGTCATCCGCATCCGGAGCCGCCCTTGCCGACATTGAGCCGCTGGCTCATCCGCACCGCCCTGATCTGCGGCGGCGGCGCCTTTCTGGTCGGCCTGGCACTCGCGATCGCACCGCTTCGCACCGCGTATCCCGCGCTCGCGGCGGCGGGGCCCTCGTACATCCACCTCCTGGTCGTGGGCTGGATCACTCAGCTCATCATGGGGGTGGCGTACTGGATGTTTCCGCGGGTGCAGCGGCACCCGGCACCGTCGAGTGACTGGCCGGGCTGGATCGTTTATGGGTCTCTCAACATCGGACTGGCGTGCCGGCTGATCGGCGAGCCGATGGTCGGGACCCGGAGCGGTGGCCCGGCGGGCTGGCTGCTCCCGATGTCGGCGGCGCTCCAGCTGATCGCCATGCTGACGTTCGTCATGCGAATCTGGCCGCGCGTGCGGACCCGCTGAGTGCCCCGGCTCAGCGTCTGGTTCGTGCGTGCCGCGCTGATCGCGCTGGTGGCGGGAACGGCGATCGGCGGGGCCCTGCTGGCCGTGAAGGGATTACCGGCGGCCGGCGGGCTCATCCGCCTGCGGCCGGTGCACGTCGAGTTGCTGCTGGTCGGCTGGCTGGTCAATCTCGTGCTTGGCGTGGCCTACTGGATTCTGCCGAAACATGCCAGCGGGCGCGAACGGGGTCACCCTGCCCCCGCCTGGGCCGCGGTGCTGCTGCTGAACGCCGGCGTCCCGGCCGCCGGATGCGCGGCGCTGGCCGGTGTGCCGACGCTGCTGCTCGCCGGCCGTGCCGCCGAGCTCGCGGCGGTCACCTGCTTCGTAGCCCACGCGTGGCGCCGCGTGAAGCCGTTCGGCGCCGGCCGCTAGGACGCGTGTGCTGCCCGCCAGATTGACGCGGCGGGGCGGAGTGGCCGCCTAGCGCGACACCGCCCGGAGCGCCGCCATGGCGCGGCGGTCTTCGCCGTAGACATCCGGATGAAAGTGCACGGTGCCGTCGGCGTGGACCACCGCCGTCGTGTAGAAAACAAAGGCCGGCATCGGATGCGTGAGCGCCACCCGGCTTCCGGTGGGTCCCGCAATCGCCGAATCCACGCGCGCACGGGTCCATGCCGGCTCACCCTGAAGCACCCACGTCGCCAGCGCCGCCGGCTCCTCCACGCGGATGCAGCCATGACTCAGGTCCCGCTGCGCCCGCAGGAACAGTTCGGGTGCCGGCGTGCCGTGCAGGTATACGTTCGAGCGGTTGGGAAAGACCACCTTCACCAGCCCCAGCGCGTTGCCCTCGCCGGGTCGCTGGCGCACACGGGCTGCGCCGTGGGCGAGTGCGGCCACCAGCGCCGGCGTGGCTGCATCCCCCAGGACCGTGTCGCCGGGACCCACGATTTCCATCTGGTTGGACCGCAGGTAGTCGGGCGAGCGCCGGAGGCGCGGCAGAAGTTCCTGGCGGAGGATGCTGGGCGGCACATTCCAGTACGGGCGGAACTCGATGCGGGTCACCCGCGACGCCAGCATCGGCGTCGGACGGCGCGGCGCGTCACCGACGATGATCCGCATGCGAAGCGCCGGTGCACCGGCCGCCCGTCCTGAATCGAGTGTCACCAGTTCGAACGCCGGGACGTTCACCACCAGCAGCGGCTCGCCGGTGATCCGCGGCAGCCAGCGCAGCCGTTCCATCGCAAGCTCGAGCTGGGCGATGCGCCGGGAGGCCGGCGTCCCGAGCGCGGCGGCGGTTGCCGGCCCGATGACGCCGTCCGGCTCGAGGGCGTGGCGCGCCTGGAAGCGCCGTATCCCAGTGACCAGCGCGTCGTCGTAGGTCGTGTCGGGCGCGGCGATGGGGCGGGCGGCGGCCGTTGGCGGCAGATCGCCCAGCGCCATCAGCAGGCGGCGAAGCGCTCCCGCCCCCGCGACGGCGCCGCCGGGGCGCAGGGGGAGACGACCGAGGTCCGGCATGGCCAGCGGTGGGAGCGCACGATAGCGAATCAGCGCCGCGGCCAGCGCCGCGTATTGCGCAAACGGCGGGCGGACGGCCCGGATCAGTTGCTCCAGCGAGTCGCCGCGGATCGCGGCGGTGAGCGCGGTACCGGCCTCCCATCCGTCGCGCCGCGGGCCCAGCGGCGACGCCGTGCGGCCGCCGCGCAGGTCGTCGAGAAACCGGGTGGCGGCGGCGCTGAGCGCCGCGTCCAGCGTGCGCGCCGTTTGGGGATCGGCACCGGCGGCGAGCAGGCTGTCGAGGCGCGCCACCTCATAGTCGGCGGGACGCAGCCCGTCGGCGTCCGCCGCATGCAGAAGGGTGACCATCATCCGCGCGGCCAGCCCGGCGCTGTCCCCCACGATCCATTGCCCCGCCGGGACCTGCGCCATGGCGGCGTGAGCCAAAAGCAGTGCGGCGGCCGCGAATCCGGCCGCCGCGCGGGCGGATCGCGCGATCATGCCGTACCCCGCGCCGCGAGCGTCAGATCGCCCGCAGCGCCATCGTCGCCGGTCGCGTGGTGACCGATTCGCGCCCCGCCGGCGGGCGGCAGACCAATACCGGAACATCCGCGGCGCGGATCAGCTTGTCCACCACGCTGCCCAGCAGGAACCGCCGGAGCCCGCCCACGCCGTGTGTGGTCACCACGATGGCATCGACCCGCTCCCGGCGGGCCTCCTCCAGGATCTCGGTGGCGGCGCTGCCGGCCACGCGCAGCGCGGTGCGCGCACGAAGGCCGGAGCGGCGCACCCGCCGCGCCATCTGCTCGAGATATCCCTGCGCCTCCTCCCGCGCGGCGGGATCGACGACAAGATCGGGAATGATCCCGAACGGCACCGGCAGCACGCTCATCACCGGGCCCGGGTGGAGCACGTGGAGCAACAGGCATTCTCCGTCCTCGCCCAGCAGCGCTCGCGCCGCCGCGGCGGCATGCTCCGCCGGCGCCGAGCGATCGAGCGGGATGAGCACCCGCCGGAAGCCGGTGCGCACATCGCCGGCCCGGTCCGCGGGGCGCAGCAGCAGGACCGGCGCGGCCACCATGCGGACCAGGCCGTCGGCGATGCTGCCCAGCCAGAATCGCCCCACGGGCCCGCGGCCGTGGGTCGTCATGACGACCAGATCGGCGCCACCATCGCCGACCTGCGCCGCCAGCGTCTCGATGACCGGCCCGGTGAGGTGGTGCGCGGTCACGCGGAGCGCCGCATCGGCCTGCAGCCGGGCGACGAGCCGACTGAGGTAGCCCGCCTCGTCGTCTCGCTGGATGGCATCGAGGTCGTCGGTGTCGATGGCCACCCCGGCGCCGGCAAACGCCGCCAGCATCGAGACGTGCACCAGCGCCAGCTGGAGCTCAGCGCCGGTGCGGCGCGCCAGTCCGGCCGCAATCGGCACCGCCTCTTCCGCGGCCAGAGACCCATCGAGCGGAACGAGAATACGGTTATACACGCCGGCCTCCTGGTCAGAGCGGTACGGTGAGCACAGCGCAGTCGGCGCTGTGCGTGAGGCGGCGCGCCGTGCTGCCGGCGTCGATGATGCCGGGCGGCCCGCCACGATGCATACCGACGACGATGACGTCGCTGCCGATCTCCGCGGCCGCCGCGAGCACCGACTCGGGGATCGCGCCGCGACGGATCATGAGCGAGGCCATCGCAACACCGCTGTCATGGCACGCGGCGATCCGCCCGATCACCACGCGGACCGCCTCCGAGCGCGCGGTGGGCAGCTCCAACGCCAGCTCCGACGGCTCGTCGGGCAGCACCGGCTCGACGGTCACGACCTGGATCCCGGCGCCAATGGCGCGCGCGATGTCGCAGGCGGTCTCCAGCACCGTGAGCCCGCGCGCCGAGCCGTCCAGCGCCACGAGCAGGCTGGACGGCGCCGGGCCGGCGCGCGGCACGAACAGGCACGGAATCCGGCTTCGGCGCGCTACCGCGTCGGCGGTATCGCCCACCAGCAGGCGACTGGTCCGCGACCGCGTCTTCCGGCCGATCACCATCAGATCCACCGCGTGGTCGTCGGCAAACCGGCAGATCTCGATGCCGGGAATCCCGCTCGTCACGCCAAGTCCCACCGATCCGACCTCCGGCGAGGTGCGGAGCTCGGCGTCCATCCACCGTTCCAGCCGCGCGAGCACCGGCCCGTGGCTCGCCTCCGGCACGGCGTCCGCGCGGTTGGCGCGCCCGTGCATTGGAATCACCGTCATGACGGTCAGCCGTGCGCCTGCCCGGTGGGCCACCACGAGCGCGGTCCGCAACGCGTTCCGGGCACTCTCCGACTCGTCGGTTCCGACGAGGATATGCCGAAGGCCGTTGCCTGACTCTGCCATGCCAGCACAATCGCCCCGGGAGTGTGAAGGAATGCTGAAGTGGTGCCGAAGATTTCTTCGCGCTACTGTTGAGGGATGCCCAACCAGATCGAAACACCAGATACACCCCAGTGGCGGCTGGAGCGGCTGGTGGCCGCCGGCATGCTCCTGATCTCGGAACTGTCTCTCGAGGGAGTGCTGGAACGGGTCGTGGCCATTGCGGTGGAGGTGATCGGCGCGCGCTACGCCGCCATCGGCGTGCTGGGGCCGGACGGGCGGACGCTGGAGCGCTTCATCACGACAGGCGTCAGTCCGGCGGACCGCGAGCGGCTGGGCGAGCCGCCCCAGGGCCACGGCATCCTCGGCCTGGTGATCCGTGAGGGCAGGCCGATCCGCCTGCCCGATCTGGTCCAGCACCCCGATTCCTACGGCTTTCCGCCCAATCACCCGGCCATGCACTCGTTTCTGGGCGTGCCAATCATCGGCCGCCGCGGCGTGTTCGGCAATCTCTATCTCACCGAAAAACTGGGCGCGGCGGAGTTCACCGACGTGGATGAGCACGTGGCCCGGCTGCTCGCTGCCCAGACGGCGGCCGCGGTGGAGAATGCACGGCTGCACGAGGAAAGCGCCCGCCTGCTGGAGGAGGTCCAGCAGCTCCAGCGCACCCGTGAGCGGTTCTTCGCGATGGTGAACCACGAGCTGCGGAACGCGCTGGCCGGCGTCTTCGGCTGGGCCGAGATGCTGGTGCGGAAGAAGGACCCGGCCACGGTCCCCCGCGCCGCGTTCGAAGTGCTGGACTCCGCCGAGCTGGCGATCAGCCTGATCAACGACCTGCTGGATCTGAGCCGGCTGGACGAGGACCGGCTCAAGCCGGCGCTGCAGGCGGTCGACTGCGTGGGCGCCGTGCGCCGCTCGGTGGGCCGGATCACCCCCGCCGCCGCCGCGCGCAACGTGACGGTGAGGATGAGGCTCCCGCGCGGGCTGCCGAGTTGCCGCACCGACGCCAGCCGGGTGGAGCAGATCCTGGTCAACCTGCTGATCAACGCGGTACGTCACACGCCGGAGGATTCCGAGGTGCAGATCGGCGTGTCCGTGCGGGGCCCCAAGGTCGTCTTCGAGGTGACGGACCAGGGGCCTGGCGTGCCTGACGCCGATCTCGAGCGCATCTTCGACATCTACGTCACCAAGGCTGGCGAAGCCCACACCGGTGTCGGACTCGGCCTGCCGCTCTCCCGCCGGCTGGCCCGGCTGCTCGACGGCGAACTGCGCGCGGCCGCCAATCCGGGCGGCGGCGGCCGCTTCGTGCTGGAGCTCCCGGCCACGGAGGACGCATGAAGATCCCTTCACGCTCATTTGCAGGGCGCTTCAGCAGGGCTCGCTAGGTTCGAGGCATGCGCTTACTCGTCGTGGAGGACGACCGCAAGGTCGCGGGCTTCATCGAGCAGGGACTGAAGGAAGAGGGTCACGCCGTGGACGTCGCGCCGGACGGCGACGAGGCGACCATGCTGGCCCACGTCTACGACTACGACGTGATCCTGCTGGACGTCGTGCTCCCACGAAAGAACGGATTCCAGGTAGCGGCCGAGCTCCGGCGGGAAGGCCGGACGACGCCGATCCTGATGCTCACGTCGCGGGACGCGCCGGAGGACGTGGTGCGCGGCCTCGACGCCGGCGCCGACGACTACCTCTCCAAGCCGTTCCGCTTCGAGGAGCTGCTGGCCCGCATCCGCGCCCTGCACCGCCGCGGTGGTGTGGCGCGGCTCGACGTGCTGCGCTACGGCCAGATCACGCTCGACCGGCTCCGTCATGTGGCGGCGGTCGGCGGCCGACCGCTCGACCTCACCCCCAAGGAGTTCCAGCTCCTTGAATACTTCCTCATGCACCCCGAGGAAGTGGTGCGCCGCACCACGCTGCTGGAAAAGGTGTGGGACATGCACTTCGACCCCGAGAGCAACGTGGTGGACGTGCACGTGGGCAATCTGCGCCGCAAGCTCGAGCGCGACGCCGGCGAGGCGGCCATCATGACGGTGCGCGGCGTGGGATTTTCACTACGGGGAGGAGCGTCGCCGGCCGGCAGCGCATGAGCAGACGGCTGCCGGCGTTCGTACTGCCGGCGGGTGCCGCATCGGCGATCGCCGCCGGCCTCGTTGCCGCCTACGTACTGGGCCGGCCCGCCACTGCGCACGAGATCTGGCGGGTCGGTCTCTTCGTCACCGCCGCTCCGCTGCTCTGGCGGCTGGTCCTCTCCATCCGCGGCGGCCAGTTCGCCACCGACATCGTCGCCTCGCTCGCCATCATCGGCGCCATCGTGCTCGATCACCCGCTGGCCGGGCTCGTGGTGGTGCTCATGCAGTCGGGTGGTGAGTTGCTCGAGGCGTTTGCCGCCGGACGCGCCTCCCAGGCGGTGCGCGCACTCGAGGAGGCGGCACCCCGCATCGCGCATCGCCTGGCCGCCGGCGCCACCCACGATATTCCGGTGGAGGCGATCCTGCTCGGCGACGAGCTCCTGGTCCGTCCCGGCGAGATGATCCCCTGCGATGCCGACGTCATCGCCGGCGAATCACACGTAGACACGTCGAGTCTCACCGGCGAAGCGGCACCGGTGCACGCGGTGCCCGGCATCGCCTTTCCCAGCGGCAGTCTCAACCTGGAAGGGCCGCTCACGCTCCGCGCCACGGCCGTCGCGAGCGAGAGCCAGTACGCCCGCATCGTGGAGCTCGTGCGCACCGCCCAGGGACAGAAGGCGCCCCTGCAGCGACTGGCCGACCGCTACGCCGTCTGGTTCACGCCGGTGACGCTCGCCGTCTGCCTGGCCACCTGGTTCGTCTCGGGCGACGCCGTGCGGGTGCTCGCCGTTCTCGTGGTCGCCACGCCGTGCCCGCTCATTCTGGCCACGCCGGTGGCGCTCATCGGCGGCATCAACCTGGCCGCCCGGCGCGGCATCATCTTCCGCTCCGGCAGTGCGCTGGAACAACTCGGCGGCGTCACCGTCGCGGTCTTCGACAAGACCGGGACGCTCACCATCGGGCGCCCCGAGGTGCGCACGGTGCACGCCGTCCCGCCCTGGAGCGACGCCGAGCTGCTCCGCCTCGCGGGATCGGTCGAGCAGGGATCGGGACATCTGCTCGCGCGCACCATGGTGGACGCCGCCCGCGCCGGCCCGCTGCCGCTCAGCGAGCCCGTCAGCGTGATCGAGGCCCCGGGCCGCGGCGTCTCGGGCGAGGTGGACGGGCGGCGAGTGACCGTCGGCGCGCGGTCGTTCGTCGTGGAGCACCATCCGGGCGCGGCCGCCGCGATGGCGCTGCTCGACGCCGATCGCGGCACCAACCTGCGCGCCTGGGTGGCGGTGGACGGCGCGCTCGCGGGCGCCATCGACTATGCCGACCGGCTGCGCCCCCGCCTCCCCGAGCTGCTGGCCGAGCTCCGCGCGGCCGGCGTGCACCGCACCCTGCTCCTCTCCGGCGACACGCAGGCCAACGCCACCGAGGTGGCGCAGACGGTGGGGATTGAGTTCGCACGGGGGGACCTCATGCCGGCGGACAAGCTCACCACCGTCCGGGAACTGCTGGCCGACGGCGAACACGTGCTGATGGTGGGCGATGGCACCAACGACGCGCCGGCCCTGAGCGCCGCGACGGTCGGCGTCGTGCTCGCCGCGCATGGCGGCGGCATCGCCGCCGAGGCGGCGGACGTGGTCCTGCTGGCGGACGACCTCGAGCTGGTGGCGACCGGCATCCGGATCAGCCATCGCACGGTCCGCATCGCCCGGACCAGCATCATCGCCGGCCTGGGCCTCAGCGGCATCGCCATGGCCGCGGCGGCCGCCGGCTATGTGCCGCCCACGCTGGGCGCCATCCTGCAGGAGGGGATCGACGTCCTGGCCATCCTCAATGCGCTCCGGGCTGCGGCGCCCGATCGCCGGCTTGCGCGGACCCCCCCGGAGGGCGTACACATCCCCGTGGCCGTGCGGCCCCACGCCAACGCCGGGAGCATCACGTCATGACCCAGCCCCGCCCCACCTTCCGCGACCTGACGCGCGCCGAAGCCGACGCGGTCCTCGCCCGCAATCATGTGGGCCGGATGGCGTTCACCGATCACGAGCAGGTGGACATCGCGCCGATCAGCTACGTGTACGCCGGCGGGATGTTGCACGGCCGCACCGAGCCCGGCACCAAGCTGAGCGCGCTGGCCCACCGGCCATGGGTGGCACTGGAGACCGACGAGATCGAGGGAATGTTCCGCTGGCGGAGCGTGGTCGCGCGGGGCACCTTCTTCCGGCTCGACCCTGAGCTCCAGCCCCGGGAATACGGGGAGACGGTGGCGGCGATCCGCCAGCTCATGCCCGCCGCGTTCACGCCCGATGACCCCACACCAGAGCGCGACGTCGTCATCCGCGTCGACATCCGCGAGGTCATCGGCCGCTCGGCCGACGACCGCTGACCGCAACTCTCCGGAGGCAGCATGGATCTGTCAGCCACCCATCTGCACCTGATGTTCAATCACATTCCGGTGCTCGGGACCATCTTCGTGGCGATTGTCCTGGTGTGGGGACTGGTGCGCCGCTCGCGCGAGATCACCTCGCTCGGGCTGATCTTCACCGTCGTGCTCGCGCTCGTCACCATCCCGGTCTACCTCACCGGCGAGCCGACCCAGCACCAGCAGGAGCACGCCGCCTGGTACGACCGCGGCCGCGTGCACGAGCACGAGGACAAGGCCGAGACCGGGCTCATCGCGGTGCTGGTCGCCGGCGCCATCGCACTGGGCGCGCTCTATCTCCGGCGTGGCGGGCGGCCCGGCAACGGTCGCGTGACCGGCATCGCCGCCGTGGCGGTGCTGGTGAGCGCCGGACTCTTTGCGGTGGCCGCGCTCGCCGGCGGGCAGATCCACCACGAGGAGCTGCGCAGCGGCAGCAGCGTCGCCGCCCCGCTGACCGGGCCAGGGGGCGGCTGAACGTCAGCCCGACCCGCGCGCCGCCGTCATGCCACCGGCGCCGCCTTTTCCACGATGAACGCCGTCACCATGCCGTACATCCCATGTTCCGTCTCGGCGTGAGGCAGGATGTGGCAGTGGAACGCCCACGCGCCGGGGTTGGTCGCCTTCACGATGACGTCCCACCGCTCGCCCGGCGCGATGTTGAGCGTGTCGCAGCGCCACGGCACGGGCTGGTCCCAGCCGTCCTTGGCGATCACCGTCATGTGCATGCCGTGCAGGTGCATGGGATGAATCATCATCCCCTCGTTCATGAACCGGATCCGCACCGTCTGCCCCTGCTTGGCCACGATCGGCGCCGTGGCGGGGAAACCCTTGCCGTTGAGCGTGTAGCCGTGGGGACCGTCGTTCAGGATCATCACGTAGTCCAGGTCCACCTTCGGCTCGCGGGTCCGGTCCTTCGGCTCCACGACGAACGCGCCGAGCAGCCCCTTCGACACCTGCGCGGTCGAGTTATGGTGGGAGTGGTACATGTGCGAGCCGGCGTTGGGCACCGTGAACTCGTAGGTGTACCGCTCGCCCGGCTTGACCGGCTTCTGCGTCAAATACGGGACGCCGTCCTGGTCGTTGGGCAGCTCGAGCCCATGGAAGTGGATCGAGGTGGACTGCGTGAGGTTGTTGGTGAGATTGATGCGCACCCGATCCCCCTCGCGTACCCGGATCTGCGGCCCGGGCACCTGGCCGTTGTAGGCCCACGCTGGCGAGTGCTGGCCCGGCGCGTATTCCCAGTCGATCTCGCTCGTCGTCAGGTCGAAAACCTTGACCCCGCCCTCCATCCGCGGCGACAGCAGGACGTTGCCCGTCCCCGCCGTCCTGGCCGGAAACGCCTTCATCCCCGCTTCATGCATCGCATCCATCGCGTCGGCCTTCTGGCGGACGGTCAGCTGGGGCGGCGGCGTGACCGCGGGTGCCTTCTGGGCGGCGGCGGCCTTCGGGGTGCCACCGCAGGCGAGCGTCGAGGCGAGCGTCGGCAGGGCGACGGCGGCCGCCGCGCCGTGCCGCAGGAACGCGCGTCGTGAGGTCTCGTTGGTCGCGGGCTTCTCTGACACAGGATTCTCCGGAAAGTGGTGTCGGCATGCGTCGTGATGCCGGCAACTCTACCCGCGCCCGGATGAAGCCAGTATTGACACCGCATGAAGCCGCCTTCATCCGCCACCGCCACTACATCCACTTCCCACCACGAGACCAGCAATGACGTCACCGGGACACCGCCTCGCGTCCGAATTCTTCCAGCGCGACTGGGACGAGCTTTCCGCCGCGGAGCGCCGCGCCATCGAGCATGTGCTGGCCCGCGTCCGCGTCAGCCACGACACGAACCAGGAGTTCATCGCCCAGCGGAGCCTGGGCGAGCGGGTGTCCGACCGGCTGGCACAGTTCGGCGGGTCGTGGGCCTTCATCATGGGCTTTGTGGTGGTGCTGGTGGGGTGGGTGACACTGAATGCGACCGCGGCGGCGCGGCACGGGCACGCCTTCGATCCCTATCCGTTCATCCTGCTCAACCTGGTCCTCTCGATGCTGGCGGCGATCCAGGCGCCGGTCATCCTCATGACGCAGAATCGCCAGGCCGACAAGGACCGGCTGGACGCCGCGCACGACTACGAGGTGAACCTGAAGGCGGAGATCGAAATCCGGACGCTGCATGACAAGCTGGACCAGATGCGGCAGCACGACTGGGAGGCGCTCCTCACGATACAGCGCGACCAGATGGCGCTGCTGCATCAGCTCGCCGAGCGGGGCTGACCCGGCCGGGCTCTGATCATGGGTTTGCCACGCCGGAGAATGGAACGCCCAGCAGGGCGCCACAACCCCCGAATGCGCCTGCATCACGCTGTCAGCGCACCGGATAACTCACTATCTTCCAGCATACGATGTAAGGCGGGCTGCGGCGCGCCGTGAGTGTCCTCGAGTCGGCTGGAGTGTGCCGTGGATCCGAATCTGTTCGAGACGGCGAACGCGGGCTTTGCCCAGGTCATGTACGAGGATTTCCTGCGCGATCCGGCGGCCGTGGGCCCCGAATGGCGCCGGCTCTTCGAGAGCGGCGTCACGGGCGAGCTTCCCGATCCCGCGACCTTGGCTGGCAGCAACGGGCACAGCGCGTCCGCCAACGGCCAGCTCACCACTCAACCGGCGGGCCTCCCGACCGGCGCCGCGCCCATCAAGGGCCCCGCCGCGCGATTGATCCACAACATGACGGAGAGCCTGACCGTCCCCACGGCCACGACCTTCCGCGATCTCCCCGTCGCCACGCTCGAGCGGCAGCGCAAGGCGCTCAACACGGCGCTCCAGGCGGCTGGCCGCAGCGAGAAGATCTCGTTCACCCACCTGATCGCCTGGGCCATCGTGCAGGCGGCCAAGCAGCACCCGATGATGGGGCACACGCTCCTGATCCAGGACGGCGCGCCGTATCGCGTCACTCCGGCCGGCATCTCGCTGGGGCTCGCGGTGGACGTCACCCGGAAGGACGGCAGCCGCGGGCTGGTGGTGCCCGTCATCAAGGGCGCGGACGCGATGGACTTTGCCGCGTTCCTCGCCGCCTACGAGCTGCTGGTGGAGAAGGCGCGCACCAACAAGCTGATGCCGGACGACTTTGCCGGCGCCACCATGTCGCTCACCAACCCCGGCGGGCTCGGCACCGTGGCCTCGGTGCCCCGGCTCATGGCCGGCCAGGGCAGCATCATCGCCGTGGGCGCCATCGCGTATCCGCCCGAGTTCACCGCCATGCCGCCCGAGCAGCTCCGCCAGCTCGGCGTGGGCAAGGTGATGACGGTGACCAGCACCTACGATCACCGCGTGATCCAGGGGGCGGAGTCTGGGCAGTTCCTCGCGACGCTGGACGGGATGCTCCAGGGCAAGGACGGCTTCTACGACGCGGTGGCCCGGGGACTCGGTGTCAGCGCAGCGCCCGAAGCATCGACTGCAACGGCGGCCACCACCGCGGCGGCCCCGGCCGGGGAGCCGGCGCTCGCCAGGATCCGGCCCGCCGGCCCTGACGATCTTCGCCACGTCGCCGCCGCCATGGCGCTGGTCAAGGCGTTCCGCACCCACGGCCACCTGGCCGCGCATCTCGATCCGCTGGGCAGCGAGCCGGTGGGCGATCCCGCCCTTGATCCCGGTCCGCTGGGACTGACCGACGACGTGATGGCGCAGATCCCCTGCAGCGTGCTCCGGGTGTTCGTCCCCGGCAACACGCTGCTCGAGGCGCTGCCCCACCTTCGCGAGACCTACTGCGGCACGATGGGGTACCAGGTGGAGCACATCGCCAGCCATGAGCGGCGGGTCTGGCTCCGCGAGCAGATCGAGTCCGGCGCCTTCCGACGCCCGCTCCCGCCGGACCAGAAGCGGCGCCTGCTGGCCCGCCTCACCCAGGTGGAATCGCTCGAGAAGTTCCTGCACAAGGCCTACCTGGGCCAGAAGCGGTTCTCGATCGAGGGCGTGGACATGCTGGTGCCCATGCTCGACTTCACCATGGACCTGGCGGTGGACGGCGGCGCGCGCGAAGTCGTCATCGGCATGGCGCACCGCGGACGGCTCAACGTGCTGGCCCATAACGTGGGCCGGCCGGCCGAGACGATCTTTGCCGAGTTCGAGGGCGGCCGCCACGTCGAGGCGGGCCAGCTCACCCCCGAGGGCGGCACCGGCGACGTGAAGTACCATCACGGTGCCGACGGCGCGTACCGCACCGAGAAGGGCAAGTCGATCACCGTCTCGCTGGTGCCCAACCCCAGCCACCTCGAGTTCGTGGCGCCGGTGGTGGACGGCCGCGCCCGCGCACTGCAGACCCAGCGCCGGAGCCGGGAAGCGAGCGTGGACAGCAGCGCCGCGGTGCCGGTGGTGATCCACGGCGACGCCGCCTTTGCCGGCCAGGGCGTGGTGGCGGAGACGCTCAACCTGGGCGCGCTCCCCGGCTACCGCACCGGGGGCACGATGCATCTCATCACCAACAACCAGATCGGCTTCACCACCGATCCGGATGACGCGCGCTCCACCCGCTACGCCAGCGACCTGGCCAAGGGGTTCGACATCCCCATCGTCCACGTCAACGCCGACGACGCCGAGGCCTGCCTCTCCGCCGTGCGGCTGGCGATGGCGTACCGCGAAAAGTTCGGCGGGGACGCGCTGATCGATCTGGTGGGCTACCGGCGCCACGGCCACAACGAGGGCGACGAGCCGGCGTACACCCAGCCGCAGATGTACCAGGAGATCAAGGTGCACCCCACCGTGCGGGCGCTCTATGCCGCGCAGCTTGCGCGCGAGGGGATCGTGACGGAAGCGGAGGCCGAGGCGCAGGGGGAGGCCGCGTACCAGCGGCTGGTGGGCATTCAACAGGCGTTCAAGGCGAGTCTGGGCAAGCCCACGGCGCCGGCGCCCGAGGTGCCGAGCCAGAAGAGGGCGCCGCAGATGGTGGCCACCGCGCTGCCGGCGGAGATCCTCACCTCGCTCAACGAGCAGCTCATCACCTGGCCCGACGGGTTCACCATCAACGCCAAGCTCGGCCGCCAGCTCGAGCGGCGCCGCGCGGCGCTGGGCGCCGAGGGGGGCATGGACTGGGCCCAGGGCGAGGCGCTCAGCCTTGCGTCGCTGCTCACCGAGGGGGTGCCGGTCCGGCTCACCGGCCAGGACACCGAGCGCGGCACGTTCAGTCACCGCCACCTGGTGCTGCACGATGCCGAGACCGGCGCGGAGTACGCCCCGATCAAGAACCTGCCCGGGGCCATGGCCTCGATGGAGCTCTACAACAGCCCGCTCTCCGAGCTCGCCTGCATCGGGTTCGAGTACGGGTACAGCGTGGCGGCGCACGAGGCGTTCGTGGTCTGGGAGGCGCAGTTCGGCGACTTCATCAACGGCGCCCAGGTCATGATCGATCAGTTCATCTCGGCCGGCCTCTCCAAGTGGGGGCAGACCTCGCGCCTCACGCTGCTGCTGCCGCACGGCTACGAGGGCCAGGGCCCCGAGCACTCGAGTGCGCGGCTGGAGCGGTTTCTCCAGCTCGCCGCCGAAGGCAACATCCGGGTGGCCAACTGCACCACGCCGGCGCAGTACTTCCATCTGCTGCGCCGCCAGGCCAAGCGGGAACGGCAGCGGCCGCTCATCATCATGACGCCCAAGAGTCTGCTGCGGCTGCCGCAGGCGGCGTCGAAGCTGAGCGACTTCACCACCGGCACCTTCATGCCGGTGCTGGCCGATCCCGCGATGACCGGCCGCGAAGCGGGCGTCACCCGCGTCGTCGCGTGCAGCGGCAAGGTCTACTACGACCTGCTGGCCGAGGCCGAGCAGATGACCGACGGGCGCCCCGCGGTGATCCGGCTGGAGCAGCTCCACACCTTTCCGGAGACGGAAGTGCGCCAGACGCTGGCGCGCTATCCAACCGCGCGGGAACTGGTGTGGGCCCAGGAGGAGCCGCGCAACATGGGCGCGTGGACCTTCGTCGAGCCGCGGCTCCGGGCACTGCTATGGGAAGGGATGACGCTGAGCTACGCCGGCCGGCCCGACCGCGCCAGCCCGGCCGAGGGGTACCCCGCCGCGCACGCCGCCGAGCAGCACCGCATCGTCGCGGAGGCGCTGGGCAGCAGGCCCGAACAGGGAGCATCCGCGACGCAGAAGGCCGCGGGAGACGCGAAAGGGTAAGCCGGCACGTCCGCCAGCCGATCAATCTTCCTCGACCCATCGGGCCGGCGCTGGCGCCGGCTCCGGCGGGCCGCGCTCGCCACCGGCGTCATCACCACGCTGCTCGCGGCGAGCGTCGTCGTCAGCATCTTCATTCCGCCGCTCCTGCCCGCGTGGCGCGCCGAGCGGGAAATCACCCAGCTCCCCTCGCTGGTCACCCCCCGCCAGGCGCGGGAGCGGATCGCCGCGCGGCGCCGGCTCTACGCCGCGCTGGGGCCGCGGCGCCAGCCCGCGGCGGTGCACCCCTCGCGCATCCCGCTGGGCAAGCCCGCCGCGCGGGCCCCCGCGGCGCACGAGAGCCCAGCACCGGTCACCGTCGGCTTCTACGTCAACTGGGACGACAACTCATTCGCGTCGTTCAACGCGCACGCGGCGCAGATGGACTGGGTGGTGTGCGAGTGGGCGTTCGTGGCGGCCGGCGGCGACTCGCTCCGCTTTGCCGTGGACCCCAAGGTGCTCTACACCGCCGAGCGGCTCCCGCCGGAACACCGGCCGCTGATCCTTGCGATGGTCAGCAACTTCGATTCCGGCGGGAAGCGGTTTGGCGCGCGGGACCTGGGCCGCCTGGTCTCGACGTCGGAGCGGCGCGCCCGCGCGGTGGCACAGCTCGACGAGTTGGTCCGCCGCTACGGGCTGGGCGGCGTCACCGTGGACTTCGAGGACCTGCCGGACACGATGCACGCCGCGGTGCTGGCGTTCGTCGAGCTGCTGCATTCGACGCTCCACACCCGCGGCGCCATCACCACCCAGGCGCTCGGCACCGACCTGAGCGATACCTGGCTCCGCCGCTACGCCGCCGCCAACGACCGCATCTTCCTGATGCTCTACGACGAGCACTACGGCCGGGGGGACGCCGGACCGGTGGCGAGCCAGCGCTGGTACGCCGATCATATGCGGCATGCAATGCGAGTCGTGCCGGCCGGCGAGCTGATCCTGGCTATCGGCGCGTACGGCTACGACTGGAACGACGCCGGCCCGGCGGCCTCCGGCGGCGAGCTCACCTTCCAGGACGCGATGGCCGCCGCGCGCGACCACGACGCGCGAGCGGCGTTCGACTCCGTGTCGCTCAATCCCTACATCATGTGGACCGACCCCGATTCCACCGACCACGTCGCGTGGTACCTGGACGCGGTGACCGCCTACAACCAGGCACTCGCGGGTGACGCCGCCGGTGCCGCCGGCCGCGCCATCTGGCGGCTCGGCTCCGAGGATCCGGCGCTCTGGAGCGCCATCGGGCGAGACGCGACCCGCGCGCCGGCGGCGGCACTGGCCCGCATCCCCGCCGGCTACGACGTGGAGTTCGATGGCGACGGCGAAATCCTGCGGGTGGCCGCGCGACCCGCCGAGGGACGGCGGACCCTCGCGCTCGACAGCGTCACAGGACTGATCCGCGGCGAGCGGATCTCCACGTATCCCTCGCCCTGGGTGGTGCGGCGCGACGGACGGAGCAAGCACCGCGTCGCCCTCACCTTCGACGACGGGCCGGACGGCACCTGGACGCCGATGATCCTCGATACGCTCCGCTCCCGCGGCGCACCGGCCACCTTCTTCGTCATCGGTGAGAACGTCGAGCGCCACATCGCGCTCATGCGGCGGATCGTGGCTGAGGGACACGAGTTCGGCAACCACACCTTTACCCATCCCAACCTGGCGCTCACCTCGCCGTTCGTCACCCGGCTGGAGCTCGATGCCACTGAACGGCTGCTCGAGGCGGTCACCGGGCGGCGGTCGGCGTTCTTCCGGCCGCCCTACTTTGGCGACGCGGAACCGACCACCCGCGATGAGCTGGTGCCGGTGGGAATCGCGAGCGATCTGGGCTACGTCACCGCCGGCCTCCACGTGGACACCGAGGACTGGGAGCATCCCGGTACCGCCGCCATCATCCACAACGCGCTCGAGGAGCGCGATCACGTCACGGCCGAGCGTTCCGCCAACGTCATCCTGCTGCATGACGGCGGCGGCGACCGGCGGCAGACGGTGGCAGCGCTGGGCCCGCTGATCGATTCTCTCCGCGCGCGGGGCGATACCATCGTCCTGCTGTCCGAACTGGCCGGCATCTCGCGCGAGCAGGCGATGGCGCCGCTGCCGGTCCGCGGCACCGCCACCCGCGCGGTGGAGTTGCTGACCTTTGGCGTGGTGGGCGCGATCGAGTGGCTGCTGCACTGGATCTTCCTGCTTGCGGTGGTGCTGGGCATCGGGCGGCTGGTGACGGTGCTGGCGATGGCGGTGCTCCAGCAGCGCGCGGGCCGGCGGCACGAGCGGCGGGCCCGGAGCCGGGCCAGCTACGCGCCCAGTGTCACGGTGGTGGTGCCGGCCTACAACGAGGAGAAGGTGGTCGAGGCCACGGTGCGGAGTCTTCTGGCGCAGCGCTACGACGGCGAGCTCCAGATCGTGGTGGTGGACGACGGGTCGCCGGACGATACGTACGGCGTGGCGGCGCGCGCCTTCGGTGCCGAGCCGCGGATGGCGATCTACCGCAAGAGCAACGGCGGCAAGGCGAGCGCGCTCAACTACGGGATCGAGCGCGCGCGGGGCGAGATCATCGTGGGACTCGACGCGGACACCCTCTTCACGCCGGGCACGGTGGCGGCGCTGGTGGCGCCGCTGGAGGATCCCGCCGTGGGCGCCGTGGCCGGCAACGCCAAGGTGGGCAACCGCATCAACCTGGTGACCCGGTGGCAGGCGCTGGAATACGTCACCAGCCAGAACCTCGACCGCCGCGCACTCTCCCTGCTCAACGCCATCACCGTGGTGCCGGGCGCGGTGGGGGCGTGGCGAAAGAGCGTGGTGCAGGCGCTGGGCGGGTTCAGCAGCGATACGCTGGCGGAGGACCAGGACCTGACGATCGCGGTGCGGCGCGCCGGGCACGTCGTCGCATATGCCGATCAGGCGGTGGCGTACACCGAAGCGCCGGACACACTGCGGATGCTGGCGCGGCAGCGGTTCCGCTGGTCGTTTGGCACGCTGCAGTGCATGTGGAAGCATCACGATGCCCTGCTCCGGCCGCGCTACGGCTCGCTCGGCATGATCGCGATGCCCAACACCTGGATCTTCCAGCTCCTCTTCCCGGCCATCTCGCCGATCGCGGACCTGATGTTCTTGTGGAGTCTGGTGTCGGTCTGGCTGGTGCGGCAGCAGCACGGGGCGACGTACGCCGTCACCGACCTGCAGCAGGTGCTGGCGTTCTACGCGGTGTTCCTGCTGGTGGACTGGCTGGCGGCGGTGGTGGCCTTCTTCCTGGAGCCGGGCGAAGACCGGAGTCTCACCTGGCTGATCTTCCTGCAGCGGTTTGCCTACCGGCAGGTGATGTACTGGGTGGTGGTGCGGTCGTTCCTCGTCGCCATCCGCGGGCGACTGGTGGGGTGGGGCAAGCTGGAGCGGAAGGCGACGGTGCAGATCGAGGAAGCCTAGCCGTGTTGCGTTCACCGGTTGAGACGACCGCTACTCCGCCCGTCCCGGACCAGCGCACCGGTTGGGATCTCTCGCTCGCGGTGCCCCGCACCGCCCGCGACGCCTGCCGTCTACAGGTAGCTCAACCACCACAAATCCGCTCGCCGCCGCCGGAGCTCCGCGTACCACCGGCACACCGGGTAGAGCGCCACGACCACGGCCGCCCAGATCAGGTATATCACCGCCAGCCCCGCGCCCCACCCCTCCGGCTCGACGAACGGAAACTTGTCGAGCCCGGGCGACTGGAACATCCACCCGACGTTCCCGTAGCGGAACCAGCCCGCTGTGAGCGCCAGCAGGTGGATCACCAGGAAGTGCAGTAGGTAATAAAGGAACGGCACCCGCCCATAGACGACGGCCGGCCGGAGCCAGCCGGGCACGCCGGCGTCGAAGCGCCGGAGCAGCAGGATCGCTGGCCCCAGCGTCATCAGCAGGAAGAGGAGCGAGGGCGGATACTTGGTCGTGTTCAGGAACGACAGCACGGTAAAGAGCGCCGTCGGCTGGCGGGACCAGGGCGCGGGGTCACCGTAGACGTTGAGGGCGCGGAGCGCCAGAAAGCCGAGCGAGAGGCCGAGGCCCAGCCGGAGCAGGAAGCGGCGGCGGCGGGCGGCGTCCCAGTCGAAGACGTGGCCCAGCACGTAGCCCAGCGCCGTCACTCCCACCCACGGGATCAGCACGTAGGCCACGAACACCGTGTGCTCGCCGTTTGCCAGGAAGCCGGGCCCGTGCAGCGCGGCAAAGACCGGCGCCGGGATGCCGAAGGTGGCGCCACGCATGCCGTCGAGCAGGTTGTGGCCGCCGACCATGACGACGCCGATGGTGGTGATGAGCCAGGTGGGCAGGTGCAGCAGTGCCGCGAGCACGATCATGCACCAGCCGAGGGCCCAGAGGACGGTGAGGATGGTGACCTGGTAGTCCAGATTGAACTGGAGGATGAACCGCATCACGGTCCACTCGAGAAAGATCAGCCATACCCCGCGCGTCAGGAGGTAGCGCGAGAGCTCGGCCCGGTTGCTCCGGCGGAGGCGGAGGTACGCGCCGGTGCCGGTGAGCAGGAAGAAAACCGGGGCGCAGATGTGGGTGATCCAGCGGGTGAGGAAGAGCCCCGCGGTGGCGGTGTCGAGGTTGACGGGATTGGCGGCCAGGTTGCCGAAGTAATCCCGCACGTGATCCAGCGCCATGAGGATCATGATGATCCCGCGGAGCAGGTCCACCGACTCGATGCGGGGGCGGCGGGCGGCGGGGTGTGCGGCCGTCGTCATGCGGGGAGTCCCGGGTCGGAATGTTGGCGTGGAGAGCGGTGCCGGGCCTCAGCGGCCGGCGCAGTGATTTCCGGATGACGTGTGAGCGGCGCCGAGTGTCACATCGAGCTCGACGCCGAATGCGGAATTAGGCGTCGGAGAGTTCAGAGAGCTGCAGGCTGTCGTCATGACAGCTGAACTATCAGCATGATAACGACCTAGCCTGCGTGATCCTGCTCTTGTGCGACATGTGCCCAGTCGATATGCTCAGCGCCTCAGCAAATTATCCCCCTGTCGCTTCGGCGCAGGGTGCGAGGCCGCCGCAAGGCGGCCTCTGCTTTTGTACCCCAACCGGCGACGGGATTATTTGGAGCCCAAGCCGCTAGCCTACGTCGACGTCGCCGCCTTCAATCTCTCTCCATGCGGTCTTATCGCCGGGTGGTGGCATGAGGGATCCCCCGAACCACCCCCGAAACTAGGGTTTTGCCTGATTGACGGCTGCGCCCGCGGGGCCACATATGGCATTTGGTAGAATGGAGCTGACAAACACGCGATGGGATCCCGGACGCATCACGGGCGGCCCGTTGGGGGGCCGCCCGGCGTCTCTGGTGGTGCGCGGCCGGCAGGATCGCCGGCCGCTACTGCGGGGGTCTAGGCGTCCTTCGGCAGGATCGGCCGTTCCGATGCCTGCTTGGCCAGCTCCTTGAGCGGCTCCGAGAGGTGATCGCCGTAGTGCAGCAGGAACACGCCGCGGGCGCGCTTCTGCATGAGGAACGCCACGAGGGGCGTGTCGGCCTTGGCGGCGTTGCACTCGCGGCAAGCCAGGACCAGGTTGTCGGGACGATCGTACGCTGTCTGGCCGCGGCGGGGCCGCACATGATCCAGAGTGATCGTCTCGGGAGGAGTCTCGGTGCCGCAATAGGCGCAGACCGAGCCGTGAAGGGTGAGAAGCCAGTCTCGATGCGACTGCATGCTGCGCCCGGATGACCGGCGGAAGGCGGAGGCAGGTACTGCTGCGGTAGTATGTCTACGTGATCGTCGTGCCACAAAACACCAGGCTACGGGGAAACTGCGGGCCGGCAAACGGTGCCGACCGGGTACGTACGAGGTTGGAATATAGCAAGATGGGGGCCAGAGGGGCAGGCGGGCGACAAAACGGCTGCCTCCAACACCAACGTAAGGCCAGGCGTATCGCGCTGCTCTCGTACGCGCTGTTTTGGATGCAGCATCCGTCAGACTGGTTACGCCCGCTGCACGTAGCCAGTGAATGTTTGGCCTTGCTGACGTAGACGTACCCACCAACGACCGAGCACTGAACCGACTTCGGTTCTTGGCCGAAACGGCCTAGGCAAACCCCTCTTGCAGCATAGGATCATTTCTAATATCTTTCGTGCCATGACAGTTACCATCACGTGGCCCAAAGTCTTGAGGCTAAACACGTTACTCAAGACTAGAAAAAAGAAAGCCTCGACGTCGGTCACGCTGGCAGGAGAGCTTCTTGAAGGGGTCAGCCTGATTGTCCCCGCCCAGCAGCGATCCCAGTTTGTCGAAGTCGCGGTGCGACGCGAGCTGAGACGGCGTCTACGGCAGGCTCGCGCCGATCACGACCTGCAGATCCTGAACGCAAAGGCGGCAAAGCTCGACAAGGAGACCAATGACCTCCTTGAGATCCAGGGTGATCCGTTCGAATGATCAGCCGCGGCGAGATCTACCTGCTGTCTCAGCCACCCGACCCCAATGATCCCAAGCTGCGACGAGCTTGCGTGGTCGTTAGCCGGAAGGCACTCTGTCAGTCAAACTTTCCTAAAGTGGTTGTCGCGGCGATCCATAGCGACGCCGACGGCTTGTCCACCGAGGTTCCACTCAGTGCAGACGATGGCATGAAATGGAAATGCGTCATCAAGGCCGACCAACTCTTTCTGATTGACAAGGGAAAGCTCACACGCTTCGTCGCCACTCTTAAACCAAAGAAACTGAAGGATCTCAGAGAAGCACTCGCTGTTGCACTTGATCTGAACTAGGCATGACCCCCCGCACCCTCGGCCCCACCCACCTCCCCGTCTCCCCCATCGGCTTCGGCTGCATGGGGCTCAGCTCTGGCTACGGTCACACCCTGGACCGCGCCGCCGCCATCAAGGTGCTCCACGCCGCGGTCGATGCGGGCGTCACCTTCTTCGATACCGCCGAGGCGTACGGGCCGTTCATGAATGAAGAAGTCGTGGGTGAGGCGCTGGCACCTTTCCGGCGCCGGGTCGTCATCGCCACCAAGTTCGGGTTCAAGCACGGCGCCTGGTCCGAGGTGGACAGCCGCCCGGCCCACATCCGCGACGTCGCCGAGGCGTCGCTCAAGCGGCTCCGGGTGGACGCCATCGACCTCTTCTATCAGCATCGGGTGGACCCGGCCGTCCCCATCGAGGATGTGGCCGGCACCGTCCGCGACCTGATCGCCGAAGGGAAGGTCAAGCACCTCGGGCTCTCGGAGGCCGGCGTCTCCACCATCCGCCGCGCCCACGCGGTGCAGCCGGTGACCGCGCTGCAGAGCGAATACTCGCTCTGGTGGCGCGAGCCCGAGGAGAAAATATTCCCCGTGCTCGAGGAACTCGGCATCGGCTTCGTGCCGTTCAGCCCGCTGGGCCGCGGCTTCCTCACCGGCACCATCAAGCCCGGCGCCACCTTCCCGCCCGGCGACTTCCGCGGCGCCCTGCCCCGCTTCCAGCCGGAAAACCTCGAAGCCAACCAGACATTCGTGGAGGTGCTGAGCCGGGTCGCCACACAGAAGAACGCGACCACCGCCCAAGTCGCCCTCGCCTGGATCCTGGCCCAACGCCCCTGGATCGTCCCCATCCCGGGCACCACCAGGATCGAGCGCATGCAGGAGAACACCCGCGCCGCCGACCTCGAGCTCACCGCCGCCGAGCTGCGGGAGATCGAGACCGGCGCGTCCCGAATCACGGCGCAGGGCGAGCGTTACCCGGAGCAGCTGCAGAAGCGGATCGACCGGTAGGCATATCGAGCGCTCGCGGGCCACTCGCCCGCTCTGCTCCGTCCCGCCCGCGCTCGTGTAGATTCCCCATCCCCATGCGACTGCTCCTGCCGCTCCTCCTGCTCCTCGGCGCCTGCGCCGCGCCGCCCGCGGCGCGCAGCAGCAGCGGCACCACCCAGCTCGCCCGCCTGACCGCCCGCTACGTCGAGGCCTCCCGCTCCGGCAACGCCCACGCGCTGGCCGATCTCTACGCCGCCGACGCCACGCTGCTGCCCCCCGCCTCCGAGGCGGTCGAGGGCCGGGACGCCATCGAGGACTACTGGACCGACGGACTTGAGTCCGGCCTTGAGGTGGAGTCCACCCGGATCGAGGCGTCGGGCGACGTGGGCTATACCATCGGCCGCTGGTCGCTGCCCGCCACCGACACCGAGTCGGCCGATTCCGGCAAGCTGGTCCTCTGCTGGAAGCGCACCGGCGGCGCCTGGAGGCTCACCACCGACATCTGGAACAGCAGCACCTCCGCCGACACCACCGGTGACGAAACCGACGACGGCGACATCCCGCCGGGACGGATCCCGGTGAGCTGACGCCGCCACCGCCGCCCGCACCAACCATCCGGAGAATCAGCGCACCATGCCATCCAACACCCCCGAGCACGCCACCGCCGAGCGCGCCGCGCTCACCCGCGCCACGGCGTTGGCGTTCGAGTTCCTGGATTCGCTGGATGACGCGTCCGTCGCCGCCACCGCCACGCTGGCCGAACTGCGCGCGCGGTTTGCCCGGCCGCTGCCGGAGCTGGGCACCGACCCGGTGACCGTCGTCGAGGAGCTGGCGCGTGATGCGGAAGGCGGACTGGTGGGCACGGCGGGCGGGCGGTTTTACGGCTGGGTCATCGGCGCCGGGCTCCCCGCAGCCCTCGCCGCCGACTGGCTCACCGGCACCTGGGACCAGAACGCCGGCCTCTACGCCTGCAGCCCCGCCGCCGCCGTGGTGGAGGAAGTCTGCGGCGCCTGGCTCAAGGACGTGCTGGGCCTGCCGGCCGGCGCGTCGTTCGCGCTGGTCACCGGCTGCCAGATGGCGCACGTCACCTGTCTCGCCGCCGCGCGGCATGCGCTGCTCGCGCGCGCCGGCTGGGACGTCAACCGCGATGGCCTGAGCGGCGCACCCGCGCTCCGCATCATCACCTCCAACGAGGTGCACGGCACCTGCACCCGCGCGGTGAAGCTGCTGGGCCTGGGCACCGCCAGCATGACCATCCTCCCTGCCGATGACGCGTCCCGGCTCCCGCCGGCGTCACTCCGCGCGGCGCTCGCACGCGATACCGACCGGCCGGCGATCGTCATCCTCAATGCCGGCGACGTCAACCGCGGCGCCTTCGACGCCTTTCCCGAACTGATCGCGATTGCACACAAGGCCGGTGCGTGGGTGCACGTGGACGGCGCGATGGGCCTCTGGTGCAACGCGACGCCGGAGTTCCGCCACCTGCTCGCCGGCGCGGAAGCCGCCGACTCGTGGGCCACCGACGGCCACAAGTGGCTCAATGTGCCGTACGACTCGGGCTACGCCTTCGTGGCCCACCCGGAGCATCACCGCGCCGGGATGGAGCACCGCGCCAGCTACCTGGTCCACGCCGCCGACGCGCGCGACGAGCTCGACTGGACCCCGGAGCATTCGCGCCGCGCCCGCGGCTTTGCCACCTGGGCCGCACTCCGGGAACTGGGCCGATCCGGGCTCGCGGACCTGATCGAGCGCTGCTGCCGTCATGCGCACGCGCTCGTGACGCGGATCGGCGCGCTGGAAGGCGCGCGCACCATCAGCGTCCCGATCATCAACCAGGGACTGGTGCGCTTCTACGATCCGGCCGAGGGAGCCACCGAGGCGGACCACGACCGGCGAACCGACGCGGTGATGGCCGCGATCAACGCGAGCGGCGAGGCGTTCTTTACCGGGACGACCTGGCGGGGGATGCGCTGCATGCGGGTGAGCGTCTCGAGCTGGCGCACCACCGCGGGCGACGTGGATCGCGCGGTGGTGGCGGCGGCACTGGCGCTCGAGGTGGTGCCGGGGTGAGCGCGGCGCGCGATCAGCTCCGGGTCACCATCGCCCAGAGGCCGTAGAAGAGCGCCAGCGTCGAGCTCCATCCCACCACGCTCCAGCGGAGGAAGAGCCGCCGGAGTGCCGCGTCGTCGCCCGGCGCCAGCCGCTCCATCCGGAGCTGGTCGGGCAGCAGCAGCACCAGCCAAAGCACCGTGGTCACTGCCAGCGCCCCGATTCCGTGCCGCACCCACGGCGTCCGCCAGACATCGATCCCCTCGTGCAGCGCGAGCTGGATCCCGGTGAACGTCAGCAGCGTCCCGCCCGTCACGGTAAAGACCCAGTCGGCCAGCATGACGGCGCGCGCGGTCCGCGCAAACGGCACCACGTTCCGCGCCCGGTAGAACACGATGGCCCAGAAGCCGGTGACAGTGACGTTGCCGAGCAGGATCACGGCGCCGAAGATGTGCAGCGCCTTGAGCACGAGCACGCTAGCCATTCCGGGGGTCAAATTCCCCGGGCAGCAGCCCGATGGCGTGGCGGAACCGGTCCATCTTCTTGTTGGCGGAGAGCGACCCCGCGACCAGCGGGCGGAAGCCGTCGAGCGATTCGGCCGCGAGGCGGCGGTCGAGCGATGCCACGGTCTCCCCCAGCCGCCGCTCGATGCGATCGGCCAGCGCGTGGCGGCCGGGCCCGGCACGCGGCTCGACGGTCCACGGCGCGCCGGTGAACGCGAACGCCTCGGGGCGCTGTTCGCCGCGAAAGACGTAGCGAAACGCCACCGGGCAGATCCGGACCGCGCCCGCCGCCGCCGCGGCCAGCGCCAGGTGCGCCGCGCCCCGCTCGCAGCCGCTGACCGGCTCCGCGGCTGGCCGGCGCGCGCCCTGGGGAAACATCCAGACCGCGACCCCGGGCATGAGCTCGGCGCGCGCGGCCTCGAGGTCGGCATAGGCACCGCGGGGGGAGTCCCGGCGGAGCGACATCGCGCCCACGCGGAGGAAGAGCCGGTACCGGGCCAGGTGCCGCGCCTCCATCAGCACGCGGAAGCCCAGGCCTGACGCGCCGGTGAGGAGGCAGGCGAGGAAGCCGTCCCACCAGTTGGTGTGGTTGGCGACGCAGAGGGTGGGAAGCGAGCCGTCGAGCGCGGCGCCCGATTCCTCCCCCCGGTAGACGCCGGCAAAATGGCGGCGGGCCTGGCGGCGGAGGTACTGGTCAAAGGCCCATGCCGCGGGCCGGGTGGGACGCCGGAACCGGAGCGGCCGATCGTTCAGAGCGACTCCTGCGATGGGGACAAGGCGAGGAGAGCGGGCGGCTCGCGCAGCAGCGCCCGACCCAGAATGGCCAGCTTGCGCGGCGTCGAAACATAGGCCCGCGCCCGGAAGACATCGTAACCCAGCCGCTCGATTCCGTCGAGGATTCCGGCGTAGGTCCGCTGCAGGAGCCGCACCGTCAGGCGCGACCCGTCGCCCGGGAAGAGTCGCACCACGACGTCCGCCGCGTCGAACCAGGCCCGCGCCCGCGCCACCTGGAAGCGCATCAGCGCGCGGAACTCCGGCGTCACCCGCCGCTCGGCCAGCATCTCGTGCGTCACGCCAAATTGCCGGAGCTCGTCGGCCGGGAGGTAGCAGCGGCCGACGGCCAGGTCCTCGCCCACGTCGCGCAGGACGTTGGTGAGCTGCATGGCGACGCCGAGCCCCACGCCCGGCTCCCGATACCGCTCGGGTGCGGCGCCCAGCACCGGCCCCAGCATCAGCCCGACGCCGCCCGCCACCAGCCGACAGTAGTGCTCGAGCGACGCAAAGTCAGGAAACGCGACGGGGTCCAGATCGGTGGCGACGCCGTCGAGCAGCGCGAGAAGCGGCGCGAGCGGGACGTCGTGGCGGGTGAGCGTGTCGGCCAGCGCCAGCCAGCGCTCGTCCGCCGGCTCCTCCCCGGCGTGGATCGCGACCACCGTGGCGGCGAGGTCGGCCAGGGCGAGGCGGGTGTCGGTCACGCTCTGGTCGCCGCGCTCATCCACAAGGTTGTCAGCGTGGCGGCAGTAGCCGTAGAGCGCGAACACCGCGCGCCGCTTGGCTCGCGGCAGGAACCGGCTCGCAAAGTAGAAGCTGCGCGCCCACTCGGCGGTCACCTGCTCCGCCTCTCGGTAGCTCCGCTCCAGCGCGAGGGCGCGGCGACCGGTCACGCCGCCATCTCCTCGCCGATCCGCTCGGCCACGCAGCGGCCGGAAATCATCGCCATCGGGATGCCGCAGCCGGGATGGGTGCTCTGGCCCACGAAGAAGAGGTTCCGGTAACGGGCGTGGCGGTTGTGCGGACGGAAGTAGCCCACCTGGGTGAGCCCGTGCGCCAGCCCGAACGCTTCCGAGCGGGTGGCGCCGAAGTCGTCCCGGAAATCGTCGGGCGTGAAGCGCCGCCGGGTGACGATGTGCCGGCGGAGGTCGGTGAGCCCAAACCGCTCCAGCCGCTCCAGCATCTCCGCCTCCAGCCGCGGCCCCTCGATGCCCCAGTCGATCGGCCGCGCCGGGTCCTGGCTCGGCACCGGGACCAGCACGTAGATGTTCTCCCCGCCGGCCGGTGCCAGCGACGGGTCGGTCTTGCTGGGGTTGCAGATGTAGTAGGCCGGGTCGGCCGGGACCCGGTGCCTGGTGAAGATCTCGCCGCAGCAGCGCTCGAGGTCGGCCGGCACGATGAGGTTGTGGTGCGGCAGTTCGGGGTAGGTGCGGTCCACTCCGAGGTATAGGAGAAACGCCGAGCAGCTATAGGCCATCGTCCCGGCCCGCTCGTGCGGCTCGCTCAGGAGCGTCTCGTAAGCGTAGGGGAGGTCGGCGTTGACCAGCACGATATCGGCCCGGCGGACGCTGCCGTCGGCCAGCTCGGCGCCGATCACCCGGTCGCGCTCCTTCACCAGCGACGTGACGGGAGTGTCGTACTCGAACCGCACGCCCAGCTCGGTGGCGAGCCGCGCGATGGCGCGGGGCATGGCGTGCATGCCGCCCATGGGGAACCAGAGCCCGCCCGCCACCTCGGTGAACGGGAGCAGACTGTAGATCGCCATCGACTCGTACGGCGAGAGCCCCAGGTAGAGCGACTGGAAGCTGAACGCGTTGCGGAGCCGGTCGTCGGCAAAGTAGCGGCCCACCAGCCGGCGCAGCCGGCCCAGGGCGCCGCTCCCCGCCAGGAGTCCCGCGTCACCCAGCCGGAAGTAGTCGCGGCGGCGGTGGACGTTCCGGTCCACGAACGCGAGGCCGGTGCGATAGAGTTTGGCGGTATCGGCCAGGAACCGGAGGAAGCGGGGGCCGGCGCCCGGCTCGATCCGCTCGACGCCGTCGAGCATCGTGTTGATCCGGCTGCTGACGTCGAGCGTCGAGCCGTCGGCGTAGTAGATCCGGTAGTTGGGATCGAGCTGCCGGAGCTCGAGGTAATCGTCCAGCTCCCGGCCGGCGTCCCGGAAGAGGGCCCGCAGGTAGTCCACCATCAGGAGGAGGGTGGGGCCGGTGTCGAAGGTGTACCCCTCCGATTCCCAGCGGCCGCAGCGGCCGCCGGGCACGGCATGGCGCTCGAGCACCGTGACGTCGTACCCCTGGGTCCGGAGACGGACGGCGGCGGCGAGCCCGCCCAGTCCCGCGCCGACGACGAGCACGGTGGTCATGTCAGTGCACCTCGAAAGCGGCGTCGCCGGTGCGGAAGCCGAGCCCCTGGAACATCCGGTCGAGCGGCTCGGCGCCTGCGCCGCCGATCGCCAGCGACGCGCCTGGCGGAAGCCGGGACGGCAGCGACGCCAGCCCGCCGGCCCGCCGCTCGGCCAGTGCGGGATCGGCGACGCTGAGCGCAATGAGCGCGGGCCGGAGCTTCCACGCCGCCTCCAGCATGTCGTCCAGCGGGAGGTCGGGGCCGAGGTAGTGCACCTGCCACCCGAGTTCCTGCGCGCCGGTGAGGGCGGAGAGGATGCCCCACTCGTGGCGCTCGCCGGGGATGCCGGCGCCCAGCACGAGCGGGCCGTTGCTGCGGGCAAAGCGGAGCCCGCCCTTGAGCGCATGCACCACCACCTCGCTCGCCAGGTGTTCGGCCGAGACCGGGAGCTTGCCCAGCGCCCAGAGATCACCAACGGCCTGGGACAGCGGGATCACCACGACCCGGGCAAAGCCGCTGAGCCCGCGGAGCGAGAGCTGCTGCGCCACCGCCGACTCCAGCCGCTCGCGGTCGAACGCCTTGATCGCATCCAGCATCGCCCCGAACGGCGACCCGTCCAGCTCGCGCCCCTCGGCGCGGGCGATGACCTCCTCCACCGGGCGCGCGACCAGATCGCCGATCCGCTCGCCACCGCTGATCAGCCGGGCATATGAGCGGAGCAGCGCCACCTGCTCGGCGCTGTATGCGCGATAGCCGTTGGGCTGCCGGACCGGACGCACCACGTCGTAGCGGCGCTCCCACGCGCGGAGGCGCGCGGGCTCGAGGCCGGTGAGCTGGGACACCTCGTGAATTTCGTACTGGCGGTCAGGCGTACTCATGGCCGGGTCCCACGGTGTGGGATGGACACTGTCGAAGCTCCGGGTAGGGGACGTTGAACATGATACCCCCGAGCCGGGCCGAAGTTCAGCCCTCCGGCCGCGGTTTTCCCCCGCCCCGTCGCCCCGATTACTTTCCTTATAGAGCGGCCGGCCAGCCGCCGCACCGATCTGCGTACCGCATGCAAGGAGTTCCCCCTGAAGACCGACACTTCCCCCGCCGCCTCGGCCCGTCCATTACCCGCGACTCCCGGCGGTGCCGCCGCGGATGACGACGGGGCGCAGGCCTGGCTCAGCATCAATACGATTCGCGCGCTGGCGATGGACGCCGTGCAGGCGGCCGACTCGGGGCATCCGGGCACGCCGATGTCGCTGGCGCCCGTGGCGTACGTACTCTGGCACCACCTGCTCCGCCACAATCCGGCCAATCCGCACTGGGACGATCGCGACCGGTTCGTGCTCTCCTGCGGCCACGCGTCAATGCTGCTCTACTCGATCCTCTACCTGAGCGGCTACGAGCTTTCGCTGGACGATCTCCGGCAGTTCCGCCAGTGGGGCTCGAAGACGCCGGGCCATCCCGAGCTGCATCACACGCCGGGCGTTGAGACCACGACCGGCCCGCTGGGCCAGGGCGTGGGCAACGCCGTCGGCATGGCGATCGCCGAGCAGTTCCTGGCGGCGCGGTTCAACCGGCCGGGATTCGAGGTGGTGAACCACCTCATCTGGGCCTTTGCCAGCGATGGCGACATGATGGAAGGAGTGTCCAGCGAGGCGTCGTCGCTCGCGGGTCACCTCAAGCTCGGCAATCTCTGCGTGGTGTACGATGACAACCACATCACCATCGACGGCCACACCGACATCTCGTTCACCGAGGACGTGGGCCAGCGCTACGAGGCGTACGGCTGGCACGTGCAGCACGTGCACGGCGGCAACGATCTCGACGCCATCGCCGTGGCCCTCGAAGCTGCGCGCGCCGAGACCGAGCGGCCGAGCATGATCGTGCTGCGGACGATCATCGGCGACCCCGCACCCACCAAGCGTGACACGCCGGAGGCGCACGGCTCGCCGCTGGGCGCCGACGAAGTGCGGCGCACCAAGGGAATCCTCGGCTGGCCCGAGGAGCCGCCCTTCTACGTGCCGGACGAGGCGCTGGCCCACTGGCGCCAGGCGGTGCCGCGCGGCAAGGCGCTGGAGCGCGACTGGGACCAGATGTTCGCGCGGTACGCCGGGGCGCATCCCGAGCTGGCGGCGGAGTACCGGCGCTGGATGAAGGGCGAGCTGCCGGACGGCTGGGACAAGGGGCTGCCGACGCTGACGCCCGCGCAGGGCCCGCTGGCGACGCGGCAGGCCTCGGGCAAGGCGCTCGACGCGCTGGCAAGGACGCTACCGAATCTCATGGGTGGCTCCGCCGACCTGGGCGGCAGCACCGGCGTCACGCTCACCGACGGCGGCGTGTTCGCGCCGGACCATCCGGGACGAGTGCTGCACTACGGCGTGCGGGAGCACGCGATGGGCGCCGCGATGAACGGGATGGCGGTGCACGGCGGGGTGCGGCCGTTCGGCAGCACCTTCTTTGTCTTCACCGATTACATGAAGCCGGCCATCCGCCTGGCCGCCATCATGAAGGCGCCGACGATCTACATCTGCACCCACGATTCCATCGGCCTGGGAGAGGACGGCCCCACGCACCAGCCGATTGGCCAGCTCGCCATGCTGCGCGCCATTCCCGGAATGAGCGTCATCCGCCCGGCGGACGCGACCGAGACGATCGAGGCGTGGCGCGTCGCGATCCGCCATACCGGCGGCCCCTGCATGCTGGTGCTGACCCGCCAGAAGCTGCCGATCCTCGACCGTACGAAGCTGGCGCCGGCGGACGGCGTGGCCCGCGGCGCGTACGTGCTGTGCGAGCCGGACGGCGGCGCCGAGGCGATCCTGATCGGCACGGGCTCCGAGGTGAGCATCGCGCTCGACGCGGCGGAGCAGCTTGGCCGCGAGGGAATCCGCGCGCGGGTCGTCTCGATGCCGTCATGGGATCTCTTCGAGGCCCAGACCCAGGCGTACCGCGACGAGGTGCTCCCACCGGCGATCCGCGCCCGCGTGGCGATCGAGGCGGCCGCCTCGCTCGGCTGGCATCGCTGGATCACCGACGAAGGCGTCTTCCTCGGGCTTGATCATTTCGGCGCGTCGGCGCCGGCGGAGCGGCTGTTCAAGGAATTCGGGCTGACACCGGACCATGCGGCGGCCGCGGTCCGCACGCTTCTGCATCGAAAGAAGGCCACATGAGCAACCCACTCGTCCGGCTCGGCGAACTTGGCCAGAGCCCCTGGTACGACAACATCACGCGGGACCTGATCACGTCGGGCCGCCTGGCGCGGCTGATCCACGACGACGGGCTCCGCGGCATGACGTCCAACCCCACGATCTTCGAGAAGGCGGTCGCGGGGACCGACGTCTACGACGACACGATCCGGAAGGCGATGGACGTGGGCAAGGAAGCCGCCGCCATCTTCGAGACGATCGCGGTGGCGGACGTCCGCTCCGCCTGCGACGTCTTCCGTCCGGTCTACGACCGCACCGGCGGCGGCGACGGCCTCGTGTCCATCGAGGTCTCGCCCACGCTGAGCCACGATACGAGGGGCTCGATCGCCGAGGCGGAACGGCTGTGGCGCTCGGTGGACCGGCCCAACCTGATGGTCAAGATTCCGGGTACAAAGGAAGGTCTGCCGGCTATTACCCACTGCATGACCGCCGGGATCAACATCAACATCACGCTGCTCTTTGCCGTTGAACGGTACGCGGAAGTGATCGAGGCATTTCTCGCGGCGCTGGAGCAGCGCACCGCGCGCAACCAGCCGATCGACCGGCTGGCGTCGGTGGCCAGCTTCTTCGTGAGCCGGGTGGATACCAAGGTGGACCCCCAACTCGATGCGAAAGGGGATCCAGAGGGCATCCGCGGGACCATCGCCATCGCCAATGCGGCAATGGCGTACAAGCTGTTCGAGGAGACGCTGGGCCGGGAGCGGTGGCGCCGGCTCGCGGCGGCCGGCGCCCGACCGCAGCGCCCCCTCTGGGCCTCCACCAGTACCAAGGATCCCAAGTACCCCGACATCTACTACGTCGAGGCGCTGGTGGCGCCGCAGACGGTGGACACCATGCCACCAGCGACATTCGAGGCGTATCGCGATCACGGCAACCCGGAGTCGCGAATCCACGATGCGATCGAGCGGGCGCCGGCGCAACTCGCGGCGCTCGAGAAATCGGGGATCTCACTCCGGCAGGTGACGCAGGAGCTGGAAGACGAAGGAGTCGAGAAGTTCAGCGCGTCCTACACATCGCTGCTGGACGGTGTACGGGCCAAGGCGGGAGCGCTGACCGCGCGGCACTGACCGCGCGGCAGCCCGGCCTCGCGGCCTGAGCCATCGCGGGTATATTTCCCCGCTCGCACCTCCCCACATCCCCAATCTCGAGCCTCCAGACACCTATGTGGCGATTCCTGCGCTCGATCTCGCTGACCTGGTGGATCATCATCGCCACCATCCTCGGTGCCATCGTCGGCTACCTGGACCACGACTACTGGCTCGGGGTCAATGTCGGCGCCGCGCTGCGGCCGCTCTCCACGATCTTCCTCCGGATGATCAAGTCCATCGTGGTACCGCTGGTCTTTGGCGCGCTGGTGATCGGGATCGCCGGCCACGGCGACGACCTCAAGCGGGTGGGCCGGCTGGCGCTCAAGTCGCTGATCTACTTCGAGCTGGTCACCTCGGTGGCGCTGTTCATCGGGCTGGGCGCGGTCAACCTGTTCAAGCCCGGCGTGGGCGTGACGCTCGCGGCCCCCTCGGCCGAGGCGCAGCAGTTTGCCGGCACGCCGACCACGCTGTCCGGCGTGCTGGAGCACACGGTGCCGCAGAGCTTCTTCGAGGCGGCATCGAAGAACGAAGTGCTCCAGATCGTCTTCTTCTCGGTGCTCTTTGCCGCGGCGCTGACCCAGGTCCAGGGCCGGCCCAAGGAGATGATGCTCGGCTTCTGCGAGGGGCTGTCGGAGGTGATGTTCAAGTTCACCAATATCGTCATGAAGTTCGCGCCCATCGGCATCTTTGCCGCGATCGCGGATACGATCGGCAAGAACGGCATCGAGGTGATCTGGAACCTGGGCAAGCTGGTGGGGACGCTCTACATCGCGCTGATCGCGTTCATCCTCCTCGTGCTGATACCGATCGCACTGCTGACGCGGGTGCCCCTCAAGCCGTTCTGGAAATGGGTCAAGGCGCCCTGGCTCATCGCCTTTTCCACCGCGTCATCGGAGGCGGCGCTGCCGCTGGCGATGGAGAACATGGAAAAGTTCGGCGTGCCGCGGCGGATCGTGTCATTCGTGCTGCCCACCGGCTATTCGTTCAATCTCGACGGATCCACCCTGTACCTGGCGGTCGCATCCGTCTTCGTGGCGCAGGCGGCGGGGATCCACCTGGGCCTGGGCCAGCAGCTGCTGATGATGCTGACGCTCATGCTGACCAGCAAGGGCGTCGCGGCGGTCCCGCGCGCGTCGCTGGTCATTCTCTCCGGCACGCTGGTGACGTTCGGGCTGCCGCTCGAGGGCGTTGCCGTGATCCTGGGCGTGGATGCGTTCATGGATATGGCCCGCACCTCCATCAACCTCGTGGGCAACTGCCTGGCCTCCGCGGTCATGGCCCGCTGGGAGGGCGAGTTCACGCCGGAAGGCCTCGAGCTGGGTGTGCACCCGGTCCCGGATGCGATGGGAGGCGGCGGGGCGTGAGCCGGCGCACGAGACTCGCGGCCGCGCTCGTCGTGGCGGCGATCATGAGCTGCCAGGTGCACTCGGCCGCCGGCGGACAGACGCCGGAGGTGCACGTCGCCCGGCATCATCCCATGCAGTACTACCTGTCGCTGCCCGCCGCCTGGAGCAAGGAGCGGGATTGGCCGGTGCTCATCGCGCTGGAGGGCTCCGGGCGCGAGTTCACGCTGGAGCATTCGGAATTCGTGCGGGCGCGGGGTAAGCGGCCGTATATCATCGTCACGCCGCTCATCCTCTCCGACCGCGGCCACTACGATCCACCGTACCCGTACCCGTCAAAGCTCTGGCAGGGCGGCACCGACGACTTCGACATGGGCGGCCTCCGCCGCATCATCGACGACATCCACGACAAGTACAACGGACGCGCGCGGGTCTACGTCACCGGCTTTTCCGCCGGCGGCCACCTGGCGTGGGCCATGGCGTTCACCCATCCCGAGCTGCTGGCCGGCGTGGCGGCGGTGGACGCCACCTACACGGGGCGCGGCGTGCGGTCGGTGTCGGTGGACAGCGAGCGGGTCACGCTGCCGATCCGTTCGTTCCAGGGGGACCAGGATCCCCATCGAGAGAGCTTCGAACGCCAGTGGATCCACGCCGAGGCGGTGGCGACGACGCACGGATACGAGACGGTGTCGCGGGTGATCGTCGCGGGCGCGCACCACGAGCGGATGCCGGAGCGGGTATTCGCGTGGATGGATTCCCTGGAGGCCGCGCGGGCCGGCCGTTGAGCAGCTGCACCTGGAAACCCTTTGGGCCCCGTCCCCGTCCGCCGGCGTCTACGACTCCACCGGATTCGTGGCGCAGGTGGCGCGCAAGGTCAGTACGGTGGCCAATGCGAAGCCCACGGCGCTGGAGGACGCGTCGCTCTCCACCTGGATCCACCACACGGACGGCAGCGGATACATCCGCGACGCGAGCAACAACGCATCGGCATCAGCACCCGGAGCGGCATCATCACCGGCCGCTAGAGTGGGAGGCCGCCCCGGCGGGCGGCCTCACGCAGCACTTCGTCGGGCGGGATACCGGCGGCGTGCAGCTCGCGAATGCCGGTATCGCCGCTCGCCTTGCTCAGCTTGTGGCCGTCCGGCTTCAGGATCAGCGGATGGTGCAGAAAGACCGGCGGCCGCTCGCGGCCCAGCATCCGCGCCAGGCGGAGCTGCCGGCCGGTGGAGTCGAGCAGGTCCTCGCCCCGGATGACCAGGTCCACGTCCTGCCGCCGGTCGTCAACCGTCACCGCAAACTGATAGGTCCAGTGGCCCAGTCGGTCCCGGACCATGAGGTCGCCGCACTGCGCATCCGGCTTCTGGGTTTGCGGACCCAGCCGCGCGTCGTCGAACGTCTCGGTGCCCGGACCCAGCACGACGCGCACGCTGCGGCCGGGCTCGAACGCCAACTCGCGCTCGCGACAGCGGCCGGCGTAGCGCGTCTCCTCGCCAAAGACGTCGGCCGCCTCCAGCGCGATGGTGCGGCGGGTGCAGTCGCAGGCGTAGACCCGGTGCTCGCGGCTGAGCCGGTCCAGCGCGTCGGTATACGCCGCGTCGGATTCACTTTGGCGCGGCGCGGTCGCATCGGGCACCAGTCCCAGCCAGGCCAGATCCTCCAGCAGTGCCGCCTCGTATTCCGGCCGGCAGCGGGTGGCATCGTGGTCCTCGATCCGGAGCAGCACCCGCCCATCCAGCGCGCGCGCAATGGTCCAGACCCAGACCGCGTTCACCACATGGCCCAGATGGATGTATCCGGTCGGGCTCGGCGCAAAGCGGGTGAGCGGCCGCGGCGGCAGGCGGCGGCGGAGCGCGTCGAGATCGAGCACGGCGCTGGCGGGGCGGGCCGCTAGTGGAAGAGCGGAAAGACCCGCTCGATGATCCGGTCGCGCACCGTGCGGAGCATCAGCGATGCATCGGCGTCGGGTGAGCCCGGCGTGTCGCTGGAGCCCGACGTGTTGGTGACGCCGATGGCCGCCGTGTGCGAGCCGGGCTGAATGTAGAAGAACGAACGGAACCCCGCCTGGCTCCCGGTCTTGCCGACGTACCGCCGCCCGCCCCGGTCCAGCACAAAGAACCCCGCCGTCACCGAGTCTCCCTCGGCGCCGTCCCCCGGCACCGGGAGGATAGGCCGCCACATCTCCTCCAGCGAGCTCTGCTTGAGCACGCCGTCGTACGCCGCGCGGCGCGCCGGCGCGCCCACCAGGAACGCGAGGTACTTCGCCATGTCGGTGAGCGGCGCGTTGAGCCCGCCGTTGGACACGGTGATCCCGGTATCGAAGTCGAGCCCTACCGGAGTCACCCTGCCGTGCGATATGTCGTAGCTGTTGGACCGGAAGCGCAGCAGATGGTACGGCGTGACGTCGAAGTAGCTGTGATACATCTCCAGCGGCTTGAGGATGTTCTTGTCGACGTACACCTCGTAGTCGTCGCCGGTGAGCCGCTCGATGATGATGCCGAGAAAGACGATGCCGGGATTGGAATAGCCAAAGCGTGTGCCGGGCGCAAAGAGGAGCTCGGTGTACGGCATCATCGCCACGAGCTGTGACCACTGGGTGGGCTCGAACGGGTGCCACGGCTTGTCGCCGGCCCAGGGCCAGGTGGGATTCCGGAACCCGGCCGAGTGGCTCATGAGCTGGCGAATGGTGACGGCGCTGATGTCGCCGAACGTATCGTGCACCATGCGGAGCTCGGGGATGTACTTGACCGCGGGATCATCCAGCCGGAGGAACCCGCGATCGCGGAGCTGCATGATGCCGATGGCGGTGAACGTCTTGGTGATGGACGCCCAGTGGTAGATCGTGCTGTCATCCACCGCGCGGCCGGTGGCGCGATCGGCCAGGCCCACGTCGTCATGGGCCAGAATCTGATCGTCGCGCACAAACCAGAGACTGCCGCCGGCGATGCCTTGCCGCCCAAGGGAGCTGGCGAACAGGGCATGGACATCGGCCCAGGCGCGGTCGAAGCCGGCGGGGGTCTGGGCGCGGGCGGCGACCGGATGCGCGAGCGAGAGCGCGGCGGCGGCGAGGCGGAGCAGGCGGCGGGTGGGCATGAGCGGAAGCTATCGCGGATGCGAGCCGGCGGCCATCGGCGGCTCCCCCGCAGCCTCCGTGCGGTCCCCGCCTACCAGCTCGGCGCCGAACTTCCCGGCGCCGGGATGAGCCGCCTGTTTGTTGCCACCGACACGGCGCTGGGCCGGCAGGTGGCGCAGTGCGCCGCAGTGAGCACGATGCGCGGTGCCACCATGGTGCCGGTGCAGGATGACCGCCATGGCCATGGTACCCGAGGGGAATCGCATCGATCTCGTCGTGCGTTGGCGGGGGCCGTCCAACCGCACCTCCGCGGGCACTCAGATCAACCCGCGCTCCAGGGCCACGCGCACCGCGAGCCCCACACTGCGGACGTGCAGCTTGCTGTAGAGGTGGCGCACGTGGGTACGGACGGTATCGATGCTGATGTCGAGTTCCGAGGCGATCTCCTTGTACGAGAGCCCGCTGCCGAGGCCGCGCAGCACGTCGTGCTCCCGATCCGTCAGTGAAAGCTGCGCGTCGTCAATGGGGAGCAGGGTGCGGTTCGGTGGGGCAGTGGCCTGCACCCGGAGCAATTCCAGCACCGTCTTGGCCACGCCCGAGGAGAGCGGGGCACCCCCGGCGAGAATACTGCGCAGTTCCCCAAGGATCTCCGTGGCAGGCGCCCGCTTGACCAGGTACCCGTCGGCTCCGCTGCAGATGGCGTCGAGGACCCGCCGCGGCTCCTCGAAGGCCGTCAGCACCACGATGGGGACATCGGGCAGCATCTCCTTCATCAGGCGGGTGGCGGTGATGCCGTCGGTGCCGGGGAGGGCGAGGTCCATGAGGAGGAGGTCCCACGGCGGACCGCCGGCGAGTGCGCGGGACTGGGCCGCCGAGAGGAGGGCCTCGTCCGCCGTGCAAAAGGCGCTCCCGAACATGAACCCCGGTGCATGGGCGAAGAGCGTCTCGAGACTGGAGCGGTAGTGGCGGTCATCTTCGACCGTGGCAACCCGGACCGTCATGGGCAGTCACTCGTTCGCAACGGGGATGGCGGAAAGCATGCAGAAAGTCTACGGCACGGCGGGCGCTTGCGCCCTCGCATGATCGTGTGATGCGGAATCGGCACGCTTAGCGACGGGAAAGTGTCGGTCGTGGCACCACGAACCGGACGATGGTGCCTCCACCGGCCCGGGGGGCGATGTGGATGCGGCCGCCGGCCTCCGTCGCCCGTCTCGCCATGCTGGTCATTCCGCGCCCGGCCGTCGAGGGTGGGTTTCCGCCGTTTGCCAGCCCGCCCCCGTTGTCCTCGACGACGAGGTCCAGCTGCTCGTCGGTGAGCCGGAGCGCGAGCGATACTTCCGATGCCGAGGCATGACGCGAAACGTTGTGCAGCGCCTCGAGGCCGACCAACAGCAGGCTTCGGCGAACGGTCGAATTGAGTCGGAGCAGGGGCCACGGCTCAGGGAAGTCGATCCGGAAGCGTGCCTCACCTCGGGCGAAGAGGCGTGTGCCGTGCTCCCGCAGCCGCGACCCGAGCTCACTGAGCGTGCCGTCACGAGGATCGAGCGACCAGACGATGTCGGAGAGGGCTGTGCCGAGTTCCTCGCTGATGCGCATGACCTGCCGCGCCAGTCGCCGGCGCTCCGGCTCATCGGGTGTCCCCTCCGCCAGTACACCCGCGAGGATTCCTACTCCCCCCAGCCCCGAGCCCAATTCGTCGTGCAGGTCCATGGCGATCCGGGTGCGCTGGCGCTCCATGTCCAGCAGGATCCCGACGCGGGCCCGGTACGCGGCACCGGCCGCGCCGAAAATGAGCACGGCGCCCAGGAGGAGGTTCCATGGCTCGAGGTACCACGGTCCACGCACTGAAAAGGCGAAGCTCCCGGTCTCGGTCGACCAGAGCCGGCCGTCGAGAGAGGCGCGCACCTCGGCGCGATAGTCGCCCCGCGGCAGGTCGATCCAGCGAAACGACGGTTCGCCGCCTACATCGGTCCAGGTCTCAGCGGGAAGGAGACGCACCTGGTAGCGCAACAACGAGGGCGCGCGGTAGCTCATCGCGGCGAACCGGACTTCGAGTCGGTGGTGGCGAAACGGGAGCACCGGTTCGCTGTCGGGGGAGATGAGGTCGGCGTCCACCCTCGCCTCCACGAGGGCGACCCGCGGAGCGAGGTTGGAAATGGTCCTGGCCGCAGCCGGCACCCGCGCCAGGCCGAACGCGGTGGCCAGCCAGAGCGTGCCGTCGGCTTCCTCGAGGAGGTCGGAGAAGACGTTGGCCGGCACACCCTGCCACGCCGTCACCGATTCGAGCACCTCCCAACCCTCGGGGCGCGTACTGTCGGGCCGGACCCGGAGCGCCAGCCCATGGCCATAGATCCAGATGCCGCCCGAGGGCGCGGGCTCGAGTCCGAGCACCGACCGGGATGGTAGCTCCGAGTTGCCGGGCAGTGGCACCCATGCGCCGCCTCGCCGCGCGTGCACTCCGCTTCGAGACGACGCCAACCAGACCCCGCCATCCGGAAGCTCGGCGATACCTCGAAGCTCCACGGCGCCGGGAACGTCTTCGCAAATCCACTCGACTGACTGCCAACCGTCCACCGGGGCACCGGTGTGGCAGACGCGCTCGCCGCCCGCCAGCCACACGACCCCGCTGCGCATTCGCTTCACGCGAAGCAGTGCATCGCCGATCGGAGTCTGCACCACGTTACCCGGCCCGACCCCGTCGTCCGAGGAGCGCAGCGTCACGAGTCCGCGATTCGTCGCCATCCAAATGCCGCCGGCGGGCAGCGGCTCGGACTGGGCGTGCATCGTCGGGCGGTCCCAGCGGTGGGTTGCAACCGCCCTGCCTTTGCGTACCTCGTGCACTCCGGTGGAGGTGGAGATCCAGAGCGTCCCCTGTCCGTCGACGGCGAGGCCCGAACTCGAGGGCCACTGGTCGGCGGTCGCCGCCCGCCAGCCCCGGCCAGAGCGCTCCACGAATCCGGTGCCCTGCCAGGTCGTCACCCAGACGCGCTCATCCTGCCGCGCAAGGTACCTGGTGTACGCGGAGGGTAGGCCGTGTCGTCCTGTCCAGAGCAAGGTCTCAGGTTCGGAGAACTGCAGGACGCCGTTGGGCGTGGCGAGCCAGAGGCTGCCCTCGCGGTCGAGCAGCAGGGGACCCCCGCCCTCCGGAATCTCGTCCGGACCCACCACGATCGGCGGGTCGGAGGCGCCCACCCGGACCAGGAAACGATCGTGGGAGGCGTAGACCGAAGCGCCGCGGCGGACGAGGCCGATGCCTCTTCCAGGCACCTGATACACTTGGGTCAGCGAGTCCCCGGCGACGCGCCAGAGTGCCCCCGCTCTCGCCAGGATCAGGGTGTCGCCCTCGGCTGCTGCCGAGACCACCGCGGCGCGCGGAACCTGGGCCACCACGCGACCGGTGCCGTCTGGATCCACGTGCCACACGGCGCCGCGCGTGCCGAGCCACGCGCCATCCTGCGTGGGATCGCTCAGCACCTCAACCATCTGCCCGCGCATGGCGCCCGGCAGCATCTCCGTCCATCCCGCCGTGGTGGTGCGTCGCCAAACCCGGTCCCAGTTGGCGAGCCAGAGGTGGCTCGTGGCATCGCAGCCAAAGGTCACGGGCCCCGTCTCGACGTGGTCCACCGGTGGCGGAACCGCCGCTGCGCTGTCCGTGGTGATTCGCCAGACTCGGCCCGGCTCCTCGAGGGCAAAGAGCCGTCCGTCGGGACAGGCGACGATCTGATTGACCCATCCACGAAGTTGACGCGGTGCCCAGTGGACCAGCCGGTTCCCGTCCCATCGGTGGAGGCCGCCGACCGTGCCAAGCCAGAGGAAGCCGACGCTGTCCTGGGCAAGAGAGCGCACGCCCCCGGTGAGGAGGCCGTCGGCGGCGTCGATTCGGCGCACGAGGCGAGACTGCGCCGGGAGGGCGTGCATGAAGCACGTGAGGGCAGCAGGCAGGAGGAGGGCAATACGAATCCACCGCACCCGCGGGGGCCGGGGGCGGGCGTAGGTGCACCCGGGAGTGAATTGATGTCGCCTGAGGTGAATGGAGCCCTCGCGGCCGTCGCTCAACGAACCATAACGGCTGCGGAAGCGATGGGCCAATCTACCGCGTGCCTCAGGGGACCGGCGTCACGTCCATCGAGAAGAATGTCCAGCCTTCCTCCTCGACCCGGTCGATGGACACCTCCGGGCGAGCGCCTCATTCGCCGCGAAGGCATTGGACACCTCGTCGGCGCCGCTTCGGACACGTATGCTCAGCCGGTCCACCACGTGCTGCTGCGCCCCGACCGGACCGGCCATGACGCAGGCGGTGAGCACGCTCATGGCCACCGCTCGTCCTCGCGTGCTGACACCTCGGTGCATCCGTGAAGTCGTGGCTCGAGGCACCAACGTATCGGACGCAATCGACCGCGACCATCGCATGGTCATGTGATGGCACAACGGGTCCGTCTGGTGGCACCTTTGCATGTCACCGTCCTCGCTGTGCGTGCACCGCGTGCTCGATATGCCATACGGCCTGTGTCCGAATCCATCGCGGGACAGATGCCGCTCCCCGCTTCGCTGGAGGTCCCGATGCTCGCTCGTCGATTCGCGCTCCGAACCGCACGCTGCCTGACTGTCCTGCTCGCCCTCGCCTTCGTCGCCTGTTCCTCGGACGACTCCAATGGACCCGCGCCCGCCCCCGGCGCCACGCTGGTCGGTTCCTGGAATGCCACCACCTTCGCCACGTCGACCGATGACTTCATCGCGCAGGGAATGACGTTGGTGATGACGATCAAGAATGACGACACCTACACCTTCGCCTTTACGAATGACCTCGTGGGGGCCTGCAACCCCGGACCGGATTGCGCGAACAACGGTCCGTACACGGCGACGTCCACCACCCTGACCATTGACCCTGGCACGGTCGACGAGACGGTCTTCACCTACTCCGTGGCGGGCTCGACCCTGACGATGAACAGCAGCATAAATGGCACGCCCGTCACGCTGGTCCTGAGGAAATTGTAGGACACGTCACCCTGCCTCGGCGTTGCGGCGGGCGAAGGCGCGGTCGTCCTCCGGGGGGCCACTGGAGCATGCCGGCCTCGGCCCTGAGTGCGCCGGGCATGGATCAGCCCGCGGCGGCGATGATATCGTACGATGTGATGGCGTTCGGAAAGGCTGCTTCGGCGAGCGTGTACGCGAGGTACCGCTGAACTAGGGAGCGAGGGCCACGATTGGGCTGTCGGCCGCGGCGGGCGGCGGGCAATCGGTGGAGCTGTGATAAAGCCGCGCTGCCGAGACAGTTGCCGCCGGGACGACAGCGGTCGGACGGGCTGCCGAGGCGTGAATACGCCGGCGGCACCGACTACCTTCTTCCCGGGACCGGCCCGCTGATCGACAGGGTCATTCTGCCGGCGGCGGGCCTGGCCATCGCGAGGCACCGCGCTCCGGATAGTCGCTCCAGAGAGGCCTTCCTGCCGGTACCACCCCCCGATTGCCCCGCCAATGCGCCGTTCGCGTGTCGGCGGGACGCTACACGGCTCCGATAGCCCCCAGCGCCGTCCCCACTTGGGGATGGCACGGTTCTAGCTCCCAGCGTCCACCTATCCGTGACACCCGTCGAATAATGACGTAGCTTGGCCGTATCTCTGCGTCCCGGAAGGTGCAGCCATTTCATGCCCGGCAGACTCAGCGTAGGCGTGGATCTGGTTCGTGTGAGAGATGTTGCGCGCTCGCTGGAGCAGTTCGGCGAGCGCTACGTAGCGCGCCTGTTCACGTCCGCGGAGGCCGACTACTGCGGACGCGGTACCCCGGCCGCGGCATCGCGTTTTGCCGCACGGTTTGCCGCCAAGGAAGCCACGCTCAAGGCGCTCCGCTCGGCGGACGGTGCGATGGATTGGCGGAATATCGAGGTGCGCCGGGACGCCGCGGGCTGGTGCGAAGTGGTACTGCATGGCTCGGCGGCCGAGCTGGCGGAGCGGAATGGAGTGACGGCATTGTCGCTCAGCATGAGCCACGAGGCGGACTACGCCACCGCCGTGGTGATCGCAATGGGAGCTTTCGACACGAAGGGAAGTGAGTCAGATGATTGACGAGATTCGCGCCGTCGTGCGGGAACACGGCCGTCTCGCGGTGAGCGTCGAGACGCTGGCCGATACCGCCGACCTCTACCAGGCCGGGATGACGTCGCACGCGAGCGTCAACCTGATGCTCGCGCTGGAGGACCGCTTCGGCGTGGAATTTCCCGAGCGGATGCTCCGCCGCCGCACCTTCGAGTCGCTGGCGGCCATTCGCGATGCGATCGCGGAGCTGTCCGCCGCCAACGCGCGGGCCAGCTGATCCGTGGATCCCGCCTCCGAGCTGCTCGACGCCACAGCGCTCCGCACCGATCTCGTGGCCCGCGCGGCCCGGATCGGTGAGACCATCGCAGCGCCCGCCGCTGATTCGGTAGACCGCGACGCCCGTTTCCCCGCCGAAGCCATCGCCGCGCTCCGGGCCGAGCGGATGCTCAGCGCGTTCGTTCCCGCCGAGTTGGGCGGACTGGGCGCCGGTGTCGGCGACCTGGCCGCCATTTGCGAGACCCTGGGCCGCCACTGCTCCGCCACCGCCATGATCTACGCCATGCACCAGATCGAAGTGATCTGCCTGGTGCGTCACGGTCTCTCCGCTCCGCACATTCACCGGTATCTCGCGTCGCTGGTCGAGTCCGAGGCGCTCATCGCATCCGCCACGTCCGAAGTGGGGATCGGCGGAGACGTGCGCAGCAGTCTCTGCGCGGTGGACCGCCGCGGCGAGCGGTTCACACTGGAGAAGCAGGCACCGGTCATCTCCTACGGCGAGCACGCCGACGACATCCTGGCCACCGCGCGCCGCGCCCCCGATGCCGCCGCCAACGATCAGGTGCTGGTGCTGCTCCACCGCGGCGACCTCACGCTCGAGCGCACCAGCGAGTGGAACACGCTCGGCTTCCGCGGCACCTGCAGCCCGGGGTTCAAGCTTGCCGCGTCGGGTGACGTGGGCCAGATCCTGGGCGATCCCTTCGCCGACATCTCGACCCGTACCATGCTGCCCGCCTCGCACATTCTCTGGACCTCGCTCTGGCTCGGCATCGCCACGGCGGCGGTGGAAAAGGCGCACGCGTTCGTGCGCGCGGACGCGCGCAAGCGGCCGGGCGTGACGCCACCGGCGAGCGTTCGCCTGGCCGAGCTGGTGAGCCAGCTCCAGATGATGCGCGCCAACGTGCACGACACCACGCGGGAGTACGAGCGCGTGATGGACGACGCGGACGCGCTCGCGTCGCTCGGTTTTTCCATCCGCATGAACAACCTCAAGGTGGGTTCGTCGCAGCTGGTGGTGCGGATCGTGAGCGAAGCGCTCCTCATCTGCGGCATGGCGGGATACAAGACCGAGGGGCCATATAGCATGGGCCGTCACCTTCGCGATGCCTACGGCACCATGGTCATGATCAACAACGACCGCATCTACGGCGCCAACGCCTCGATGCTGCTCGTGCACAAGGGCGAGTGATGACGGCCCAACCGGCCGCCGCTCCCATGCCCGGCGTCTATGAAGCGTTCCGCGACGAGCTGGTGGCGCACGGACTGCTGGTGCCGAGCGGCGTGCCGGGACTGTTCGGCCGGGGCGCCATCTTCGAACGCGTGATCGAGGGCTTCGACCGCTTCGTGACCATGAGCGGCGCCGCCGACCACCCCGAGGTGCTCCGCTTTCCCCCCGTGATCAACCGCCGGGACTTCGAGCGGAGCGAATACCTCAAGTCCTTCCCCAATCTCTGCGGCTCGGTGCACAGCTTCGGCGGCGACGACGCCGACCATCACGCCCTGCTCCGCGCGGTCGAGCAGGGCGGCGACTGGTCGCGCGATCTCGCGGCCACCGACGTGGTGCTCACGCCGGCCGCGTGCTATCCGGTGTATCCGGCCGCGGCGGGGACGCTCCCGGCGGGCGGGCGGCTGTTCGACGTCTCGTCGTACTGCTTCCGCCACGAGCCGTCGGCCGACCCGGCGCGGATGCAGATGTTCCGCATGCACGAGTACGTGCGCCTGGGCCGGCCGGCCGATGTCGAGGCGTTCCGCGATGCGTGGCTCGAGCGCGGGCTCCTGATGCTGGGCGCCGTGGAGCTGCCGGCCCGGTCGGTGGTGGCCAACGATCCGTTCTTCGGCCGAGCAGGCCGGATGCTGGCGGCCAACCAGCGGGAGCAATCGCTCAAGTTCGAGCTGGTGGTGCCGATCTGCTCGGACGAAAAGCCGACGGCGCTCGTTTCCTGCAACTATCACCAAAACCACTTCGGTTCGCTCTTCGGCATCCGCACCGCGGACGGCGCGCCGGCGCATACTGCGTGCGTGGGCTTCGGCCTCGAGCGTATCGCGCTGGCGCTCTTCCGCACGCACGGACTCGACACCGAGCGTTGGCCGGAGCGGGTCCGGGCGACGCTCGGTCTATGAACCGCGACGTCCTCCGGCTCGATCCCACCACCCACACGCGCCATCCGCTGCACCTGGATGAGCGCATCTGGACCGAGACCAACTGCTACGTGGATCTCTGGATCGAGCTGCTCCACGCGCTCGAGCTCGATCCTGTCGCGGCCATGGGCTTCACGCTGGCCATGGATTTCGAGGCGGAACAGTGGAACTTCTTCAAGTTTCCGCTGGCCGATCTCTTCGACCTCTACCGGATCGACGTGCAGGAGCTGGCCATCTGGCGCCCCGTCGAGTGGCACGTTGCCGAGCAGATTGCCGCCGGCCGCATGGCCATCGTGGAGGTGGACTCGTTCTATCTGCCGGACACCGCGGGCACCGCGTATCGCGCCGAGCATGTAAAGACGTCGATCGGCATCCAGATGCTCGACCCCGACACCGGTCGGCTCGGCTACTTCCACAACGCCGGCTACTTCGAGCTCACCGGCGACGACTATGCCGGCCTCTTTCCCACGCTGACTTCGACCACGCTGCCTCCCTACGCCGAGCTCATCAAGCTCGGCCGCCTCGCGCGGCTGGCGCCCGATGAGCTGGTCCGCCGCGCGGCGGCGCTGGGCCGCTCACACTTCGCGCGGCGGCCGGCCGACAATCCGGTCGCGCGTTACCGGAAGCGCTTTCCCAATGATTTGGCCTGGCTCTCGGGTCAGGAGATGAGCGCCTTCCATCTCTACGCCTTTGCCACCCTCCGCCAGTGCGGCGCCTGCGCCGAGCTGGCCGGGACGTTTCTGGAATGGCTCGGCTGCCACGGCGAGCGCGGTGTGGCCGATGCGGCGCCGGCGTTCATGCGCTTTGCGGAATCGGCCAAGGCAATGCAGTTCAAGCTCGCGCGCGCGGCGGCGGGGCGGCAGGTGGATTTCGAGCCGCTGCTCGATGCGATGGAAATGAGCTGGGACGAAGGGATGAACCGGTTGCAGGCGCACTATGATGACTGACCGCGCCGTGGCACTCGACCGCTGGGAGCTCGCGCGGGTCGACCCGGAGCGCGCGAGCCGCCCCGAGGAGCTGGCCGAGCTGAGCGTGGAGTGGCTGCCCGCCACGGTGCCGGGCACCGCCGCCGGTGCCCTGGCCGATGCGGGACGCTGGACGCTCGACGACGACGTCGATTTCGACGCGCACGACTGGTGGTACCGCTGCCGTTTCGAGACCGAGACCACGCCGGGCGAGGAGCGCATCCTCCGCTTCGGCGGCCTGGCCACCATTGCCGACGTCTGGCTCAACGGCACACTGATCCTGCATTCGTCCAACATGTTCCTGGCGCACGAATGCGAGGTCAGTGCACTCCTCCGCGACCGGAACGAGCTCCTCATCCGCTGCCGCGCGCTCAGGACCGTGCTGGCCATCAGGCGGCCGCGGGGCCGATGGCGCACTCGGCTGGTGGAGTCGCAGCAGCTTCGCTGGATCCGCACCACGCTGCTGGGCCGCATGCCCGGCTGGTCTCCGCCCGCGGCGCCCGTGGGGCCGTGGCGCCCGGTGACGCTGGCCGGTGCCTCCCCGATCACGCTTGGGCGCACCGATCTCTCCGCGCGCGTGAACGGTACCACCGGGATCGTGGCGCTCTCGCTGGCGGTGAGATCCTCGGCGCCGATCGAGCGGGCGGAGCTGCTGGTGGGAGCGCTGCGCGCGCCGCTCGAGCTGGCGCGAACGGGCCAGGACGTCTCGCTCGAGGGAACGCTGTCCGTGCCGGATGCCGCGCTCTGGTGGCCGCATACCCACGGCGCGCAGCCCAGGTATCCGGTGCGCGTGGTGCTGCATGGCGCCGCGGGACCGATGACGCGCGAGTGCGGCAGCGTGGGGTTCAGAACCGTCGAGCTCGACTCGGCCGACGGTGCGTTCGCCATCCGCGTCAATGGCGTGCCGGTCTTCTGCCGCGGGGCCTGCTGGACGCCGCTCGACGTGGTGCGGTTCACGCCGTCGGCGGAGGACTATCGCGCGGCGCTCGAGCTGGCACGCGATGCAGGGATGAACATGATCCGCCTCGGCGGCACGATGGTCTACGAGGACGATGCGTTCTACGAGCTTTGCGACGAGCTCGGCATCCTGGTCTGGCAGGACTTCATGTTCGCCAACATGGACTATCCCGCCCTGGACGATGCCTTCGCCACCAGCATCCGCGAGGAAGCCACGCAGCTGCTCCGCCGCCTGCAGGGCCGGCCATGTCTGGCCGTGCTCTGCGGCGGCAGTGAAGTGGAGCAGCAGGCCGCGATGCTGGGTCTTCCGCCCACAAGCTGGAGCGGGCCGCTGTTTCAGGAGACGCTGCCCGCGCTCTCTGCGGAGCATGCGCCGGGCGTGCCGTGGTGGCCGTCGAGCCCGAGCGGCGGCACGGTGCCATTTCAGTCGAACGCGGGCGCCGCGCACTACTACGGTGTGGGCGCCTATCTCCGGCCGCTGGAAGATGCGCGGCGCGCGGACGTGCGCTTTGCGTCCGAGTGCCTCGCGTTCTCCAACGTGCCCGAGCCGCGCACCCTGGACGAGCTGCTCAGCTGGGGCCAGGCCCCGACACATCATCCGCGCTGGAAGCGCCGGGTGCCGCGTGACGCCGGCGCGAGTTGGGACTTCGAGGACGTGCGCGACCACTACCTGGCATTGCTCTTCAGGGTGGATCCGCGTCAGGCCCGCCACACGGACATGGAGCGCTACCTGGCGCTGAGCCGGGTCGTCACCGGTGAGGTGATGGCCGCCACCTTTGCCGAATGGCGACGCGCGCGCTCCACCTGCCGCGGTGCGCTGGTCTTCCTCTTCAACGATCTCTGGCCGGGCGCGGGCTGGGGTGTGGTGGATTCAGAGGGGCGGCCGAAGGCGGCCTACTGGTATTTGAAGCGCGCGCTGCAGCCGGTGGCGCTCCTGGCCACCGACGAAGGGGTGAACGGCCTGGCGCTCCATCTGGTGAACGACGGCGCCGCGCCCATCGACGCCGAGCTCCGCCTGGAGCTGTTCCGGAGCGGCGAGACGCCGGTGGGTGCGGGCGGCCGCGCGGTGATCGTGCCGGCGCGGAGCGCGGTCGAGATTCACGCCGATGCGCTGCTCGAAGGGTTTCGCGATCTCACCTACGCCTATCGGTTCGGCCCGCCGGGTCACGATCTCGTCGTGGCCACGTTGCTGGACCGGGCGAGCGGTGCCAGGCTGGGGCAGGCATTCACCTTTCCGGTGGGGTTGCCGGCAGCGGTCGAGGGGGAGATCGGCCTCACGGCCGAGCTCTCGAGGGACGAGCGCGGGTGGACCATGATGGTGCGAAGCCGGCGATTCGCGCAGTCGGTGTGGGTGGACATTCCGGGGTGGGTGCCTGATGACAACTATTTCCACGTCGCGCCCGGCGGATCGCGAATGATCCGTCTTCAGGGTGACGCGAGCGCCGTCACGCCGGGCGGCTCGGTGACCGCGCTCAACTCCGCGGTGCGCGCCACGGCCGCGATCGCGAGCAGAGTACCATGAAGGCCGCCGCGCACTACTTCGGCGGGACCCGCGCGCCGGCGTTCGGGTGGATTCACCAGCCCGAAGGTCTCGGGCGCGATACCGGAGTGGTGCTCTGTCCGCCGCTCGGCTACGAGTACATCTGCTCTCACCGGACGTATCGCGTGCTGGCCGAGCGGCTGGCGGCGGCCGGTTTTTCCGTGCTCCGGTTTGACTACCGGAGCACCGGCGATTCGGCCGGCGCCGACGCGGATGCGACGGTGGGCGGCTGGCTGGAAGACATCCGGTCCGCCATCGGTGAGCTGCGGGACGCCGCTGGTGTGCACCGTATCGTGCTGGCGGGACTTCGGATCGGCGCCACGCTCGCGGCCTGCGAGGCGGCGGACAGCGGCGGCGTGGACGGGCTGGTGCTCTGGTCGCCCTGCGCGTCGGGCCGCGCGTTCACGCGCGAGATGCAGATGCTCGGCGGCACCGCCGACGGGCGCGTGGCCGACGGGCGCGTGGCAGACGGGCGCGTGGCAGACGGGCGCGTGGCAGACGGCGCTGAGCCCACCATCGAGGCAGCCGGCTTCGTCTACGGGTGCGAGCTCGTGCGCGATCTGCACTCGCTCGACCTGGTGCGGCTGGACTCCCTTCCCGCCGACGACGTCCTCCTCATCTCGCCCGACGATGGCGCGCCGGCGTCCGCGGTGGAAACTCGGCTTCGTGCGCTGGGCGCGCATGTAACCGGCTGGCAGCCGGCTGGCACCCGCCAGCTGGTCGGGAGCTTTTCCTATGATGTGAAAGTGCCGCTCGAGATCGTGGAGGGCATCCGCGATTGGCTCAAGTCACGTTTCCCCATCATGCCGAACCTGGCGCCTCTGTCCGATGTGCCACTGACACGTGCGGTGGCCGATATCTCCCCGGGTGTTCGCGAGACCGCGTTGCGATTCGGGCAGCAGCGTCTCTTCGGCATCCTGAGCGAGCCGGCGGATGACGGCGTGAAGCCGCGCGACACGGCCGTCCTGATTCTCAATACCGGCGTGGATCATCGCGTCGGCATCAGCCGGATGTCGGTGGTGGCGGCGCGGCGCTGGGCGGCGTGCGGATACCGGGTGCTTCGCATCGATCTGGCAGGAATCGGAGACAGCCCGTCACGGGATGCTCGGGACGATCTCAACCCGTACGCGGACGCCGCCCTGCACGACGTGCGTGAGGCCGCGGCCTTTCTTCGGGAGCGTTCGGCGGCTCTGCTGGTCACCGGTGTCTGCTCAGGTGCCTACACCGCCCTTCGATGCGTGCTCCAGGGTGTGCCCGTCACCGGTGTGTGCGCCGTCAATCCGCAGCTCTATTGGCGGACGGGGGATTCCGTCGTGTCCTTCCTGGGGGATCTGGCTCAACTCCGCGAGGAGAGACGAGTGGCGCAGTCGGCCCGATCGCTCGCCAAGTGGAAGGGGGTGTTCAACGGCAAGGTGAGCGCCGCCGGCCTCTGGCGCATCGCCCGGTGCCGCCTCGGCGGGTTGCTGTTCGGGAGCGAAACCAGCCGACGATCCCGCCAAACGCGGGCAGACCTCAGGGTCCTGGCCGAATCGGACGCGCGCAGTCTCCTCGTCTTCGGTTCCCTCGACCCGGGCTTGGGCTACGCACGCGAATGTTTGCCGCGGAATGTCGACCGGGAAAGCACGCTGCTATCGATGGTGGAGATTCCGGGGGCCGACCATTCCTTCAGCGCGGGCCCGAGTCGTGGCCGGCTGCTCGACGTGCTCACCACCCATCTGACGACCACATACCCGTAGCTGCCAGTTGCTCTCGGAACTCATAGGCGACACTTTTCGCGCACTCTCACCGCGGGAATGCATGTCCATCGGGTTTGCCGCGTCTGACATGGAACGGCATGGAGACGTGATTGCGACGAGCCGTATCCTCGTCGTTGTGGTTCGCTCGCCTTTCCCTGCCAAATGACGGCGTCCCCGCACTATTTCCGTGTTCGGCAGACGCCGCTCTTCGGCTGGATCCATCCTGCTGAAGGACCGTCGCGCGACACAGGCGCAATCCTCTGTCCGCCGTTGGGCCACGAACATTTGTGCTCGCATCGCGCCTATCGTGTGCTGGCAGAGCACCTCGCCGCGGCTGGGTTTACGGTACTACGGTTCGACTACCGCGGTACGGGCGACTCCGCCGGCGACGATGCCACGGAGTCAGTATCGGACTGGTTGGACGACATCCGCTCGGCCATCGAAGAAGTAAGGCGGATCGCCGGTGTTCGGCGCATTGCGCTCGCAGGGCTGCGCGTTGGAGGTACGCTCGCGGCATATGAGGCAGCAGCCCGCGGCGGTGTTGAGGCGCTGGTGCTGTGGGCGCCCTGCGCGTCGGGCCGCGCTTTTGCGCGCGAGATGCATCTGCTCGGAGTACGGCCAGACGACCCAACGTCGGCTAGCAGCGGCGACTCAATCGAAGCCGGAGGGTTCGTCTATTCTGGTAACATCGTGCGGGGGCTTCGCGAACTTGATCTCTCGCAGTTGAGTTCATTGCCGGCGCAGCACGTCTTTCTCGTTCGAGCGGACCATCCCGGCCCGACGGCGGCGGTCCAGCGCCGGCTTCGTGAACTCGGCGGAAACGTGACCGAGCAGCAGGCCGCGGGCACGTTGGAGCTGACCCAGAGCGCGTCGTTCGACGCTCAAGTGCCGATGCAGATCGTTCACGGCATCTGCGGATGGTTGGCGAGTCGATTTGCGATTCTCGACCACGAGCCGGAGCCGAAGTCGGGTGACCTGATCCGACTCTCCAGCTGCGATTCCGGTGCTGATCTCGGGACTGGCGTGCGTGAAACCGCATTGCGCTTCGGCAGGAAGAAAGTCTTCGCGATTCTTGCGGAGCCTATCGCGAATCCTAACGGGGTCGCGGTCGCAATTCTTAATACCGGGGTAGCATATCGAATTGGGCTGGGTCGCATTTCGGTCACACTCGCCCGCCGTTGGGCCAGGTGCGGGTTCCGGGTCCTCCGCATGGACCTCTCCGGCATCGGGGATAGTCTGGGTCACACCACCAAGCCGGATCCATACGCCGGCAGTGCACTCGATGACCTCCGCGAGGCGCTGGCCCTCTTGCAAGAGACCTCGCCGAGGGTTGTGGTGATGGGAACATGCTCTGGCGCGTATCTGGCGATTCACTGCGTTCTGGCCGGGTTACCTGTGGCTGGCGTGTTTGCAGTGAACCCGCAGCTCTATTGGCGCCCCGGCGATCCGATCTTGGCATTCATCGGAGGACCTAGGCGCCTGGAGGAGGTGGGCCGGCTGGGGCGAGCAATGTTTTCGCCGCACAAATGGGTCAGATTGGTGAAGCGGCGATCGGGTATCATTCCGTTTCTGCGGCACCGCCTCCGCAGTGTGATTTCTGATCGTGAGACCGTGCGGCGCGCGAGGGAGACGATGGCAAATCTGATCGCGCTGTCCCATTCCGGCTCGTACGGACTGCTGATATTTGGTGCGGAGGATCCGGGGCTGGCGTACCTTCGAAGCTATCTGCCGCCGGATTTCACCGACCGCCTTGCGCCTCTCGCGCTCGTTGAGATTCCGGATGCGGATCATACGTTCAGTCGCCGCCAGGACCGTGACCGGTTGTCCGAGGCCCTCACCAACCACCTGACGACCACGTATAGCTGACGCCGGTTTCTCCCGGCCCGTGACGGCGACATTTCTCCCGTACTAATTACCAGCGGGGAGACATGTCCAACGAGCTTGCCACCTTCGGCGCCGGGTGTTTCTGGGGTGTCGAAGTCACGTTCCGTCAGACACCAGGTGTCATTGAGGCCGTTTCGGGCTACAGCCGTCAGGCCGCGGTACGGTTCGCGAATCAACGGAGCCCCCTATTTCGTGCGCACCCCTCCAGGACCTCCCGCTCCGACAAGCGTCCGCCACGTAGTGGCGAGGCTCTGGTTGAGGAACCAGCTCGCCGTGGCTCGATTGCCCGTGTAGCTGTTCCAGTCGCAATGGCGAACGTGGTCAGGTTCCCGAGCCACCCGGACGTCTCGTCGATGGTAACGAGCGACCCGCCAGGGCTGGCGGGGAGGCGCTGATCGACGGCAACCGCCATCCAGGCGGTCGTCGCCGCGATATCGGCGGCGGTGCCGCCGTAGTGGCCTTCGCCCGGCTCGACCGCCATGGTCCACAAGGCACCCTGCGACCGGTTGGATGAGAATGTGGCCGTCGAGGCGCCATTGTTCACGACATTATCCAACTCTCCCAAGAGGAGGTAGGCCGGCACGGCCAGTGCCGGACCGCTGAGCGTCTGAACGTTGGAAGGCTTGCGCAGGAACGCGCTGATGGTGCGTCCCGGATTGCGGGAGGCAAAGCCGGACGCCTCCGGGCCCCTACCACTGATGCCGAGTACCAGCACCGGTGCCTGGTTGAGCTCCGGAACCCCGCTCAGCCGGCCGGCCTCCGCGAGTGCCTGAAGCAGGGCCGCGTCGCTGCTGCCTCCATCGGGCATTCCGGAAATCGAACTCCCCAGCAGCGCGAGATGGCGTGAACTGGCCAGTGCGCGGAGGCCCGCGCCGAGCGTCTGATTCGCCGCCTCGACGTCCGGGGGGAGTTCGGGTGCCGTTTGTTTGCCGGTCGTGAAACCGCTGGCGATCGGCCCCCCGAGCGCGATGATTGCCCCAAGGAGTGTTGTGGACCCCTTCGGGATGAAGGCCCCGGAGGACCCGAACTCATAGACTTCCTGCACCGACAGGCTGAAGTCCTGGGTGTTGCTGCCCTCGCGGAGCGTGGTGATCGACTCTGACGCCGCATATTCCGGGTTGGAGCACTGGATCGTCACGGTACCGAGGGACAAACCGGTCAGCTCGAACCGGCCGTTGCCATCGCTTGTCGCGACACGGTTGCCGACCGTGATCGTTGCTCCCTGGAGCGCCGCGGAGGTTTCGCTGCTCTGGACCACGCCGGAGAGTGAGGCATCGGTTCCGCCCCCGTCGGGTGCCGAGGGAGAACCACCGCCGCATGCAGACAGGCAGAGGGTTGCGAGCGCTGTGGTCCGGCGCAGCGGGCTGTGTGTCATGGTGAACATTGGTCACCCTTGTTGTCATGTCAGGTGAAGCGCGTGCTATCGGTGGCTGGGGGCGTGAAGCGTCAACGAATGTACCGCTGATCCGGAATCGCGGACGAGACGGTTTCCGGCCGCCGACTCGCCCGGAGCCGTCAGGGCAGACAGCTCGTCGGCGTGATCCGGTGGCCGCTGGAGTATGCCTCGACCGTCGTGATCTTCCCGTTGGTCCGGACGATGACGTCGTCCCCGTCCGCGTCGGTGGCGGTGGTCCGCCCCTCACCCGCGTCGTCCTGGTCGGTGCGGTAGATCCGGATCGCCGGATTGTGGACGCAGTAGCGCCGGAGCGTGCTGGAATCCGGCAGGAAGGTCCCGCCGAACGACTTCCGCCCCGATGACACGATCACGATCTGCGGGTCCACCGCCGCGATGAACGGCTCCGTACTCGAGCTCTCGCTCCCGTGATGGGCGATCTTGAGCACCGTCGAGCGGAGCGCGGCCGGCCCGGGCGACTCGAGCATCAACCGCTCGGCGTACTTGGGCTGGTCGGCCGGCCCATTGCGGTCCTTCCCCTCGGCGTCACCCATGAACAGGATGCTCTGGGTGCCGTACTCGATGCGCATCACGATGGAGGCGTTGTTCTCCAGCGTGTTGCCGCTGCCCAGCCCGGCCGGCGTGCCGGAATAGGCGTAGATGAACCGCACCGTGAGCTCGCTGCCCCAGTCGGGCGTGCCCAGGTTGGCGCGGCCGATGTGCTCGATGATGGGATGGCCGCCCGCCTGCTCCGCATCCACCAGCGCCCGGAACCGCGCCCACTTCACGCCGTCCTTGGGATAGCCCGAGTCGTAGAACTCCCGCACGTCGAAGTGGCGCAGGATCCCTTCGGCACCGGGATAGTGATCGTCGTGCGGGTGGGTGATGATCAGCGCGTCGATGACGGCGCCCTCGTAGGCCCCGGCGCGGAGATAGCGGAGGAAGGCGTTCCTGGCGTCGGAGGCGTCGGGGCCGCCGTCGATGACGATGTTGCGGCCCTCGTAGCGGCCGTTGCCGGGGACGTTGTCGTCGAAGGTGTGGATCCAGATGCCGTCGCCCTGCCCCACGTCAACCACGTGGATCTCGAGCCAGGCGTCGTCGCGATCGGTGACGGGCGCGGTGGCCGAGTCGGCGAGGTCGAGGAATTTCTTGGCGGCCCAGCCGGTGCGGGCGTCGGCGAGGCGGACCTGGCGCCAGTAGGGGGCGATGCCGATCCCGTCCACCACCGTGCCCGGCACCAGACAGGTGAGCGGTGTCGCGGTGGCATCGGGCCGGGGACGGATGTTGAGACAGGGCGTGGCGCCGTCGCGGACCACGAAGCGGGTGGGCGCCTGGGCCCGCGCCGGCACGGCGAGGAGGAGCCATGCGGCGAGGAGGGCGAGGGACCGCTGTGCGAGTCGCATTTGACCGGCACCTCCGCTGCTAGCTGCGGGTGGGCTTCCTGCGCTTGCGGGTTGTCGCGGCAGAGGGCTTCCGGCTCACCGGACGCAGCGCATCCCCCGTGACCGGCGGGACATCCGGCGCCTTGGCGAGCGCCTTCAGGTACGCTGCGCGCGAGCCCCGGCCTGCGCGCGACGCCAGATACTCTTCCGTCAGCAGGGCCGACAGCTTTTCAGCCACGGCGGTCTCCCGCCCTTACCGCGTGGCGAGCAGGCTGGCGGCGGAGATGTCTTTGTCGAGGTCAGGCCAGTGGAGGCCGACGCCCCCACCAATCAATCGCCAATGGTTCCGCTGCTCCGGCGTGGCATCGCGAAGTCGCGGGAACCAGGCGAGCGGCACGCTCACCTCGCGCCCATCGGCCAGCACGGCCTGCAACGCGCTGTCGGTGCAGGTCACCGCCACGATCAGCGGACGTACTTCAACGACCGAGGTGTCCATGGAGCTGCGACCCGTAGTACGGTGGGCATCCGGGAAGATAGGTCCGGCGGCCCCTGCACGCCGACCGGCCATCCGCTGCGCACCTGGATCGTCCGTGCGTTGCCGGTGACACGCGCGCTTCGTCACCCCACCCGCCCCTCCCGCACGATCACCGCGATCGGCAGCCCCACGAACACCATGTGCCCCAGCGACATCACCGGCCACTGCCAGCTGTGCATCGACATCGGCGGCGCGCGGGTCAGCGGCACGATGACGCGGTTCATGAGCGCCCAGACGATGGGCCCGTACACCGCGCCGATCACCACCGGCCCCCACCGGTCGGCCGCGAGTTCCCGGAGCCAGCCGGCCCGCCGGTACAACAGGTAGTACACCGCGGACCACGCGAGCGCCATCCCAAAGTGCATCGCGAGCCCGAGCGCGGCGGTGGCCAGCCCGCCGTCGAATGCGCTCGTGCCGAGTAGGGCGCGTGCGATTCCCTGGAAGATGCGGGTGGCCGTGGTCACGCGCAGGATGACGGCGTACATCATGACGGCAAAGAGCCCGTCCAGGACGCCCACGGCGGCACCGGCCCTGAGGATGACGGCGGGACTGAGACGGGCGGTGCGGACGGGACCAGCGGTCATCGGCAGGACCTCCACGCGGGTGGGCGGGCGGGAACGGCGTGGGGGACGTGCCAGCGCCCGGGGATCGCACCGATCCTCGGGGTAAACGTGTCCCATCTCACCGCCGGCCGGCACCCGGCGGCGTAGGTTGGGGCACTCACATTCAGCCGGCAGGGATTCATGCACTCACGGTATCGTACTGCGATCGCGCTCCTCGTCACCGTCACCGGGATCGTTCCCCTGGTCGGCGGCTGCTACCGCAACGCCCAGCGCGGGGCCGTGATCGGCGCGGCGGGCGGCGCCGTCGCCGGCGGCATCATCGGCAAGGTCGGAGGGTCCACCGCCAAGGGGGCGATCATCGGAGCCGCCGTGGGCGGCGCGGCGGGCGCCATCATCGGCGACCAGATGGATCGCCAGGCCAAGGAGCTCGAGCTCAACATTCCCGGCGCCACCGTGCAGCGGGTGGGCGAGGGGATCGAGGTGACGTTCGCGTCCGGGCTGCTCTACGACTTCGACTCCGATGTCGTCAAGCCGACCGCGCAGGGCAACCTCACCGCGCTGGCCAATAGTCTCACGAAGTATCCCGAGACCGATCTCCTGATCGTGGGCCACACCGACAGCGTGGGCACCGCGACCTACAACCAGGCGCTGTCCGAGCGCCGGGCCGCGAGCGCCGCGTCGTTCCTGGCGACGGAGCAGGTGGACCGCTCACGGATCGATACCCGCGGGCTGGGGCAGACCGAGCCGGTCGCGTCGAACGATACCGACGCCGGCCGCCAGCAGAACCGCCGGGTCGAGGTGGCGATCTACGCCAACCAGAAATTGCGGGACCAGGCGCGCGCCAAGGCCGCCGGGCAGTAGCGGCTCAGCGTTCCGGCCGCGCACCGCCCGGGGCGGCCTGGCCGCACCCGAACAGTCGCATGCCGGCGAGCAGCTTCTCGAGCAGGCACCAGTTCGTGAACGTCGACTGCAGCAAGTTCAGGCCGACAAAGGCGGTGAAGAGAAACCACGCTGGGTGCACCCACCAGCCCAGCGCAAGCGACACGAGCACGAACACGCCGGCAAACCGACGGATGATCGCTTCAGGACACATGCTTCCTCCGGAACCGGCGTGGGAAACGAGCGGGAACGTCATGCGGTCGCCCCGTCGCGCCGGCGACGGAGCTCCCAGTAGAGCAGCGGCACCAGCACCATCGTCAGCGCGGTCGCCACGATGGCACCACTCATCAGCGCGACCGCCAGCCCCTGAAAGATCGGATCGAGCACCATCACGAGGCCGCCGGCCACCACCGCGGCGGCCGTCAAGGCAATCGGCCGGAAGCGCACCGTCCCCGCCTCGAGCACCGCCTCGACCAGCGTGCATCCCCGCCGCTCAGCCAGCTGAATGAAGTCCACCAGCAGGATCGAGTTGCGCACGATGATTCCCGCCAGCGCGATCATCCCGATCATTGACGTGGCCGTGAAGAACGCCCCAGTCACGGCGTGCCCCGGCAGGATGCCGATGAGCGTGAGGGGAATCGGCGCCATGATCACCAGCGGGATCGTGTACGACTGGAACCAGCCCACCACCAGCAGGTAGATCAGCAGCAGCACCACCGCAAACGCGAGCCCCAGATCGCGGAACACCTCGATGGTGACCTGCCACTCGCCGTCCCACTTCACCGCCACCTCGTCGAGCCGGTCCGGCTGGACCGCGTTGTAGCGCGCGATCCTGGCACCGTCGATGCGGATCGAATCGAGGGCACGGTTCATCGCGAGGATGGCATATACCGGCGACTCGATCGTGCCGGCGACATCCGCCGTGACATAGATGACCGGACGGAGATTCTTCTGCTCCCGGCTCGATTCCCGGGTCGTGCTGTCCACGTGCACAAAGTGCCCCAGCGGCATCGGCCCCGAGGGCGTGGCCACCGGAACTGCGAGCAGCGCACCAAGCGATGATCGCTGCGCCAGCGGGAGCCGCGGCGTGATGAGCACAGGCTCGCTCGCGAGCGAACGGGTCAACTGGGCCACCGGCATCCCCGAGAGCCCCATCGCCAGTACCTGCGTCACCTGCTCCACCGACACGCCCGCCCCACCGGCCAACGCGCGATCGACCCGCAGTGCCAGCCGCCCCTCCGGCGCCTCGACGCTCCAGTCGACATCCACCACGCCCGGCGTCGACTCCATCACCTGCCGGACCCGCTCCGCCGCCAGCCGCCGCGTGCTGTCGTCGGGGCCGTAGACCTCGGCCACCAGCGTGCTCAGCACCGGGGGCCCCGGCGGAATTTCGGCGATCTTGGCCCGGGCGTCGTAACGGCGCGCGATCGAGTCGATCATCGGACGCACGGCCACGGCGATGGCGTGGCTCTGCCGATGGCGCGCTCCCTTTCCCAGCAGGTTCACCTGCACGTCGGCGACGTTGGCGCCGCGCCGGAGGAAGTAGTGTCGGACCAGCCCGTTGAAGTTGAACGGTGCCGCCGTCCCCGCGTACACCTGGGTGCTGGTCACTTCCGGCACCCGCCGGAGCGCCGTGGCAATCTCCTTTGCCGCCGAATGCGTTGCCTCGAGCGTGGTCCCCTCGGGCAGATCGAGCACCACCTGAAACTCGTTCTTGTTGTCGAACGGCAGCATCTTGACCTGCACCAGCCGGAAGCCGACCAGCGCCACCGATCCCAGCAGCAGCAGCACCGTCCCGGCATACAGCGCGCGCCGGCGTGAGCGGTTGGCGAGCAGGTTGCCCATGAGGCGCGCGTACCAGCCGGTCGGCCGGTTGGCCGCCTCGCCGGCCGCGGGGGGCACGGGCGCCGGCGCCACCTTCACATGTCCGCGCAGCAGCCGGAGCGCGAGGTACGGCGTCACGATGAACGCCACCGCGAGCGAGGCCAGCATCGCCGCGGACGCGCCAATCGGGATCGGCCGCATGTACGGCCCCATCATTCCCGACACGAAGGCCATCGGCAGGATGGCCGCGATCACCGTGAACGTCGCGAGGATGGTGGGATTCCCCACCTCGTCCACTCCCTCGATGGCCGCCTGTTCGGGCGATGTGTCGCCCATGGCGAGGTGCCGGTAGATGTTCTCCACCACCACGATAGCGTCATCGACCAGGATGCCAATCGAGAAGATGAGCGCAAAGAGCGTGATCCGGTTGAGCGTGTAGCCCAGGATGTAGTAGGTAAAGAGGGTGAGGGCGAGCGTCACCGGCACCGCCACCAGCACCACGACGGCCTCGCGCACGCCGAGGAAGAGCCAGATCAGGGCGGTCACGGAGAGCGTGGCGATGAGCAGGTGGAGCATCAGCTCGCTCGCCTTGTCGGCGGCGGTGGCGCCGTAGTCGCGCGTCACGTCCACCTGGACCCCGGACGGCACCAGTCGGGCTTTGGCATCGGCGACCCGGCTCATCACCTGCTCCGCCACGTGGGTGGCGTTCGATCCGGGGCGCTTGGCCACGGCCAGCGTCACCGCGGCCTCCGCCGTCGTCGCCGTCACGTCGTCCACGTACTGCTGGCGCTCAGCGGGGCCTTCGGTGACCGTGGCCACCCCGCCCAGATACACCGGCTGCCCGTCGCGCGTGGCGACCACCACCCCGCGGGCGTCCTCCGCCGACGTGATCGGAGCGCCGGCGCTCACCAGCCACACCTGGTTGTCGGCGGTGAACTCGCCCGCCTGCAGCCGCGCGGTGGCCGGGCGGAGCGCCGTCGCCACCTCACCCGGGGTGACGCCGCTGGCGGCGAGCCGCGCCGGATCGAGCTCGACGCGCAGCGTCGGTGGCTCGCCGCCGGTCAGGAAGGTGCGCGCCACATCGGGCACCGTGCGCACCTGATCCTCGAGTTGCCGGGCGATCCGGCGCAGCGCGTTGCCGTCGAGCCCGCCGCCATGCAGCGTGAGCGTGAGGATCGGCACATCGTCGATGCCGTGCGGGGTCACCAGCGGCAGCTCGGTGCCCGGCGGTGCGCCCGCCATCGCGGCCGCCAGCTTGACCCGCACCGCATTGACGCTGCGATCGAGATCCTGCCCCACCGCAAAGCGCACCGTCACCATCGCGACGCCGTCGCCGGCGTGTCCGTAGACGTACTCCACCCCGGAAATCTCGCGCATCCGCTGCGCGATCGGCCGCACCAATTGCTGCTCCACCTCGGCCGGTCCCGCGCCGGGCAGCATCGCCGTGACGTCGATCATCGGCACGGAGATCTGCGGCTCCTCCTCGCGCGGCGTCGCGACGATCGCCAGGGCGCCGAGCGCGAGCGCGGCGATGGCCACCAGGGGCGTCAGCTTGCTGTGGAGCCACGCGCCCGCAATCCGGCCGGCGATGCCCATCAGCGGAGCCCGGTGGACGACGTCGGCGTGAGGACGGAATCGCCCGGGGCAAGCCCCGAGAGTACCTCGGTGCGATCACCCATTTCGGCACCGACCGTGACCCAGATGAGTTCGGCGGCGCCGTTCATCCGGCGGCGGACACCCACCATGTCGCCCTGACGCACCAGGGCGCTGGTCGGCACCAGAATCAGGTGGCGGGTGCCGGTGGCCACGAGCACGGTCGCGGGACTGCCCGCGAGGTGCGCTCTCCCCGGATTCGAAAGCAGGGCGTTCACGGTGTAGAGGTTGCCGCCACTGGAGACGATCCCTTCGAGCGTCGCGTCGAACAGCGTGCCGTCGATGCGGGCGGCGATGGATTTGCCGGGCACGAGCCCCCGGGCATAGCCGGCGGGTATTGACGCGCTGATCCGCAACCGATCCGATGCCTCGACCGTCAGCAGTGGTGCCCCGGGCGTCGCAAAGGCCCCGGGATCCACAAAGCGATGGGTCACCACGCCGTCAAATGGCGCCCGCACGTCCGCATAGGCGGCCGTCGCCGCGAGCTCCGCCGCCGCTGCGCGGGCCGCGGCCAGCCCCGCTTCGGCCCGCGCCAGCCCGGCCACGGCCCCATCGAGCTGCGCCTTGGGTGCGGCACTGTCGGCATACAGCGCGCGCATCCGCGCCGCGGTCACAGCGGCGAGGTCGTGCATGGCCGATGCTTCCGCCACACCGGCGGCGGCCTGCGTCCGTTTGGCGTCGAGGTCACGCGCATCGAGCCGGACCAGCAGGTCGCCCCGCCGCACGTGCGCGCCTTCCACCGGTATGACCGTGAGCACCGTCGCCATGAGCCGCGTGCTCAGCGTGGCCCGCGCGATCGGGTCGGCCGTGCCGCTGGCCTCGAAGTAGGCCGGTGCCACCGTATCGGTCACGGCCACCGCCTGGCCGGTGGCCGGCGGTACCGTCTCGCGGGGCGGTGCGGCATCCCTGCCGCACGCCGCCACGGCCACCGCCATCGCCACACTCGCAAACATCAGCGCGCGCTGTCCGATCCGCATCGTCACTCCTGCCGGCTGGCGACGGCATCGAGCGCCATCGCAATGGTGTTCAGGTTATCGCCACGGGCATGCGCCAGCGTGGCCTGCGCAATGAGCAGATCGTAGCGCGCCTTCGACTCGGCGAGCCGGGTGCCGATCTCGGTGGCCTGCGCGTCGAGCAGCTCGGTCACCGCCGCCAGGCCACCTTCGTATTTGCGCCCCACGACACGGTGCGCCTCCGCCGCCTGCGCCACGGCGCCGGTGGCGATGGCCAGGGACTGGCTCGCGACGGTCACGTTGATCCCGGCCGATTGCACGTCGAGCGTGGCTGTGGCCCGGGCCGCTTCGCTCACCGCCTCCGCCGCCCGCACCTCGGCCGCCGCGCCGCGTCGCGCCGCCAGCTCCGACCCGCCCGAGAACGGCGACCAGCTGGCCATGACACCCACAGTCCACATGGCCCGGCCGCCGGCGAGGGATCGCGCATCATGCCAGTCGTAGCGGGCAAAGCCGTTCACCCGTGGGAGGAGCGCCGCATCGGCGGCCTGTCGCGCCGAACGCGCGGCGGCCACACCCGCGTCAACGCTCCGCAGATCCGCCCGTGGAGCGCCCGCGGCGACATCGGTCGGCGCGTCGGTCAGCGTGTCGGTCGGCACGGCGGCGGGGAGCGCAAAGACGGTATCACCGGGAGCGCCGAGGAGGAGTGCCAGTTGCAGCCGGGCGAGGGCACCCGCGCCCTGCGCGGCGACGAGGCGGGTTTCCACTTCGCCCTGCTTGACCGAGGCGAGGAGGGCATCGGAGCGGGTGACGATGCCATTGGCCGCCGCCGATTCGGCCTGCCGGACGTGGGCACGGGCGGCGGTATTGGCCGCCTCGAGGGTGGCGACCTGCTCCTGGGCGAGCACCGCACCGTAATAGGCGCGGATCACGTCGAGCCGCTGCCCATCGGCCACCCATTCGGCGTGGGCCGCCGCGGACGCGGCGGCATGCCGCGCGGCGGCGTGCCCGGCCCAGGCATCGGCGTTGAGCAGCGGCGCCTCAAGCACGACGCCGGTGCTGACGTCGCTCCGGGCCAGCGGATCGTTGAGGGACGCGGGGTCGAAGGCCTGCGGGGTCACCAGCCGCTGGCGCATCAGCGCTCCGAACGCCGCCAGCGGATCGGTGGAGCGGACCCACCCGGCCTCGGCCCGAACGGTGGGGAGGATGCCGCGGTTGCCTGCCCCGACGCGGGCGGCGGCGGCATCGGCGCCCGCGGCGGCGATCCGGCTCTGATAGCCCCGGGCGTCGGCGCGCCTGAGGGCGTCATGCAGCGACAGGGGGGCCTGCGCCGCCAGCGGGAGGGCCCCGAGGAGGGCCGCCACGACGCAGAGAACGGGTGAGCGGAGGGTCGGCATGGCATAACAATATGAGCATATAGTTATATTGTCAACCAGCAGGACATGTGGTATCTTGGGGCTTCTTCGGAGGAATGACGATGGCCGGAATGACGCCGCACGTGATGGAGATCGTCGCCCAGCGGTTCCGGGCGCTGGGCGAGCCGATGCGGATCCGCATCCTCGACGCCCTGCGCCAGCGCGAACGCACGGTGGGCGAGCTGGTGGACGCCACCGGCGCCACGCAGGCCAACGTCTCCAAGCACCTCACACTGCTGTACCGGCTGGGCTTCGTCGCCCGCCGCAAGGACGGCACCCGCGTGTACTACCGCGTGGACGATCCGGACGTCTTCAAGCTGTGCGATCTGGTGTGCGGCGGCGCGCGGCAGCGGGTGCAGAGGGACGCCGCGGCGTTGAAGCGCTAGCGGGGCGCGGGGATGGAGCCGATCACGTCGTAGCGGCCGCTAATCGGCGGGCGCCAGCGACGCGAGGACCGCGCCGGCGCTGCGGGGCGAGACCGGCGCACCGGTGAAGTCCTTCGGGTTCCGTGTCACGATGCAATCCGCGCCCGCCCGAAGGCATGCGGCGGCCTGAACCGCATCCTCGTAGTCCCGGAGATCGAAGCTCAGGGCGCGATGGAAATCGTCGGCATCCAGGGGAACCACATCGAGCACCGCTAGCAGATCGGCCACCGCGGTTCTGGCGCACTCGACATCGCGAGCCCGCTCGACGAGGTGGAACACCGTCGTGATGGCATGACTGGCCACAGCCCCGCCGAGTCGCCCGGCAGCGATCGCATCGAGGAGCCTGGCACCTTCGCCCGCCCATGGTTCCCGAGCGAGAACGACATCCAGCAGGATGTTGGTATCCACCAGCACCGAAAGCGTCACGCGACCCCGTGCTTGCGCGCGAGATGATCCCGGTATTCAGCCCGGCCAGGCTCACGGCGTCCGCGCTTGGCCGCTGCCGAGCCGTAGAGCCGGCGCACCGCCGGCGACTGGATCGCCCCCGGCGAGCCGAGGGGCAATGCCGCGAGGTAATCGCTCACCAGACTGGACAGACTGGTGCCGTGGAGCCGGGCGTAGCGCTCCCCGCGCGCGATGGCCGACGGCTCCAGTGAGAGATTCTTCGGCTTCTTGAGCGGCTTTGACACGAAAACCTCCATGCGCATAGTGTTTAGCATAGTATGCGCATGAGCTTCACGCCGTCAAGATATGCGATTGGTTGCGCCGGGCAGCTGCTCGTCAACCACCCCGCGCCCCGCCAGCCACGCGCCGAGCCCCACCCACAGCGCCGGCTCCAGCAGCATCAGCGTGAGAAAGTACACCGTCACCTGATCGGCGGGAAAACGCGCGGCCAGATCGGTGGCCGCGCTCTCCAGGTCAGTCTGTGTGACCGGCAGCGACTCCGGCAGGTCCTGGATCATCCCGTGATCGTGCGGGATGCGCACCGCATCGAGAAATGCCGCCAGCATCTCCGCACGATCGGTCAGGTGCAGCGCGATCAGCGCCGCCTGGCTCACCTCGGGTGGCAGCATCGGCAGCGCATTGGCCGCCGCCGCCAGCCGCTCGACCGGCCACGCAGTGAAGCTGGTGGGCCGGAACCCCCGATATCGCGGCGTCTGCCGCAGCACCCCAACCAGCGCCGTCCGCAGCTGCCGGTCCTCGGCCACCGCGAGCTGGAGTGCCCGAAGCCGGTCCTCCGCCGGCAGCGCCGTCCAGAGGCGGGAGATGGTTGCCTGATCGGGCGCGGCCGCGAGATCGGCGAGCGTGCTCATGCGGACATCATCTGCTGCACGTGTGCCGGCTCCTCGCCCAGCCAGTCGGGATGGCTGGCGGTCGAATCGAAGATCGAGCTGGTCTTGAACAGCTCGTACTCGCCGCGGGCCGCCGCGTCCCGCGTCTTGCCCCGGAGCGCCGCCACCTGCTGCTCATCCAGCGGCCGGGACCGCCGACCGAGTTCGAGCGCCTCCGCCGGCACGTCCATGTTGTCGCAGCCGGTGATCACCACCGACGTCGGCAGACTCAGCGAGTAGGTCAGGCATTCCTCCGCCGTCACCACCCCCGCCTTCTGGGGGCGGCCGTCGATCTCGGTCATGAGGAAGACGCGGTCCCGGTAGCCGTCGCGGAGCGCCCGACCCATGCGCAGCTCGCTGGCGCCGTCGTTGTAGTCCCAGGAATTGTCCATGAACGTGATGCCGCCGTCGATGGGGCTCCGGACGATGCGGAGACTGAGCTGCTCGTCCACAGTGGGCAGCGCGAGGTGCCAGCCGCCGAGCCCGATGGCGGAGACGCGCTCAGCGGTGTGACCGAGGACGCGGGTGGGAAAGGCGGCGGGATCGGAGTGCTGGGCCATGGCTGGATCTCCTGCTATGTGCGGCACGGGGACTCAGCGCGCGGGGAGGGACACGACTGCGGGACAATCAGAGGCGCCGACCGGAGTCGAACCGGTGATGGAGGTTTTGCAGACCTCTGCCTTACCACTTGGCTACGGCGCCGGGAGCCGGAGGATGATAGCCCGAAGCATCATGCCGCGGTAGTCCCGCCAACTCGTTATGCGTGCGCGACTTCCATGCAGCTCACGGCGCCGGCGACGCTGCCGGCGCCGCGCTCATGATGCGGAGCACCGGCCGGCCGCCCACGTCCTGGAGCGGGAAATAGATCAGGTGGGTCGCCGCCGCCACGGACACGGTGTGTCCGTGCGGCAGCGTCATCCGCGTGACCGTCACCAGCGTGTCCCCCCGCTCCTCGAAGACCGTCACCGGCCCGCCCTCCGCGGCCACATAGAGCCGGCGCCAGCCGGGGTCGAACGCCAGCACGTCCGGGTCGGCGCCGATCGGATAGTGCGCGGTGACGCGCATCGTGCGGAGGTCCATGACCGCGAGCGTCGCGTTGCCCTCGCCGGCGATGAACAGGAGCCGTCGCAGCGGGTCCACCGACAGGCCGTGCGGGTGTGACGCGCCGGGCACCGGATAGCGGCCCACCACCCGGTCGCTCGCGGGCTCGATGGCCACGACCTCGTTCCGCGTCTGCACGGCAACGAGCACGCATCCCGACCCCGCGTCGTAGATCGTGTTGCCGGCCTCGCCGCCGAGCGGGATCGTCCGCACAACCCGATCGTGCGCGGCGTCGATGACCAGCTCGCCCCCGCCCGCCTCGTCCGACACGTACACCTTGCGGACACCCGGCACGAATGCGATCCCGTCCGGAAAGCCGATCGGTCCCACCCGGGCGATCACGGTGTCGGACCGCGAATCGATGATGGCCACCCGGTGGAGGCCGGTCGCGGAGGCGTAGACCCGGTTGAGTTCCGGCACCGCCCAGACGCCGGTGACACCGGGAAGCCCGCGCACGACGCCGGTGACGCGCCGGGTCCTGGTGTCGACCACGACCACTTCGCCGGCATGCATGTGCGAGAGATAGAGCCGTCCGCTCACCGTATCGAGACTCTGGTAGTCGAACCGCACCGCCGGACCGGGCAGCGGAATCTCCGCGACGGTGGTCAGGCCACCGGCGGGCGGCCGCCCGGCAGGTTCCGTCTCGCGTCCCACCGGGATGGACGGCGGGGCACAGCGCGGCGGCACGAGCGCGGACTGGGCCGCGATCGCCGCGGCTGAGCCGGCCGCGAGCGCGCCGAGGAGTGCGGCCGCGGCGAGTTGATGGGCAAAACGCAGGTGACGGGTGGGAGTCGGCATCCGTCCAATCTGTACCGCCAGGCGGTCTCGCGCTTGCTCCGCGTTCCCCCGCCACGATGCCAACTCACCCCTCATTCGGCGATCGCCCGCGCGCCCGCCCCGCGATCACCGTGTCATGCGCCTGTCATCACGTGCCGGTAAGCTGCAGTCGCAACAATCACATCACCGGCGGACACATTGCTCGCCGGGCCCACGATTCTCGAGGAGATCAGCATGCGGAAACTCACTGCCATTCCCGGTATGCTCGCCGCCGGCATCATCCTGGCCGCGGCGCCGGCGCACGCGCAGGAATCCAAGGTCACCCACGCGCAGCTCCCCGCGGCCGTGCAGCAGGCGGTCGCCGCCAACAGCCAGGGCGCCACCGTCAAGGGGTACGCCCGCGAAGTCGAGCACGGACAAACCTTCTATGAAGTGGAAATGACCGCCAACGGACTGAGCCGCGACGTGCTTATGGACTCGACCGGTGCGGTGGTGGAGGCCGAGCAGCAGGTCACGATGGGCGCGCTTCCGGCGCCCGTGCAGTCCGCCCTCACGAGCAAGGCCGGCAAGGGGCGTATCGTGAAAATCGAGTCGCTCACCAAGAAGGGGCAGCTCGTCGCCTACGAGGCGCAGGTGCACACCGGAAAGAAGCACTCGGAAATCCAGGTCGGCCCCGCCGGTGAGGCGCTCGACCACGAGGAGTAGCGATGCCACGCCTCCGGATTGCCGTCTGCGCCGCGGGACTCGCCGTGATGGCCGCGCGCACGGCCCGGGCGCAGGTACTGGAGACTGAAACCGCGCGGCAAGCTTCCGACCGCGCGCAACAGGCTCATCGGCACCGGCAAGACCGATGTGGCGGGCTATCTCATCCGCGGTTTGAGCTGTTCGGGGAGGTGCTCGCCGATACCGCCTCCACCCCCGGCGGCGGCCGGTGGCGAGATCGTCGTCACCGTGGCGCGAGCACCATCAGCGTAAACGATCCCGGAAGCATCGGCGGCCGGCGGCGGCGGCCACCGGCGGCCGGCGTGTCCGGCATCGGGCCGAATTGTGCCGACACGGTGTACACCCGGTGCGTCACCGGATCCAGCGCCATCGTCCGAGCGCCCGGCATGGTCGGCACCGTTTCCGCCACGCTGAAGCTTGACGGCGAGTCCTCATGCACCACGGTGAGCGTGCCGTCGCCGTTGGACGCGAACGCGTTGCCGGTCGCCGGATCGTAGGCATTGGCGTCCACGCCCGAACCGATTGGCACCGTGGTGACCAGCCGGCCTGCATCCAGATCCGAGATCGCCATCAGCTTGTTGCGGCAGCCGCTGAACAGCCGGTGATGCACCCGGTCCACCGCCAGCCCGGTGGGCGACTCGCACGGCGCGATACTCCAGTGCCGCGTCGCCCGCATCGTCGCGGGGTCGAATTCGACGATCTCCGCCGTGTCCTCCAGATTGGCGTACAGCTTGCCATTCCCCGCCGACGCGCCGAACTCCGGCTTCCCGCCCAGCGCGACGTTCCCGATCCGCCGGCCGGTCGCCGGATCGATGATGCTGGCCGAATTGGCGTCCCCGTTCATCGTGACGATGCGATCGGAGACCGGATCGTAGAACACGCCATCCGCATCGTCCGCGGCGGTGGTGCGGCCCAGGACCTTGAGCGTAACCAGATCAAACATGATGACGGTGCTGTCAGAGCCCGATGTGGCAAAGCCGTGCCCGGTGCGGTAGCTGAAGGCGACGCCGTGGCCCCGCTGGAGTCCCGGAATCTCGCCGAGCAGGTGGCCATCCTTTTGATCGAGCACCATGACCCGGTCGCCGCGGGTGACGAAGATGCGGTGGCCCACGGAATCGAGCGAGACGTAGTCCCAGCCCCCCTCCCCGCCCACCACGTAGGACGCGACGACGTGATAGCCCAGCGCGGGTGCGGCCGCGGGTGCGGCCGCGGGCGCGGGCGTTGACGCGGGAGCGCACGCAAAGCCGATCAGGAGGACCGGGGCCGCCGCGGCGGCCAGGCGGGAGCGCAATGTGAGCATGGGCATGGGCATGGGCATGGGCGTGAGCATCCGGCGATGAGTTGAGAGCAAGCTGGCGGACAGGTGCGGCCCGCACGCTAGTATCCCCGCATGACAACGGCATGACGCCGCTTGCCCCCGAGGCCCCCGCCACCAATCTTGGGTCACCCTCCACCCGGAGCCCCGATGCGCTTCCCGTCCGTGACGGCGCTGGTCCAGCGCGCGTACGTCGTGCTGCTCCGCTTTCCGTGGACGCTGGCCGCCGCGGCGCTCGCCGCCGTGGCCGCCTGCATCACGCCCTACGCCACCGGCACAGTGCAGGAGGACTGGGGACGCATCGCGATGTGCGCCATGCTCGCGGTGCCGCTCACGGTGGCCGTCACCCTGGCCGGCGAGCGGCGCGACTGGTCCGCCCCGCTCCGCCTGCTGCTCCAGGTCGCGGGCGTCGCCCTCATCTATGTCTTCTATCTCCACTGGCGCGGCCCCGAGGACCAGTGGGAAATGATCCACTACCTCCAGCTCAGCGCGGCGCTCCATCTCCTCGTCGCCGTGCTGCCCTTCATCCGCGGCCCCGAGTCCGGCGCCTTCTGGGAATACAACCGCCAGCTCCTGCTGGCCTTCCTCCGCGCCGGCATCTTTTCCGCCGTGCTCTTCGTCGGGCTCGCCATCGCGATCGGTGCGCTGGACAAGCTCTTTGGTGTGCCCGTGCCGGGGCGGCTCTACATGCAGCTCTGGCTGGTGATCGCGCTGCTGGTCAACACCTGGATCTTCCTGGCCGCCCTCCCCGACGACGCGACGCGCCTCGAGGGCGAATATCCGTACCCGCGCGCGCTCGCGATCTTTACCCAGTATGTCCTGACGCCGCTCGTCGCCGTCTACCTGCTGCTCCTGACCGGCTATCTGGCCAAGATCGTGATCACCCGCCAGTGGCCCAGCGGCTGGATTGGATGGCTGGTGGGCAGCGTCGCCGTCGCCGGCATCCTGGGGTTCCTGCTCGTGCAGCCGCTCCGCCACGCGCGGGACCAGGGCTGGATCGCGATCTACGCCCGCTGGCTCTTCATCGGTCTCGTGCCCGCCGCGGTGATGCTGGTGCTGGCGCTGCACCAGCGGATCGATCCGTACGGCCTCACTGAGCTCCGGGTGATCGCCCTGGCACTCGCCGTCTGGCTGCTGGCCATCGCCGTCATGTACACCTGGCGGCCGGGCACCGGCATCCGGGTGATCCCGTTGTCCCTCGCCGCCCTCCTGCTCCTGATGATGACCGGCCCGCTGGGCACCCGCACCCTCGCGGTCCGGAGCCAGGCGCACCGGCTCGACCGCCTGCTCGCCGGGTTTACGCCCGGCACCCCGCGCGATGCCCGGCCCGAGGACCGCCAGGAGATCGCCTCGGCCGCGCGGTTCCTGATCGAGCGGCACGCCACCGGCGAGCTGGAGCGCACGTTCGGCACGAAGGTGACCGGGAAATGGAATCGGGCGGAGATCGATTCGACGGCCAAGCTGCTGCTCGCCACCCGCGGGATCGAGTACGAAGCACCGTCGGGACGCGGCGGGCGCTATCGGGTGGCGCGGCGCCCCGCCACCCGGCCCGTCGAGATCGACGGCTACACCTGGATGCTCCACGTCGCGTCCCGCGACACCGGAACCGTCATGCTGGGCAGCGACTCGCTCCGCGACGCGATCCGCTACTGGAGCGACTCGGTGCCGGTGCGGTTGGCCGTCGCCGGCCACGGCGACACGCTTCGATTCGATCTCGCACCGGTGATCGCCGCGCTGAGCAACTCGGGCGCGAGCGAGGTGCCGTGGACGGCAGGGCTCTTTGTGATACGCGCCGCGCAGGGATCGCTGCGCGGCGCGCTCTCGGTCGATTTCATGGATCGGTATGAGGCGACAGCCCCCGGAAGCTGGAGCGGCACGCTGCTGCTGGCCCGCTCCGATACCGCTCAGCGCGCGGCGGAAGCCACCGGCGTGTCGCGGTAGAGATCGGGCAGCTCGGTCCGCAGGTGCTCCACCTTGGGCGCATCGTTGTACACGATGTACGGGTCGTGCGGGTGGTGCATCGCATAATCCTGATGGTACGCCTCGGCCGGATGGAAGACGGCCAGCGGATTCACTTCGGTCACGATGGGCTTCGGAAACGCCTTGGCCCGCGTGAGCTGCGCGATGTACGCCTCGGCGATCTTCTTCTGCGCATCGCTGGTGTACCAGATGGCCGACCGGTACTGCGGCCCGTGGTCCGGCCCCTGATAGTTGAGCTCAGTGGGGTCGTGCGCCACCGAGAAGAACACCTTGAGGAGCTGGCCGTACGTCACCTGCGACGAGTCGTACACCACCCGCACCGATTCCGCGTTGCCGGTGGTGCCGGTGCTCACCTGGTCGTAGCTCGTGGCCGCGGCGCCGCCACCGGTGAAGCCCGATACCACCTCGGTCACCCCCTTCACGTGCTCGAACACCGCCTCGACTCCCCAGAACCAGCCGCCCGAGAACACCGCCACCTGCTGGCCCCTGATGGTCGTCACCGGCTGATCCACCGCCGGATTCGGCAGCGGGCCCGTGGGCTCACTCCGCGGCAGCAGCGCGGCACTCCGGGCGCCCAGCAGCAGCACCGCCGTCATCATGACGCCGAGCACGACTCCAGCCCCGCTCACGCTGCGGCTCACTGGGCGCCTCCCTTCCCAGCGGCAAAGAGGCGCTCGTACTTCTCGTAGCCCTCTTCCTTGAGCTTGGATGCCGGGATGAACCGCAGCGACGCCGAATTCATGCAGTAGCGCAGCCCGGTGGGCTGGGGACCGTCAGGAAAGACGTGGCCCAGGTGCGAGTTGGCGTGCGCCGAGCGCACCTCGGTCCGATCCTCCATGAGCTGATGGTCGCTGGCGGTCTTGATGTTGCCGGGCTCCAGCGGCCGGGTAAAGCTGGGCCAGCCGGTGCCGGACTCGAACTTGTCGGTCGAGCTGAAGAGCGCCTCGCCGGAAACCACGTCCACGTAGATGCCGGCCTCGTGGTTGTCCCAGTATGCGTTCCGGAACGGCGCCTCGGTGGCGTCGTGCTGGGTCACCTCGTACTGGATCGGCGTCAGCCGGTGCTTGAGCTCGGCGTCACTCGGTCTGGTCTGGGATGATGCGGTCATCGGGGTTCCTTTCTCGCCGGCCGATCGGGCCGGGCCGGACTGACCCTTCGCGTCGCAGCCCGCCAGCGCCATCACGGCGCCCAGGGCGAGGACGGACCGGGGCCAGACCGGTCGAAATGTCAGCATGATAGCGCCTTTCGGGAAAGCCACTCGTCTCTGTCACCCTCTATACGCTGTGGCCGGCCGATTGGTTCTCTCCCGCCGGCTCAGAGCATCAGGTGCGCCAGCATCTGCCCCGGCTGGTCGCCCGGCCCGGCGGACACCGGTTCCACCGTGAGCGCGGCGCCCATGACCTTGCCGCCGGTCTGCGGCATCCCCACGGTAAAGAACGCCGAATGGGAGCTCCGGAGATCGAGCTGCGCACTGCGGACCATCCCGTCCGCCGCCACGAACCAGAACTGATACATCTCCCCCGCCGGCGCCGGCGGGAGCCCGTGCACCACCACGTTCCAGCGGTGGCTCATCGTATCGGCAAAGATCATGATGCCGCCCTGGTGGCCGTCCATCGTGATGCTGGCCTGGAGCACCCGGGTGGCTTGCCGCATGACTGAGAGCGTGTCAGAAAGCGCCGCCAGCGCCGTGTCACGCGCGCGGAGCTCGCCGGCCAGCCGATCCACCTGCCGGCGCGACGCGCCCCAGACCGCCACCGCAAAGAGCAGCGACGCCGCCATGGCCCACGGCGCAGCACGGCGCACGAGCCGCTTGCGCCGGGATTCCAGCGCGTCATCGTAGATCCGCCGGGCCAGGCCGGGCCGCACCGCGGCCGGGCGGGTGCCCATCGGCAGCCACGCGAGCTCCCGCTCCAGCAGCGCCACCGCGGCGCGGCACTCCTCGCAGCCGGCCAGATGCTGCGCAAAGCTCCGCGCCTCGGCGGGCTCCAGCGTCCGGGTGACCCAGGCGGTGCGGTGCTCGATGAACCACTCGTGGGCGCTCATGCCGTCTCCTTCACAGGATCCACTCCCTGAGCGGTGCCAGCGCGCCGCGCAACTTGGCAAAGGCGAGCCGGAGCCGCGTCTTGACCGTGCCGATGGGGATGCCAAGTCGTTCGGCCACGTCCGACTGGCTCAGGCCGCCAAAGTAGGCCAGCTCGACGGCGGCGCGCTGTTCGTCCGGCAGCTCCCGGAGGGCCGCGTGCACCGTTTCATGCACATGCCAGCCGGGATGCGCCGCCTCGTTGGGCTCGACCGGCGCCACCTCGGCCGCGGGCAGCGCGCCAAAGGTGAGTGCGCGGGTGGCGCGGCGGCGCCAGCTCGCCCGGCGGCGGAGGTTGTCGATCGCGCGGTTCCGGGTGACGCGGAGGAGCCACGGCATGAGGAGGGTGTCGTCGTCCGCCAGCAGGTCGATCCGGTTCCACGCGGTGGCCAGCGCGTCGGAGACCACCTCCTCCGCCTCGTCCGCGTCGTGCAGAATCCCCTGCGCCACACCCAGCAGCCATGGGGTAGCCACGTCGATCAGCTCGGCCAGCGCGCGCTCGTCGCGGGCCACCAGCCGGGCCCGAAGCCCCTCGGCGGCGCCGGTCCGGGCGCGGACCAGCGCCGGTCCGGGTGCGTGCTCGTGCTGGGCCATCGGGCTCCGCTGGACGAGGGTGATCGGCCTGCCGCCTCATGAAGGAGGACGCGCCGGGCCGGCCCGCGGTTCTCGCCGCCTGACGTTCTCGCCGCCTGACGTTCTCGCCGCCTAACGTAGCATCCCGGTGCCCGGCCGGCGATGCCCAACGCCCCACCACGCAGCCCCGTATAGCTACCCACACGCCGGCGCCGCCGGCCCACCCGATCCCGACCCGTCTTCAGGGCCCGACACTCATGCCGCTCCCGTACCGCGTTCGACGCCTGGCCGGACTGCTTGCGCTGACGCTGGCGCTCATCGTTCCTGCCGCCGCGCACGCCCAGGTCGGCGCGACGACCGACGTCATCACCGGTGTCGTGAGCGACTCGACCGGCCAGCCGCTGGCGGAAGCGCAGGTCGAGGCGATGTCGCTGGAGACCCAGATCTCGCGGGCGCAGCGGACCGACGCACGCGGCCGCTACACCATTGTCTTTCCCGACGGCGGCGGGCAGTACCGGATGACGGCGCGAATGATCGGCATGACGCCGCACGTCGCCACGCTGGTACGGCAGGCGGACGAGGACCGGCTGGTGTGGAACGTGGCGCTGGGGACGTCGATCATCGAACTGCAGGCGGTGCGGGTCACTTCGCGCCGGCAGGTCCGGCTGCCGGACCCGCCCACCCCCGGCACCAGCGAGCGTGTCTTCACCACCGACAACGCCGCGCGGCTCCCCATCGACATCGGCGATCTGACCTCGCTGGTGGCGCTGGTGCCCGGCATCGTGGCGCTCGACGCCACCGACACCAGCGCGGCCGCCTTCTCGGTGGCCGGGCAGCGCGCCGATGCCAACGCCGTGACTCTCGACGGCCTGCTGTTCGGCTCCGGCTCGGTGCCGCAGGACGCCGTGCGGGCCACCCGCGTCGTCACCAACACCTACGACGTGGCACGGGGCCAGTTCAGCGGCGGGCTGGTGGCGTCTACCACCCGCGGCGGCACCAACGTCCTCCAGGGCAGCAGCAACTATTCGCTGCGCGACAACAGTCTGTCCGTGGACCAGGGCGATTCGCCGTTTACCAGTGGGTTTACCCAGAACCAGATCAGCGGCGGCCTGGGTGGCCCGCTCATCAACAACCGGATGTTTGCCTTCGGCTCGGCCCAGGCGCGGCTCCGGACCGATGCGCAGCCCACGCTGGTCGGCGCCACCGGCACCGACCTCGAGCGGCTGGGTGTGAGCCCCGATTCCGTGGCGCGGCTGATCTCGGTGCTCCAGAGCAAGGGCGTCACCAACGCCAGCACGGTCTACCCCAGCAGCCGGAACAACAACAGCTACTCCGCGCTGGCGCGCTTCGACTACCTGCTGTCGGACAACCACACGCTGACGCTGCGCGGCGACTGGCGCGGCTCCAGCCAGGATCCGTCCCGCGTGGGCAGTCTGTCGCTGCCGCAGACCGGCGGCACGCTCAACACCGACGGCGGCGGCGGGATGGCCACGCTCACCTCGCGGTTTGGCGTGCACTTCATCAACGAGGCGCGGGCCTATCTCTCCGCCTCGGGGAGTGACGGCACCGGCTTCACCGCCCTGCCGCAGGGGCGGGTCGAGGTCGCGTCCGATCTGGCCGACGGCAGTCGCTCGGTCAGCGCGCTGACGTTTGGCGGCAGCAACGGCTTTCCCCAGTACTCGCGCACCAAGGCGCTGGAGACCACCGACGAGCTCTCCTGGCTCCCGGGGGCGGGCTCGCACCGGCTGAAGCTGGGTGTGCTCTTCAATGCGCAGCGCTCAACCGCCGTGGCATCCAACAACACCCTCGGCGCCTTCCGCTTCAACTCGCTGGCGGACCTCGCGGCCGATGCGCCGTCCAGCTTCCAGCGCACCTTGGCGCCGGTGGGGCGCAACGCCACCGGGCTCGACTACGCGGTCTACGCCGGCGACACCTGGCGCGCCGCGCGCACCTTTCAGCTGACCTACGGGCTTCGGGCTGAGCGGTCGAGCTTCAGTAGCCCGCCGGCGGCCAATCTGGCGCTGGCAACGGCGTTCGGGGTGCGGACCGACGTGCTGCCGTCGGAAACCCACCTGAGCCCGCGGGCCGGATTCAGCTGGACGCTGGGCGGCCAGGACGGCGCCCCGCCGCGATGGATCCTCCGCGGCGGTGGCGGCGAGTTCCGGAGTCCCATGCCGCTCTCGCTCGCATCCACGGCCCAGGCCTCCACCGGCCTGCTCAACTCCGAATCACAGATCGTCTGCGTCGGCGCCGGTGCGCCGATTCCGGACTGGAGCGCCTACGCCGCCGATCCAACGTCCATTCCCACGACCTGCCAGCCGGGCGGGCCAGTCATGGCCGGCATCGCGCCCAACGCGATCGTCTTTGCCAAGGGGTTCGAGGCGGCGCGCTCGTGGCGCAGCTCGCTGGGCGTGCAGCGCACCGTCACCTCGCTGATTCGCCTCTCGGTGGACGCGAGCTATGCCCGCGGGGTGAGCCAGACCGGCTTCACCGATCTCAACCTCAACACCACGCCGGCGTTTGCGCTGTCCAATGAAGGCGGGCGCCCGGTGTATGTGGCACCGAACCAGATCGACCCGGCGTCGGGCTCCCTGGGCTTTACCGGCTCGCGGGTGAATTCGATGTTTGGCCAGGTGCTCCAGGTCAATTCCAACCTGGCGTCCGATTCCAGGCAGATCACCACGTCGTTGGGGGGGATCACGCGGAAGGGGATGATCTTCAGTCTGGCCTACACCTGGACCCGCACCCGCGACCAGCTCTCGACCGCGGGCTTTGGTGGCCAGGGCTTCGGGGCGGCCACGACGGCCGGCAACCCCAACGTGCCGGAATGGGCCACCAGCGATCTCGAACGCCGGCACTCGCTGCTCACGACGTTCACCTATCCCATCGGCCGCTCGATCGAAATCACCGGCATCGGCCGGCTCACCTCCGGCACGCCGTTCACGCCGCGGGTGGGTTCGGACATCAACGGCGACGGCCAGCGCAACGACCGCGCGTTCATCTTCAATCCCGCCGGCGCGAGCGATCCCGCGGTGGCGGACGCGATGAACCGGCTCCTCACCACCGGCCCGGGCCGCGTGCGCGACTGTCTGGCCGGCCAGCTCGGTCTGGTCGCGGGGCGCAACAGCTGCACCGGTCCGTGGCAGGGAACGTTCGATCTCCAGTTCAACTATCGGCCGACCATCCTGGGTCTCCGGCGCCAGCTCATGGTGTCGGTCGTGACGGTCAACCTGCTCCGCGGTGTGGACGATCTGGTGCACGGCTCGGCCGGCGCGCACGGATGGGGGCTCAACGCGCGGCCGGACGCCACGCTGCTCTACGTGACCGGATTCGATTCGACCACCAACAACTTCATGTACACGGTGAACGAGCGATTCGGTGCGACGGGCGGCAGCAGCACCGCGATCCGGGCGCCGTTCCAGATCGGCATCCAGGCGCGGCTCACGATCGGGCCGGACCGCCAGCGCCGGGCGCTCGATGCGCTGCGCCGCGGCGGCGCCGGCTCGGACGCGCTGGTGAGCCGCCTCGCATCGTTCCTGCCCAACCCCGCGGATTCGGTGCTGGCGCTGCGTGACTCGCTGGCGCTCACGGGAGATCAGCAGGCACGGCTCAAGCTGCTGGCTGACAGCGTGACGGCGGCGCATGCCGCGTTTGCCAAGGTGATTCAGGACGAGGTCACCAAGGCGGGGCCGAGCCCGGATCCGGCGCGGCTGTTCGTGGGGCTCCGGCCCAGGCTGCAGGAGGCGCAGGCGGGGATCCGGAAGGCGATCGCCGATGTGCAGGCGGTGCTCACCGCGGAGCAGTGGGCCCGGGTGCCGGAGCGGATCAAGGTTCCGACGCGCGGGCGCGGGCCCGGCGGCCCGGGCGGTGAGGGCGGCGGACGGGATGGCGGTGGTCGTCCCTTCTAGGGGCGGAGGTCCGGATGGGTGAGACGTGAAGCGGGGGGGGGGCGGGGCCTGCGGCCGCGCCCCCAACGGTAAACAAATACCCCCCCCGGGACAAACAAACAAAAAGAGGGGGGGCCCACCAAAACCACCCCCCCACAC
>JBBSCB010000006.1:0-129376 GCA_038250675.1 Gemmatimonadales bacterium
CGACGCGCGCGGGCACCACGTCCAGCGGCGCATCTGGTTCGATGTGCGCGCGCCGCGGACCGACCAGTGACGGTTCCCCGTCCCTCGGCGCCGGACAGCGGCGTTCCCCCGACCGTCAAGGGACTCGCGCTCGTCTCGCTGTTCAACGACATGGCGAGCGAGATGGTGTACCCGCTCCTGCCGGCATTCATCACCGGCGTGCTGGGCGGCAGCGCGGTGCTGGTGGGCGCGCTCGACGGAGCGTCAGATCTGACCTCGGCCGCGCTCAAATGGGTGAGCGGGCGGCTGTCCGACCGCCCCGGCTGGCGCCGGCCGCTCATCCTCGGCGGCTACGCCACGGCCGTGCTCATCCGCCCGGTGATCGCGATCGCGTCCTCGGCGTGGCAGGTGCTGGGATTCCGCGTCGTAGACCGGGTGGGGAAGGGGCTGCGCACGCCACCGCGCGATGCGCTGATCGCCGAGGTCACGCCGCCCGCGAGTCGCGGGCGCGCGTTTGGCTTTCACCGGGCGGCCGATCATTTCGGTGCCGTGATCGGCTCGCTGGCCGCCTGGTGGTTTCTGCAGCAGGGAGCGCCGGTGCGCGACGTCATTGGCTGGAGCGCGGTGCCCGGTGTCGTGGCGGTCCTGGTGCTGGCCGCGGTCCTGCGCGGAACGTCGGGCCGCGCGGCGATCACGAGGCCAACAGCGGCGGGTGCCGCTCCGCCCGCGGCCCGGGGCTTCTGGCTTCCCGTGCTGGCGCTCGGCGCCATCGTGCTCGCGCGCGTGCCCGAGGCGTTGCTGCTGCTCCGACTCCAGGATCTCGGGGTGGCGATCGCCACCATTCCGCTGGTCTGGGCCGGGCTCCATGTCGTGCGGAGCGCCGCCTCGTATCCCGGGGGATGGATCACGGACCGACTCGGTGCGCGATGGATCGTTGGGGCGGGATCCATGGTCTTCGCGGGCGCCGTCGCCGCGCTGAGCCGGCCGCTGACCGAGCCGGTCGCGGTCGCGGTCTTCCTGGCGTTCGGCCTCGTTGCCGGCCTCACCGAGGCGGCCGAACGCGCCACGGTCTCGCAGCTGGCGCCGGTGCGCACCGGTCGCGCATTCGGAGCGTACCACGCGGTGACCGGCGTCGCGCTGCTGCCGGCAGGCATCGTCTTCGGCGAAGTGTATCAGCGGGCTGGCGGTGGGGCGGCGCTGCTGCTCTCGGCCGCCGCGGTCACCGTTGCGGGTGTCGCGTGGCTGATAGCCGCACCGCGGGGCGGCGCGAAGTAGCCGCCGTCCCGTGCCGTCCGCCACCCGGTTCCACCGGTCAGTGCGTCACGGTGCCGGTGATGTCGCCACCCTGCAGGTCTCGCAACCAGCTGCCGGTGAGGGCATCGCCCCGCCGCTGAAGCCTGATCGTCATGTGGCCCTTGGGCGTGTCCGACGCCAGCACCAGGTCGACGTCCTTCACGGTCACCTGCATCGGATGGGACTGACCCTCCTCATCGGTCAGCATGGCGCCGGGGCTACTGGCGGAATTACTGATGACGACCGTGGCCGGAAGTGAAGCGCGGATGGCGCTCGGACGTGCCCAGCCGGTCGGAAGTTTCAATCCGAAACGTACGGTTGCGATCTCGTCCCTGCTGGCGCCCGCCCCGACCCCGACCCACCTTGTATCGTGCGCCATTCCCGTCGACCATCCATCCCAAACCGCTGGTCGTGATCTGATGACCCCGCCGCGCGAGCGCGACCAGTGGGGCGAGCGACTCGAGCGCCGCTTCGGGCGGGGGGCCGCGACGTCCATGATCATCGGGCTCACCGTCGGCACCGGCATCTTTGCCTCGCCCGCGGCGGTGGCGGGCGCGCTGGGGACGCCGGGCCTCGTGCTGCTGGCGTGGGCGCTGGGCGGCGTCATCGCGGTGGCCGGTGCGCTCAGTCTGGCGGAGCTCGCCGCGGCGCTGCCGCGCTCGGGCGGCTATTTCACCTACCTCGCGGAGGCGTACGGGCCCGCCCCGGCCTTTGCCTATGGCTGGGCCGAGTTGTTCGTGATCGCGCCGGCGACGCTGGGCGCCTGCTCGATCATCTTTGCCCAGTATCTCGGCTGGTTCGTGCCGATGGGTCCTGGCGGGCATATGCTCGTCGCTGCCGGATCCCTGTTGCTGGTCACGATCGTCGCATGGCTCGGCACCGGTGTGGCCTCGGCGGTGACCGCGGTTGCCACCATCGCCAAGTACGCCGGCCTTGCCGTGCTCGCGGTTCTGATCTTTGCGCTGGGCCGCGGCGGGGCGCATTTCACGGCGGGAACGGCGGTGGCGCCGTCGGGCGCGGCGGTGATTCCGGCGCTGCTGACGGCGCTCTTTGCCGTGATGTTCACCTTCGACGGCTGGGGCGACGGTGCCCGCATCGCGGGCGAGATTCGCGATCCGGCGCGGAACGTTCCCCGCGCGATGATCGGCGCCGTGCTTCTGGTGACCGCGATCTATCTCGTGGTCAACGCCGCCTACCTCTTCGTGCTTCCGGCGGACGTGCTGGCACACTCCTCGCTCGTCGCCTCCGACGCGGTGGGACGCCTGCCGCTGGTCGGCCGCCTCGGTGGCGGCCTGGTGTCGGCGCTGGTGGCCACGTCGGCCCTGGGCGTCATGTTCGCGTGCGCCGTCGCCTATCCCCGGACCCAGTTTGCCATGGCCGACCGGGGCCTGTTCCCCCAGGCAGCGGCGCGGATCTCACCGCGCTTCGGGACACCGTCGGTGGCCATCTGGATCGTCGGGCTGATGTCGATGGTGTTTCTGCTGGGCGGGAGCTTCCAGCGGCTGGCCAACCGCATGCTGCTCGGACTCTGGCCATTCTACGTGCTGTGCGTCATTGCGGTGTTCGTGCTGCGGCGCACCCGGCCGGGTCTCGCGCGACCGTACCGTGCGCCGGGGTATCCCGTCGTACAGATCTCGTTTGTGGTCGTGGGCCTGGCGCTGATGATCAATGCGAGCATCAGCGATCCGGTGAACGCCGCGGTGACGTTCGGACTCGCGGGTGCCGGCATGCCGGCATATCCCCTCTGGCGGTGGTGGCAGCGTCGGGGAGCGGACGCGCTGGCGACGGCGGAGTGACACCGGCGCACCCGCGCCGGGCCCCGGTCATCGCTGGACGATCGTGTCCCAGCCGAATTTGAGTATCACCGCCGTCACCACGACCAGGAACAGGGGCCGCACAAAGCCGCTCCCCCGCCGTACCGCGGTGTGCGCGCCCGCAAACGAGCCGAGCGCGCCGGCCGCCGCAATCGGGAGGGCGACCCGCCAGAGCACGTGGCCGGTGGCGGCAAAGTAGATCGCCGCGGCCAGACCCGAGCCCAGGTTCACCACCTTGCCCGCCGCCGATGCCGCCAGGAAATCGAAGCCCAGCACGCCGATGAATCCAAAGATCAGGAAGCTGCCCATGCCGGGACCGAAGAACCCGTCGTAGAAGCCGAGCACCGTGCCGATCGCCAGCCCGGCCCATCGCTCGCGCAGCGGGCTCAGGCGCGGGGCATGGACCGCCCCGAACGACGGCCTGGTGATCGTGTACGCCGCCACGAGGATCAGCAGCACGAGGATCGCCGGGCGGATGGCGGGCTGCGGCAGGTGGCTCACCACCCGGGCGCCGAGGATGGCGCAGACGAACGCGGCGCCGGCGGACCAGAGCGTCGTGCTCCAGCGGATCGGCACGCTGCCGTGATAGCGGTAGAGCGCGCTCGAGGTGGATGCGACGCTGCCGATCTTGGCGGTGCCGAGGATCGTGGCCACGGGGACGTCGGGGAGGAGGATCAGGAGGGCGGGGAGCTGGATCAGCCCGCCGCCGCCGGCGATCGCGTCCACGAACATCGCGAGAAAGGCAAAGGCGCAGAGCGCCAGGATGGTCAGCAGCAGCGGGTGGGCCCGTCGCCATACCGCGCGGTGACGTACTGGTCAAAGAACTCGCGCCGGGTGGGCACCGGGCGCTCCGGATGACAGGCGCGAAGGTGCGCCAAGTACGCATCGTAGTCCGGCATTCCCGCCACGCGGCGCAGCGCGCCGATCAGGCGCCGGAACTCAACCGACACGGGCCGCCTCCACGAACGGCGTTTCGGCGCTTTCCGCCGGGCGTCGGCGGCGGAGCACCAGAATCCATTCCCATGCCGATGTGGCGACCACCAGCAGGGTCACGAGCATGAACGCGCCGGCGACGGCGGCATCCAGCCGATCGTTGAACACCAGCCGCGCGCCGTGGTCCGACGCCAGCGCGCCGCTCGCGATCTGATTCAGGGTCACGCGCGCGTGGGCCAGGAAGCCCAGCCGCGGGTCGGCGGCGAACATCTTCTGCCATCCGGCCGTCATCGTCACGGCGAGGATCCAGCCGAGCGGCAGCAGCGTGACCCACGCGTAGCGCGCCTTGCCGGTCTTGATGAGCACGGTCGTCCCCACGCACAGCGCCACCGCGGCCAGCAGCTGGTTGCTGATGCCGAACAGCGGCCACAGCGAATTGATCCCGCCCAGCGGGTCGTGCACTCCCTGCACCAGGAACCAGCCCCACCCGCCGACGACCAGGGCGGATGCCGTCACGGTGCCCGGGTACCACGACGTACGGCCCAGCGGTGCCCAGACATGTCCGGCCAGTTCCTGCAGCATGAAGCGGCCCACGCGGGTGCCGGTGTCCACCGTAGTCAGAATGAACAGTGCCTCGAACATGATGGCAAAGTGATACCAGACCGCGGTCAGTCCCCGGCCGAACGCGCCGCTGAAGATCTGCGCCATGCCCACCGCCAGCGATGGCGCCCCGCCGGTGCGGGAGACGAGCGACGCTTCGCCGACCTGTGCGGCGAGCGCCTGCAGCTGGCCCGGTGTGACGGTAAAGCCCCATTGCTGAATCGCGTGGGCCGCGGTCTGCAGCGTGGGACCCAGCGCGGCGGCCGGGGCGTTGATGGCAAAGTAGACACCGGGATCGAGCACCGCCGCGGCGCAGAGCGCCATGATGGCCACGAACGATTCCATGAGCATTCCGCCGTAGCCGATCAGGCGGGCATCGCCCTCGCGCAGGAGCATCTTGGGCGTGGTGCCCGAGGCCACCAGCGCGTGGAAGCCGCTGATGGCACCGCAGGCGATGGTGATGAACGCAAAGGGAAACAGTTTCCCGGCAAAGATCGGCCCGGTGCCGTCCACGAAGCGGGTGAGCGGCGGGAGGCGGAGCGGCGGCAGCACCACGAGAATGCCGACGGCCAGCAGCGCGATCGTGCCGATCTTCATGAACGTCGAGAGGTAGTCGCGCGGACAGAGGAGCATCCAGACCGGGATGACGCTGGCGACGAATCCGTAGGCCATGACGGCGCAGGCAATGGTGGTGGCCGACCAGGTGAAGTACGGCGCCATGGCGGGTGAGTCCGCCACCCAGCGCCCGGCCACGAGCGCGGCCAGGAGCAGGGCCACGCCGGCGAAGGACGCCTCGAGCGTGCGGCCGGGTCGCCAGACCTTCATCCAGAAGCCCATCATGAGGGCGATGGGCAGGGTGCACAGGATCGTGAACACGCCCCACGGGCTGTCCTTCAGCGCGTTGACGACCACCAGCGCCAGCACCGCCAGCAGGATCAGCATGATGGCCAGGACTGCGGTCATCGCGAGCAGGCCGGTCCACGGCCCAATCTCCTGCTTGGCCATCTGGCCCAGCGACTTGCCGTCGCGTCGCATGGAGGCGAACAGGATCACGAAGTCCTGCACCGCGCCGCCGAGCACGACGCCGAACACGATCCAGATTGTCCCCGGCAGGTAGCCGAACTGCGCCGCCAGCACCGGGCCCACCAGCGGTCCGGCGCCGGCGATGGCCGCGAAGTGGTGGCCGAACAACACCCACCGCGTCGTCGGCACGAAGTCGCGGCCGTTGGCGTGTCGCTCGGCCGGTGTGGCGCGGCGATCGTCCAGCCCGAGAACGCGCTGTGCCAGGTAGCGGCTGTAGAAGCGATAGGCGATGAGATAGGTCCCCACGGCGGCGAGGACCAGCCAGGCCGCGTTCACCGTCTCGCCGCTGTGAAGCGCGATGACCCCCCAGCCCGCGGCACCGGCGAGCGCGAGGAGGGCCCAGAGCAGGGTAGGCATGCCAGCTAATGTACGGCGCTTCTTGCCCTTGCCCAGCGGCGTCCGTACGTTCAAGTCGCCATGCCATTCTCCGGCTTCGGCCAACCACCCGCCTGGGAGGACGCAGCGCCGACGCCGGCACGGACGGCGCTCGCCGACGCCCAGCCACAATCGGTCGCCAAGGGGTTCCGCGGCAAGGTCGCCATCGTCACCGGCGGCGCCACGGGGCTCGGCCGCAGCATTGCCTTCGAGTTCGGGCGGCTGGGGTGCCACGTGGCGTTCTGCTATGTGAGCATGGAGGGGCGCGACGTCGGTGAGCAGGCGCTGCTCACCGAGACGGCGATTTCGGCGATGGGGGTGCAGGTGCTGGCCGCGCGCTGCGACGTGCGCGACCGGACCGCGGTGGACCGGTTCATCGAGGAGGCGCGCACCCGATTTGGCGCGGTGCACTTCCTGATCAACAACGCCGGGATTGCCAGCGACGGTGCCCTCTGGCGCATGAGCGACAAGGCGTGGCGTGACGTCCAGGAGACCAACGTCACCGGCACGTTCAACTGCATCCGCGCCGTGGCGCCGCATTTCCGGACCCAGCATTACGGCAAGATCGTGAACGTCAGCGCCCATCAGGCCACCCGGCCCGGGTTCGGCGTGGCGAATTACGCGGCAAGCAAGGCGGCCCTGCTCGGCCTTACGCGGGCGGCGGCAGTGGAGCTGGGCCCGTCCAACGTCAACGTCAACGCCGTGGCACCCGGCTTCATCCGCACCGAGCGGATGAGCATGCTGCCGCGTGAGGTGATCGAGCGGGCGCAGAAGAGCTCCGTCCTGGGTCGGGTGGCCGAGCCGGACGATGTGGCGCACGTGATTTCGTTCCTGTGTTCCGATGCCGCGCGGCACATCACCGGGCAGACGCTGGTGGTGGACGGCGGCATGTCCCTGGAGTGACATGACGGACCGGAGCCATCCCGCCATGGCCGAACGCCAGGTCCGGCTGCGGGCCGAGTTTGCCGGACATTACCCGGGGCTCGAGCCCGGAGTCTGGCTGCCGGCGGCGGGCGTGGCCGACTTCGTGCTGGCCCGCGCCCGGACCACCGCCCGGGCCAGCGATCCGCGGCAGCGATCCCTCAATCCCGATCACTTCGAGTTCCGGGGCGGTGCGCCCCGGACGGGTGCCGAACGCACCCGTGCCACCGACACCTGACGAGCCGGATGATTCGCGAAGCCCGCCTGAAGCCCGAGTTTGCCTCGCTCTATCCCGCGCTCCAACCTGGTGTCTGGTGTCCCGCCTCCGAGGCGGCGGCGCAGCTGCTGGCCATGATGCAACGGGCCGATGCCGCATTCGAGAAACGTGTGATGCACGAGCGCCACTTCGAATTTCGCGGCGGGGTCGCGTCCGCCGTGCGGGCCGGGGCCCGCTCCCGTCTCGCCGACCGCGGCGGCGGGTGATTACCTTTGGGCGATCGATCCGGCCACCGCCGGAGCGTTCCCTCTCCGGTTTTCGCGACTACGCCTTTCGGGACTACACCTTGCCTGACGTGATGCGCCTGCCGTTCCGCGGTCTCAAGATCCTCTGCCTGTCACTGGTCTTTGCCTGCAGCCGGGGCACCGGTCCCGCCGGGAGCCCGGTGCCGGCGGAGGCGCAGCTCGCCGATGGCGGGAACCCGCTCTCGGTGGCGCCCATCGCCGGCCAGCCGGTGTCGGTCCTGCCAATCACGCTGGTCCTCGCCGATTCCGCGATGAGTACGAGTACCTCGTACGATGGATACCGCGACCGGCGCGCAGCGCTTCAGCGCACCGACTCGCTGATTGCGGAAGCGATGCAGGCGCGCGCGCCGGAGGTCCACTGGATCCTGCCGCCCGAGCTGCGCAAGATGGCGCGGCGGGCCCCCGGCATGTTGTCCGATCCCGACCAGATGGGCCAGGCGCTGATGCGCGCCCCCCGCCTCACCAAGCTGCCGGACCCGCTCCGAAGCGAGCTCCGCAGTCTTGTGGCGATCGCCGGCGGCCGACTGGTGTTCATTCCGGCCGCGCTGGGTTTCACGCGGGACGCCGCCGGGAACGTCCATGCGACCCTGTCACTCGTGCTGGCCGATGCCCGGACCGGCAACGTCGTCTGGCGAAGTCTGACGACGGCGACCGGCGCCACCCCCGATGCGGCGCTCGCCGCGGCACTCGTCACCACCTTGCCGGTCGAGTAGGGCGATGACCTATGATGTGACCCTGATCCCGGGTGATGGCATCGGACCCGAGATCACGGCCGTAACGGTCAAGGTGCTGGAGGCGACGGGGCTCCGCTTTACGTGGGACGAGGAGCTGGCCGGGATGGCGGCGGTGGACGCCACCGGCACGCCCCTGCCCGATGCCACGGTGGAGAGCATCCGCCGCAACCGGCTCGCGCTCAAGGGGCCGCTTACGACGCCGGTGGGCACCGGCTTCCGCTCGGTCAACGTTGGTCTCCGCAAGGCGTTCGAGCTGTACGCCAACGTCCGCCCCGCGCGCTCGATCGTGCCGGGCGGGCGCTATGATGACATTGACATCGTCATGGTGCGGGAGAACCTCGAGGGGTTGTACGTCGGCATCGAGCATTTCGTGGCGGTGGGCAACGACCCGCGCGCGGTGGCGGAATCGCTGGCGATCGTGACCCGCCAGGGATGCGAGCGGATCATCCGCTACGCCTTCGAGTACGCCGTGCGGCACGGCCGCTCGAAGGTCACGATCGTGCACAAGGCCAACATCCTGAAGATGGTGAGCGGGCTCTTCCTCGAGGTGGGCCGGCAGATCGGCGCGGAATACGAGGGGCGGGTTGCCACCAATGACCTCATCGTGGACAACGCGGCCATGCAGCTGGTGATGCGGCCGGAGCAGTTCGACGTGATCGTGACGACCAACATGTTCGGCGACATCCTGAGCGACGAGGTGTCGGGCCTCGTGGGCGGGCTGGGTTTGGCCCCGGGCGCCAACATCGGGACCGGCGCCGCCATCTTCGAGGCGGTGCACGGCAGCGCGCCGGACATCGCGGGGAAGGGCATCGCCAACCCGTCGGCCCAGATCCTGGCGGCCGCGATGATGCTCGATCACCTCGGCGAAGTCGAGCGGAGCAGCCGCATCCGTGCGGCCATCCGCGACGTCATCGTCCGCGACAACATCCGGACCCGTGATCTGGGCGGGACCGCCGGCACCCGGGAGTTCGGCGATGCCGTCGCCAAGCGGGTGGGGTGAGGTTCCCTGCGCCCGCTGCGGCGAGCGCGTCCAGGGTCTGGCGTGGGGCGATCTGTGCCCCGATTGCACGCGCGCCCGCAAACGGCGTGCAAATCGGATCTCCAGCATCATCTCCCTCGCGGGGACGGCGCTGACGGCGGCGTACGTTTCCTACCGGCTGCCGCCTTCGCCCAATGCACGGATCTACGGCGTGGTCCTGGTCGTGGCGGTCTACATCATCATCCGGCGGATCGCGACGCGCGTGGCCATGGAGTTTCTGCCCCGCTAGGTCCCGCCCACACGCGGAGTGTTGGACATGATCAAGATCTCGCGTATGGCCCGCTGGGCCGTCACCGCCGCGCTCTCGCTCGGAGCGCTGGCACGGCCGGGCGCGGCCAGCGCCCAGACCAGTCTCACAATCTACAATGACGGCCGGGTCCTCGTCCGCCGGACGGTGCCGATGGCGGTGCCCCGCGGCGGATCCACGCAGGCCGTGGCGCTGGGCGGGCTCGAGCCGTCGTCGCTCTTTTCGCTCGATTCGACCGTCGTGATCCAGCGGGCGGTGTATGACGACGCGGTGGACGAGGCGAGCGTGCTGCGCCGCGCGGTGGGCCGGCGGCTGGTGTTTCGCACCGGGCTGCGCACGCTGCCGGGCGGGGGCCAGGTGGCCGATACCGTGAGCGCGCTCGTGCTGGGCGTGGACCCGCTCCGGCTCCGGATGCCGGACGGGCAGATCTCCTTCAGCATGCCGGGCCAGCCGCTCTATCCGTCGGAGCTGGTGGTGGTGCAGCCCACGGCCACGCTGACGCTGGCGAGTGCCGCCAGCCGGGACGCGCTCCGGCTGGGCTACTTCACCAGCGGGGCGCAGTGGCGCGCGAGCTACCAGGTGGTCCTGGGCGGTGGCCAGATGGCGCGCGTGCTCGGCGCCGCCGTGATCAGCTCGGAGACGCTGCGGATCGACAGCGCGCAGATCCAGTTGCTGGCGGGATCGGTGAGTTCCGCCGGTGCGGCCCCCTCGCCGGCCAGCTATCAGGGGGGGCGCATGGCGATGGCGCGTGATGAACTGGCCGGCAAGGTGTCGGAGCAGCGGGTCGGTGAATTCCACCTCTACTCGATTCCCGAGAAGCTGACGCTCCAGCCCGGCATGACCAGCTCAGCCGCCATCTTCCAGCCGGCCGCGGTCCACTACGAGCGCAACTACGTCATCCACGGCCAGATCCCGTTCTGGGGCTACCTGCCGCAGCAGCCCAATGAGGAAGCGCCGCCGGTCGAGGTCAGCTACACCCTCAAGCGCGAGCGGAACACCGAATTCGGCGACCGCCCGCTGCCGGGCGGCGTGGCGCGGCTGTTCCAGGTGGACAGCAGCGGCCGGCTCCAGCTCGTGGGGGAGGCCGCGACCGGTCACACGCCGGCCGGTGAAGATCTGAGTCTCTCAGCCGGCACCGCGTTCGACCTGACGGCCAAGCGCGTTCAGACCAGCTACGCCACACGGCGCGACAGCATCGCAGGCGGATGGCGCACCACCGCCACCGCGGACTACCGCGTCACGATCAGCAATGCCACCGACAGCGTGGCGACGGTGGACGTGCTCGAGGAGCGCCGCGGTGAGTGGGCGGTGGTGTCGAGCTCGATCCGGCCGACCAAGGTGTCGTCGACCGTCACGCGCTTCCGGGTCCCGGTGTCGGCGCGCGGCGATGCCGTGCTCACGTATCGCGTCCGGGTCACATGGTGAATAAGGAGGTGTCGGTCGTGCACCTCTCCGACGTGCACTTCGGGGTGGACGCCGACCTGTCGCAGCTCGAGCAGATCGAGGAATACGTCCCGACGCTCCGCCCCGATGCGATCGCCGTGTCGGGCGATCTTTCGCAGCGGGCCCGGCACGGCGAGTTCATGGCGGCCCACGCCTTTCTCCACCGGCTGGGGAAGGTGGCGCCGGTGCTGGTGGTGCCGGGCAATCACGACGTGCAGTGGTGGTCCAGTCCATTCGGGCTTCGGGGTACGGCGGTGCTCTACCGGAAATACCGCCGCTACTTTGGGGACGACCTGACGCCTGTGCTCGAGTTGCCGGGGCTGGTGGTCGTGGGCCTCCTGTCGAGCTACGGGGTGGCGGCCGGTTCGCTCACATGGAATCTGCGGGACATCGCGGTGAAGGGGCATCTCCCCAGGTCCGAGACCGACCGCGCCCGCAGGATCTTCGAGGCGGCGCCGGCGGATGCCGCCCGGGTCCTCGTCATGCATCACAACGTGCTGCCCGGCAAGATCTCGGAGCGCCACGGCCTGGCCAACTGGCGCCAGGCGCAGCGGAACCTTCAGGACACCGGCGCCGACGTCGTGCTCTGCGGCCACGATCACCAGGAGAGCGCCGCACAGGTGCACGGCCGGCTGGCGGTGAGCGCCGCCGGCACCCACACCTCACGCACGCGGGGCCGGCGGCCGTCAGTGTTCAACGTCGTGCGCATCGATGCCGACTCGGTGCACGTGCAGCATTTCCGGTGGGAATCGTCCGGCCGGAAGTTCCTTCGGTCCGATCAGTACACCTTTGCGCGGCTCGGACCACGTCACACGGTGGTATCCAGCACGAGTGGCGACGAGTCTCTTTGACGATCCGTTCGTCGGGATGCGGCGTCCCGCCGCGCCCGCCGATCTCGAAACCCGGCTCCGGCGGCTCGGGCTGCGGGACGTGGACCGGGTGGTGACGCACGCCAATCGCACCGTGGTGCTCAGTCTGGCGCGACGGGTGCTGCGGATCCACGGCGGCTACGCCCACGCACCGGACCCGGTGCTTGCGGCGATCGTGCGGTTCCTGGGCCGGGGGACCCGGCGGCACGCGCGGCGCACGGCGGAGCGGACGTTCCTCGCCTTCCCGGTGCACGTGCACCTGCCGCCGGCGCCGCGGCGTGAGCGGCGGGAGGCGCCCCGGCCGGGTGACGAGGCCGCGCTCGCGCGGCTCCATGCGGCCCATGCCGCACTGAACGCGCGTCACTTCGCCGGCACGTTGCGCGCACTCCCGATCCTGCTCTCCGGGCGGATGCGCCGCCGGCTGGGTGAGGTGACGCTCTGCCTCGAGTCGGGCGGCGTGCTGAACATCACGATCAGCCGGCGCCATCTCCGGGCCGACGGATGGGCCGAGGTCGAGCACACGCTGCTGCATGAGATGGTGCATCAGTGGCAGGCGGAAACCGGGCGTCTGGTGGACCACGGCGCCGACTTCCGCCGTCAGGCCAAGGCGGTGGGGATCGCGCCGCGCGCAGTGCGCGCACTGGGGCAGCGGCGTGGTGGCGAGCCACCGACGGAGCGATACGACGATCTGTAGTTGAGACGATCGCAGGTGACCGTACCGGCATCCCTTTTTCCCTGACCCACGGGTACGTGACCGAGCTCACGCCTCCGCGCGCGCCGCTCTCCGACGAGGCCGAGCAGGCCTTTCGAAGTGCCTTCAACTACGCCGCCATCGGCATGGCGCTGGTGGGGCTGGACGGGCGCTGGCTGCGGGTCAACGCCGCTGCGTGCGATCTGCTCCGCTATGCGGAGGCGGACCTCCTTGCCCGGACGTTTCAGGACATCACGCATCCGGAGGATCTGAGCGCGGACCTGGCACACGTGACCGAGCTCCTGGCGGGCAGCACGCGGGCCTACCAGATGGAAAAGCGGTACTACCATCGGTCAGGCCGGATCGTCTGGGTCCTGCTCAGCGTCTCGCTGGTTCGCGCGGCTGACGGCACGCCGGTGCACTTCATCTCGCAGATGCAGGACATCAGCGAGATGAAGCGCACCCAGGCGGCGCTGCTCACCACCAAGGGCCGGCTCCGCGCCATCCTCCACAACGCTTTCCAGTTCATCACACTGCTCGAGCCGGACGGCACGATCCTCGAAGTCAGCCGGAATGCGCTGCGGGCCGCGGGCCTCAGCAGCGACGACATCGTGCGGCGGCCGTTCTGGACTGCGCCCTGGTGGCGGCAGGATCCCGCCACGGTGCAGCGGGTCCGCGACACAGTCACCCGGGCCGCGGCCGGCGAGACGGTGCGCTACGAGGTGGGCGTGCTGGTGGCCGGCGGCGCGACGATCGTCGTCGACTTTTCGCTCAGCCCGGTCCGCGACGAGGCGGGTAAGGTCGTGCTGCTCATCTCGGAGGCTCGAGACCTGAGCGAGCGGATTGCTGCTGTCCGTCATCGTCACCGAATCCGGCATGCTTCTGTCCCAGCTTGGTGCGGGCGTGCCGGAGCGCGAGAGCGCGGCGGCGATCAACGACGCAGCGGCCCGGGGCGCCGCGCTCACCCGCCACCTGCTGGCATTCAGCCGCCGTCAGATTCTCCAGCCGCGCATCATCGACATCAACACCCTCGTCACCGGCCTGGCGCACCTGCTCCGTCGCACACTGGGCGAGCAGGTCCAGCCCGAGATCCGTCTCGGTGCCGACCTGGGTCGCACCCGGGCCGATCCGGGTCAGCTGGAGCAGGCGATTCTCAACCTTGCCATCAACGCGCGCGATGCGATGCCCGACGGCGGGGCGTTGCGGGTGGAGACCGCCGACGTGATCGGCGAGAGGCTGGAGGACGGGCGCTGTCGGCGTCACGCGGGCGAGCCGTACGTCGCGGTGCGGGTGGTGGACGCAGGCAGCGGCATCGCAGCCGACGTGCTGCCGCACATCTTCGAGCCGTTCTACACGACGAAGGAAGCCGGCCGCGGCACCGGGCTCGGACTCTCGATGGTCTACGGTTTCGTGAAGCAGTCGGGCGGGTACGTCGATGTTGAGAGCGTGCCCGGCGGCGGCACGACGATCACGCTCTTCCTGCCGGCACGTGGCGTGGGCGCCGTGGTCACCGCCGTCGGCGGCGACGCCACCGCGCCGCCGGGCGGCAACGAGACGATCCTCCTGGTCGAGGACGACCCCGCGGTGCGGCATGCCACCTGCCGGCTGCTCGAGCGCTACGGCTACGCCGTGCTGGTGGCCGAGGACGGGAACGAGGCGCTGGACATATGGGGTCGCTCGGCCGAGGCGATCGGTCTCGTGCTCACCGACTGCATCATGCCGGGGATGACCGGCTGGGCGCTGGCCGCCCGCCTCCGGGCGCTCAACCCGCGGATCAAGCTCGCGCTGATGTCCGGCTACACCGGCGCACATAGCCACCGTCAGTTCGAGCTCCCCGCCGACGCGCTGTTCATTCAGAAGCCGTTTCTCGCCCAGACGTTTCTCCGGCTGATCCGGGACAAGCTTGACGGCGTGCTGGAGCACGACGACACGGTGGGATGGGAGGCGGCGCGAACCTGACCGACCCCGGGCGCGTCGCGCATCGGCGGGGGCGGGAGTATGTTGAGAGGCCAGTCGTTGCCCGGCGATCCCACGTCACGTCACGGTGGAGCGTCCATGCCCGAGGCACCCGTCCCAACCGAGCCAATGATCGAGTCCCGCAAACCGCGGGACGACGAGCTCGACGTCTGGGGACTGACGCACCCCGGCCGCGTCCGCGCGTCGAACGAGGACCACTTCCTCCTCGGCTCGCTGCACAAGCACCTCGAGATCAAGGCCACGTCGCTGCCGGGAGGCTTCCATCCGTCCGATGACCGGCTCGCCTTTCTGGCGATGGTGGCCGACGGCGTCGGCGGGCGCGCGGCGGGCGAGGAAGCCAGCCGCCTGGCCCTGGCCGAGGTGACGCAGTACGTCACCCAGAGCACCAACTGTTATTACCAGGCCGACGCGCGGGCTAATGAGTTCATCGACATTCTCCAGGAAGCGGCGACCCGCAGCCATCAGAAGGTGCAGGAGCGCGCCCAGGCCGATCGTGAGCTCCGGGGGATGGCGACGACGCTCACGCTCTGGATCGGCGTGTGGCCATGGGCCTACCTGCTGCAGGTGGGCGACTCGCGCTATTACCTGTACCGCCATGGCGTGCTGACCCAGGTCACGCGTGATCAGACGATGGCGCAGGAGCTGGTGGACCAGGGCGTGATGACACGCTCGGCTGCCTTCGGCTCCCGCTGGGCCAACGTGCTCTCGAGCTCGATCGGCGGCCAGCAGACGGCGCCGGTCGTCACCCGGCTTCCGTCCGGATGGGAGAACACCCACCTGCTGTGCAGCGACGGCCTCACCAAGCACGTCACCGACGAGCAAATTGCGGAGCGGTTGGCGAACATGACGTCGGCCCGTCAGGCCTGCGAGGCCCTGCTCCAGGATGCGCTGGACGGCGGCGGCACGGACAACGTCACGATCATCGTCGGGCGGGCGGTGCCGCGCGAGGACGGCGCGCTTGTGCCGCAGCCCTGACGCGACCTTCTTTCCGCATTCCCATCCGATGCCGCTTTGCCGCTGACGGAGAGCCGTGCCCGCTGAGCTGCGCTCGTGCCCATCCTGCCAGACGTCGCTCCCCTTGGAGGCGAAGTTCTGCCTTCGCTGTGGCGTGGCCACACCCACCGATCCCGGCGTCCCGCCGCGGATCGCCGTCATCGAGGTGCAGCAGGTCAAGCGCGCGCTGGCCGATTGCTACTGCATCGAGCGGGTGCTCGGCGAGGGCGGCATGGCGACGGTCTACCTGGCGGAGGACCTGAAGCACCGGCGACCGGTGGCGGTGAAGGTGATGCGTCCCGAGCGCGCCGCGACGCTGGGCGCGGGCCGCTTTCTCCGCGAAGTCGAGGTCGCCGCCCAGCTGAGTCATCCCCACATCCTGCCGCTGCACGACTCGGGCGAAGCCGCCGGGTTGCTCTACTATGTCAGGCCCTACGTGGAAGGCCAGACGCTCCGCGAGCGGCTCCAGGCCGAGAAGCAGCTCCCGGCTCGCCAGTGAACGACCGGCTCGCCGCCGCGCTCGCCGATCGCTATCGCCTGGAGCGCGAGGTGGGCCGCGGGGGAATGGCCACGGTCTACCTCGCCGAGGACCTGAAGCATCACCGGAATGTGGCAATCAAGGTGCTGCGCGAGGACCTCGCCGCCTCGCTCGGGGCCTCCCGGTTCCTGCGCGAGATCGAGATCGCGGCGCAGCTGCAGCATCCCAACATCCTGCCGCTGCTCGACTCGGGCGAGGCCGATGGATTCCTGTACTACGTCATGCCATTCGTACCGGGGCAGTCGCTCCGGGAACGGATCGAGCGGGAAGGCGAGCTGCCGGTCCACGAGGCGGTGCGGCTGCTCCGCGAGGTGGTGGACGCGCTGGCCCACGCCCACGCGCACGGCGTGGTGCACCGGGACATCAAGCCCGACAACGTGATGCTTTCGGGCCGCCATGCGCTGGTCACCGATTTTGGCGTCGCCAAGGCGGTGAGCGAGGCCACCGGCCGCAACACCATCACGACGCTTGGCGTGGCGGTGGGGACGCCGACCTACATGTCGCCCGAACAGGCCGCGGCCGATCCGCACATCGACCACCGCTCGGACATCTACGCCGCGGGCGTCATGGCGTACGAGCTGATCGCGGGCCGGCCGCCCTTCACCGGCGCCACGCCGCAGCAGGTGCTGGCCGCCCACGTGACCGAGGCACCGGACCCGATCTCCAAGCGGCGCCCAGGGATCTCGCCGCCCCTCGAGCATGCGATCATGCGGTGCCTGGCCAAGCGGCCGGCCGATCGCTGGCAGACCGCCGACGAGTTGCTGGCCCACCTGGAGCAGCTCGCGACGCCGAGCGGCGGCATCACCCCCACCGATACGCACCCAGTCATGCGGCCGGCGCCCAGCCACTGGCGCATACCCCTCGCCACGGCCGCGGTCATCGTGCTGATCGCGCTGGGGAGCGTGCTCGGGCACGCATTCTCCCGCGGCGGGCCGGCCATGACGCTGGGGCAGTCCACCCAGATCACCGCGGACGCCGGGCTCGAGATCCTGCCGGCGATTTCGCCCGACGGGAAGTTCGTCGCGTACGCAGCGGGCACGTCGGCGCGCATGCGGGTCTACGTGCGGCCGGTTGCCGGCGGGCGGACGATTGCGCTGACCGACGACTCGACCGCCATCGAAACGCAGCCGCGCTGGGCGCCGGATGGTTCCACCATCCTGTTCCTCTCCGGCGGTGCCGTCATGACGGCGCCGGCACTGGGCGGTGCGACGCGCCCGCTGATCCCGCCGGCCGATCGCGCCGCGATCCGCTCCGCCGCATGGTCGCCCGACGGTCACGACGTGGCGTTCGTGCGGGGGGACAGCCTGTACGATTTCACGATCGCCGGCGGCAGCATCCGGCCGGTGGCCCACGGCGATCAGCTCCACTCGTGCGCGTGGTCACCCACCGGCGACTGGATCGCCTGCGTCTCCGGCAACTACGAGTTTCTGAAGCTGGGCCGCGACTTCGGGAACATCGCCGGGAGCAGCATCGTCATGATTCCGGCCAGGGGCGGCACGCCGGTGGCGGCCACCGACAGCAGCGGTGTCCATCAGAGTCCAGTCTGGGCGCCCGACGGCCGGTCGATCTTCTACGTCTCCAACGCCGCCGGCCCTCGCGATATCTATCAGCTGCCGCTGACGCGGCGGGGCCGCGCCGACGGCACACCCGTCCGGCTCACCACCGGTCTCAACGCGATGTCGGTCACAATCTCGGCCGACGGCCTCCGCCTGGCGTATGCGGTCTACACCGCCAAAGCCAACATCTGGTCACTGCCGATCCCCACGACGCCGCCGGCGTCGATCTCGACCGCGACCGCGGTCACATCCGGGAGCCAGGTGATCGAGGGGTTCCGGGTTTCGCTCGACCGCCGGTGGCTGGTCTACGACTCCAACCTCCACGGCAATGCCGACATCTACCGGCTGAGCATCGGCGGCGGCGAGCCCGAGCGGATCACGACGGCACCGGGCGACGAGTTCCAGCCGGCGCTCTCGCCGGACGGCACCGAGGTGGCCTACCACACGATCGCGGGACCGGTGCGCCAGATCTTCGTGCTGCCGCTGAACGGCGGGAGCCCCCAGCGCGTCGCGGCGACCGAGACCGAGCAGCGCGTCGCGGACTGGGCGCCGGACGGGACCGCGCTCACCTGGTACGATCGCATCCACTCCTTGGCGTGGACCGCGCAACGCGATCCCGATCGCCGATGGCAGGCGCCGGTGATGCGGAGTGCGGGGCTGCTCTGGCCCCGGTGGTCTCCCGATGGCCATGCGCTGATCGGCAACCTGGCCGACGGCCGGATCGTGACCGTCGCCATTCCGTCGGGAACGACCGATACGATCTATTCGCCCCGTCCGGGCAGCAGCGACCCGCACGCCGAATGGCCGGCGTGGGGGCCGGACGGCCACAGTGTCTGGTTCAAGAGCCACGATGACGAGGGCACGGCGACGTTGTGGTCGCTGGCGGGCCGCGGCGGCGAGCCCCGGCCGCTGGTCCGGTTTGACGACCCGATGCGCCCGTCGTATCGGGTGGAGTGGGGCACCGACGGCCGCCGGATCTTCCTTGCCCTCAACGACCGCCAGAGTGACGTGTGGGTCGCCGAGGTGAACCCCCGCTAGCCCGGGCGGTAGCGTCACGGCTCCCGCCTCCTCCGCAACCCGCCTATCTTTCCGCCCGAACCTGCATTCCAGCGAGGGGTATCGCATGGCCACGGGCACCGTTGCACCCCAGTTCACCGGCGTTGATTTCCTGGACTTCGACTCACTCCTGGGCGAGGAGGAGCGCGCGGTGCGCGACACCGTCCGGGCCTGGGTGGACGAGCACCTGATGCCGGTGATCGGCCAGGCCTACATCGACGGCAAGTTTCCCCGCCAGCTCATCCCGGGGATGGCCGAGCTCGGGCTGCTCGGCGCCAATCTGCCGGAGGAGTACGGCTGTGCGGGGCTCAACAACGTCGCCTACGGCCTCATCATGCAGGAGCTGGAGCGGGGCGACAGCGGGATCCGCTCATTCGCGTCGGTGCAGGGCGCGCTGGTGATGTATCCCATCTACGCGTTCGGCAGCGACGAGCAGAAGCAGAAATGGCTGCCGCTGCTGGCCTCGGGCCAGGAGATCGGCTGCTTTGGCCTGACCGAACCCGATTTCGGCTCCAATCCCGGCGGCATGATCACGACGGCGCGGGAGACGGCCGACGGCTGGGTGCTCAACGGCACCAAGATGTGGATCACCAACGGGTCGCAGGCCACCGTCTCCATCATCTGGGCCAAGACCGGCGACATCGCCGAGACCAAGTCCATTCGCGGCTTCATCGTGCCGACCGACACGAAGGGCTACTCGGCCCGGGACCAGAAGGGAAAGCTCTCGCTCCGCGCGAGCGACACCAGCGAGATCCATCTGCAGGACGTGCACCTGCCCAAGGATGCGGTGCTGCCCAGGAGCGGCGGCATCAAGAGCCCGCTCATGTGCCTGACCCAGGCCCGCTACGGCATTGCCTGGGGCGCGATCGGCGCGGCGATGGCGTGCTACGACGAGGCGCTCCGCTACGCCGGGAACCGGGTGATGTTCGACCGGCCGATTGCCCAGACGCAGATCCAGCAGGTCCGCCTGGTGGACATGCTGACGGAGATCACCAAGGCGCAGTTCATGACGCTGCAGCTGGGGCGGCTCAAGGATGCGGGTACGATGACGCCGGAGCAGGTGTCCATCTGCAAGCGCAACAATGTCGACATGGCCACCGACTGCGCCCGCGAGGCGCGCCGGCTGCTGGGTGCCAACGGCATCCTCATCGAGTACCACTCGATGCGCCACATGGCCAATCTGGAATCGGTGTATACCTACGAGGGCACGCACGACATGCACTCGCTGATCGTGGGGCAGGCCATCACCGGTCTGGCCGCGTTCTGAGAGGCCTGATGTTCATTCTGACGGGGAGTGCGGTGTGAAGATCGCTGTCTGCATCAAGCGGGTGCCGGATACGGAGCTTCGGTTCAGCATCGGGAGCGACGGCAAGTCACTGGACCAGGCCGGCCTCAAGTACGATCTCAGCGATTTTGACGGGTACGCCGTCGAGGTGGCGCTCCGGCTGGTGGAGCAGGCCGGTGGAGGAGAGGTTGCCGTCGTCTGCCTCGGGCCCGATGCGGTCCAGGAGACGATGCGGAAGGCGATCAGCATGGGAGCCGACCGCGGCATTCACCTGCGGGCCGACACGATTCCCTTCGACGGCCTGTCGGTTGCGCACGCGCTCGCCGCGGAACTGAAGGACGGGGGGTACGATCTCGTGCTGTTCGGCCGGATGGCCACCGACTCCGCGGCCGGCGTCGTCGGTCCCATGACCGCTCAGCTTCTCGGCCTGCCGTGCGTCACGGCCATCTCGCATCTCGACATCGCCGACGGCCGGGGCACGGCGCGGCGGGAGCTCGAGGGCGTGGCCGAAGTCACCACGTTTCCGTTGCCGGCGGTGCTGACCATCGACGAAGGGATCGCACGGGCGCGCCTGCCGTCGCTCAAGGGGATCATGGCCGCCAAGAAGAAGCCGATCGAGACGCGCGAGGCGCACTTGGGCGAGGTCCGCCTGACCGTCGAGTCCATGGCGCTGCCGCCCGAGCGGACCGGCGGCCGCATCATTGGCGAGGGGCCCGACGCGGTGCCCGAGTTGATTCGTCTGCTTCAGACCGAAGCGAAGGTGCTCTGATGGCCGACATGTTTGCCTTTGCGGAAACGCGCGATGGGGCGCTCAGGAGCGTGGCGTTTGAGACGGTCACCGCGGCGCGGCAGGCGGCCGACGCGGCCGGTGGCGGCGAGGTGCACGCGCTGCTCGCGGGCGGGCCGGGCGTGGGTGCGCGCGCGGCGGAGCTGGGCCGCTACGGCGCCGATGTGGTCGTGGTCGTCGAACACGCCGGGCTGGCGTGCTACAACGCCGAGGCGCTGGCGGCCACCTGTGCCGCGCGGATCGGCGGCGAGCAATACCGCGCGGCGTTCTTTGCGGCCTCGGCCGAGGGACGGGACCTGGCGCCACGGGTGGCGGGCGCGCTCGACCGGAGCATGCTGTCCGACGTGACCGCGTTCGAGATGAGGGGGGACGCGGTGGTGGCGAGCCATCCGGTGTATGTGGGCAAGGCGGTCGCGACGCTGCGGCTCACGGGGTCGCCCGCCATGGTGTCGCTGCGCCCGGGCGCCATCACCGCCGTCGAGTCGCCGCGCGAGGCGCGGACCGAGCCGATGGCGCCGGCGCTCGATCCCGGCGCGGCGCGGGTGACGGTGACCGAGATGCTCGATCGGGGCGGCGCCAAGCTCGATCTGGGCGAGGCGCCGGTCGTCGTGAGCGGGGGCCGGGGACTGCGCGCGGCGGAGAATTTTGCGCTGGTGGAGGAGCTTGCGGCGGCGTTCGGCAACGCGGCGGTGGGCGCCACCCGCGCGGTCACCGACGACGGCTGGCGTCCCGCCACCGATCAGATCGGGCAGACCGGGCGAGTGGTGAGCCCCATGCTCTACGTCGCGGTGGGTATCTCCGGCGCGGTCCAGCACCTGGCCGGCATGCGGACGTCGCGTACCATCGTCGCGATCAACAAGGACAAGGATGCGCCGATCTTCAAGCTCGCCGATTACGGAATCGTGGGCGATCTGTTCGAGATCGTGCCGCGACTGACCGACGCGGTGCGCAAGGCGAAAGCCGGCGGCTGAGCCGGCCCCGACTCACCGCACGTTGACCCTGCGTTCCCGTCTGACGGTGGCACCCGTCAGGGTATCCTCGATGGTCAGTACCAGCCGGTAGGATCCCCCTTTCAGCGTCTTGAGCGCCAGCGCGCGGCGCAGCTGCTGCACCACGGCACCGGCCGTCTCCGTGAACGCCGCCTGCACGCCGTCGCCCGCGGCACCGGTGCGGCCGGTCAGGGCGAGCGTGGTGCGATAGCTCCGGCCCGGTACCAGCCCGCTCAGCTCGTAGTAGAGCTCCATCGTGGCGGTACGCGAATAGACGTCGAGCGGGTTGAGCAGGACGCGCTCACCGTCGTGATTCCAGACGAGGCCGCCGCCGGTGCTGCCGCTGATGATGTCGCTGACGGCGAGCCGACCGGGCGTGCCGATGGTCATGGCATCGCGACCCGCGGCCGCGGCGGCGGTGCTGCCGGGCTGGGTGAAGAGCAGACGCACATCGTGACTGCCGGCTGGCAAGGGCAGCTCGAGGAGGCCGGTGAGATACGCACCGGCGCGGAGGGTATCGGCCGCGCGGAAATAGCGGGTGGTATCGCGGCGGAGCACGTCCAGGCCGTCGGGTCCCACCGCGATCGTGCGGATCGAGACCGGATAGACCACGCCGCTCAGTCCCGCGCGCACCTGGGGGACCAGTCGCTCGCCGGGCAGCGCAAACACGGCGAGGAGCCGCGCGTTGTCCGGGGCAGGCGTGCCCGCAGCATATAGCTGCACGATGGGCTGGAGCGATCGGTCAAACCGCTGCACGTAGCTGTCGGTGTGGAGCCCGACCGCCATGTCGTGCCGCGTGTCGCGCTCGACGATGCGGACCAGTTCCGGACTGATCGCACTTGCCACCCCGGTCGGCATGCCGCCCGCCTTGTTGAGACGGGCCCGGTCCGCCAGCGCGTCCAGCGCAAATGCCATCTGCTGATAGCGCCCGTCGAAGTCCCCGCGGGCGGACAACATCGCCGATTCAAGCGGCAGCATGGAGACGAGCGTGGTCGGCGCCGTGAGTCCCAGCCGCCGGCTGCCACAGAAGTGCAGGACGAGGGCGCCGGTCGGAAGCGCATACTGCCACGATTCGTTGGCACCGAAGCAACCATGCTTGCCGGCCGAGCCGCTGTCGCTCGAGTGTGCCGCCACGCGGTGGTCCGGCTCACCCTGGCGGATGTAGACGACGCCGCGATCGTCCACCACGCGCTTGCCGCCCTCATCGAGCGCGTTGTACAGCCCGGGCGTGAAGAACGCAAAATCGGGATTATCCGGTCCGGTCAGCTCGGGCGCCGTCAGTTCCGCGCCCGCCCCGGGGTCATCGGAGAACTGCGCGCCCTCCCGCCGACCGACGAGTCGGAAACTGCGGTGGATGTACAGCCAGCGCCGCAGGTGTTCGCTGATGACCTCGCCGTGCGCCCGCAGCGCCTTTGCATCGCGGCGGGCCCAGAAGTCGGCGACCCATGTGCCGAAGTCCGCCGCCGGGAGCGAGTCGAGCGCATCGAGTTCGTGCACCCCTGCCACCCATCCCAGATCGCCGCGGTATGCCGCGCGACCGACTGCGCCGGCCTGCTCCGCGCCGGCGAGATACTCGGCCACCGCACTGTCCGGCCGATCGAGATCGCGGTACGCCCGCGCTTCCTCCAGCCGCCCGAGTCCGGGATCGCCGCCAGCGCCGAGATATGCGCGGAAGGCCACCAGCGCCGAATCACGGTTATCGAGCCCACGATACATGCGCCCGAGTGCGAGATAGGGATCTGCGCCGGCGTGCGCGGCCACGGCGGTGCGCACGGCCTGTCGCACGGCCGGTTCCAGCTCCAATTCGCCCGCGCCCAGCAGCAGCTCCGCCAGCGTAGACGCGGCCGGTGCAAAGGTGGGATCGGCGTCGATCGAGCGTGAGAGCGCCACCAGCGCGGCGCGATCGTAATACTCGCCGAGGGCCTGATGCATCGCCGCCTTCGGTACCGCGCCCCGCCGACTGAGCTCCACCTTGACCAGCGCAAGCCCGTACCACGGATACGGCGTCCGGGGCGCGCGGTACGCCGCCTCATCGAATGCCGCGCCCGCCGCATCGAGCACCGCCCGGCTGGAGTCGAACGCCGCCTGCCGGAGCAGGGTAACGCCCAGCCGTGCCTGCCCGACCGGATCGGCACCATCGGCTCGTGCCGCGCGAGTCGCGGCCGCGAGCACCGGTGCCAGCGTCGTCGCCTCGGTGATTGCTGTCAGGGAGTCGCGATAGGCGCCGAGCGCGGCGCGGGCGGCGGGCGTCTGCGCCCGGAGGGATGGCAGGGGCGCGAGCAGTGCGGCGGCCACGGCGAGCCGGCGGGCGCTGCGCATGGGTCCTCCCGATGACAATGGTACTCCCGGTGACGCGCCAACGCCGGGCGAGGACACGGATCAGCCACCTCGGGCGCTTATATTTGCGCCACGACGCAGCATGGCGCACCATGACGCCCCGCTGATCGGCCGATAATGACCATTGGCGACCATTCGTTATCCGGAGGAGTGCATCCGTGAGCCAGATCTTTCCGGCCCGCCACCAGCCCGCCCTGCCGCTCGACCGCCTGGTGGTGCACGACGCGCCGGGGAGCGACGCGATTGAAATGGACGTCGTCATCGTGGGGGCCGGTCCCGCCGGGCTTGCCTGTGCGCTGGAGCTCACCCGGCTCGTCAAGCGGGAGCAGGACGCCGGCGGCGACATGCGGGATCTCGAGATCGCTGTGCTCGAAAAGGCCGCGAGTCTGGGCGAGCACAATCTGTCCGGCGCGGTGATCAACCCGCGGGCGCTGCGCGAGCTCTTTCCCGATCTCGAAGACGCCAACTTTCCGTTTCGCCAGCACGTGGACGCCGAGTCGGTGTACTTCCTGACCGAGCACCACGGATTCCGGATCCCCACGCCGCCCAGCATGCACAACCGCGGGTACTACACGGCATCCATCTGCGAGCTGGTGCGCTGGCTGGGCGAGCAGGCCGAGGCCCGCGGGGTGAATCTCTTCGCCGGCTTTCCGGTGGATGCGCTGCTGGTCGAGGAACAGCGGGTGCGGGGGGTGCGCACCACGCCGGCCGGGCTCGATCGCGATGGCACCCCGGGTGCCGGCTACACGCCGCCCACCGACCTCACGGCGCGGGTGACGGTGCTGGCGGACGGCACCCGGAGCGCACTGGGACAGGCGTACCGCGAATGGCAGGGGATCGGCTCGGCCAATCCGCAGATCTATGCGCTCGGGGTGAAGGAGGTCTGGGAGGTCCCGCACCCGCTCGACGGGGTGATCCACACGCTGGGCTGGCCACTGCCCAACGATGCGTTCGGCGGCAGCTGGATGTACCCGCTGGGGCCCACCCAGGTGTCGCTCGGACTGGTGGTGGGCCTGGACTATCATCGCGCTTCGCTCGACGTGCATGATCTGCTGCAGCGGATGAAACAGCACCCGGTCTTTCGCCGGCACCTCGAGGGCGGCACGCTGCTCGAGTGGGGGGCCAAGACGATTCCCGAGGGCGGCTACTACGCGCTGCCCGAGCGGCGCCATGGCGAGGGGATCGTGGTGGTGGGCGACGCCGCCGGGTTCGTCGATGTGCCGTCGCTCAAGGGAATTCACTACGCGATGCAGTCGGGGATCTACGCCGCGCGCGCCATCTTCGATGCGCTCGCCGCCGGAGACCCGTCGGTCGCGCGGCTCGCCGCGTATGACCGGCTGATTGACGAGAGTTACATCGTGAGCGACCTGCACCGCTCTCGCAACATGCGGCTGGCGTTCAAGGATGGGCTGTACCTGGGCGGGGCCAAGGCGGGGATCATGGCCATGACGGGCGGCCGGTTCCCCGGCTGGCGGATCCCGATGCCGGCGGATGTCACGGTCCCACGGGAAACCGGGCCCGCGGCCCGTTTCCTGCCTGACAGCCAACTCACGGTCAGCAAGCTGGATGCGGTGTTCAAGTCGGGCAATGCCACACGGGACACGATCCCGAGCCATCTTATCGTGGGACAAGACGTTTCGGGCGAGGTGGCGGACTTCTACAGCCATGTCTGCCCGGCCGGCGTCTACGAGCGGGTGGGGGACGAGCTCCGGGTCAATCCGGCGAACTGCGTGGATTGCAAGGCGACCGATGTGCTGGGGCCCCGCTGGACCCCCCGGGAGGGGGGTAGCGGCCCCAAATACCGCCTGAGGTAGGGTTTCTGGTCATCAGCGTCCGGTTTGGGCCGATTTCGGCCCGAACCGGCCGGCTTGAATCTGGTGCATTTTCCTCGAGTTCAAGGCCCGGTAACGAGTCGTGGCTCTGCATTCATGGCGGCAGTACCTGAAGACCGGCGACCCGCTTCTGCTCCAGGCCGGGGCAAGCGGCGAGCTGGTCGTGGCCAGGATCCGGCTGCTGCTCACCACCGCGCTCCTGCTGGTGCCGCTGTACAGCTTGGTGTCGCAGCCGCACTCGCCAAAGCAGTACGTGGGCATCGGCGTCACGCTGCTGGCGGCGGTGGTGGCGCTGGTGGTGTTCATGATCGTGCGGCGGGACCTGTATCGGCCCTGGGTGGGGTTTGCCAGCACCGTCTTCGACGTCACCTTCGTCAGTACCGCGCTCGTCATCTTCCTGCGGCTTGGCGGCTCGCATACGGCGGCCAACAGCAAGGTGGTCTTCGAGGTCTATTTTCTCGCCATCGGTGCCACGGCGCTGCGATATGATGTGCGCTTCTGCGTGCTCGCCGGCGTGCTCGCTGTGCTGCAATACGGCGGGATCGTTGCCTACGCCACCAGTCACTGGTCGCTCACCGATCCCTCGTACGCGCCGTTTCGCTACGGGATGTTCGAGTGGTCGGTGCAGATCTCCCGCGCCGTCCTGCTGCTGGCGGCGACGCTGCTGAGCGCCAACGTCGTGGTGCGGGCGCAGTCGCTTCGCCGCCTCTCGGCCATCGACCGTATGACCGGTGTCTTCAACCGCGGCTACTTCGACGAACAGCTGAGCGCCGAGCTGAGCCGGGCCCGGCGCCATGAGCAGCCGCTGGCGCTCGTCATGCTGGACGTGGATCACTTCAAGCGGTTCAACGACAATCATGGCCACGCGGCGGGGGATGCCGGCCTCAGGGCGTTGAGCACGCTGATCCGCCATTCGCTGCGGCGGAGCGATCTGGTGGCGCGCTATGGCGGCGAGGAATTCGTGATCGTGATGCCGGTGACCACCGCCGTGCAGGCGGTGGACAAGCTGGAGGGCATCCGCAGCGCGGCCTCGCAGCTGCCCATCCGCCTGCCCAGGAAGCAGACGACGGCGCTCCTGACGATCAGCGCCGGGATTGCCGTCTTTCCCGACGACGGCGTCACGGCGGACGAGCTGCTGGATCGGGCCGATGAACGCCTGTTCCAGGCCAAGGAGGCGGGGCGCAATCGGGTGGTGGGCCCGCCGCAGCATGACGTCGGTCAGCCGGCCCGCCGCCAGGGTCGCGCGTAGCTCAGCTTTCTCCCATCACCTTGATGACCACTCGCTTGCGCCGCTGTCCGTCCCATTCCCCGTAGAACACCCGCTGCCACGGACCAAAATCGAGTCGCCCGGCCGTCACCGGCACGATGACCTCGTGCCCGACGGTGAGACTGCGCAGGTGCGCTGCGGCGTTGTCCTCACCGGTTTCGTTGTGGCGGTAGCGGGACGGATCCCACGGCGCGATCCGCTCCTCCAGCCACGCGAGGATGTCGGTCCACAGCCCCGACTCGTGGTCGTTGACGAATACCGACGCGCTGATGTGCATCGCCGAGACCAGCACCATCCCTTCCTGCACCCCGCTCAGGCTGACCTGCTCGGCCACGTCGTCGGTGATGTCGATGATTTCCTGGCGGCGCTTCGTTTCGAACCACAGGTAATGGGTGCGGGTAGTCATGGCAGGTTCCCCATCAGTCCGCCGTCCTCCGGCCCAGCAGGTCACGCGCCAGCTTGACGTAGAGGTCGATCCCTTCGCGCAGCTCGCGGCGGGCGATCCGCTCGCTATCGGTATGCGCCACCCGGATCGAGCCCGGCCCGAGCTGGTACCGCTCACCCCAGCCGTCGAGGAACGGCAGGTCGCTGGCAAAGCTCACCACGCGGGCATCCCAGCCCGCCAGTGCCGCGCCCTTGTAGGGCGGAATCTCCACCGCAAACTCGATCGTCACGCCGGGCTCCGCCATCTCCGCAATGCGCGCGCGGAGTGCGGCGCTGGGCTCCACTGTCCGGATCAGGAGCTGAGCCGTCGCGTGCGGGGGAATCACGTTGGGCGCCACGCCGCCTGCGAGCAGCCCGATGTTGAGCGTGGACGGACCCAGCAGCTGGTCCACCGGCAGCGCGAGGGCGCGGATCCGTTCGAGCGTGGCCAGCAGCGGCGTGATGGCCGACCGGCCCTCATCCGGATACGCGGAATGGGCGGCGCGGCCCGTTGCGCTGAGGTCGACGCGCAGCGCGCCCTTCTGGCCGATCGTCAGGACGTTGTCGGTCGGCTCGCCGTTGACGAGAAACCGCCCCTTGTGCTCCAGTGCCGCCGCGGCGTGCGCCCCGTCCGAACCGTTCTCCTCGCCCACCAGGAAGAGCAGCCCGATCCGGCGCTCACCGGCCGCCGCCAGCCGTTCGGCGGCCGCGACCATCGCCGCGGCGACGCCCTTGGCATCGCAGCTGCCCCGGCCCCGGATGAACTCGGCGTCCTCCGCCAGTGGGACGTACGGCGGCACGCAATCCAGGTGCGTCGAGAAGACCAGCTCCGGCGGCTCGCGCCAGGCGTACAGGTTATGGCGGCCCGGCGAGACCGGCTGGCGCGTGACGGCGTAGCCAAGGGTGGTGAGCGTGGCGGCCATCTGCTCGACGGCGGGCCCTTCCTCGCCGGTGGGTGAGGGGATGGAGACGAGCTCGCTGGTCAGCCGGAACGGATCCATCGGTCAGCCGGCGGCGGCGAGCCGCTCGCGATGGCGGTCTGGCACCCCGGCGAGCAGCCAGGCCGCCGCGAGCATGAACAGCGCGAGCACGCCCATCGCCACCCGGAACGAAACTTCCGGCCCGCGGTCGTGGAAGATCACCGAGACGATCAACGCCCAGATGAGCGGCCCCACGATCGCCGCGGCGCGGGCCGAGAGCACGAGCAGCCCGAAGTAGCGGCCCGCCTCGACGTCCGGCACCAGTGTGAGGAGCATGGGGCGCTCCACCGTCCAGACCCCGCCGAACAACAGGCCCAGCATGCCGCCCAGCGCCCAGAACGCCGCGTGACTGCGGATCGTCACCAGCGCGGTAAGCAGGATGGCCCAGCCGATCAGGACGCCCATGAGCGTGCGCTTGGGCCCGTAGCGGTCGCTCAGCCGGCCGATGATCGCGGCGCCGATGATCGAGGGCACGGTGAGGACGATGAACAGCGTGGTCTCGCTGCCGTCGGGAAATTTCATGACGGTCACGGCGTAGATCGCCATGAAGCTGATGACGGTGCCGATGGCGTCCTGATAGAAGTAGGACGTCAGAATGAACCGCAGCAGCCCGGGATGGCGGCGGCTGTCCGCCACCGACCGGGCGAGCTCGCGGAACGGCTCGGCCAGCGAAAGCCGGCGCCACTGCTCGCGGGCCACCGGGATATGGTCCCGGCACCAGATGAACAGCGGCAGCGAAAACAGCAGAAAGGCGAGCGCCGTCGGCACGAACGTGGCGGCACGGCCGCCGCCGGCGGTGAAGGGAATGCGGTGCAGCACCGCCATGACGGATGGCGCGACTGGACCGAACGGCGTGCGGCCGGCCACGAACGGCACGATGAGCAGCATGCCGACGATGGACCCCACGTAGCCGATGGCGGTGCCGTAGCCGGACAGCCGGCCCTGCTCGGCGGCGGGGACGAGCTCGGTCATCATCGCGTTGTAGAACGGCAGCGCGCCCTGGTACGCGTAGTTGGCCACGACGAAGAATGCCAGGAGCGGCAGGAGGCCACCCTGGCGGCCCACGACGGCGAGCATCGCCGTGGCCAGGATGCAGAGGAGCGTGAAGCCAACGACCCACGGCTTGCGCTGGCGCCGGGTGTCGGAGACCAGCCCGAGCACCGGTATGCTGATTGCGACGAGGACGGACGAGACGCTCGAGGCCAGCGCATACGGCGCGGTCCCGGCGCCGAGGTCGTTGGCGATCCACACCGAGAAGTAGAGCGTCACGATGTTCATGGAGAAGATCGTGTTCGCAAAGTCGTACAGCGACCAGCTCCAGCGCTCGCGGGTGGGGGCCGCGCGCAGGACGTCGATGCGCCCGCCGGGGCGGACGACGATCTCGGGGCGGGGATGGGACATGGAACGGAATGTCGTGCGGCCGGGTGCTATTCGCCAGCCGGCCCGGCCGGCCTCCAGAGCGAGGCGGCCGCTGCAACCACCAGGGACAGCACGATGATGCCGAGCGAGACCAGGATGGGAATGTGGACCCACGGGTCGAGAATCATCTTGAGCCCGACGAACACCAGGATCACCGCGACGCCCATCTTGAGGTAGACAAAGCGGTCCAACATCCCCGCCAGGACGAAGAACACCGCCCGGAGCCCCACGATGGCAAAGATGTTGGAGCTGTAGACGAGAAACGGGTCACGAGTGACCGCAAAGACCGCCGGGATGCTGTCCACGGCAAAAACCAGGTCGGTCCATTCGATGACCAGCAGTACGAGCAGGAGAGGCGTGGCCAGTCGGCGGCCGCCGGCGGAGCGGGTCAGGAACTTCTGCCCGTCATAGCCGTCGCTGAACGGCAGGAAGCGGCGCGCCAGCCGGGCGACGGGATTGCGTTCCGGCTCGATGGCGTCGGCGCCGCCGCTCCGGGCCATCCGCACGCCCGCGATGATCAGAATGGCGCCAAAGACGAAGATGATCCACTCGAAGCGGGCGATGAGCGCGGCTCCCACGAGGATCATCAGCAGCCGCATCACGATCGCGCCGAGAATCCCCCACTTGAGCACGCGGGGCTGGAGCGCGGCCGGCACGCCGAAATACTGGAATACGAGGATGAAGACGAAGAGATTGTCGACGCTGAGACTCAGCTCGACGAGGTATCCGGTATAGAACTCGAGCGCGTGGCGTGGCCCCTCGCGCCACAGCATGAAGCCCCCGAACGTCAGCGCCAGCGCCAGCAGACTGCCGCTCCACGTGAGGGCTTCGCGCAGCGACAGGATGTGCGAGCGGCGGTTGAGGATGCCGAGGTCGAGGATCAGCAGCGCCACGACGACACCGCTGAAACCGAGCCACACGCTGGCCGGGTGGACGCCCATTACTCCGTCAACCGGATCAGCGAGCGCGCGAGATTGGCACGCGCCTGGGCTTCATGGCGCTCCCGGAAGGCGTCGGTGGCAAAGATCCTCGGGCGGTCGAGGAACGTCCGCAGCACCGCGGCCCGGCCGGCGCGGAAGTCGGCCTCGGGTACGGCGGCGTACTCGGTGCGGATCGCCGCCTCGTAGGCGTCGAAGTCGGCCGGATCGGCGCCGAGAATGCTCAGGTCGGCGTCTACCACGAGCGCCGCATCGCCGTGCGGTGCCGGCGGTCGGTGATCGGTGGCGAGGATCATGTGCGTGATCCGCGCGCGGGCCTCGTCGCGCACCCCGGCATGGCGCAGCGCGCCGTCCGCCAACTCGGCGCTCAGTCGCTCGTTGTCCGCGGCGCCCGGAATGTATACGGCGTCATGGTACCAGACCGCCACCTCGGCCTCCTCGGAACGTTCGAGCGCGGCACGGGCATGATCCAGTTCGGTGAGGCAGTGGGCGATGTGGGTGAGGTTGTGATACGCGCGGCCCGGCACGGCGTAGCACGTCAGCAGGTCGGCGTGGGCGGGGGCGGGGGATCCGCCGGCACCAAGCTGCGCCCAGGCCGATGCCCAGCGGGACGCGAGCGCCGCGGTCAGAAGCCGAAGCCCGCGAGCACGTAGACCCCGGTCCGCTCGTCGCTCCGGGCGATCGTCGCGCTCAGCGTCGACTCCGGTCCCGCGATGTTGAACCAGACGCCGCCGCCGAACCCGGAGTGCCAGGTGCTGGAGTGTTCGCCCGGTGCCCAGACGCGGCCGGCATCGGCGATGCCGTGGATGCCGAGATTGCCGGGGATCAGCAGCTTGATCATCTTCGAGAAAAAGGCCATCGCCGAGCCTCGCTTCGGTCCAGTATCGTGAGGTTGATCAAGGAATGGCTTCGCGGATACACCCTGTCTGTGACCCGCGCACGTGACCGGCGTCACGCGTGCCGCTGCCGGTCAGAACGGCGGCTGCGCCTGGTGCTCGGGGTCGTCGAGGATGAGTGCCAGGGCCTCGCTCCCGGCCGGGCTTTCGAACTGCCCTTCCGGGATGATGAGGAGCGCGTTGGCGATCACCATGGAGGTGAGAATGCCGGAACCCTGCGGGCCGGTGAGCCGGGCCTCCAGCCCGCCGGGACCGCGGCTGACCACTGCCCGCAGGAAGTGCTGCAGGCGCGGACGCACCGTCACCGGCTCGGCCAGCCGCACCGGGACGGCACGGCGGAACGCATCGGCCCGTCCGCACATCCGCCGGATGGCCGGACGCACCAGCAGCTCGAAGGTGACCATCGTGCTCACCGGGTTGCCGGGCAGGCCAATCCACGGCGTGTCCGCCAGCAGCCCAAAGCCCACCGGCGCACCCGGCCGCATCCTGAGCCGCCAGAAGCGCTCGACGAGGCCGAGCTCCGCCAGCACCGGGCGCACGCAGTCGTGATCACCGACGCTGATCCCGGCGGTGGTGACGATCAGGTCCGCATCGCGCGCGCGCTCGAGATGGTCCCTGAGACTGGCCGGCGTGTCGCGCGCGATGCCCAGACTGACCGGCTCACCGCCTGCCAGCCGTATGAGCGCGGTGAGCGTGTGGGTGTTGCTGCTCGCCACCTTGCGGCCGGAGAGAATCTCGTCCGGCTGGTCCACATCCACGATCTCATCGCCGCTGGCCAGAATCGCCACCCGCGGTCGCCGATACACCAGCGGGTGGGCCACGGCCAGCGATGCGAGCACGCCGAGCTGCGCGGCGCCCAGCACCGTGCCGGCGGTGAGCACGGTGGCACCGCGGCGGATGTCCTCGCCGGCCCGGCGGATATTCACGCCGGCATCCCGGCCACTGGTGATGGTCACCACGTCGGCGCCGCGGTCGGTGTCCTCCTGGCGCACCACGCTGTCCGCGCCCTCGGGAAGCGCGCCGCCGGTGAAGATGCGGGCGCATTCCCCCGGGCCGATCTCGCGCGTGGGGACAGCGCCCGCGGGCAGCACCTCGACCACGCGCAGGGTCACCGGTGCCTGCGGCCCGGCATCGCGGATGTCGGCCGCGCGGGCGGCGTATCCGTCCATGGCTGAATTGGTTCGCGCGGGGATGTCGATGGGACTCACGGCATCCGCCGCGAGGACGCTGTCGAGCGCATCGTCCAGCGGAATCCGCAGCGGCGGCTGGCGCCGCACGTCGGCCAGGATGCACTCAGCCGCCTCGCGGGCGGTGAGGGCGGGCGTCACGTCAGAACCAGCGCGCCGTCCCACGCGAGGTTGGCGAGGAGCTGCATCCACATCGTGTCCTGGAAGCGGAGCACGCGGCAGGCCGACCGGAAGTCCGCGTCATCGGTGACCACGGCGATCCACTCGTCGGCGCCGGGGTCGGCGGGATCGAGCAGCGGGCCGGGGCCCACGCCGGTGCGGTAGACTTCGATCTTGGGAATCGGAGCGCGATGGAACCCCTCGGCGAGGACAATGTCGGCGCCGTCCATGTAGCGGCGCGTGAGTCCCACCGGGTCGTAGTCGTCGGGGGTGCGCTCAAAGAGGACCCGGAGCTCGGGGCCCGCGATGAGCGTCCGCTCCGCCGGGCCCTCGTGGAAGTGGCGCCAGGTGTCGGTGCCCACGCGGTCCACGTCGGCGGGATGATGGCCGTGTTTCAGCGTCATGACCCGGCGGCCACGCCGGACAAATTCCGCCGCGAGCGCAACCGTCAGCGTTGTCTTTCCGGCGTGCTTGCGCCCGATGATTGAGACGAGCCGTGTCTGCGCCAGATATCCTCCGCCGCCGCCAGGTCCTCGGCCGTATTGATGTTAAAGAAGAGTTCGTCCGGATCACCGAGGAGCCGGACCTCCTCCTCAGGAATGATGTGCACACGGACCCGCTGGTGGAAGGCGACGGCCCGGAGATCGCCCTCCACGAGTGCCGTCTCCATGGCGGCCCGGCAGGCGGGCCCGTAGGCGGCGCAGAGCGGTTCGACCCCCCGGCGGCCGCCGCTCGCCGGGATGCACACGTCGGCGTCGTCCAGGCCCGCGCCCAGGCGGAGCACCAGCGCCGCCGTCACGAATGGCATGTCCCACGCGACGCACACCACGGGTGCCGGCGCCGCGGTGACGGCGGTGTAGAGGCCGCCCAGCGCACCGGCGCCCGGTTGCACGTCCGCCACGACCCGGAGTCCCGGGCGCCAGCCCGCCGCGTCCGGCGCGTTGGCCACGAGCATCGGCGCGGTCCCCAGCGCCTCCGTCATCACACGGACGAGGCGGTCCAGGGTGCGTATACCCCCGACCGTCTCCAGTCCCTTGGGCCGCCCTCCAAACCGGGTGGCCCCGCCGCCGGCCAGAATGGCGCCGCGCACGGCCGGGCTAATACCGTCGTCCCCGGCGGCGCTCCAGCACCACATCAAAGCCCACGTTGAAGCTGAACAGATGCTTGAACCGAACCGCCGTCGGCGGCAGCGTGCCGTCCACGGCGGTCGCGCCGGTGACAGTCCGGATGCCGGCGATGTTGTCGCGCACTTCCCAGCGGACCTGATAGCCCCGCCCGAGCGACGCCGTGAAGCCGACGCCGAGCACGCCCACCGGCAGCACGCGGGAGTCGTGGTCGTCGGGATAGATGATCGCGTCCACCAGCTGCCCGCCCGACTGGCCGCTGTGAAATTCGCCGATCATGCGGACCGAGCTCTGGGTGCTGAAGAGCAGGCCGGCCGCAACCCGGGCGTAGGGCGACACCAGGCGCCGGCTGTTGACCCGGTAAATGAGGCCGCCGCTGAGCGAAACGGCGGTGGCCGCCTTTTCGGCGTTGTTGATGAAGCTGCATGCCTCGCTGTTGCGCGTCGAGCCCGAGGCGTACACCAGGTGACAGGTGTCGCGGAAGCCGAGCCCGAGCAGATAGCCCTCGACCACGTAGCCGAGATGTTCCCGCGGGAAGTAGACGCTGGAGAACCCCACCGTCACCGTCGGGCGGATGCTGCGCGAGACGGCCAGCGTGTCCGGGATGTCGGGGTAGTCGGCGACGGGTTGTCGGCCGACGCTCCAGAGACTGCCGCCCCCGGCGTAGCCCATCGAGATGGTGAAGGCGATGCGCGCCTGATCGCGCGTGGCCTGGCCGGCAAGCGGTGCGGCGGCGACGACGAGCGCCGCGACGGCCGGCGTGATGAGACGCATCAAACCCCCAGACTGTGGTGTTCCACGGCGAGACATCGGTCCTGCACGACCGCGATGCCGGCGGCTTCGAGCAGCCGGACGGACTGGTCGTCTCTGATCCCCTCCTGAAGCCAGACGAGTCCGGGCTGGATCGCCACACAGGGCGCCACGATTTCCGGGATCGCCGCCGATCGCCGGAAGACGTTGACGATGTCGATCGGCCCGGACGCGGCGGCTGCGATCAGGTCGCGCTGGACCGGCTCGCCGAGGACCGTCGTGGCGATGGGGTGGACCGGCACGATCGTGTAGCCCGCCCGCTGAAGGTACGAGGCGACACCGTACGCGGGCCGATGGGTCTTCGTCCCCAGCCCGACGACGGCGATTCGCCGCGCGTCGCGGAGGATCCGGCGGAGCTCGGCGTCAGTCGGCGGCATGCGGGGAGGGATGCAGGCGGGGCTCGCCGCTCACCGCGCGGCCGATCAGGGTCATGCCGCTGCGGCGCGCGATCTCGATCGCCAGCGTCGAGGGCACCGACGGCGTGGCCACCCACACCACGCCGGCCCGCGCCGCCTTGAACGCGAGCTCGGCGGAAATCCGTCCGGTGACGAGCAACCCGAGCCCGGCGGGACGCAGGCCGGCCAGCAGCGCGGCGCCGATGGCCTTGTCCACCGCGTTGTGCCGGCCGATGTCTTCCGCGTGCGAAATCAGCGTGACGCCGTCGGTCAGCGCGGCTGCATGGATCCCGCCGGTATCGCGGTAGCGGATGCCGCGGCCGAAGAGCTCCTTGAACACCGCTCGAAGCGTGGCGCTCTCCGGCACCGGGCCGCGTGACGGCTGCGCCGGCACGGTCGCGGGGTCCGCCAGGTACTGCGACACCGCTCCGCATCCGGAGGCCAGGACCGGGCGGCGCTGCTCCGAGCGGATCGCCGCGGCCCGCGCGGGGCTCACGTCGGCCCAGAAGCCCAGGTCGGTGGCGCAGGGACGCAGTCGCACGTCGTCGGCCGTATCGGCGTAGCCCTCGCCATGCAGCCAGCCGACCGCCAGCTCCTCGAGGAGTTCGGGCGTGCACATCCAGGTAATGGCGGGGCGCCCGTTCACTTCCAGCCACACGGGGACCTCCTCGACTGCTGCGTCCGCGCTCATCCGGCCGCCCCGCTTGGTCGGCCGAGTGGGCTCCGGGGCGTCGGGCGCGGTCGCCATGGTCAGCCCGCTAGAGCGAGAAGGAGTAGCCCAGCCCCAGTTGCAACCACGGGGACAGCGTCCACTCGGTGAAGCGATTGTCGGTGATCACGGCATTGGGGCTGGCCGCCGTGCCGGGCTCGAGCACCGGCTCCAGCCCGAAGCTGGCTGGATAGCTCAGCTTCCAGAACAACGCGCGGACGTCGGCGCGGAGCTGGAGCCGGCCGGTGACGAAGTAGCGGGTGCCGATCTGGGGTGCGAAGTAGAACTTGTTGCCGAAATCGTAGCCGCTGGTATCGGCCGGTATGTTCTGCCCGAAGGCCACGCCCAGCGACACGCCGGTGTACGGCGCGAGGCGATGCCATGTCTTGCCGCCGGTGACGTTGAGCTGCAGCGAGAGGTCGGCAAAGGTGACGCGCTGGGGGACCGGGCCGCTGGTGCGGCGGGCCAGTTGCACGAACGGATCCACGATCTTGCGCGCCAGATTGCCGCGCGCCACCGTGAGCCCGAATTCCATCGCGCCGGCCGTGCGCACGTCGTAGCGCGCGCCGAAGACGTTGCCACCGTGCGCGCCGATGCCGAAGCGGCCGCCACCGCCGCCGAACCGCCCGTAGAGCGGTGTGATGCTGTGTCCCGGCACGATGTCCCGGTAGGGGCTCGCGTTCGGCGGGTACCCCACCTGGGCGGCCGCTGTCGGTGCCAGCACGGCGGCGATGGCGAGCGAGATCACGGGGGACAGGGTCAGGCGCATGAGGTCAGCACTCGCGGAGGTCGCGGCCGGTCATCTCGGGCGGCGGCTCGATGCCCATCAATCGGAGCACCGTGGGGCCGACGTCCCGGAGCGAGCCGCCCGGCCGGAGCCGGCCGGCTCCGGTCCGCACGGCCACCAGGGGCACGGGGTTGGTGGTGTGAGCGGTATGCACGCCGCCCGTGGCGGGATCGATCATCATCTCGCAGTTGCCGTGGTCCGCCGTCACCAGCAGCCGGGCGCCGGCGCTCTCGGCCGTCACCAGGATTCGTTCCAGGCAGTGGTCCACCGTCTCGACCGCCTGGATCACCGCCGGCAGCACGCCGGTGTGACCGACCATGTCCGCGTTGGCAAGATTGCAGAGCACGAAGTCGTGCTCGCCCGCGGCCAGCGCGGCGCACAGCGTGTCCGTGATCCCGTCGGCGCTCATCTCGGGGGCCAGGTCGTAGGTCGCGACCTTCTGCGACGGGACCAGCCGCCGGTCCTCGCCCGGATAGGGCGGCTCGTAGCCGCCATTGAAGAAGTACGTGACGTGCGGGTACTTCTCCGTCTCCGCGGTCCGCAGCTGCGTCCGTCCATGGTCCGCCAGCACCCCGGCCACGATGCGGGCCATGCTGAACGGCGGAAATGCCTGCGGCAGATCGAACGTCCGGTCGTACTGCGTCATGGTCACGCCGGCGAGCTCCGGCCGATCGGAGACGTCAAACCCGTCGAATCCCGGCACAAAGAGCGCGCGGACGATCTGGCGCATTCGGTCGCTGCGATAATTGAAGCAGAGCACGCCGTCGCCGTCCGTGAGCGGCGCCAGCGGCGCCCCATCCGCCTGGACCACCAGCGGCCGCATGAACTCGTCGGTTACGCCCGCCGCGTACTGCTCGCGGATCGCGGCGACCGGATCGGTGACCGGCGCCCCGGTACCGTGGACCAGCGCGTCGTAGGCGATCCGGGTCCGCTCCCACCGGTGGTCGCGGTCCATGCCGTAGTAGCGGCCGGTGAGTGACGCGAGGACGGCGCGCGGGCCCGCGATCCGCCGGACGTCGCCCTGCAGCTGCGCCACCACTTCGGCACCCAGAGTCGGCGCGGCATCGCGCCCATCGAGGAAGCCCTGAATCGCGATGCGGGGCACATCGAGGCGGACGCCGAGCTCGACGCAGGCGCGCAGATGGCTGTCGATGGCATGCACGCCGCCGGACCCGAGGAGACCCATCAGGTGCAGCGTGCCGCCGGTCTCGCGCAGATGGGCCCCGAGGGCCCGGAACGGCTCGATGTCGTAGAACCCGCCGCTCGCGATGCTCTCGGAGATGCGAACCAGGTCCTGCGGAACCACGCGTCCGGCGCCGAGATTGAGGTGCCCCACCTCGCTGTTGCCCATCTGGCCTTCGGGCAGGCCCACGGCGAGCCCGCTCGCCTCGAGCAGCGTGCGCGGATACGACGACCAGAGCCGGTGCCAGACCGGCGTCCGGCCGAGCTCGATCGCGTTCCCCTCTCGCGCCGACCGGTACCCCCATCCGTCCAGGACGATGAGTACGACCGGCGCGACACGCGTGTTTTCGTTTGACATGAATCTCCGCGTGCTCTACAATCCGCCATCGTGATTAACGCGCCGCAATCTAGTCCCGCCCTCCGCCGGCTACCAGCCTGTCTGCTCGTGGTCGGCCTCATCTTCGCCGGGCCGGCACACGGTCAGGGGCGCCAGGTGGCGGCCACCGACGTGCACAAGGCGCCGGGCGGCGTCGTCCTGGCGCGGCTGCCGGCGCCCGCGCCGCTCGACGTCGGTGTCACCCAGGGCGAGTGGACCCAGGTGACGCTCGAGGGATGGGTCTACGCGCCGTCGCTGGGGACCGAGCGGCGCGATGGGTTCGATGTCGTGGTGACCGCGCGCGACGGAGAGAACCTGCGCCCCGAGCCGAATCACGGCCTTGTAGCGCGGCTGCGCTACGGCATGCTGCTCAACGGGATCGAGACGCGCGGCAACTGGGTCCACGTCCGGCGCAGCGTGTGGGTGCCGCGCCGCGCCGTCGTCGCGACGGCCGCTCCCCCGGCGGCGCGCACCGCTCGCGCACGAGATACGAGTACCGCGCCCGGCTACCGACCGATGGCGGAACAGAAGGCGGATACCAACCCGCCAGCGCGGCCCGTCACCGCGCCGGCGGCGGGGCAGGGTGCCTCCGAGCGCGTCGAGCTGGGCCGGACCGCGACGCTGCTGCTCACGCCGGAGGGCGGCAATCTGGGGACGCTCGAAGCTGGCGCACCGGCGCGCGTGCTCGTGCGCTCGGGCGACTGGGTGCGGGTGCAGACCGAGGGCTGGGTGCACGAGGGCGATCTGCGGCCCGCCGCCGGCGCCGCGCTCGTGGGCGTCAGCGCCGCCGAAGTGCGGGCCAATCCTGATCGCTATGTGGGCCAGGTGGTCGAGTGGCGGCTGCAGCTCGTCTCGATTCAGACGGCTGACGAGCTGCGTCCGGAGATGCCGCCGGGACAGCCCTACCTGCTGATGCGGGGCCCGAGTCCCGAGCCCGGGTTCGTCTACGTGATGGTTCCCCGTGATCAGCTTCCGTATTTCCGCGGTCTGGGTCCGCTCGAGGAGATCACGCTGGACGTGAAGATCCGCGCGGCCCGCACCCGCTACCTCGCAACGCCGGTCGTCGAGTTGGTTTCCATGGCCGATCCGGCGCGCGTATCGCACTGAGCGGGTTCCCTCGCCGCGCGGGCGGTAGTATGCCTTCGCCATGATCCTGTCCGACATCGCAGCGCTGGACGCCGTTCCGGCCACCCTGCTCTCGCTCGCCATCGTGCTCGCGAGCGCGAAGGTGGTGGGCGAGCTGGCCGAGCGCATCGGTCAGCCCGCGGTGCTGGGCGAGCTGGTCGCCGGTGTGCTGCTGGGGCCGTCGCTCCTGTCGGTGGCGGACCCCTCGCAGCCCTGGCTCCATCTGTTCGGTGAGATCGGTGTCGTCATCCTGCTGTTCGAGATCGGACTGGAAACCGACCTCAAGCGGCTCGTCAAGGTTGGCGGCGTGGCATTCACCGTGGCGCTGGCCGGCGTGGCAGTGCCGTTCGCGCTGGGGTATTACGTCTGCAGCGCGGTGGGACTCACCGGTCTCGAATCGGTGGTCGTCGCCGCGTCACTCACCGCCACGTCGGTCGGCATCACGGCACGGGTCCTGTCCGACCTGGGCCGCCTCGACGATTCCGAGAGCCAGGTCGTGCTCGGTGCTGCGGTCATCGATGACGTCGTGGGGCTCGTCATCCTCGCGGTCGTCGGCCGCGTCGTCGCCGGGGACAGTGTGTCGGTGACCGGCATTGCGCTCACCACCGGCGCCGCGTTCGGCTTTCTCGTCGGCGCCGTGATCGCGGGCCGCCTCATCGTGCCGCCGCTCTTTGCGCTGCTGGCGCGCCTGGGCCGTCCCGATGCGCTCGCGACGATGGGCCTGGTGGTCGCGTTCCTCGTGGCGGTGCTGGCGGATCTGGCGGGGTCGGCGCTCATCATCGGCGCGTTTGCGGCCGGTCTGGCCTTCCAGCCGACCGCGCACCGCGCCTCCATCGAGCGCGGCGTCGTCCGGCTGGGACACTTCTTCGTGCCGATCTTTTTCGTTGCGGTGGGTGCCGCGGTGGACGTGCGCACTCTGGGCAGCGGCCGGGTGCTGCTGATCGGCTGCCTGCTGGTGGTGGTGGCCGTCGTGGGCAAGGTGGCCGCCGGCTTCGCGCCCTTCTGGTACAAGGGGCGCAAGCTCGTCGTCGGCGTGGGCATGGTGCCGCGCGGCGAGGTGGGACTGATCTTTGCCCAGACGGGGCTCGCGGCCGGCGTGCTCAATCCGGGGCTTTTTGCCGCGGTGACGCTCATGGTCATGGCGACCACCTTCCTGGCGCCGCCCGGACTCAAGGCGCTGCTTGGCCTCGGCGGTCCGCCATCCCAACGCGGCGGGAGCGCCGAGCTGGTGAGCGAGGCGTAGCCACGACGCCATCGGTCGTGATAGGTTGCGACGGACCTGGCGGGGGAGCCTCGTGAAGGGATCGGAGCGGAAGCATGCGAGCGGTATCAGGTGGGAGCGGATGCGGCGATCGCATCTCGCTCCGATCGTTCTCGTGCCGCTGATCCTCGGGGCCTGCCGGGATCGCCCGCCGGCAGCGGCGGCGCCCGCGACACCGGTTCCCGCCAGGGCGGCGGGCCGCGATACCGCCCGCTCGCGTGTCACCGTTGCCGCCGCCATCGAGCAGATCGTCTGGAACCAGAGCGCGCCGGCCTTCCTGCCGGTGGGCCGGTGGGCGCTGGTGCGCCACGTCTACGATGCCGGTCACTACGCGCCGCGATGGCTCTCGCCCGAGGGACTCACGCCCGCCGCGCGGACGCTGGTGGATGCGATCTGCGCCGATTTTTACGAGGCCATCCGGGTGCACGCCCTGGCCGCGGACACCAATCCCACCTGGCTTGCGGGAGGCGCCGGTCTGGCGGCGGCGGACGCCGCCGCGCTGGCACGCATCGACCTCCGCCTCACCGGTTCGATGGTCGATTATCTGTCGGATCTCTCCGCGGGCCAGGTCGACCCACGCACCGTCAGCAGCCAGTGGCTCGGACCCGCGCCGTCGGCGGCGCCCGACAGTGCCCTCGTCCCCGCGCTCGCTCTTTCCCTGGATCAGGCCGCTGCGCTGTTCCGCCCGGCCAGCGGCGCCTACGCTCCGCTGCGATCGGCACTGGAGCGCTACCGCGCGATGGAGGATCGCGGCGGCTGGACGCCACCGCGAAGGTCGCCGCTGCTGCGGCGCGGCTCACGCGATTCCATGGTGGCGTGGCTCCGGTCACGCCTGATCCAGTCGGGTGATCTGGCGGCAGCCGATTCGGCGGGCAGCGGCTATTCCGGGAGCGTGGTCGCCGCCGTGCGGCGAGCCCAGCAGCGCTACGGACTCCGCCCCGATGGTGTCGTGGGTGCGGCAACGTGGCAGGCGCTGGCCGCGCCCGCGGGGCTCCGCGCCGCGACGGTGGCCGCCAATCTGGAGCGGCTGCGCTGGTTTCCCCGGGTGCCCGCCGGTGCCGCGGTCGTGCTGGATCTTGGCGGCGGGACGCTGGACGTGCGCTCCGCCGGCGAACTGCTCCTCTCGGCGGCGGTGCGGCCGGATGACCGATGCCGCGACGAGCTGCCCCCGGCGATGGCGGACACCATCCGCGCCGCGACGCCGGATTCGAATGCGCTCGTCCTGGTGCTGGGTGGCGGGCGGGTCGTGCACCTGCGCCGGTCGGCGCGCGGCCGCGCGCCCGGATGTATGGCGCCGGAGGACCTGCGCCGGGTGGGACGCCTGCTGGCGGGAATAATGGCGTCCGGTGAGCCGGTGCTGTTCTATCTCGTAGCGCCGACGGCGCTCCCGCTGCCGGAGGGCGGCGTCCGGTTCCGGATCGACACCACGGGCGAGGATGCGAGGCTCCGCGCCGCGCTGGAACAGACGGCACCGGTCGGCGGCTGCGTGCCGGATGCCGCTGCTGCACCGGCGCTCAGCTGGCGCTCGCCGCCTTCGGCCGTGCGGCCGGCGAGACGGGTGCCTCACCGCTTGCGACCAGCGCCCGCCGCAGCAGGACCGGACCCACGAGCTGGTTGAGCGCAATCAGCGCCAGCAGCAGCGTGCGCAGCTCCGCCCCGAACGTCGGAAACACCTCCGCCACCACCGACGCCAGTCCGATCGCCACCCCGGCCTGCGACACCAGCCCCATCCATAGTCGGCGCGTGACGTCAGGCGGCAGTCCGGCCCACCGCCCGCCCAGCCGCGTGCCGCCCCAGACGGCGCCGGCCCGGACCAGCACCAGCGGCAGGAGCAGCGGCATCAGGCGGATGACCGCGACCACATCGATCATGGCGCCCGAGAGCGCAAAGAACACCACGTAGACCGGCGCCGCCGACCGTTCCATCGCATGCCGCAGCGCCTCGCCCCGCGCGCGCGGCGAAAAGTTCTCCGCCACGAAGCCGGCGGTGAGCAGGGTCAGCACGACCTCGACGTGCGCCAGGCGCGCCACTTCGCTTCCGAGGAACGCGACCAGGATCCCGAACAGCAGCAGCTCTTCGCCGATGAAACGCAGGTACACCGCGACCGCCTGACCCAGCACGGCGCCGACCACGAGTGCGCCGAGGATCTCCCAGGTGACCATGCCCGGCGAGATGCCCTGCCCGGTGGTTGGCGCCAGCGCGCGCGCGATCGCCAGCGTGGCACTGAACAGCAGGACCACGATGACGTCGGTCAGCAGCACCACGCCGAGTGTCGTGCGGGCCAGCGGGCCGCGGGCGCCGGTCTCGCTCAGGAGCGCCATCGTCACCGCAGGCGAGTGCACGATTGCGATCGAGGCCACGAGCAGAGCGACGGCCACGACCTGCGCCATTGGGAGATCACGCAGGAACGGCACGAAATCCCGGGCCGCGATGAGCGCGCCGGCCAGTGCGACGAAGCTCAGCGCCAGCTCCGCCGTCATCACCTTGAGCAGCGCGATACCGGTCCGCCGCACTTCCTCCCACCGCAGCTCCGCGCCCGCCAGGAACGCGATCATCGCCACCGCGAGCCCGCTCACCGGGGCCAGCCGCTCCAGCGCCTCGGCGCTCACGGTGCCGAGCGCCGCCGGGCCGAAGATGAGCCCCGCGGCCATGAACCCGACGATGGCTGGCCCGTGCATCGCCTTGGCGATTTCGCCAACGGTATAGGCGGCAAGAATCAGCAGGCCGAAGGTGAGCAGCGCCTGGGAGCCGTAGCCGGCCGAGCCCAGCGGGCGCATCAGCTCGACCAGCCCGAAGACGACGAGCAGGATCACGGCGCGCCGCATCTCAGCCCTCCGTGGCGCTGGCGGGCGCGGCAGGTGCGGGGGGTGCGTCCGTTGCCGGTGCGTCGGCGGCGGGCCCCCGCCGCTGATGGCGCTGGACCGCGGCGCGCACGAACCGCGCGGAGAGCAGGTCGGTGGTCAGCACCGACAACAGCGCCGCGGTGAACACCATGTGGGAGAGCGGCGAGTCATCGAAGATCCGGTAGTTGAGGGCGATCGCCGCCGCCAGACTGCCCTGGCCGATCAGGGCCCGTCCCCAGTCGTGACCCAGGACGGCGGTCATCCCACTGAGGCGGGTCGCCAGCCGGGCTCCGCCCACCTTGGCGATAAGCCGGATCGCGATGAACGCGGTGATCGGCAGGACCCACATCTCGCCGGTGGTGCGCCAGGCGGCACCGGCAAAGATGAGCAGCACCAGATAGAGCGGCCGCTGGACCCGGTGCAGCACGGCGCTGATCTCGCCCCGGGTCCGGCTGGTGTTGACCAGGATGGCGCCGATGATCATCGTCGGCAGCAGCGGCGAGAGGCGCGCGTACGCTGCGGTGCCGCTGGCCAGCGTGATGGCGGCGGCCAGCGCGATGAAGAGGCGGTCGGGGTTTCGCTCGCCGCCGAGGAACAGATGGTACAGCGCGCCCCCGACGACGCCGATCCCAAACGTCAGCACTGCCCATTCGGTGGGCGTCGGCGGCCGGATGTCGCTGGGGGGCGGGGCATGGACCACACCGAGCATGATGCCGAACGTCAGGACACCGATGACGGCGTCCATGCCGCCGGCCACCTGGAGCTGCAGCAGGAGCGGGGTGCGGGCCGCGCGGTCCCGCGCGAGGCGCCGGCCGGCCAGCGCGATGCCGGAAGACGAGGTCGTGACCGCGATCGCGGCGAGCACCGCGGCCGCGGTGAACGCCGGGGCGGGTGCCACGCCGAGCACGCGGACCAGCAGTCCGAACATGACGCCGCCCACGACTGCGACCACGAGCGCGGCCTCGAGGAACGCCACCTGATACAGGCTCCCCGGAATCTTCAGCAGCCGCTGGAGATGGAACTCGGACCCGATCACCGCCCCCATCCAGCCGATGGCCAGCGTAATGAACGGGCCGAAGCTGTCGATCACGTTGGCGCTGATGAGCCCGGACACACGCGGTCCCAGCAGCACCCCCAGCACCAGGTATTCGGCGCCGGAGACGATGAGGAAGCGCCGAGCCAGCGCGGCAGTCGCCAGTCGCGCGGCGAGGTAGCCACCGGCGACGATGGCGATCAGGATGAGGCCTGAGGTCATGACCTGCGAATCCTACGCCCGCGCGGAGCGAGGCGGAACCCGCCGGGGCCGGATCGAAAATGGGGCAGTGGCGGATCCGCCGCGGCGGAAGCATTCTTAGGCTATGAACGATCTGCTGAAGCAGCGCATCCTCCGCAGTCTCGAGGCCCTGGGCGACGAGCGCGGCTATCAGATCCTGGACTACATCGAGTTTCTCGAGAGCCGCTATGCCGAACGGGCCCGGCCCGGCGGGATTCTGGCCAAGCTGACGGAAACGGTGGAAGACACCATGCGCGCGGGCAAGCTGCCCATCAAGGCCATCAGCGGCACCATGGGTCTGCTCGACAGCGCCACCAAGGTGATGAAGGGCGTCGCCGCGGCGGGACAGGCCGTGGTGGACGAGGCCGTCAAGGCGGCCGACGGCGGGAAGCGGACCGAGCTTCCGCCGGCCAAGCCACAGTCGAACGCGGGGAGCTGAGCCGGACAATTCATGGCATCCAGCGTCGAGGCCCCGCAGGCCGCCCCGGAGTCGGAGCGCAACTTCATCCGCGGCATCGGTCCGCTCCAGGCGATCTCCCTGGTGGTCGGCACGATGATCGGCTCCGGCATCTTCATCGTGTCGTCCGACATCGCGCGCCAGATGGACGGCTGGGGACCCGGCGGGCTGATGCTGGTGTGGGTGCTCACTGGTGCGATGACGCTGGCGGGCGCGCTGGCCTACGCGGAACTGGCCGCGATGATGCCGCGGGCGGGCGGCCAGTACGTCTTCCTGCGTGAGGGACTCTCGCCGGCCGTTGGATTTCTGTTTGGCTGGACACTCTTCACGGTCATCCAGACCGGGACGATCGCCGCGGTGGCGGTGGCGATGGCCAAGTACCTGGCGGTCTTCTTCCCCGCGCTGAGCGACACGATCGTCGTCTCCCTCGGCAGCATCCGCCTGCCCGGCTCAGCCGAGGCGATTCCGCTCGGCGTCTCGATGCAGCGGGTGGCCGCCATCCTGAGCATCGTCGTTCTGACGTGGATCAACGCCCGCGGCGTCACGGTCGGCGCCCGCCTGCAGACCTTCCTTACCGTCATCAAGGCGCTGGCGCTCGCCGCGCTGGTACTGCTGGGCATCGCCATCTTCCGCCGGGTGGATATCGTCACCGCCAATTTCAACTCGACGATGTTCTGGGGCACCGGCAACTGGGGCGTCATGATGCTGCCGGCGGTGGGGGCCGCGATGGTCGGCTCGCTCTTCTCGTCGGACTCGTGGAACAACGTCACCTTCGCCGCCGCGGAAGTGCGGGATCCCGCCCGGAACCTTCCGCGGGCGCTCGCCATCGGCGCCGGCGTGGTGACGGTGCTCTACATCCTCGCCAATCTTTCGTATCTGAGCGTGCTGCCCTATGCCGGCAGCGCGGACGGGGCCACGGCACTCGCGCGCGGCATGCAGCACGCCACGCAGGACCGCGTCGCGTCGGCCGCGGTTGAGGTGATGCTGGGCACGGCCGGGGCCGCGGCGATGGCGGCGCTGATCGTCATCTCCACCTTCGGCTGCAACGCGGGGTTGGTGCTGGCGGGCCCGCGCGTCTACTTCGCCATGGCCGAGGACCGGCTGTTCTTCCGCCGGGCCGGGGAGCTGCACCCGCGGCGCCGGACGCCGGTGTTCGGGCTCAGCGTGCAGGCCATCTGGGCGTCGCTCCTCTGCCTCAGCGGCACCTATAATCAGCTCCTCGACTACGTGATATTTGCCTCCGTGCTGTTCTATTTTCTGACGACACTGGCTCTGTTCCGGCTGCGGCGGATCCGGCCGGACCTGCCGCGGCCGGTCAAGGCGTTCGGCTATCCGGTGGTCCCGGCGCTCTACCTGGTGGCCGCCGCGGCCCTGATGGTGGTCCTGCTCGTCAAGAAGCCGCTGTTCACCTGGCCCGGCCTCCTGATCGTGGCCCTGGGCATCCCGGTCTATCTGGTGTGGCGGCGCTCGGCCGGCGCCTTGATTTCCCGGTAATTCCGCTCTAGACTCTGGGATGGAACCCTCGACGCTCTCCGGCCCTCCAGCCGCCCCACCCGGGGCGGCGGAGGGCCGTCGTGCAGCGGCCCCCGCCGTCCGGGCGGAGGAACCGCGTATGGCCCGGATCCGAGCCCAGGTCGGGCTCACGTTCGATGACGTGCTGCTGGTCCCGCGCCATTCGGCCGTGCATCCCCGCGACGTCTCCACCCGCACCCGCCTCACCCGCACTATTCCGCTCAACATCCCGCTCATCTCCGCCGCGATGGACACGGTCACCGAAGCCGACATGGCCATCGCCATGGCGCGGGCCGGCGGTATCGGCGTGATCCACAAGAACATGTCGGTGGACCGGCAGGCGGCCGAGGTGGATCGCGTCAAGCGCAGCGAGAGCGGGATGATCATGAATCCCATTACGCTGGGCCCCGACCGGCCGCTCCGGGAGGTCGTGGCGCTGATGCGCCGCTTCAAGATCTCCGGCGTGCCGATCGTGGACGGGCAGGGACGGCTGGTGGGCATCGTGACCAATCGCGATCTTCAGTTCGAGCGCAATCTGGACCAGCCCATCGGCGAAGCGATGACCCGAGAGAACCTTGTCACCGCACCGGTCGAGACCGGGCTCGACGAGGCCGAACGGATGCTGGCCCGGCATCGCATCGAGAAGCTGCCGGTGGTGGATGATGTCGGCGTCCTCAAGGGGCTGATCACCGTCAAGGACATCTTCAAGCGCCGCGAGCATCCGCTGGCCAACAAGGACCAGCATGGCCGCCTGCGCGTCGCGGCGGCGGTGGGTGGCACGCCCGCCGATCGTGCGCGCGCCAAGGCGCTGCTCGATGCCGGTGCCGACGTCATCGTGATCGACTCGGCCCATGGCCACAGCGAGGGCGTGCTGGCCACGCTCGACGCGATCCGGAGTGCCTTTCCCGACGCCCAGATTATCGCCGGCAACGTGGCCACCGAGAGCGGTGCGCGGGAGCTGGCCCGCCGCGGCGCCGACGCCATCAAGGTGGGCATCGGTCCCGGCAGCATCTGCACCACGCGCGTGGTCACCGGCGTCGGCGTGCCGCAGGTCACCGCGATCATGGACGCCGTCCGCGGCGCGGGCGAGGTGCCGATCATCGCCGACGGCGGCATCAAGTATTCGGGCGATGTCGTGAAGGCGCTCGCGTCCGGCGCCGCCTGCGCCATGATGGGCTCCATGCTGGCGGGAACCGAAGAGAGCCCGGGCGAGAGTGTGCTGGCGGAGGGGCGGCGGTTCAAAATGATCCGCGGCATGGGCAGTCTCTCCGCCATGCAGGACGGATCGGCCGACCGCTACTTCCAGGAGGGCGAGCTCGCGCCTTCCAAGTGGGTCCCCGAAGGGATCGAGGGCCGCGTGCCCTACAGGGGCGCCGTAGCCGACGTGATCTACCAGATGGTGGGCGGGCTCCAGAGCGGAATGGGCTACTGCGGCGTAGGTGATATCGAGGCGCTGCAGCGCGAGGTCGAGATGATTCAGGTGACGTCGGCGGGGCTCCGCGAGTCCCATCCCCACGACGTGACGATCACGCGCGAGGCACCCAACTACAGCGCCTGAGGGGGCGCGGTCGGCGCTTCCACTCCAGTTGCAGCACGTTCCCACGTCTCCAACCGAGGATCCTGATGAGCGTACCTCACGTCAAGAGCGCGCCCCCGAGTACGTCCGGCGGCGGGACCGGCCTCTGGGCCACCAAGTCGATTACGGCACTTCGCGCCGAGGCCGAGGCCACCGGCGATCGCTCGCTGAACCGCTCGCTCAGCGCGCTCAACCTGACCATGCTGGGCATCGGCGCAATCATCGGCGCCGGCATCTTCGTGCTCACCGGCCTCGCGGCGGCGCTCCACGCGGGTCCGGCGGTGTGGGTCTCGTTCATCTTCGCCGCCATCGCCTGCGGACTGGCCGGGCTCTGCTACGCCGAGATGGCCAGCGCGGTGCCGGTCGCCGGGAGCGCGTACACCTATTCGTACGCCACGATGGGCGAGTTCGTCGCCTGGATCATCGGCTGGGACCTGGTCCTCGAGTACGCGATGGGAGCGGCCACCGTCGGGGTGGGCTGGTCCGGCTACTTCGTGAGCATGCTGGACATCGTCGGCATCCACCTGCCGACTGCGCTCACCTCCGCGCCGGTCCGTCACTGCTCCGCCGTGGACGTCACCAACGCCGTGGCCTCGTGCCTCCACGCCGGCTGGAATTCCACCGGTGCGCTGTTCAATCTGCCGGCGGTCGCGATTGTCCTCATCGCCAGCGCCGTGCTGGTGATCGGCATCGAGGAGTCGGCCAAGATCAACAATCTGATCGTCATCCTGAAGATCGCCGTGGTGCTGATGTTCATCGGCTTCGGCGCGCGGTACGTCAATGTGGGAAACTGGCATCCGTTCATTCCGCCCAACACCGGCACGTTCGGGCAGTTCGGCTGGAGCGGCGTGTTCCGCGGCGCCGGCCTGATCTTCTTTGCGTACATCGGCTTCGACGCGGTGAGCACCGCGGCGCAGGAGGCCAAGAACCCGCAGAAGGACATGCCGATCGGCATTCTCGGCTCCCTGGCCATCTGTACCGTGCTCTACATCCTCGTGTCGCTGGTCCTGACCGGACTGGTGCACTACGACCAGCTCAACGTCGCCAACCCGGTGGCGTATGCCGTCGAGCAGGTGGCGCAGCTCAACTGGCTGCGGCCGTTCATCACCATCGGCGCCGTCCTCGGCCTCGGCTCGGTGGTGCTGGTCATGCTGCTGGGCCAGTCGCGCGTCTTCTACTCGATGTCGCGTGACGGGCTCATGGGCCCGTGGGCCGGCAAGGTGCACCCGCGGTTCCGCACGCCGTACCTGGCCACGATCTACGTCGGGCTGATCGTCGCGGTGGTCACGGGGACCTTCCCGATTCAGCTGCTGGGCGAGCTGGTCAACATCGGCACGCTGCTGGCATTCGTGCTGGTCTGCGCCGGTGTCTGGATCCTGCGGGTCAAGCGGCCCGACCTCGATCGGCCGTTCCGGACGCCGCTGGTGCCGCTGGTGCCGATCCTCGGCATCCTGGCCTGCTTTGGCCTGATGGCGACGCTGCCGGGCGATACGTGGATCCGGCTGCTGGTCTGGCTGCTCATCGGCTTCGTCATCTACTTCAGCTACGGCCGCAAGCACAGCCACTTGCAGCAGGAACTGGCCGGCAAGACCCCGACGCAGCTCTAGGCGGCGGCGGGACCCATGCATCACGGAGCGCCGCCGCAAGGCGGCGCTCTAGTTTCATCCCGCACCGCCAATCCGCGCCTGCGCTCCGCCCGTCCGGCTCTGGTGCCCGTCGGGGACAGTCCGCGCGCCGGGGTCGCGGGCCCCGACTGATTATCTTCCGGGGATGTCACTGGTACTTGCCCCCGAGAAGCTCCAAGCGGCACAGGCGCTGGCCGCGGCGTTCAAGCCCGGCCAGCGTGTCTGCCTCACCACGCACGTCAACCCGGACGGAGATGGGCTGGGCAGCGAAGTGGGCCTGCTCCACCTCCTCAGGGCCCAGGGCGTGGACGCGATCATCACCAACCCCACCGCCACGCCCGGGCGGTTCCAGTTCCTCTTCGACGGACTGCCGGGATGCGACCGCTCCGGGCAGGCCATCAAGGAACTGCGGCGGGCCGACCTCATCGTCATCCTTGACATCTCGGATCTGGGCCGGCTGGGCATGCTCTGCGACACCGTCCGGGACCGCGGCGTGCCGGTGGCCTGCGTGGACCACCACGTGAGCGACGGGGCGCTGCCCCCCGGGCCGCGCTACCTGGACACCGGCGCCGCCGCGACTGGCGAGCTGATCTACGAGATCGCGGTCGCCAACGGGTGGCCGGTCACGCGCGAGGCGGGACAGGGGCTGTACGTCGCGCTGCTGACCGACACAGGTGGCTTCCGGTTCAGCAACACCCGTCCCCGGACGCTGCGGGTCGCGGCGGACCTGCTGGAAACTGGCGTGGACCCGGAACAGATCTATCTCGACGTCTACGCCAACGCCCCCGAGGGCCGCCCCCGCCTCTTTGCCGAGGCGCTGCAGACGCTGGTGGTGGAGCCGGAGCACGGGCTCGCGTGGGTCACCGTCCCGCCCGGCGCCATCGAGCGGCTCGGCGTGTCGTCCGATGATCTTGATGGCGTCGTCGAGTTTCCGCGATCCATCGAGGGTGTGCGCATGGCGCTCCTCTTCCGCGAGGCCTCGCAGGGACGGATCAAGGTGTCGCTCCGGTCCGTGGGAGGTGTGGACGTCGCGGAGTTCGCCAAGCGGTTTGGCGGTGGCGGGCACCGCAAGGCCGCCGGCCTTGCGATGCCGGGCACGCTCGCCGAAGTGCAGGCAACGGTGCTCGAGGCGGCGCGGGAATATCTGGCGCATACCAACGGGCGCGCTTGAGCGCCTGATGACCTCTCTTACATTCGCGGCCATGGACATCTTCGATCGTATCGAGCGCTCACTGGACAGCATCCGTCCCTACATCGCCTCGCACAAGGGCAATGTGGAGGTCGTGGACTTCGACGAGCACGAGGGGACGCTCCTGCTGCGGCTGGGCGGGACCTGCCACGGCTGCGCGGCGTCCACCATCACGCTCAAGCAGGGCATTGAGACCCGGCTGCGCGAGATGGTTCCCGAGGTGCGGCACGTGGAGGCGGTCTGAGCGAGGGACTGGAGGCGCGCGTCATCAGCGCGCTGGCCGGCATCCACAACGATCGGCTCGAAAACGACCTGATCTCCGCCGGCATGATTCGGGACTTGGCGGTCGCGGATGACGGCCAGGTGAGTTTCACCTTTCTCCTGGCGGCGGACGACCCGGCCACGCTGGTGCGCGCCGCCCGTGCGGCCGTCCGCGCGGTGGACGGCGTCACCGACATCAGGATCACCGTCACCAACCCGGCCGGTCCGGCGCGGCCGACGCACGGGCCGCCGGGCTCGCAGCCGGCCACCCCGCCGCCGCCGGTGCCGGCGCAGACGCCGATGGACCAGCCCAACCTGGGGCGCATCCTCGCGGTGTCCTCGGGCAAGGGCGGGGTGGGAAAATCCACGGTGGCCGCCAACCTTGCGGTGGCCCTGGCCGAGGCGGGATATCGGGTCGGGATCATGGACGCGGACGTCTACGGGCCCAACATGCCGCGCATGTTCGGCCGGTTCGACAAGCCGCCGGTGACCAACGGCAAGATCCAGCCGATCGAGGCCCATGGGGTCAAGCTCATGTCCCTCGGCTTCCTGATCGATCGCGACGCGCCCGCCATCTGGCGCGGTCCCATCATCATGAAGATCATCCAGCAGTTTCTCCGCGACGTCGACTGGGGCGAGCTGGATTACTTCATCGTGGACATGCCGCCGGGCACCGGCGACGCCCAACTCTCACTGGTACAATCCACCCACGTCAGCGCGGCACTGATCGTGACGACCCCGCAGGAAGTGGCGGTGGGTGATGCGCTCCGCGGGGCCAAGATGTTCGAGCGCGTCGGCGTGCCGGTCATCGGGATCGTGGAGAATATGAGCGGATTCACCGATCCGGAGAGCGGCCGGCACTGGGAGCTGTTCGCGTCGGGCGGCGGACTCCGGCTGGCGGAAGAGCTGGGCATCCCGCTGCTGGGCAAGATTCCGCTGCAGCCGGAGCTCGCGGCACTCGCCGACGCCGGACGCCCGATCGTGCTGGCCGCGCCCGACAGCGCCGCCAGCGTGATGCTGCGCCAGATCGCCGACCGGGTGCGGGAGTATCTGGGCGCCAAGTCCGTCCCGCTGCCGATTCTGCGGGGCTGACTCCCCATTCCGCCACCGACGCCGGGCCCGCTCATCGCGGCGCGCGCATGACGCGGATCATCACGCTCCTCACCGATTTCTCCAACGCCGATGCCTACGTCGGCGAAATGAAAGGCGCGCTGCTCGGCAGCGCGCCCGACGTGACGCTGGTCGATGTGACGCACGTCGTGACGCCGGGAGACATCCGAAGCGCGGCCTATGTGCTGGGCCGCGTGTGGCGGCGGTTTCCGCCGGGCACCGTCCATCTTGCCGTCGTGGACCCGGGTGTCGGCACCGGGCGGGCCGCGCTCGCCTTCGCTGCCCACGGGCATTTCTTCGTGGGTCCCGACAACGGCATCTTCACGCCGGTCATGCGCGACGCGGAGCTGGATATCGTCGCACTCCCGACGCCGCCCGCCGCGGCACCGACCTTCCACGGCCGCGACGTCTTTGCGCCGGCTGCCGCCGCCCTGGCCACAGGCACGCCGCTCCGCGCGCTCGGCCCCCGCTTTGCCGGGCTGCCGGTGCGCCTGACCTACAGCGAGCCCCACTATGAGGGAAAGACCGTCGTCGGTGAGGTGATCTACGTCGACCGCTACGGCACGCTCGTCACCAACCTGACGACCGAGCTCGTCCCGGCATATGCCCGGCTCGAAGTCGAGGGCGTGGACGCGGGCCCGCTCCGCACCACCTTCGGCGACGTCCCCACCGGTGGCCTGGTCTCGTATCTCGGCTCATCGGGAGACATCGAGATCGCGGTGCGCGACGGCTCCGCGGCCCGCCGCCTCGGCATCGGCGTCGGTGGAAGGGTGCGCGCGCGATTGGGCTGACCCCACCGGCTTTCGGGAGGTCTCATGCGTCCTCTGATCGTGACCCGGCTGGTGGACGCCGGTTTCGGCTGGCTCGGTCCGCTGGTCCCGACCGATGGCGCCGTGTACGCGATTCTCTTCGTCGCCCTGATCATCCTCTTTCTCCGCCGCGCCGCCATGCTCCGGCTCCCGGCTGAAGATGCACTCGCCACTGCACTGGCCGGCGGCATCGGTGCCGCGATCGGCACCCGGCTCTTCTATCTGCTCAGCACCGGCGCGATCCTCCATACCACGCCGCTTCAGTGGCTGGACGCATCCCGCGGCACCGCATCGTGGGGTGCGTACCTCGGCGCCGTGCTGGGCGTGGCGATCGCGACCGTGCGATCGGGGCGGATGTGGACCTGGCTCGATCTCGGTGCGTCGTGCGCCGCGCTGGGAGAGGTGATCGGCCGCTGGGGGTGCTGGCTCGCGGGGGACGACTTTGGCCGCGTGACCGGGGTCGCCTGGGGGATCCGGTTCCCCGCCGGGAGTCCGGCCTATCAGGTGCATGCGGCGCGCGGGCTGCTGGCGGCCGACGCATCGACGTCGTTGCCGGTGCACCCGCTGCAGTTCTACCTGATGTTCAACGCACTGGTGGTGCTGATAGTGACGACGCTCATCTGGCGCCGCTGGCGGATTCGTCCCGGGCTCACGTTCGGGGCGTTTCTCATACTGCACGGAGCCACGCGATTCTGGTGGGAGTTCCTGCGGGATCCGGCCGCGGGAGGGGCGCACGGACTGCTCTCGACGTCACAGTGGACGTGCGCGGCCCTCGTCGCGGGTGGAGCGGTGCTGCTGCGGCGGCGGACCGATGCTCAGGTGCCGGAGGTCGACTGCGTCGGGTAATCCTTGCTGGAGCAGGCGGAGACGGTGACGGCGCCCGCCGTGATGAGCAGGGCGAGCACCAGCAGGCGAGCGCGCAGCGTCCGGGGGATGTACCGCGTCATTTACGGGCCTCCTCAGGGGGAAGTGGGGCCGACTGGAATTTCCAATCTGCGCCTGGGTTGGGGTGTTGGCTAGCCCACGGTCGGCGCGAGCCGATGCCGGTGCGGATTGCCCGTGGCCGCCCGCCCGCTCGCTGACCGCTGCCGCCCGCCCGCCTGTGTGCGGGCAGCCCCTGCCCCCTCTCCGTGGGATTGAGCGGGGGACGCGACCGAGGTGTCATTGCGAGGAGCCGGCCCGGCCGGCGACGAAGCACGGGTCGCGTGGCGCCACGCAGCTGGCAGCTGGCGGCTGAAGCCGCCGCTCGGCATGGGGGCCCTCAAGGGCCCTGGATGGCTGAGAAACGGACGCCACCCGGGACCCACTACCTACCTGTCAGCCGCTGCCTTGCCGCGTCCGGGAGCGAGGCACCGGTGGAGTTGCGGCGCTCGCCACGCAATTGATTGGATCGGCTCGAGGAGTCGGACGCTGGATCAGCGCTTTGTGGCCTGGGGCGTCGCGCTCATTGCGGCCCATCGCTCGGGCTCGCCGACGATCGCGGGAGCGGCGGCGGCGCCGGCTCGGTGGTGCCGCAGGCGCTGAGCAGCAGCGCGGCATACCCTGCTACCGCCCCGGCGCCGGCGCGCGTTACGGGCTCCACCAGATGGGACCTAGGTCGGACGAGAGTGGGTCAGGGGCCAGATGCGTGTATGCTGACCCGTCAGGCTGCACTGTACAGATATCGGTGCTGCCGTTGGCTGGCTCATCGGGGCATTCAAACACCAGGCGTGTACCGTCGGGAGACCAGCGCGGGAAGTACACGTTGGCGGCGATCGTGGGCACTTGACTGATGCCGGTCCCGTCGGCGTTCATCACAAACACCCGATAGCCCGTGGTGCGTGAGCTGCCAAACGCGATCCGTAGCCCGTCCGGTGACCAGGCGGGCTCGCCATCGTTGACTGCGCCCGACGTCAGCGGAATGACGCCCGCGCCGTCCGCATCCATGCGGTAGATATGGGCGCTGCCGCCGCGATCGGACGCGAAGAGGAGATAGCGGCCATCGGGCGACCAGGCCGGTGCGTAATCCTCGGCCGCGTTCTGCGTGAGATTCACCTGACTGCTGCCATCGGCGTTCATGACGTAGATCTCGTTGTTGCCGTCGCGCTGGGAGAGGAAGGCAATCCGCGTGCCGTCGGGGGACCAGACGGGCTCGCCATTGAAGGTGCCGCCGGTGGTCAGCCGGGTCTCGCCGCTGCCATCGGCGTTGACGACGTAGATGTCCGCATTGAGGTTGAAGACGATGCGGAGCCCATCGGGGGAGACACTGGGCGCCGAGGCCTCGCCCGCGCTCCGGATGAGGATTCGGCGAACCTGGGTGCCGTCCGCGTTCATGACGTGGAGCTGCCGGCCGCCGGTGCGGGTCGAGACGAAGACGATCTGGTGGTGCAGCCGCGGCGGCGGCGGCGGCGTCGGGTCGGTGGTGCCACAGGCGCTGAGCAGCAGCACGACAGACCCCACCACCGCCCCGGCCCCCGCCTGCGTCACGGGCTCCAGGTCGGGAATAGATCATAGGAAAGGGAGTCAGCGGCCAGATGCGTGAATGCTGACCCATCGGGCTGCACCGTACAGATATCGGTGGTGCCGTTGGCTGGCTGATCCGGGCATTGAAGTACCAGCCGTGTTCCATCGGGGGACCAGCGATTGTACGCCAGATTACCGGTAGGTGCCGGGATCCGGGTCACGCTGGAGCCATCGGCCTTCATGACGAAGAGGTCGTTGCCGCCGTCGCGCGAGCTGCCAAAGGCGATCCGCTGGCCGTCCGGCGACCAAGCGGGTTGATAGTCGGACGTGGGATCCGTGGTGAGGGGTAGCGCGGGACCACCCGCTGCGCTCATCACGTAGATGTCGGCATTGCCGTCACGATTTGAGGTGAACGCGATCCGCGTGCCGTCCGGGGACCAGGCCGGCGAGTAGTCCTCGGCCGCGTTCTGCGTGAGATTCACCTGACTGCTGCCATCGGCGTTCATGACATAGATCTCATTGTTGCCGTCGCGCTGCGAACTGAACGCGATCCGCATGCCGTCGGGGGACCAGACGGGCTCGCCATTGAAGATGCCGCCCGTGGTCAACCGGGTCTCGCCGCTGCCGTCGGCGTTGACGACGTAGATGTCCGCATTGAGGTTGAAGACGATCCGGAGCCCGTCGGGGGAGACGCTGGGCGTCGAGGCCTCGCCCGCGCTGTGGATGAGGATCCGGCGGACCTGGGTGCCGTCGGCATTCATGACGTGGAGCTGCCGGCCACCGGCCCGGGTCGAGACGAAGACGATCTGGTGGTGCAGCCGCGGCGGCGGGGGCGGCGCCGGGTCCGTAGTGCCGCAGGCGCTGAGCAACAGGCCGCTCGCGGCCAGCGCCATCAGGCGGGTCAGCATCCGCCCACCGCGTCGGGTTTTGGGTTGCGCGTGGGGGCCAGGTCACCGCCGCCGCCGGTGCACACCGGGAAGTCCGAGATCATCGCCGTGCCGACGCTCCCCTTGGTTCCGTGGGGCGTCGCGGTGACCTGGATGTTGTACGAACCATCCTCCACGGCGAGCGAGAACGTCGGCGGGCCATACGCCGTTGTGGTGTCGGCACGCACATGATTGCTGTACGTCACATGCCATTGAATCGTGTATCCCTCCGGCGGCTGGCCCGTCACGTGGGCGGTGAGTCCGTGCGTGCCTGCCGTGTGGATCGGTGGGGTGATGCCGGTGATGTCAGTCACGCGAAAGCCGCCGCCACCGCCAGACACCACGGTCGTGGCAACCTCGCTCCCCAGGCTCTCCATCAATGCGCTCAACTGGTAACCTGTGGGCAGGCCGGATGCGATACCGGCGCGGACGGTTGTGGCGCCGGATAAGATGCCGGCACTGACACTGGCCGTGCTAGCCCCGGTTGAACTGACCCTCGCGACATCAGAAAGATCCGCTTTCCACTCCAGTGCTACGCTCCCCAGCGCCGGATTCGGCCCCGGGCCGTAGAAATTGGCAAACTGGAGGGCGCTCGCGGTGACGGTGACCGGCGGGTCACCCGGATTCAGCGTGATCGAGGTGGGTGAGAGCGTCACGCCGGTGACGATGTACCGGAACCAGAAGTCCACCGGCAGCGGCGAACGCCGCAAGCCATACGCGGCGTACACCAGATCCGCCTCGTGCTGGCACACCGTGGAGTGAATGACCGTGTGATCCGTCGGCAACTGCGTGGTGCAGCCATCCGTGATCTCCGGCAGGCCCGCCACCTTCTCGCCGTTGTCCTGGAACCCAAGGACATGGGACAACTCATGTGTCAGCGCCGTAGCCATACCGCTGGAGTTCGAGGGTGCGCACTCGTTTGGTGTGCTGCTGATGAGCCGGACGGTGAATGGCGCCGGTGGGTCGGTCACTCGCCCGCAATACGCCTGCGAGTTGCCCTCGACCCGCACGAACACGTCGCCACCGCCCGCCTGAAGCGTGGGGGCCCCGCGCGCGCGCCCGGCATTGAGCGCGCTGTCCCATGCCGCCGTCGCCACCTGGATGGCATCGCCCGCGCCCTCGGAGCCGGCCTCCGCAGAGACGCCGATCACCGCAAAGCAGGAAAAATAGGGGATGAATGTGCCGACGGCGTTTGGCTGGCATTGCGGCAGAGTGCCCGGAACCAGTTCAGGCCGCCCGGCGATGCCGCTGGGTACGTCGGCTACGCACGCACAAAGCAGCAGCAGGAGCAGCAGCGAACTCGCCCCCCCCAAATTTTTGGCATCAGGACCTCGGCGAATGGAATGTGGCGGAGTGCGCCAGCCCTGCCGCGCCGAAGAAATGGGCGGCTGAGCCACGAGGATGCGCGATGATTCTCAGGAGCTAGCCCGAAGACTCAACCCCGCAAGCCATCCGCCGCCAGCCGGGCTACTCCGCCATCACTCCACCCACTCGATCGTCACCCCGCCCATGGCCGTCGCCAGCGTGATATTAAGGTGACGCGCCGCGGCGGCATAGCCGGGTGAGGTGTAGACCGAGCCGCGGCGAGTCCAGCCCGCGGCCGGAAAGCTCGACAGGAAGCCGCTCACGGTCACGCGCACGCCGGCTGAGCGGGGGAGCCGCAGCGTCAGGGCGCCCACCGCCATCCTGAGGTCGAGCGACGCATCCGCCGGCCAGGCGCCGCTCAGGTCCAGCAGCACCCGGCCGACACCACCTTCGAACCGCGCGCGGCGGCAGCGGCTGTTGCCGAAGTTCAGCACCGTAATGTCCGCCGCACCGGTGCTCACCAGCGCCTGATCGCAGCGGCCCGGATTGGGCCGGGAAAACCGGACCGTGGTCCGGCTGCCGCCGGTGGTCAGGTGCAACTCGCTGAGGTGGAGACCGCCCAGCTCCAGCGTGCTCTCCGCCGCGCCCAGCTCGACGTCGAGCGCGAGCGCCACGTCCGGCGAAAACCCGATCGTGGCGCTCTGCTCCATGTGGCTGGTGGAGACGACGCGCAGTCCGCTGCCGCCCGTGCCCTTGACGCCCAGCCGCACGGTTCCGCTCGAGGCGTCAAAGGCGCCGAGCGGGATGTAGCGGTCGGCGTCGTAACTCAGCCGCATGCGGTAGAGGTCGCCGGACGCGGCGGGCGCCAGGTGCAGGGTGCCCGCGCCGTAGGTCACGTGGGCGGTGAGGCGGGTCTCGCCGTGGAGCTGTCGGGCGGTGGAGAAGTCGCGCAGCGTCTGGGCCGGCAGCGCGCCCGCCCCGGCCACGAGGGCCAGGGCGAGCACACCCGCGTACCGTGTCATGGCCCGCCGATCGGACTGCGGGTGGGACCGGGCCGGCGGATCGCCGGCACGCCGAACTGCGGCGTGGCCCACAGATATTCGTCGGTCAGCGCCTCGGGCGGGATCATCCGCCCGGCAAAGCTCTCGCGCAGCCCGGCCCGGCTCAGCAGTGCGGCGCCAAAGCCGGCGGTGCCGAGCAGCCATGTCACCAGGATGGCGGCGCCGCGGATGATGTCGCCGGCGACCGGCACCCAGCCGAAGACGGCCCACGCCGCCCAGAGCGCCAGCGTCGCGCCCAGCCCGGTGACGAGATAGCGATAACTGTTGGGGGAGGCGACCAGCGACCCCTGCGCCAGCCGCCGCCGGGTGACGGTCTCGCCCAGTGCATGGGCAACCGCCAGATACCCGCCAACCACCGCGACGACGGCGAGCAGCACGTACGCCACGATGGCAAACGGCAGCAGCAGGATGCCGGCGACGCTCAGCACCAGTCCCACCACCAGCATGCCGAACGTGGGCAGCAGCAGGATCTGGCCCAGCAGGCCGGTGATGAACGCGCGTCCGAATGAATGGGACACGGTGTCGGAGACGATGATCAGGTTGTGCCGCCCGAAGGCGACGAGGCCGAGCCCCAGCACGCCGAGCGTGACCAGCACGCCGACGAACCCGGCGATGCGCCGGAGCGTCAGCACCAGCGGCGACTCCGTCGCCGCCGGTGCCGGCGCCGCGGCCAGCGTGCGCGATTCCCCGCCGATCTCGCCGCCCTGATCGCGCACCGTGCCGTGGATGGCGAGCACGTCGCCCGCGATCACGGCACCCGGGTGCACCGTCACGTTGCCGTCCATGGCGACGAGGTTGCCCTGCACCCGGCCGTAGATGTCCGCGTTGCCGCGGAGGACGAGCAGATGGCCGGTGACGGTCTGATCCGAGCCGACGCTGTAGTCGCCCATGCGCGCCTGACCGCCGGGCACCGTCAGGCGCACGCGGCCCTCTGGCATCCGGCTGATCGGGGTGAGCTGGGCTTCGATGGCGGTTGGCTGCGAGAGATCGGACAGGTCGATGCTGGGACCGCCGGCCGGCGCGGGCGCGATGGCCTGGGGATGCGCTGCCGGTGTCTGCACCGGACGGGGATCGCCCTGGTCGCCGCGCATCTGGTGGATGATGGCCCAGAGGTCGCGGACCGCGACGTGGGCGGAGCCGGCGAGATCGGTAGCCGTGGCCACCCGGGGCAAACCGATCAGGCAGCCGGCCGCCAGCAACAGGCGGTTATGCGCTCGCATGGGACACCGGACCGGTCGGCAACGTCATCAGTTTCCGGAGGGCCAGTACCCCGCTCAGGTAGGTGAGCGATGCGACCGCGGACGCCACCGCGATCTGCGCGGGCGAACCGGCCAGTCCGCGGAGCCCGCCGTACCACGGCTGCTCCATCACGCTCGAGACCGCGCCGCGGAGACCGATCCAGGCCCAGTCGGCGGCCGACCCGCTGATCCAGCTTCCCAGCTCGGCGATCATCTGGCGGTGGCCCAGCGACCAGACGACGCTCGCCGCCATGGAGGCGGCGACGGCCAGTGCGAGCATCGCCGCGATCGCCACCGAACGCCGGCTCGTAAAGAGCCGCCGCCGCGCCGACTCCATCGACCGCAGCGCGAACGGATCCGGAATGGCGACCGACGCCATCACCCGGTCGGCAAAACCCGGTGCCGGTGCCAGAACCTGAAGTGCGGCGAGATGGTTGACGAGAATCCGTTCAGTGTTCGCTAGCTCACGACATTCGGCGCAGCCATCGAGATGCGCGTGGCCCGTCGGCCCGAGCTGTCCGGCGAGCCAGGCATCGAGGTCGTCGAGCGAGAGGTGAGTGAGCGATCGTCCGGTCATAAGTGAGCCCTCCTACGGGGGCGTTCGGGCGAAGGTTTCATTCCTTGAGATGCGCGAGCAACTCTCGCAGCTCGTTGCGGGCGCGATGGATGTACGTCTTCACGGTGCCGAGCGGCAGCCCGAGGATGTCGGCGATTTCCTCATAGGGACGACCCTCGACGTGACGGAGCAGAATGCAGGAGCGATACTCGGGGCGGAGCCGCGCGATGGCGGCTTCGATTTCGCCGCCCAGCTCGCGGGCCTCGACTTCCTCCAGCGCGGTTTCCTGGCGATCACCGATCTGCAGCGCCGTGGCCTCGATCGCTTCCGGGGTCTCGGCGTGCGGCGAGCCGTCCAGCGAGAGGGTGTCGAGCTCGCGGCGGCGGAGGTGATCGATCGCGGCATTGTTGGCAATCTTGAAGATCCACGACGAAAACTTGAACTCGGGCCGGTAGGATTCGATCGCGTTGAGCGCCTTGACGAAGGTCTCCTGTGCCAGATCCTCGGCCAGCTCCCGATCGCGCACCATGCGGAAGACCAGCGCGAAGATGGGGCGCTCGTAGCGCCGCACCAGCTCGCGGTAAGCCGCCTGCTGCCCATGGCGGGCCAGCACCACGACCTCCTGGTCGGTGGCGCTGGCCAGGTCCAGGCCGCCGCTAGGCAACGGGGGCCGGCGCTATTGCGGGGCCGGTTCCGGCAGGACTACATTGCGCGGCTATGTTCGCCTCAAATCGGGAGTTACCGGTTTCCGGCGGGCCGGAGAAACGGGCGTATGTGCGGGAGATGTTCACCGCGATCGCCCCCACCTACGACCGCCTGAACCGTATCATGAGCCTGCGGCTTGACTTGCGCTGGCGGCGGCACGCCGTGCGCCGCCTCGATTGGGAGCGCGCGCCCGCCGGCACGTATCTCGACCTGTGTGCGGGCACCCTCGACTTCAGCGCGACGCTCGCCGGGGAGCCCGGCTTTCGCGGTCGCATCGTGGGCGCCGACTTTGTCCAGCGGATGCTGGAATACGGACGCCACAAGACCGATCGTGCCGCACCGGTCACCGCCGACGCGCTGACGTTGCCGTTTGCCGCCGGCACCTTCGACGGCGCGATGCTGGGCTGGGGCGCGCGCAATCTCACTGACCTCGATGCCGGCCTGGTCGAGGCCGCCCGGGTGCTCGCACCGGGCGCCCGCCTGGTCCTCCTCGAGATGAGCACGCCGCCGCGGCAGCCCCTCCGCGGGCTGTATCGCGCATACTTCGAGCTCCTGCTGCCGCAAGTCGGCCGGATGGTGTCGAAACATACGAGCGCCTATAGCTGGTTACCAGCGTCGGCGCGGGTGTTTCCCGAGCCCGCCGCGCTGGCGGCGCGAATGACCGGCGCCGGGTTCCGCGATGTGACGTTCCGGCGGTTCATGGGCGGCGTCACCGCACTGCATGTCGGCACGCGCGCCGGCTGAACCTTCCACCGGAGCTGCCATGGCGATCGACAACCTGCGCGACTTCATCACCGCCATCGACGACATCGGCGAGCTGGTGCGCGTCCGCGAGCCGGTCCGGGCCCGCCTCGAAATCGCGGAGATCGCCGATCGCGTCATGAAGAGTCCGGGCGGCGGCCCCGCGCTGCTCTTCGAGCACGTGCTGCTGGACGACGGATCGCGAAGCCCCCATCCGGTGGCGATCAATCTCTTCGGTTCGATGCGGCGGATGGAGCTCTCCCTCGGCGTCGCGCGGCTGGACGATGTCGGCGCGCGGATCTCCGAGCTGCTGGAGCTCAAGGTCCCGGAGGGGCTCTTCGGCAAGCTGGCCATGCTGCCCCGGCTCGCCGAGATCGCCAGGTTTCCGCCGCGCACCCGGAGCGGCCGGCCGCCCTGCCAGGACGTGGTGCTCCGCGGCGACGACATCAACCTCGATCGCATCCCATTTCTCACCACCTGGCCCGGTGACGGCGGCCGCTACATCACGCTGCCGATGGTCATCACCACCGATCCGGTGCGCGGAACTCGCAATGTTGGGATGTACCGAGTGCAGGTGCTGGGACGCGACACGCTCGCGATGCACTGGCAGCGCCACAAGGTGGGCGCCGCGCACTGGCGCGAGATGGCCGCCCGCGGCGAACGCATGCCGGTCGTGATTGCGCTCGGCGGCGATCCCGCGAGCATCTACAGCGGCTCCGCGCCGCTCCCGCCCACGATCGACGAGTTCATCTTTGCCGGCTTTCTCCGGCGCGCGCCGGTGGAGCTGGCCCGCGCGGTCACCTGCGAGCTCGATGTCCCCGCCGAGGCGGAGATCGTCATCGAGGGATACATCGACCCCGCGGAGCCGCTGGTGGTCGAGGGACCGTTTGGCGACCACACGGGGTTCTACTCGCTGGCGGACTACTACCCCCGCGTGCACGTCACGGCGGTGACCCATCGGCGCGATCCCGTCTATCCGGCCACACTCGTGGGGCGCCCGCCCATGGAGGACTACTATCTGGGCCACGCCACGGAGCGCATCTTTCTGCCGCTGCTCCGTCTCACGGTGCCGGAGATCGTGGATTATCACATGCCGGCCCCCGGCATCTTCCACAATCTGGTCTTCGTCTCGATCGACAAGCAGTATCCCGGCCAGGCCGCCAAGGTGATGAACGCGCTCTGGGGCCAGGGATTGATGTCGCTCGCCAAGGTGCTGGTGGTGGTCGACAAGGACGTGAACGTACAGGACCCCGACGAGGCGTGGTGGGTGGCGCTCAACAACATCGACCCCGAGCGCGACGTCCGCTTCACCATGGGCCCCGCTGACGTGCTGGATCATGCCAGCCGGGCCTTCACGTACGGGAGCAAGATGGGCATCGACGGCACCCGCAAGTGGAAGGAAGAGGGCTTCGACCGCGAATGGCCCGCGATGATCGAGATGGATCCGGACACCAGGCGCCGAGTGGACGAGCTCTGGCCGCGGTTGGGGATCACGCTCGGATGACCGCGCCGGTCCGCGAGGGGCAGACTTTTGCCGGCGAATCGCTGCTGGTGCGCTACGCCAACTTCGTGAAGCTGCCGCACACGCTCTTTGCGCTGCCGTTCGCGCTGCTGGGCGTCCTCGCGGCATCACGAGTGGTGCCGGTGGCCTGGCGTACCGTACTCCTGGTTGCGGTCGCGTTCTCGGCCGCCCGCTGGGTGGCCATGGGATTCAACCGGATCGCCGATCGCCGGTACGACGCCGAGAACCCACGGACCATGGCGCGCGAGCTGCCGCGCGGGACGCTGTCGCTCGTCCAGGCGTGGGCCTCGGTGACCATTGCCGCCGCGCTGTTCGTCGGCGCCGCGGCGCTGCTCAACCCGCTCTGCCTGCTGTTGAGCCCGCTCGCGCTCGCGTGGGTCACCGGCTACAGTGTCTCGAAGCGATTCACCTGGTGGCCCCATCTCTGGCTCGGCGCCGGCCTGGCCATCGCGCCGGTGGGGGGGTATCTCGCGGTGACCGGTGTCTGGAGCCGGCCGGCGTGGCTGCTCCTGGCCGCCGCGCTCGCCGTGGCCACCTGGGTGGCGGGCTTCGACATGTTCTACGCGCTGCCGGACGAGAAATTCGATCGCGACCGCGGGCTCCGGAGCGCGGTGGTGCGGCTGGGCCCGCGCCGCGCCATCCTCGCCGCCAGGCTGCTGCACGGCGTCACGATCCCGGCGCTCGCCGCCTTTGGCTGGGGTGCCGGCTTTGGCGCGTGGTACTACGCCGGGGTGGCGGTCGCGGCCGCGATCCTCGTTTGGGAGCACCACCTCGTCCGGCCGGACGATCTGTCCCGGCTGGACGCCGCGTTCTTCACCATGAACGGCGTTATGTCGGTCACCGTGTTCGCCTTTGCGCTCCTCGATCGCGTGCTCGCGTGAGGTCGGCATGATCCAGCATCCAGTCGTCCTCGCCATCACGGGCGCGTCAGGCGCGCCGTACGCCGTGCGGCTGCTCGAGACGCTGGCGCGCGCCCGGGTGCCGCTCTGGCTCATTGTGTCCAGTCACGGCTTCCGCCTCCTCGAGGCCGAATGCGGTATCGCCGATCTTGATGCGCTCCGCGCGGCGACGGGCGGCGACTGGGCCACGGTGCGGGTCTTTCCCGACGATGATCGCGGCGCGCTGCCGGCGTCCGGGTCGCAGCGGACCCACGCGATGGTCATCTGCCCTTGCTCGATGGGCACGGTGGCCGCCATCGCCGGCGGCACCAGCCGCTCGCTGGTCGAACGCGCCGCCGATGTGACGCTCAAGGAGCGCCGCCGCCTCATCGTCGTGCCGCGGGAGACGCCGCTGTCGCTGGTGCACCTGCGGAACCTCACCGCCATCACCGAGGCCGGCGCGGTAGTGCTGCCGGCGGCGCCCGGCTTCTATCACCGCCCGGCCGGCGTGAATGAGCTGGTGGATTTCATCGTGCAGCGGGTGGTGGACCAGCTTGGGCTGCCGATCGACCTGGCGCCCCGCTGGGGCGGCTGACGGTGCGGCTGGGCATCATCTCCGATACCCACGGGCTGCTCCGGCCAGAGGTGTTCGACGTGTTCCGGGAGGTCGATCAGATCCTGCATGCGGGCGATGTCGGCTCGGCGGAGCTGCTCGATGAGCTGAGCGCGATCGCGCCGGTGACGGCGGTCTACGGCAACACCGATGGCTGGGACTTGCGGTCGCGGCTGCCGCAGGTGGCCAAGCTGCGGCTCGATGGCTTCGACGTGGTCGTCACCCATGGCGACCAGTTGGGCTCGCCCACGCCGGAAGCGCTCAACGCGGCGTTTCCCGATGCCGAGATCATCGTGTACGGTCACACCCACCGTCCGCTGCTGACGACGGTGGATGTGGTGGTGACGGTGATGAATCCCGGGGGCGCCGGCGCCCGGCGGTTCAACCTTCCGCCGTCGGTGGGGATCATGGAGCTCGAGGCGGGGATTCCACCCCGGGCCCGGCTGGTGCCGCTGCTCGATTTCGACGCTGAAGACTGATCGCCGTCAGCTGCCGGTCGGTGACGCCGCCGCCGTGTCCGGTGCCGGCGTCTGACTACGCGGCCCCAGTCCGACACCCATGATGCGGCCATCGTCTTCCATGACCCAGCGGATGACGAGCGGCTCGTCCAATGTGCTGAACTGCCCGGCGTGCCAGAACTGCGGATGCCCGTGGCGCCGCGTCATCTTCTCCTCCAAGACGAGCAGCTCACTGCCGGCGTGCTCGGTCACCTTGTCACGCGCCTCGTAGAGGCCGGCCATGCCGCCCACGCCGGTTCTGGATTCCGGCACCATGTGCGCCAGCAGACTGTCGGCATCGCCGTTGAAGAACCAGGTCGTGTACTGCTTGCCCAATTTCAGGAACTCGGCATCGGAGAGCGGAGTGGCGGTCTGGGCGCGGAGCGGGACGGCGAGCAGCAGTGCGAGTGTGGCGCCGGTGACAAAGACGGATGGACGCATGCATGACCTCGGAGACGGGTGTGGCCGCCCTACGAAGGTCAACGAATGAATGTTTCAGTTCGTAACGCGGAGGCCTATTTGGGGCCGAGGAGACTGTACAGCAGGAGTGCCAGGACGATGCCGGTGATCACGGTGTACATGCGGTCATGCTGCCGGACGAACGCCACCAGGGAAAACGCCACGCGGGCGATCGGCGTGGCGATGAGGAGCAGGAGCCCGAGCTGGATGACCGCTCGCCCGTCGAGGCGGGCAGCGCCGGCCACAACGCCGGTGATGCTCTTGAGCGCCGCCGGCTCCCCGGCAAACTGCCGATAGTCGGCCGTGGCGGCGCCATGGTGGATCAGAACGATCACCCCGCCGGCGAACGCCACCGCGGCAGCCGTCATGACGCCGTAGCGCAGCAGGTTGCCGATGAACAGCTCCACCTGCTCGTCGCTCCAGCGGGAGCCCGGTCCGGGATGGTTCACAGCGCCCCCGTCAGTCCCTTGTAGAGCATCTCGATGGCGAGCACCACGATGATGCCGCTGAAGATCATGCGCAGGAGCTGGGTACGGGCGCCCGCGAGAACCTTTGCCCCCACCAGCGCACCGGCCAGCACGCCCAGCATTACAGGGAACGCGAGCCCAGGGTCGATATAGCCCCGGCTCAGATAGATGCCGGCGCTGGCCGCCGCCGTGACGCCGATCATGAAGTTGCTGGTGGTGGTGGAGACCTTGAAGGGCAGATGCATCGCCTGGTCCATGGCCAGCACCTTCACCACGCCCGATCCGATCCCCAGCAGTCCCGAGAGAATCCCCGCGATGAACATCAGCCCGAACCCGGCCGGCACACCCTGCACCGTATAGGCGCGCGGCCCCTCGCGCGTGGGATAGGTCCCATCCAGCCGGAGGAGCGCCGCCCAGCGATCCGGCGGTCCCGCGCTGCGATGCTCCTCGCGGTGCCGGGTGGAGCGGTAGGCGGAATAGAGCAGCACGAGGCCGAAGACCACGGCGATCGAGTTGGGCGAGATCAGGCCGGCGATGTAGGCGCCCGCCAGCGCGCCAACCGTGGTTGCCACCTCCAGAAACATCCCGATGCGGATATTGGTGTAGCCCTCCCGCACGAAGGCGGCGGCGGCGCCCGATGAGGTCGCGATCACCGACACCAGCGAGGCGCCGATCGCGTAGCGGATGTCCACGCCAAACACGAGCGTGAGCAGCGGGACGATGATGATGCCGCCACCCAGCCCGGTGAGCGCGCCCAGCATGCCGGCGCCAAAGGCGCCGAGCGCAACCAGCAGGGTCATGGTGAGAACGGTCACTGGAGCCAGTGGTCGAAGCTGGTGGTCCGGCGCAGCGCCTCCGGATGCTGCCGGAACCACGACATCAGCAGCAGGATCTCGTCGATGGACTCGAGCGGCAGCGGTCCCGGTGCGGGCAGCGGCTGCGCCGTCTCCGCCGCGACGACGCCGCGAAACGCCTCGTGCTCGATGGGAGTCGCGGGATACGGATAGGCGGCCCGCACCGTGCCCTGGCGGATGAGGTAGACGCGGTCATCGCCAAAGTCGCCCGGATCGCGGTAGACGAAGGTGAGCAGATCGACGGCGCTTCGTGCCCGGCTGGTGGCGGCGAGCAGCCATTCGAGGTGCTCGAACTTTTCTCGCCAGCGCGCTGCGAGCTCGAACTGCGCGCCGGCTGCCGCCTCGGTCATCGCCCGGACGACGCGGTCGATGGGCTGGATGGTCCGCCCTTCCAGGAAGGCCATGGCGGTTTCCACGCGTTGCCGGTATTCCCATTCCGCGATGAATCCGGCGCACGGTCCGGCGCAGAACCCGAACTCGTGCCGGAGGCACGCCGCCTGGCGCGGCTGGCCAAACAGGTCTCCCTGGCCGGCAAAGACGATCGGCATCGTGGGCGCGCAGTCCCGGATGCCCAGCAGATCGTTCAGCGTCCGCACCGCCTCGAGGGTGCGGCCCAGCGACGGAAACGGGCCATAGCAGCGAAAGTCATCGCGGGTCACCGCGTTGCCCGCGGACACGCGCGAGGCGGGACCGGCGGATACCTTGATCAGCACCGAGCGCCGGGTCCGGTTGAGCTTGTAGTTGAAGTGAGGCCGGAGCCGGCGAATGTGGCGCAGCTCGCCGAGGTACGCCGCAAATTCGCTGGGCACATATTCCCACCGGATGTCGTGCGCGGCGTACAGGATGCGGGCCGCCTTGTCCTCCGGGTAGTTCGCGCGGAAATAGCAGAGGAGCCGGGTCCGGAGCCGTTTGGCCTTGCCGACGTAGAGCACCCGGCCCGTGCTATCCACCATCTGGTAGACGGCCGGGCGATTTTCCGCGAGCGCGCGCACCCGCGCTCGCAGCTGGCCCAGATCGGTGGCCGGCAGCGGCAGCAGGCGGGTGCGTGAGCGCTTCAGCCCTGGCATCGGTGGCAGAAGACGGTGATGCGACCGTCGATCGCGTGGGTGCCGCTCAGGCGGGTGCCGCAGACGCGGCAGGCCTCGCCCTCCCGGCCGTAGACCTCGAGCGAAAACTGAAATCCGCCGCGCTCGCCGGTACCGGTCCGGTAGTCCCGAAAGGTGGTGCCCTTCGATCGTATGGCGGCGTGCAGGATGCGGCGCACCTCGGCGTGCAGCCGGTGATATTCCTCCGGCCGCACGCGGCTGGCGGCACGGGATGGGTCGATCCCGGCGGCAAAGAGCGCCTCGTTCGCGTAGATGTTCCCCACACCCACGACATACCGCTGGTCCATCAGCACCTTCTTGATCGCCTGTCGGGAGCGGCCCAGGGAGTCGGCAAAGGCCGCGGCGGTAAACGCCGGGTCGAGTGGCTCGGGGCCGAGCGCCGCATCGTAGTCGCGCCAGCCGGCCTCGTCGAGGAGGAGCAGGGTGCCGAGGCGGCGGACGTCGCGGTAGACCAGCTCGCGGCCGTCGTCGAGCGGTGCCCGAAGCACGGCGTACTTGGCCTCCGCCGCCGTGAGCGTCCGGCTGTGCACCACGAGCGAGCCGCTCATTCCCGGCTGGACCACGAGGCGCCCGGCCGACGTGGCCAGCACGGCGTGCTTGGCGCGCCGGGTCACGTCGCTGATCCGGGCGCCCGTGAGCCGGCGGAGCAGGGTCCGGCGGGTGACGCCGCGCAGCACGTCGTCATGGGAGAGCGCCACGCGCCCGATGATCCGGCCGCGAAGCGCCGGGCCGATGTCGCGCACGATCGTTTCGACTTCGGGCAGCTCCGGCATGTCAGCGGCGCCGGCGCGCCTCGCGCCAGCCGATGTCGCGCCGAAACTGCTTCCCTTCGAACTCGATCGCCTCCGCAGCGGCGCGGCTCTGGGCCTGCGCCTCGGCGAAACCGGGCGCAGTTGCGGTCACCGCCAGGACCCGGCCGCCGGCGACGCGCAGCGTTCCCTCGGCGTCCCGCACCGTGCCGGCGTGGAAGACCGTCACCCCGTCCGGCAGCGATGCCGGCAGCGTGATCACGGCTCCCTTCTCCGGTGCATCAGGATAGCCGGCGGCGGCGAGGACGGTGGTGACTGACGCGCGGGCCGACGCTGCCGTGATGAATGCGGGAGACCGGCCGGTGGCCACCCGCTCCAGCGAGTCGGTGAGCCCCGCGGCCACGAGCGGCAGGATCGCCTGCGCCTCGGGATCGCCCAGGCGACAATTGAATTCGACGACGCTGGGCTCGCCGGCGGCGCTCACCATCAGCCCGGCGTACAGCACGCCGGTGAACGGTGCACCCCGCCGCTCCATCTCCGCCAGCGTGGGCAGCAGAATGTCGCGGCGCACCCGCTCGAGCAGCGCCGGCGAGGCGAGCGAGACCGGCGCGTACGCCCCCATGCCGCCGGTATTGGGGCCGGCGTCGCCATCGAGTAGCCGCTTGTGATCCTGAGCCGCCGGCAGCAGCTCCACCTCCCGGCCATCGGTGACCGCCAGGACCGAGAGCTCTTCGCCCTCGAGAAAGGTCTCGATCACCACCACCCGGCCTGCGTCGCCAAACTGTCCGCCCTCGAGCATCGCGCGGGTGACGGCGGACGCCGCGTCCCGGGTGGCACAGACCACCGCGCCCTTGCCGGCCGCGAGACCCGATGCCTTCACCACCAGCGGCTCCTCCATCCGGTCGATGAACGTCACCGCTGCGGTGAGGTCGGTGAAGGTGCCGCTGGCGGCCGTGGGCACGCCGGCGGCATGCATCGCGTCCTTGGCGAACGCCTTCGACGCCTCGATTCGCGCGGCCGCGGCCGACGGGCCAAAGACCGGCCGGCCTTCCGCCCGCAGCCGATCGGCCAGACCGAGGGCCAGCGGCGCCTCAGGGCCGATGACGGTCAGCCCGATGCCGTACATGTCGGCGGCATCGGCGATGCGGTCGAGGTCGTCCTCGGCGATGGGAAGATTGGTGGCGAGGGTGGCGGTGCCCGGGTTGCCCGGCGCGCAGTACAGATCGGCGTCGGGGTTTTCGCGGCGGAGGGCCCAGCAGAGCGCATGCTCCCTCCCTCCGCCGCCCACGACCAGTATCCTCACTTCTGCGTGGCGCTCCGGAATGCGTCCGCCGCGGCGCCCGCCGCCCGCCGTGCGGCACCGGCCACTTCCCGGGCCAGCTCCCGCGCTTCGTTCTTGTAGTACGTGCCGGCCGCCGCCATGTCGTCACGCAGCGGGCGGGCGCGGGCATCGTCGCGCCGCACGTATTCGCCGCGCAAAATGCGGTCGTACTCGCCGCCGGCCACCCACGTCTGAATCTCGGCTGCGCGGACGGTGTGCATGGGATGGCTGAGCGCCAGCGTGTTCAGGATCTTGTACGCGACGTCGAGCCCTTCATGGGTCGTGGTGTACTCGTGGGCCTGCGCCATGAACGCGTCCACGTTCATGGCGCCGTCGAACATCGCCCCGCGCCCGCCGCCGGCCATCTTCATGTCGAGCCGCTGGGCCACGAGGATGTCCTGCCCGCCCAGCAGCCCCGCGCGATCGGCCGACAGCTCGCTCTTGCGTGACCACTCGAGGAAGGCAAGCCGCACGGGCAGCAGCACGATCCCCGCCAGGATCGGCAGCGCGCCGAGGCTGATGAGTGCCAGCACCGCCGCAATCGTGGTGTAGAGCGCGTGCCCGCTCATCACGTGGCCCAGTTCGTGGGCCAGCAGCACGCGAAGCTCGTCGTCGTTCAGGAGCTCGAGCGCGGTGGAGTTGAGAACGATGAACGGATCGTCCACTCCGTACGCGCCGGCGTTGAAGAAGGGCGTCTGCGAGATGTAGAGTTCGGGGATCCGGTCCCACTGGAAGGTGGTGCACACTTCCACGTGGAGGGTCCAGATCCGGGGGAACTGGGCCGGCCCCACGCGCACGGCGTTTCCCTGGAACAAGAGGCGGATGCCGCGTTCGCCGCCGAGGATCGCGATCACCTTGCGGACGACGTCATCAAAGCCGGGCAGGGAGCGCAGGGCCTGCAGCGCGGCGCGGTCGGCGGGATGCTCCCACGAGACGGCGGCGATGTCGGGAAAGGTCTGACGCGGGCGCGGAGCGGGAACGGACGAACTCATGGCCGACTCGGTGGTTGGAGGTGCGCCATCCTACGTCCAGGATGGGCGTTTGTTTCATTGTGAGACACCGCGATCAGGCGGACTTGAACGCCTGGTCCAGGTCGGCGATCAGGTCCTCGGCGTCCTCGACGCCGCAGCTCAGGCGGACCAGACTCTCGGTCAGGCCCATCGCCTGACGCATGGCGGGCGGCACCGATGCGTGGGTCATCGAGGCGGGGTGGCCGATGAGACTCTCGACGCCGCCCAGCGACTCCGCGAGCGCAAAGACCCGCGTGCCTTCGGCCACGCGCCGCGCCCGGTCGGCGCTGCCCAGCTCGATCGAGATCATGCCGCCGAAGCCGCGCATCTGGCGCGCGGCCAGTTCGTGCTGCGGATGCGACGGGAGGCCGGGGTAGTAGACGCGCTGTACCGCCTTCTGCTCGGTGAGCCATTGCGCGACGATCCGCCCGTTGGCGTCGTGCTGCCGCATGCGGAGCGGCAGCGTCTTGGTGCCACGGAGCGCGAGCCAGCAATCCATCGGCCCCGGCACGCCGCCGGCGGCGTTCTGGATGAAGCCCAGCCGCTCGGCGAGGTCGTCCCGGCTGGTGACGAGCATCCCGCCCACCATGTCGCTGTGGCCGTTGAGATACTTGGTGGTGGAGTGGAGGACGATGTCGGCGCCGTGGGACAGCGGCTGCTGGAAGTACGGGGTGGCAAAGGTATTGTCGACCACGTAGAGGTAGCCGTGCGCCTGGGTCAGGTCGCCCACCGCGGTCAGGTCCACCAGGTTCATCATGGGATTGGTGGGGGTCTCGCAGTAGATCATGCGCGTCGCCGGCCGGAGCGCACTCTCGATGTTGGCGATCTCGCGCATATCGACGAAGCTGAACGTCAGCCCGTACTGCGTGTAGATCCGTTCCATCAGGCGGTGGGAGCCGCCGTAGATGTTCTCGCCCGAGATCACATGATCGCCGGCCCGCAGCAGCTTGAGCGTGGCGTCGAGCGCCGCGAGTCCGGAGCCGAAGGCAAAGCCGTAGTCGGCGCCCTCGAGGCTCGCCACGTTGCGTTCGAGCGCTTCGCGGGTGGGATTCTGGGTCCGGGCGTACTCATATCCCTTGTGGCGGCCCAGCCCCTCCTGGACGTAGGTCGACGTCTGGTAGATCGGCGTCATGACCGCGCCGGAGAGCGGATCAGGCCGCTGGCCCGCATGCACGGCGCGGGTGGCAAAACCGTGGGCATCATCCGGCGGAAGAATCTTCGTCATGTCCCGGCGCGATAAGAGGTTGCAGAAGCGTAAGGGGCGGGGTGGGGTCCGGGCAAGCGCCGGTTGAAGTCTGGGCCCGGGCGGGGTAGCTTCGCTGGGTGCGATCACCCTCTCCACGGGTGGGTGCGGCCCACTGCCTCGTCGTCGACGACGATCCGCAGGTGCGTTCCGCGCTGGCCCGAGCGATCGAATTCCAGGGACTCGCCTGCCGTCAGGCCGCGAGCGCCGTCGAGGCGCTCGCGATCCTCGCCGACCAGGGCGAAATGCCCATCTGCATCACCGACATCCAGATGCCCGAGATGGACGGGGTCGCGTTCCTCCGTGAGGTGGTGACGCGGTATCCCGACATGGCGGTCATCATGCTCACCGGCGTGGCCGAGGTCACCATCGCCATCGAGTGTCTCAAGATCGGTGCGCTGGACTACATCTCCAAGCCGGCGCTCATCGAGGAAGTCCACGCCCGCATCACCAAGGCACTCGAGAAGCGCGACCTCATCCTCCAGAACCGGCACTATCAACACACGCTGGAGAGCCGCGTCCGCGAGCTGGATGGACGCAACAAGCAGTCGCTCATCAACGGCGTCGAGATGCTGGTCTTTGCGCTCGAGGCCAAGGACGCGTACACCAGCGGCCATTCGATGCGGGTCAAGGAGTTTGCCGTCAAGACGGCGGTCCAGCTTGGCTATACCGGCGACCGGCTGGCGCAAGTGGACCTGGGCAGCAAGCTGCACGACATCGGCAAGATCGGCACGCGCGAGGCGGTGCTCAACAAGCCCGGACCGCTGGAGCCGGACGAGTTCGAGCATATCAAGCTGCACACCGTCCTGGGCGAGCGGATCCTGCAGCCGTTCCTGGGGGAGGCGCCGGCGGTGCTGCACATCGTGCGCTCGCACCATGAGCGGATGGACGGCAGCGGATTCCCCGATCGGCTCGCCGGCGCGGACATTCCGCTCGAGGCCCGCATCGTCGCGGTGGCCGATGCCTACGACGCGATGACCACCAACCGCGCCTACCGGCCGTCGCGCGCGGCGGGCGCCGCCATCGAGGAGTTGCGCCGCTGCGCAGGAACGCACTTCGATCCCGACGTGGTCGAGGCGTTCTTCCGCGCGCACTCCGATCTGACCGTCCTGCCGGTGCACGCCTGATTTCGGCAGACTCCTCCCGAGGAACGGCATGTCCGACACCCTGATGATCAGTGTCTCCGGCATGCGGGGGCACGTCGGCACCGATCTCACGCCGGAGCTGGTGGCCCGCCACGCCGCTGCGCTCGGCGCGTGGGCGCGGAGTCACGGGCGCACGACGGTCGTGCTTGGGCGGGACGCGCGCACCAGCGGGCCGATGTTCGCGCGCGCGGCTGCGGCGGGCCTCATGTCCGTCGGCGCCGACGTCGTGGACCTGGGCATCGTGCCGACGCCCACGGTGCAGCTCGCCGTCGAACACCACCACGCGGGGGCCGGCCTCATTCTCACGGCCAGCCACAACCCCATCGAGTGGAACGCGCTCAAGCTGGTGGGACCGGACGGCATCTTCCTCGATGCGGACGCCGGCACGGCGGTGCGGGCACTCGCGGAAGCGGGGCCCCCGCGGGCCGGGTGGGACGGACTCGGCGGATTTCGCGAGGATCCCGACGCCATCGAGCGCCACCTGGATCTGGTGCTGGCGCTCCCCGTCATCGACGTCGAGGCGATCCGGCGGCGCCGGTTCCACGTGGCACTCGACTGCGTGCGCGGTGCCGGTGGCGGGACGATACCACAGTTGCTGGAACGCCTGGGATGCCGCGTCAGCGGGATCAATCTCGAGACCGACGGCCGCTTCCCGCGGCCGCCCGAGCCGATCCCTGAAAACCTTGGCGACCTGAGCCGCCTGGTCCGCGAAACCGGGGCAGACCTCGGCTTTGCGGTGGATCCCGACGTCGATCGTCTGGCGATCGTGGACGAGGGCGGCACGCCGATCGGCGAGGACTACACGCTCGCCTTTGCCGTGGCCGCGGTGTTGGACGCACGCCATGAACAGGGCAGAGTGCCCGTGGTGGTGGTGAACCTGTCGACCAGTCTGGTGGTGGAGGATGCGGCCCGCACAGGCGGCGCCCGCTTCGTGCGTGCGGCGGTGGGCGAGGCCAACGTGGCCCGGGCCATCCGCGACGAGGGGGCGGTGATCGGCGGCGAGGGCAACGGCGGCGTGATGTATCCGGCGCTCCACATCGGGCGCGATGCGCCGCTTGGGGTGGCCCTGATTTTGCACAGACTGGCGCGCTCGAGCGTCGCGGTGTCGGCGCTGGTCGCCGCCGCGCCGCGGTACGTGATCGTGAAGGCCAAGGGCCCCCGGGGCCCGGCGCTGGAGCCGCTGTACCGGCGCCTCCGCGAGCAGTTTCCGGAGGCGGCGGTCGATGAGCGGGACGGGCTGCGGCTCGCGTGGGCGGGCCGGTGGCTGCATGTGCGGCCCTCGGGGACGGAGCCGATCATCCGGTTCATTGCCGAAGCGCCGAGCGGTCCGGAGGCTCGGGCGCTGGTGCAGGCGGGGCAACACCTCCTGAGCTGAAGGCGGTACGAGCGATGTGTGGTATCGTCGGGTACATTGGGCCGCGGCAGGCCGCCGCGCTGCTGATCGAGGGACTGCGGCGCATGGAGTACCGCGGGTACGACTCCGCCGGCATCGCCGTCGTGAACGGCACCGGTCTCAAGATCGTCAAGGCGGCGGGCAAGCTGAGCGCGCTCGAGCAGCAGCTCGACGGCCGGATGCCGGCCGGGACCCTCGGCATCGGCCATACGCGCTGGGCCACGCACGGCGCACCCACCACCCGCAATGCCCATCCCCACACCGACCAGTCCGGTCGGATCGCGGTCATCCACAACGGGATCATCGAGAACGCCGCGTCGATCCGCAAGGCGCTGGAGCAGCGGGGCCACACTTTCAAGTCGGATACGGACACGGAGGTGCTGGCCCACCTGATCGGCGAGCTGTACCAGGGCGACCTCGAGGACGCAGTGGCGGCGGCGCTGCGCGACGTCGACGGCGCCTACGGGCTCGCCATCATCTGCGAGGACGAGCCCGGCGTGCTGGTGGCGGCGCGCAAGGGTTCGCCGCTTCTGGTGGGCGTGGGCGACGGCGAGTGGTTCGTGGCGTCCGATGCGTCACCGCTGCTGCAGTACACCCGCTCGGTGGTGTATCTGGATGACGGCGAGATGGCGGTCCTCTCGCGCGACGGCTACCGGATCCGCAACCTCGAGAGCAATCGCATCGACAAGCCGGTCAACCAGATCGAATGGGACCTGACGGCGATCGAGCGGGGTGGGTACGCTCACTTCATGCTCAAGGAGATCTGCGAGCAGCCGGAGAGTCTGTGCAACACGCTCCGCGGCCACCTGCTGGAAGACGAGGGGACCTCCCGTGTCACTGGCCTCAACCTGGCGGATGACGATCTCAAGAAGCTCGAGCGCATCGTCATCACGGCCTGCGGCACCTCCTGGCACTCGGCGCTGATCGGCGAGTACATGCTGGAGGAAATGGCGCGCATTCCGGTCGAAGTGGAGTATGCGTCCGAGTTCCGCTACCGCAACCCGGTGATCGACGATCGCACCCTGGTCATCGGCATCTCGCAATCGGGCGAGACGGCGGACACGCTGGCCGCCATTCGTGAGGCCAAGCTGCGCGGCGCGCGCACCGTGGGGCTGGTCAACGTCGTCGGCTCCACGATTGCCCGCGAGGTGGACGGCGGCATCTATCTGCATGCCGGGCCGGAAGTGGGCGTCGCCAGCACCAAGGCCTTCACCAGCCAGGTGGCCGCGCTCGCGCTGGTCGCGCTCCGCATCGCCCGGCTCCGCAACCTCAGCATCCTGCAGGGACGCCAGTTCATCCAGGCGCTGCATGCGCTGCCCGGCCAGATCCAGCAGATTCTCGACCGTTCCTCTGAAGTCGAGCGGATCGCCGAGCGGTTCACCGAGGCGACCAACGCGCTCTACCTGGGGCGCGGGGTGAATTTCCCGGTGGCGCTGGAAGGCGCGCTCAAGATGAAGGAGATTTCGTACATCCACGCCGAGGGATACCCGGCGGCCGAGATGAAGCACGGACCCATCGCGCTGATCGACGAGAACATGCCGGTGGTGTTCATCGCGCCGCGCGATGCCGTGCATTCGAAGATCGTGTCCAACATCGAAGAGGTGAAGGCGCGGGGGGGGAAGGTCATCGCGCTGATGACCGAGGGCGACACCGAGATCGCGCGGCTGGCGGATGCACACTTCACCATTCCGCAGACGCTCGACCTCCTGACGCCGATTCTCACGATCGTTCCGCTGCAGCTTTTCTCGTACTACGTGGCCGTGCGCCGCGGGTGCAACGTGGACCAGCCGCGCAATCTCGCAAAGTCGGTGACGGTCGAGTAGCGCCGCCCGTCCCCTCCTCGATCGTGCGGTCCTGAGCGAGCCTCCCCGTCCCGGGGGGGCTCGTCTGCGTCGCCACCCTGAATCGGACCCCGGTCCTCAGCCCGCGGGCGCACTCCACGTGGCGCCGATTTCCCGGCACACGATCCGCCGCGCCTCGTCGCCGGCGGCGGCGAGCAGCCGGGCCAGCGGCTCGTGAGCCGGCTCGCGGCTCAGCCGGAACGTCGAATGATGGACCGGCAGCAGGTACTCCGCGCCCAGATCCCGGAACATGCTCCACGCTTCCTCCGGCGACGCGTGGTTGGCGATCCACGGGTCGTACGCGCCGATGGGAAGAATGGCGAGGTCGATGTGATGCCGCCGGCCGAATGGCGTCAGCACGTCGGTAAACGCGGTGTCGCCGGCGAAGAGCACCGACCGGCCGCCGCGCTGCAGCACGTACCCGCCGTATCCGCGATGGGTGTCGGTGATCATGCGCGCGCCCCAGTGCCGTGCCGGGACCGCCTCCACGTGAATGCCGGCGATGTCCGCGGCCTGCCCCCACCGGAGCTCGGTCACGCCATCGAAGCGCCGCACCAAGTCGCGGTTGCCCCGATGCACCACCACGCGGGTCCGGCGCGGCAGCGCGGCGAGCGTCCCCAGGTCGGTGTGGTCCATGTGGCTGTGGGAGAGCAGCACGAGGTCGAGGGGCGGCAGCTCACCGGCATCGAGCGCGGGCTCGACCAGCCGGCGGGGCCCCAGCTTGGCGCGGCCCCGGCCCACGCCGATTCGCGCCTCGAGCGCCGGGTCGGTGGCCAGCCACGTTCCCTGAAAGTTGAGCAGCACCGTCGCGTGGCCCAGCCACGACACGGTCAGGCGGTCATCGGGCCAGGTCGCGGGGGCGGGCCGGTGGGGGGAGGGCTGCATCGGATGCAGCCCTTCGCGGCGGCGCTCGGCGATCGCGCCGCGCACGAAGCGACGGGCAAAGCTCAGATGTCGACGGAACTTCAGCAATGCGGACTCCGGTCAGGGGTACGACGGCCACGCTCGCGCGCGGTCACCGGAGAAATCTACAGCCGCGGGACCGCCCCCGACGTGCCGTCATGGCGGTGCCGGTATAGTTTGGGACGATGCGGATCGTGCTTCAGCGCGTCAGCGCCGCGGCGGTGTGGATCGATGGCCGGGCGGCCGGGGCCGTTGGTTGCGGCTTCTGCGTGCTGCTCGCCGTCAGCCCCACCGATACCGACGCGGAGGCGGATTGGCTGGCCGACAAGGTCGTCGGACTGCGCCTCTTTCCCGACGCCGAGGGGCGGATGAACCGGGCCCTGGGCGACGTGGCCGGTGGCGTGCTCGTGGTGTCCCAGTTTACGCTCTACGGCGACGTATCGCGCGGCCGCCGCCCGTCGTTCGTGGGCGCGGCGCGCCCGGAACACGCGATCCCGCGCTACGAGCGATTCATCGCGGCGCTCCGCACCCTCGGCATCCCGGTCGCCACCGGGGAGTTCGGCGCCGACATGCAGCTCGAAATCCACAACGACGGCCCCGTTACGCTCATCCTCGATCGCGAGGCGCAATGATTCCGGTGACTCTCGCCTCGGCCTCGCCCCGGCGCAAGCAGCTGCTCGAGATGCTCGGCGTGCCGCTGCGGGTGGTGCCCCCACACATTCCGGAAGTGCGCCGCGCCGGCGAGACGCCGGTGGACTACGTCGAGCGCCTGGCCCGCCAAAAGGCGCAGAGCGTGGCGGGCGACTTTGTCGTGGGCGCCGATACGACCGTCGTGCTGCGGGACGAGATTCTGGAAAAGCCGGCCGACCCGGCGGAGGCGCTCGCGATGCTCATGAAGCTGCAGGGTCGGACCCATCACGTGGTCACCGCTGTGGCGGTCGTCGCGGACGACGTCGTCCGCCAGGCGACGGACATCACGAAGGTGACGTTCCGCGCGGTGGAGGAGTCGACACTCCGCGCCTACGTGGCGACCGGCGAGCCGATGGACAAGGCGGGCGCCTACGGGATTCAGGGGTACGGCGCCGCGCTGGTGGAGCGGATCGAGGGCGACTTCTTTGGCGTGATGGGCCTGCCGGTGCGGCTGGTGCTGCGGCTCCTGGGCGAAGCCGGCTGGGAGTACCGCTTCGGGGGCTAGGCCCCGGACGAGATCGACTCAGTCGACGGTGTTGCGCGGGCCCCGACCCGATAGACCGGTACCGCATGCAGCTTTCCCTTCAGCGTCATTTCCGGCAGCCATTCGAACTGGTGCGGTTCGGTGACCAGCACCCGGAAGCTGTCGCTCACCAGGATCTCGCCGCCGCCAGCCCGCGAGCAGAGCCGCGCCGCCACGTTGACCGGGTCACCGATCACCGTGTATTCCAGGCGACGGTGGCTTCCGATGTTGCCGGCGAAGACCTCACCGTGGTTGATCCCGATTCCCACCTCGATCGTGGGCCGCCCGGCGTCGGCCCAGCCGGCGTTCAGCTGCGTGAGCGAGGCCTGCATGGCCAGCGCCGCACGGAGCGCGCGGTCCGGATCGTCATCGTGCGCAATGGGCGCGCCCCACAGCGCCATCATGGCGTCGCCGATGAACTTGTCGAGCGTGCCGCCGTGCTCGAAAATCACTTCCACCATCTCCGTGAAGTAGTCGCTGAGGAGACGGGCGATCTCGTCCGGACGCATCGATTCCGACATCGTGGTGAATCCGCGGATATCGCTGAACAGCACGGTCGTCGCGCGCTTCTCGCCACCCAGCCGGACGGCGCCCTGCTGTCGCGCGATATCCAGCGCGACGTTGGGCGCGAAGTAGCGCTCGAAATTGGATCGCACCATCGTCTCGCGCTGGATCTGCTCGGCGTAGCGGCTGTTCTTGATCGCGATCGCGGCCAGGCCGCTGAACGCGACCAGGAACTGCAGGTCCTCGTCATTGAACGTGTTGGCCGCCGTCAGGTTGTCGACGTAGAGAATGCCCAGCACCTGCTCGGTCGAGGCCATGAGCGGCGAGCACATCGCGCTCCGGACGCTCTGCATCATGACCGACTTGCCGGTGAAACGCGCATCGGTGGCGGCGTTGTGCGAGAGGAGCGCCACGCGCTCGTCGACCGACTTCCGCGCAATTGACCGCGGGATCCGCTGGAACTCGCCGTCGCCCAGCCGGCTGCGGGAGACGCTCGGCACCAGTTCCCCGGCGTCGTCGAGCAGCAGGATCGAGACCCGGTCCACGTTGAGCACTTCGAAGGTCGTGTCGGCCACGGTGGCCAGCAGACGATCCAGGTCGAGCTCGCCGGACAGCTTCTGCGATACCTCGAGCAGGAGCGACAGCTTGCGGGTCGTGCGCTCGTTCTCGTCCGCTGCGGCCACCTTGAGCTGGCCGAGCTCCGAGCGGCGCATCTCCGCGGAGCTGAGACCGATCGGCATGCCGCCCAGCACCGGCACCTGGCGCACGATGGCGCCATCGGGCCCGTGCGTGCCGGTGGACACCGCGGCCATGGCCATCACCGGCCGGTCCGGGATGGCGGGCCGCGCCTCCTCCACCCGGTACAGCACCTTCCCGAAGGTGATCGAGTCGCCGGTCCGGGCCACGCCGGTCTTGACCCTGCCGCCGTTGATGCACGTCCCGTTGGAGCTGCCGAGGTCCCTCACGTGCACGCCGTCCTCGGCCATGCGGAGTTCGGCGTGACGACGGGAGATGGTGGGATCGTAGATCGGTATATCCGAGGTCACGCCGCGACCGACCAGGACGCTCCGCCCCTCGGGCAGTTCGAAGCTCTGGTCACCGGTGAAATTTACGAGCCGGCAGGCGGGCATGACTCAAAGGTGGCCGGGGCGACGGGGCGGCGGAAGGTGGCGCGCCCGATTGCCGCCAGGACGGCGCCGGCCTTGGCCTCGGTCTCCCGCCACTCGGCGTCGGGATCGGAATCGGCCACGATGCCGGCGCCGGCCTGGACCCAGGCCCGGTTGCCCTGGAGCACACAGGTGCGGATGGCGATGGCCGTATCCAGTGTCCGCGCGCCCCAGCCGATATAGCCGACCGCGCCGGCATAGGGTCCGCGCCGAACCGGCTCCAGCGCGTCGATGATCTCCATGGCGCGGACCTTGGGGGCGCCGGACACGGTGCCGGCCGGAAAGCACGCGACAAAGGCGCTCAGCGCGTCGAGCCCGGGACGCAGTGTGCCGCGGACCTCGCTGACGAGATGCATCACGTGAGAGTAGCGCTCCACCTCCATGCAGGTGGTCACCCGCACCGAGCCGTAGCGCGCCACCCGGCCCACGTCATTGCGACCCAGGTCCACCAGCATCAGATGCTCGGCGCGCTCCTTGGGATCCGCGGCGAGCTCGGCGGCCAGTGCCGCATCGGCGGCCGGCGTGGCGCCCCGCGGCCGGGTCCCGGCGATCGGCCGTACGGTCACGTCGTCGCCCTCCACCCGCACCAGTGCCTCGGGCGAGCTGCCGATCAGGTGCAGGTCGCCGCAGTGGAGCAGGAAGAGATAGGGCGCCGGATTGAGCGCACGGAGGTGGCGGTAGAGCAGCAGCGGGTCCGGAGCCACCAGGTCGAGCCGCCGGGAGAGCACCGTCTGGAAGGTGTCGCCGGCCGCGATGTGCTCCTGGATCCGGCGCACGTCGGCGCGGAAGCGGTCATCGGCATAGGGTGAGGTCGCGGGCGGCCGCGGCGCGTCATCCGCGCTGAGCGGCCCCAGCGTGCCGGGCGCCGCCAGGCGCGCCAGCCATTCGTCGATCCGCCGTTCCGCCGCGGCATACCGCGCGCTCAGCTCGGCGACAGCGAGTCCGGTCGGCGCTTCGACGCTGGCGACGATGGTCGCACGATTGCGCAGGTTGTCGATGACCATCACGGTGTCCGCGATCATCATCACGGCATCGGGCAGGCCGCGATCGTCCGGCGGCGGCTCCGGCAGGCGCTCGATGGTGCGCACCACGTCGTAGCCGATGAATCCGACGGCGCCGCCGGTGAATGGCGGCAGGCCGTCGACCGCCACGGCAGGATGACGCCGCATCAGGGCGCCGAGGTGCTCCAGCGGCGGCTGCCGGCCGGGCTCGTCGAGCCAGCCGGTGGCGGCGGTCCAGCGGGACCGGGCCAGTCCGTGGTACCGGTACACCTCCCGCGGCTCGGTGGCGAGGAAGCTGTACCGGGCCCAGCGCTCGCCCCCCTCAAGCGATTCGAGCAGAAAACCGAACTCGCCCCGGTGGAGCCGGGCAAAGGCGCTGACCGGCGTATCGGCGTCGAGCACCACCTCGCGCACGACCGGCACCATCGTGCGTGCGTCGGGCGGCGTCACCGTGGGGCGGCGACGATGTAGCTGCCGGCGGTGGTGAAGGCGGTCTGCAGGTTGTCGGCCGCCGGCCGCATCGTGGCCAGGAGGGTGACGCGGTCGCCGGCGCCGATCACGCCGATGGCGAGGGCCCGCTCCAGCAGCGGCGCGCTGCCGTAGCGGCCCACCGCCTCGGGGGATCCCTGGAAATGCACGGCATACTTGAACGTGACCGTGCCGGCGACTATGGGGGCACTGGCCGCAATGTCGAGCCCGTACGTCTGTGGCCGGGGCCGGAGGGTGACGGTCACGCGGGTGCCCGGCGGGGCCGTGAATGCCGTATCGCCAAAGAACACGTCGGCAAATGTGGTGTTGTCCGGCTCACCGGCACGGAGCAGAACATGGCGCGCCTGACCCGCGATCAGGGTGTCCGTGGTGTCCGCCGGCGCCGGTCCGGACGACTGAAGCACGTAGAGCGCGCTGAGCGGCAGCGTGCGCACCGGTGTGACCGCCGGTGCGGTACCGGCGGGCGGCGATCCGCCGCCGCATGCGATCGCGGCCACAACCGCGGCCGCGGCTGCGGCCGCGGTTGCGCCTGCGCTTGCCCGGCGTGATGCCCTCCCGAATATTCCCACGGATGGTTCCTCGCGTGATGTGGCTTTGGCGTCTGGGCGCCGCCGCCGGGCTGGTCCTGGCCGCGGCGGCTCCCCTCGATGCGCAGCAGTGGAACACGCCGGCCACGCTCGATCTCGTGCGCCGCGCGGTAGCGCGCCGGCAGGCCGCGCAGGGCGACTCGTCGCTGTCCAGCTACCGGACCCGGGCCCACGGCTTCGTGTTCTTCCTGGCCCAGATGGGCCAGCAGGGGCTTACCGAGGCGCCGCGGCTGGTCAAGGGCGATGAGCTCGATGTCGAAGTGTATTGGCAGGCCCCGAACCGGAGCAAGCAGGTCATCCTTGGCTGGCGCGACGGGACCTTCCTGCCGACCGACGTCCGCTACCATCGCGACCACCTCGGCATCGTCACCAACAACTTCGGCAATCTCATCCGCATCGGCGAGGGCGACGAAGTGCGGGACGTCGTGCACCCGCTGTCCCCCGGCGGACTCGACGCCTACGACTTTGCCATCCAGGACTCGCTGGCCATCCGGAGCGGCACGCAGCAGATCGTCGTGCGCGCCGTCGCCGTGCGGCCGCGGTCGTTCGCGCGGCCGCTGGTCGTCGGTACGCTCTATCTCGATGCCGCGTCGGCCGACCTGGTGCGATTCCGCTTCAGCTTCACCCCCGCGGCCTACCTGGATCGCGACCTCGAGGACATCGACATCACCCTCGAGAACGCGCTGTTCGACCAGAAATACTGGCTGCCGTACCGCCAGGAAGTCGAGATTCGCCGGCGAGTGAGCTGGCTGGACCTGCCCGCGCGCGGAATCATCCGCGGCCGGTGGGAAATCAACGACTACGATCTCAACGTCGCGATTCCGGATTCGGTCTTCCGGGGCCCGGCGATCGCGGGGCTCCGGCGTCCCGACAACGGCGACACCACTCACTGGCGAGGCACCCTCCAGGCGGTGATCGATTCGGTGGCGGCACCGCTGAGTCAGCGGGAAATGGAGGCGCTCCGCCTCGAGGTCGAGCGGATCGCCGGCGCGCATCTGCTGAGCGGGCTCTCGCAGAACCGGCCGGCGCTGGGCTCGCTGAGCGAGCTGATGCACGTCAACCGGGTGCAGGGTCTCGCGTTCGGCGCGGGTGCGACGCTGGGCATCAGCCGGAGTCGCCTCCAGCTCCATCCCACGTTCGGGATCGGCACCGCCGACGGGCGGGCAACCGGTGGACTGGAGCTGCGCATCGGTGCCGGCGGCACCCAGCTCCTCGCCGGCGTGGGCCGCCGGGTCCGGGACCTCAGCGATTTTTCCGTGATCTCGCCGGTGCTCAATTCGCTCGCGGCACAGGAGTTTGGCCAGGATCACGGCGACTGGCTGCGGCTCGATGCGGTGTCGCTCGGCGTGTCGCATCGCCTCAGCCCCCGGACCACGATCGTGGCGGAGGGCGCGATCGAGCACCCCTACTCGCTCGCGGTGGCGGCCAGCCCGGCCAATGGCACCTATCGTCCCAATCCCGGGCTCGGCGCCGGCGAGTATCATCTGGCCCGCCTGCGCCTGGAGCAGGCCGGCGCCGGGCTCGCGGCGCGCAGGAGTCTCCGCGGGTCCCTCCTGCTGGAGGCGGGCGACGGGCCCACGAGCTACGTTCGCGCGGCGGCCGAGCTCCGGTCCGCGGTCGCGGTCGGCTCCACCGAGCTCGCCGCGTCGCTCCGGGGCGGAGTCGGCAGCGCCGGGCTCCCGGACTATCGGAGCTTCGTGCTGGGCGGGCGCGGCACACTCCTCGGGGAGCCGTACCGGGCGTACGGCGGCCGCCGGATGGCGGTGGCCCAGCTCGAATGGCGAATCCGGGCGCCGGCTCCCGCGCTCGCGCTGGGCTCCTACGCCTCCACCGGACGGACGATGATCCTGGCACCGTTCCTCGCCGCGGGCTGGGCGGATCGCGCTCCGGCGCGATTGCCGTGGACCTCCAGCGGCGGTGTCCGCCCGGTGGCGGGGCTCGCCGCGGAATTCTTCATGCGGTTGATCCGGGTGGAGGCGGGTGTGGGGCTCCGCGACGGGGGATTTGGGCTCACGGTGGACATCAACCGGGATTGGTGGGGCATTCTCTGATCTGTTATCCTTCCTCGACACGCTCGCGCCATCCTGTCCCAGACCGCCCGGACCGCCACATGAAGTTCACCGACGAATGGCTGATCCCGACCATCGAGCCGCTCCTGCCCCCGAACACGGTGGCGGGGTTGCGGGCCGAGGGTGACAACACGCCCGGATCGCTCTGGGACACGCTGGTCGAGCGCAAGGTGATGGGTGATGCGCAGATTCTGGAGGCGATTTCCCAGCGCTTCCGGCTGAAGGTTGCCGGCGACGCCCAGCCCGAGCTCCGCATGCGCGAAAGCGTGAGCGAGCAGGTGGCCCGCCGCTTCAACGTCCTTCCGCTCCGGTTGAGCGACACCTTCCTCGAAGTCGCGACCGCCAACCCGTTCGACATCGACGCCGAAAAGATGCTGGCCTTCGCGAGCGGCCGGGAAGTGCGGATGCTGCTCTCGTCCCCGTCGCGCATTCGCGAGGGGCTGGCGGTGCTCTATCCGTCCGAGGACGAGGTGAGCAAGCTGCTGGGTGGAATGGAGTCCTCCGCCAGCGTGCAGCAGCTCGAGGACGAGGACGACGAGGCGGCCTCGGCCGACGAGGCGGCGCACGCGCCGATCGTCCGGCTGGTGGACATGATGCTGGCGGACGGGATCGCGAGCCGGGCCAGCGACATTCACATTGAGCCCGTTGAAGGCGGCGTGGTGGTGCGATACCGCATCGACGGCGTCCTGCGCCAGGTCATGAAGATTCCGCGGAGTGCGGGTGTGCCGCTCATCTCGCGGATCAAGATCATCTCGGGACTGGACATCGCGGACCGGCGCCGGCCCCAGGACGGCCGCGCGCGGATCGCGGTGAACGGCTCGCCGGTGGACCTGCGGGTGTCCACCCTGCCGGCCTCGAGCGGCGAGAAGGTCGTCATCCGGGTGCTCAATGCCAAGGCCACGGTGCTGACGCTCGAGGCGCTCGGCATGTTCGAGGACGAGCGCGCCACGATTCAGTCGCTGCTCAACCACAAGGAAGGGATTATCCTCGTCACCGGTCCCACCGGATCGGGCAAGACGACGACGCTCTACTCGGCGCTCCGCATGGTGCAGAACGAGGGCGTCAACATCGTCACGGTCGAGGACCCGGTCGAGTACCGCCTGGGCGAGAACATCGTGCAGGTGCAGGTGCAGGAGAAGGCGGGGCTCACCTTTGCGGCGGCGCTCCGCTCGATCCTCCGGCAGGACCCGGACGTCGTGCTGGTGGGCGAGATTCGCGACCAGGAGACGGCGCAGGTGGCGGTGCAGGCCTCACTCACCGGCCACCTGGTGCTTTCCACGCTGCATACCAACGATGCGTCCAACGCCGTGACCCGTCTGGTTGACATGGGCATGGAGGCGTACAAGCTGGCCGCCGCGCTCCGCGGGGTGATCGCGCAACGGCTCATGCGCCGGCTCTGCCTCGTGTGCAAGCAGCTCGCCACCGATGAGCTGCCCGCGCGCGTACGGCGTCACGTGCCGATCGACGCCCAGCTCTTCCGTGGCGTCGGCTGCCCGGAGTGCGCCATGACGGGGTACCGCGGCCGGTTCAGCATCGTCCAGGTGCTGACGCTCAACGCGGAGCTCGAGCGGCGGATCGGCGCCGGGGCCACGGCCGACAAGATCGCCGAGGCGGGCCATGCCAACGGCATGCGCTCGCTCTGGTACAGCGGGCTCCGCCACGTGCTGGCCGGCGAGTCTTCGATCGAGGAGCTCCTCCGGGTCACCGATGTGCCGGCGGATGAGCCGGCGGCGATCGCGACGATGCCGCCACCGGTCGCGCCGGTCGTGGCGACGCGGCCGCAGGCGGTCGATGTGGACCTGGGCGTGGGCTTTGACCTGGTGGACGAGACCGACGTCCCGGGCGACAATGCGATGCCCGCGGCCACCGGCGCCAAGATTCTGCTGGTGGAGGACGAGGACCAGCTCCGGAAGGTCATGCGCGACCTGCTGGAGCGCGACGGCTACATCGTCTCCGAAGCGCGCGACGGCGTCCAGGCACTGGACCAGGTGGACCGCCACGCGCCCGACCTGATCATGCTCGACCTGAATCTGCCGGGGCTCGATGGCTATTCGGTGCTGCAGCAGCTCCGCTCGCGGCCGGCCACGGCCCGGATCCCGGTGATCGTCCTGACCGCCAAGGGCGATGAGGACAACGAGGTCCGCGTGTTCGAGCTGGGCGCCGACGACTTCCTCACCAAGCCGTTCCGCGCCCGCGCGCTGTCGGCCCGGCTTCAGGCGGTCCTCGCGCGCCGGCGCGCCTGACCGCCGTGGGGCTGCCCGATCCCGCCGGCGCCCTGGCGCTCATCAAGCCGTCGGTCCGTGCGCAGACGGCCTACACGCTCCAGGCGCCCGCCGCCCGCCGCAAGCTCAATCAGAACGAGAGCCCGTATGACCTGCCTGCGGCGCTCAAGCACGAGATCATGGCGCGGGCGGTGGCCCTGCCGTGGCACCGCTATCCCGCCTTCATGCCCGACGCATTGCAGCAGCGACTCGCGGCGTCGTACGGCTGGCAGGCCGACGGGGTGCTCACCGGCAACGGCTCCAATGAGCTGATCCAGGCGACGCTCGCGGTCACGCTCGATGCGGGGGACCGCATGGTGGCGCCCTCGCCCACCTTTTCGCTCTACCGTCTCCTCGCCGGCGTCTTCGGAGCGCGCTACGTCGGCGTGCCGCTGCGCATGGACTTTGGCTACGACGTGGAGCGGATCATCGAGACCGCCGTACGCGAGCGCGCGCGGGTCATCGTCCTCAATTCACCCAACAATCCGACCGGCTCGGCGCTGCCCGAAGGCGCGGTGGCCCGGATCCTGGCCGCCACCGATGCGCTCGTCGTTGCCGACGAGGCGTACCAGGACTTCGGTGGGCCCCCCGCAATTCCGCTGCTGGCGACCCACGCACGCCTCGTCGTCCTGCGCACCTTCTCCAAGGCGCTCGGCCTGGCCGGCCTCCGCTTTGGCTTTCTGCTGGCGCATCCGGCGGTAGCGCGCGAGATCGCCAAGGCCAGGCTGCCGTACAACGTCAATGCGATCACCCTCGCCGCCGCCGACGTGGTCCTGGACCACCCGGAGATTCGGGACGAGCACGTGCGGACCATCGTCGAGACCCGGGAGTGCACGATCGCCCGGCTCGCCGCGCTGCCCGGTATCACGGTGTATCCCAGCGCGGCCAACTTCCTGCTGGTCCGGTTCCGCACGCTGCCCGCGCGCCGCGTCTTCCAACGGCTGCACGGCGATTTCGGCATCCTGGTGCGGGACGTCTCCGCCTCGCCGGAGCTGGCCGAGTGCCTGCGGATCTCGATCGGCACGCCGGACGACATGGACGCGTGTATGGCCGCGTTGACCGACATCCTGGAGGGCTGATGGCACGGGTGGGCGATGTGGAACGAATCACCGGCGAAACCCGGATTCGGGTGCACGTGGCGCTCGACGGCACCGGTGCCTCGCGCATCAAGACCGGTATCGGGTTCCTCGACCACATGCTGGAGGCGCTGGCGCGGCACGCGCTGCTGGATCTGGCGGTTGAGGCCGCCGGCGATCTGCACGTGGATGGGCACCACACGGTCGAGGACACCGGCATCGCGCTGGGCCAGGCACTGGCGCGGGCGCTGGGCGATCGCGCCGGCATCCGCCGCTACGGCCACGCGTACGTGCCGCTGGACGAATCGCTGGTTCGCGCGGTCGTGGACGTGTCGGGCCGCCCGTTTCTGCACTATGGGATCGAGATTCCCAAGTGGCAGATGCTGGGCGACTACGACGTCTTCCTCACGCCGGAGTTCTTCCGGGCGCTGGCGGGCAACGCCGGGCTGACGGTGCATCTCGATCTCATCCGCGGCGACAACCCGCACCATATCGTGGAGGCGGCCTTCAAGGCCTTTGCGCGGGCGCTCGACGCCGCAACCAGTCTCGATCCCCGGGTGATCGGCGTCCCGTCCACCAAGGGCTCGCTGTGATCGCCGTGGTGGACTATGGCGTCAATAACCTGAGGAGCGTCGTGCGCGCACTGCAGGCCGGCGGACACGATCCGATCCTCACGGCGGATCCCGACGCCGTCCACCGGGCCGATCACGTGCTGGTGCCGGGAGTCGGCAACTTCGGCCGCGCTGCGCGTACGCTGGCGGAGACCGGCCTGGGCGCCGCCATCCGCGATGCCGCCGCCGCCGGCCGCCCGGTGATGGGGATCTGCCTGGGGCTCCAGCTCTTCTTCGGGGAGAGCGAGGAAGCACCGGGCGAGCGGGGGCTCGGACTCCTGCCGGGACGCGTGCAGCGGTTCCGCGGCGATCTGCCGGTGCCCCATGTGGGCTGGGCGCAGGTGGCGGCGACGGCGGCAGGCCGCGACCACGCCATGGCGGGCGGCGCATTCAGCGGCGATTCGCCGTTCTATTACCACGTGCACAGCTATCATCCGGCAGGCCTGCCCGATGCCGCGGTGCTGGCCACGGCGGACTACGGCGGCGCCTTTCCCACCCTGGTGGGGCAGGACAGCGTCGTCGGTGCGCAGTTTCATCCGGAGAAGTCACAGCGGGCCGGGATCGAGCTGCTCGACGCGTTTGCCCGGTGGCGGCCATGACCAGCGTACGGGTCTCGCTGGTAGACGTCTACGTGATGCGCGGGACCGGGGCCGCACTGGAGTGCCTCGTGCTGCGCCGGGCGGCCGGCGGTCGCTGTCCCGGCGCGTGGGAGTCGGTCCATGGCCACATCGAGGACGGTGAGCGCCCCGAGGAGGCGGCCCTTCGTGAGCTGCGCGAGGAAACGGGACTGACGCCGGCCCGGATGTACAACCTGAGCCGGGTTGAATCGTTCTATCAGCATCGGCTCGACGAAGTGGCGCTGGTGCCGATCTTTGTTGCGTTTGTGGTGGGCGGCACCGACGCCGTGATTGGCCCGGAGCACGATGCCGCCGAATGGCTTGGCGTGCACGCGGCCCGCGGCCGGCTGGCGTGGCCCCGCGAGCGGCGGGCGCTCGATGACGTGGTCGTGATGCTGGGCGGCGGCACCGCCGGGCCGCTGGAAGACGTGCTGCGGGTATGCTAGCGCGGCGCATCATTCCGTGTCTCGACGTCGCCGGCGGGCGGGTGGTGAAGGGGGTCCATTTCAAGTCGCTGCGCGATGCGGGCGATCCCGTCGCCCAGGCCGCGCGTTACGACGCCGAGGGCGCCGACGAGCTGGTGCTCCTCGACATCGCGGCCAGCCAGGATTCGCGCGACACCACGCTCGAGCTGGTCAGCCGGGTGGCCGATGCCATCTTCATTCCGTTCACCGTGGGCGGCGGCATCCGCTCGGTGGACGATGCCGCGCGCGCGCTGCGCGCCGGCGCGGACAAGGTCGCGGTCAATACCGCGGCCGTGCGCGATCCGGCGCTGGTGAGCCGGCTCGCCGACAGCTTCGGCTCGCAGTGCGTCGTCGCGGCGGTCGACGTCCGCCGCCACGGTGACCGAATGGCTGTGATGATCACCGGCGGGCGCGAGCCGACGGCACTCGATGCCCTCGCATGGGTGGCTCAGCTCGAATCGCTGGGCGCCGGCGAAATTTTATTGACGTCGATGGATCGGGACGGAACCGGAGGGGGGTATGACTTGCCATTGATCACGGGGGCGGCGGAGGCGACCCGGCTGCCGGTCATCGCGTCGGGCGGCGCCGGAGCGCTGGCGCACCTGGCCGAAGCGCTCGATGCCGGCGCCCACGGCGTGCTGGCGGCGTCCATCTTCCACTTCGAGGGCTGCTCGCTGCCTGAGGCACGCGCATACCTGCGGGACCGCGGCCACCCGGTGCGGCCATGAAAATGCTCACGGCCGCCGTGCTTGCACTCGCCGCCGGCGTGCGCACCGATCCGCCCTGCATCCGTCCGTCCCGCGCCGCCACCGAGGTGCAGGGCGAAGTGCGCATCTGTCCCGGACGCTACACCATTCCGGACCGGGCGGAGCGCGGCGTGATCATCGCGGTCACGTCCAACACCCGCATCGATCTGACCGGCGTCACGCTGCAGAGCGGCGACACCCTCGCCTCGGCGTTCACCGGGGTGGGTGTCGCCAGCGAGGGCGCCAGCAATGTGACGATCACCGGCGGCGCCATCCACGGCTACCGCTACGGCATCCGCCTCGTGGGCGGCAGCGGCCACCGGGTGACGAACGTCGACGCATCGGGTTCCCGGGCGCAGCGGCTGATTTCGACGCCCGAGGCCTTCAATGCGGTGGACTGGCTCGACGTCTTTCACCCCGACACCTTCGAGCGCTACGGCGGGGCGGTCTACCTCAAGCGCACCGACGACGTCACCGTCACCGGCGTCATGGCGCACGGAGCACAGAACGGCATCGGGCTCTACGAGGTGCGCCGCGCATACATCGCGGACAATGACGTCTCCGGCAACAGTGGCTGGGGGATCCACCTCTGGCGTTCCTCGCACAACACTATCGTGCGCAACAAGGCGGACCGCAGCGTGCGCTGCGAAGGCACGGCGTATCGGCACGGCTGCGATTCCGCCGCACTCCTGCTCCGGGAGCGGAGCGATTCCAACACCATCGCCGACAATGACCTCTCCCACTCGGGTGACGGCTTCTTTCTGAGCGGGCAGCGACCGCAGGTGCGGCCATCGGTGGGTAATCTCGTGCTCCGCAACGACGCGACCGGCGCCTGGCACAACGCCTTCGAATCCACCTTCAGCTGGGGCAACAGCTTCATCGAGAACCATGCCGACAGCTCGGCCTTTGGGTTCTGGCTGGGTTACTCCAGCGGCAACGTGGTGCGGGGAAACACGATCGTGGGCTCGCGCAACGTCGGCATCGCCATCGAGCACGGGAGCGACAACACGGTGTCGGCCAACGTGATCATCGGGGGGCGGATCGGCATCTGGCTGTTCGCGCCCGGCGAGACCGGGGAACCGAGCCGGGGTTACATCATCGAGGACAACGTGCTGGCAAACCTGGATCGCGGCGCCATCCTGGAGCGCACGACGCAGGCGCGGCTGCGGGGCAACCTGTTCGACGGGGTGGGGGACGGGCTGGTGGTGGATGCGGCGGGGCGGGGCACCGAGGTCGTGGGCAACATCTTCCTGCGGGCGACCAGCTCCTACGTCCAGGCGCCGGACCTCGTGGCCGGCAGCAACTATTGGGGTGCCGCCGACGCGGCCAGCACGATGCCGAAGGTCAAGGGCCGGGTCAGGATTCAGCCGTGGTGGCCGGCGACCGCGGCCGGCTACTGAAGACCGCCGCGGCGATCATCCGCAGCTCGCGCAGGTTGAGCGGCTTCGCCAGATGAAAGGCGCAACGAGGGTCGGGCCGCCCGCCGGCGGTGACCAGCGCCAGCCGGGGCTGGATCGCGGGTGACCGGGCCAGCAGCGCGTCGAGCAAGGCCGTGCCCGCGGCCGTCTGCAGATGCGCGTCGGCGATGATCAGGTCGTAGTCGCGGTGCTCGAGCGTCGCCAGCGCCTCATCGCCGTCCCGCGCCGCGTCCACCGCGTGCCCGTCGCCGGCAAACAGCGCGCTCACCACCCGATGCACGGCGGGGTCGGAATCCACCACCAGGATGCGCCGCATCGAGGACGGAGAGGCGCCACCGGCCGCCGCGTCGGCGTCTGCCATCCACGGCAGCGCAATGAGAAACTCGGCGCCGTGCCCGGGCGTCACGACGTAGCTCAGCCGACCGCCGTGCGACTCGATCAGCCCGTAGCTCAGTGACAGGCCGAGTCCGGTACCCTGGCCTGGCTCCTTGGTGGTGAAGAACGGGGTGAACAGGTAGGGCACCAGATCGGGCCGGACGCCGTCGCCGGAATCGCGCACGCGGAGCTGCGCGGTATCATCCGCGCGCGCGGTGGACACCCAGATGGCGCGCGGCCGCGAGGGCTCGAGTTCGCCCACCGCCTGCACCGCGTTGGTGACCAGGTTGAGCAGCACCTGCTGGAGCTCGTAGCGGTCGCCCATGACGGTGAGCGGATCGGACGTGAGGTCGGCGTGCAGCTCGATGCCGCGGAGCCGCATCTCGTAGGCGATCAGCTGGGACGTGCGGGAGACGACGTCGTTGAGGTCGACCAGCGTGTTTTCCGGCGTGCCCTTCCGCGCAAACGTCAGCAGGTTGCTCACGATCCGGCCCGCCCGTTCCGCCTGATCGTGGATCACCCGCAGGTGCTCGCGCGGAAAATCCGGGAGCGGGCCGCGCTCGAGCAGCAGCTCGGTCAGGCCCGCGATTGACGTCAGCGGATTGTTCAGCTCATGCGCCACGCCGGAGACGAGCTGGCCGATGGTGGCCATCTTCTCGTTGTGGATCAGCTGCGCTTCCATGGCACGCTGCTCGGTCACGTCCTCCACCAGCGCCACGATGGATTCCCGTCCCGCGAGGTCACCCAGCGGGGCGGTCGTGAGCCGCAGCACGCGGCCGAGGACGTCGGAGCGGGCCACCAGCGGGGCGGGGCGCTCACCGGCGCGCGCGGCGTGCGTCACCGCGCGCGCCGAGTCGGAGTCGCCAAACATGGTATGGGCAAAGTCGCGGCCCGCCATCTCCGCCTCGGTCACGCCCGCCATCCGGGCCAGCGATGAGTTGGCGCGGAGCACCGTGCCCGATGGCCCCACGACGGCGAGCCCCTCGGTCAGGGCGTTGAACGCGGTCTCCCACTCCTCGGTGGCGCGCTGCACCATCTCGAACAGCCGCCCGTTGGCCAGCACGACCGATGCATTGGTGGCAACGGTCGAGAGCAGCCAGAGATCCTCGGTCGTGAACGCCGCGCCGTGACGGCCGGTGACCGCGAGCGCGCCGATCCGGTCGCCGTGGGAGCGCAGCGGGGCCACCGCGGCGGCAGTCACATCGAGTCCGGGAATCAGGGCGACCGGCTCCGCACCCTCGGTGGTCATCCGGATGCGGCCGTCCTCCATCGCGCCGCTCAGGAGCGTCTCGTCGTCGTCGTCGTCCGGCAGCTCCCGGCCCAGCAGATACTCGAGCGTGCCGATCGCGCCGGCGACGCGGAGCGCGCGGTTCCCGTCGACCGAGAGGACCACGATGGCGCCGTCGGCCTGGAGAAACCGCATGGCGAACTGCGCCACCTGGTCCACGATGCGCCCCAGCTCGAGTGAGCCGGACAGGATGTACCCGAGCTCCTGCAGGGAAAACAACTCGCTGATGCGGCGGTCGAGCTGCGTCGCGATCTCGTCGCTGCGGGCCTGAACCTCGGCGACGCAGCGGTGCCAGCCGGCGCCTGCCGACCAGACCGCGGCGGCCAGCAACGCCCCGCCGACCAGCATCGCCCACCAGTAGGCGCGGCCCCCCAGCCAGGCGGCGGTGAACAGACCGGCGGCGAGCGCCGCCCCGAGGACCTGGAGCAGCGCCGGGGAGATGGCGGGCGGCCATGCGGGCCTGGTCAGGACCTGTCTCCGGAGCCGCCGTCACGCGTTGCGACGCGTTGGGTGGCATAGGCCTCGGCCGGTGCGTTGGGCTTGACCCGGATCGACTTGGCCGGGATGCCGACGTTCACGTGGAACGGCCGGACGTCCTTTGTCGCCACGGCATTGGCGCCCACCATGCCGTTGCGCCCGACGCGGACGCCGGCGAGTACCGTCGCGTGGTAGGTGATCCGGGCGTCGTCCTCCAGCACCGTCACCGCATTGGTGACCTCGCGCTGCTCGACGATGCTGTGGGTGTGGCTGTAGATGTTGGCATAGTCGGAGATGCTGACGCGGTCGCCCAGGCGGATCCCGCCGCGGTCATCGAGGAGCACGTGCCGGTGTACCACCACGTCGTCGCCGACCTCGAGATTGTACCCGAACGAAAACTCGACGAACTGGAAGCACTTGAAGTTCCGCCCGCAACGGCGGAACAGGTGACGCGCGAGCAGGCGGCGGAACTGCACACCGACGTCCACGTTGCCCCCGCCGAGCGGGGAGCGATCGAAGCCGTACCACAGCCACAGCAGCGGCTTGACCCGGGAAAAGTGTTCGGCGTCGACATCGCTGTAGTACTCGGGCTCCAGCGTGATGTTGCGGGGATCGAGCGCCAGCAGCGAGGCACGGGCGGCCAGCGGGACCGACGGGTCCTCCACCCGCTCCGCGTAGTCGCGCACGCCGGGGTGGTAGAGCTGGACCAGGATGTCGCGGGCGAGCCGGTACCAGTCCGGCGCGGGCGCGGCGAGCCCCGCCTCCACCTCGGCGAGCCATGCGTCGTAGACCGAGCGGGACGCGTCCGGAAGCGCGACCGCCTTGAGTGGCAGGAAGGCCATGAATCCTCCGTCGATGTTCCGAATCGTAGGCCACTCGCGAACGGCGCGCAATTCACGCCACCGCGGGGCCGGTCGGGGCGGGATTAGCGGGGAATACCGGAGCCCTGCCGGGAGCGTTCGCGATCGAGCAGCTGCAGCTTGCGCTGCCAGTCGTCGCTGGTGAGCGTGTCGTAGGTGACAGTGAACGACTCGTCCACCGGGATGGCCTGCTCGTAGAGGAAGATGCCGCTGACCTGCTCGCGCACGCTGAGCTGCTGCGAGGAAAAGCGGGACGTGAGGGGGACCACGCCCACCGGCCGGAGAAAGCGCCCCTGCGCTACCAGGGTGACCAGTCCCGGGTCGAACCGGGCACCGTCCTTCTGCCCAAAGAAGGTCACGAGGGCCAGTCCCGGGTCGCTGAGTCCATTCTCCCGGGCCAGCGCGTCGATGGCATCGCGCTGGGAGGCCACCAGGCCGCGCAGCGACTGCGCCGCGTCCCGCGCCAGGAGCCGGGTGATGCGGTCGGTGAGCGGGACGAAGCGGATCTCCAGCTCCGAGCTCCGCAGCCGGAGCGCGATGTCGCCGGTATTGAGGGTGCCGTAAACCGTCGTGTCGCGCCGGCCCGCGCTCGCGGTGTCCCTGGCCGGTGCGACGGGTGTGCCGATGGCAGGCGGCGTCTGGGCCCGGCCGCCCGGCGCGCACGCGGCGAGCCCCATCACGACCAGCGCCGCCATCGTCGACCTCATGCGATCTCCTCGCCGCTCATGGCGGCCAGAATGCTCATCCCCAGGTCGGGGATGCCGGTGCCTTCCACGCTGCTCACGACCTGCGTCTGCTCCTCGTCGAGCCCCAGCGATCCCGCCAGCTCCTGCGCCCGGGTTGCCCGGGCGCTGCGGCCCAGCTTGTCCGCCTTGGTGAACACGGCGAGGACCGGGCAGCCGCGCTCGCCCAGCATGTCCTGCATCGCGAGGTCCTCGGTCGATGGCGGATGGCGGATGTCCAGCAGCCACACCACCCCGGCCAGCGTCGGCCGCGTCTTGAGGTAGCCGTGGACCAGGCGCCGGTACCCGGCACGTGCGGCCTTGCTGGCCCGGGCAAAACCATAGCCGGGCAGGTCCACCAGATAGAACGCCGGCAGCCGGAAGACGTTCACCAGGGCGGTCTTGCCCGGCGTGGAGCTGACGCGCGCCAGTCCCGGGCGCGCCACCAGCGCGTTCAGCAGGCTCGACTTGCCGACGTTGGAGCGGCCGACGAATGCGATTTCGGGAAGCGGCGGATCGAGGGAGACGGCGGGATCGGGATAGCTCCCGACAAACTCGATAGGGAGCTCACGGAGCGGGTTCCCGCTCACGCCTCCCGCTTGGCTCTCGGGCGCTCGGTGACCACCAGGGGCTCCTTGCCCTCGGAGATCGACTCCTTGGTGATGACCACTTCGCGGACGTCGTCCCGGCTCGGCAGATCGAACATGATGTCGGTCATCATGGTCTCGAGGATCGACCGGAGGCCCCGGGCACCGGTGCCGCGCTTGAGCGCCTTCTGCGCCACCGCGCGCAACGACTCGGGATCGAACGTCAGGCCGACGTTCTCCAGGTCGAACAGCTTCTTGTACTGCTTGGTGAGCGCGTTCTTGGGCTCGATCAGGATCCGGACCAGCGCATCCTCGTCCAGCGATTCGAGCGACACCACCACCGGCAGCCGCCCCACCAGCTCGGGGATGAGCCCAAACCGGAGCAGATCGTCCGGCTCCACCTCGGCGTACGGATGCAGCGCGTCGGGCGCCGTCTTGGCGGCCCGCTCGTGGTCGTTGAAGCCGATCAGCTGCCGGCCGGTCCGCGCCTCGATGATCTTCTCGAGGCCGTCGAACGCGCCGCCGCAGATGAACAGGATGTCCTTGGTGTTGATCTGGATGTATTCCTGCTGCGGGTGCTTGCGGCCGCCCTGGGGCGGGACCGAGGCGACCGTGCCCTCGAGGATCTTGAGCAGCGCCTGCTGCACGCCCTCGCCCGAGACGTCGCGCGTGATGCTGGGGTTCTCGCTCTTCCGCGCGATCTTGTCGATCTCGTCGATGTAGACGATGCCGCGCTCGCACTCCGCCACGTTGAACTCGCCGGCCTGGAGCAGCCGCACCAGGATGTTCTCCACGTCCTCGCCGACGTAGCCGGCTTCGGTGAGCGTGGTGGCATCGGCGATGGTGAACGGGACGTCAAGGATCCGGGCGAGGGTCTGCGCCAGCAGCGTCTTGCCGACGCCGGTGGGGCCGAGGAGCAGGATGTTGGACTTGTCGAGCTCCACATCGGCTTCGCGGCCGCCGGCGGCGTTGATGCGCTTGTAGTGGTTGTAGACGGCGACCGACAGCGCCCGCTTGGCCCGCTCCTGCCCGATGACGTACTGATCGAGCACGTCCTTGATCTCGGACGGGATGGGCACCTGCGTGATGCTGTCCGCAACCTCACGCTCCTCATCCTCCGCGAGGATCTCGTTGCAGAGCGTGATGCATTCATTGCAGATGTACACCGACGGCCCGGAAATGAATTTCCGGACGGAGTCCTTCGATTTGCCGCAAAAGGAACAGCGGAGATGCTTATCGTTGGACATGGACCCGCGTCGCCGTCGAAGGGGAGGTGAGGGGATGAGGAAAGCTCACCCCCTGCCCGGGATGCGTCAAGTAGCCTTGGTCGGGGTGACCGCCGCAGGGATCACCGTGGCCCGGGGCGAGAACACGCTGTCGATCAGCCCGTAGGCCTTGGCCTCGTCCGCACTCATGAACCGGTCGCGGTCCATGTCCCGCTCGATCGTCTCGATCGGCTGGCCGGTATGCTGGGCGTAGAGCGCGTTCATTCTGGAACGCAGGTACAGGATCTCCCGCGCCTGGATCTCGATGTCCGAGGCGGTGCCCTGCGCCCCGCCTGACGGCTGGTGGATCATGATCCGCGACTGGGGCAGCGCACTCCGCTTGCCCTTGGTGCCGGCGGCCAGCAGGAACGAGCCCATCGAGGCGGCCATCCCCATGCAGATGGTGTTCACCGGCGCCCGCAGGTGCTGCATCGTGTCGTAGATCGCCATGCCGGCGCTGACCACGCCGCCCGGCGAATTGATGTAGATGTAGATGTCCTTGTCGGGGTTGTCGGCCTCGAGAAAGAGCAGCTGGGCGATGATGATGTTGGCGACGTCGTCGTTGATCGGCGCGCCGAGGAACACGATGCGGTCCATGAGCAGGCGCGAGAAGATGTCATAGCTCCGCTCGCCGCGGCTGGACCGCTCGATGATATAGGGCGGGTACAGGGTGGCCATCGTCAGGAGGTCGCCTCGTCTACGGTTGACTGCTGGAGAAGGAACTCGAACACCTTGTCCTCGGTGACGGCACGTTCCAGTTCGGGCAGCCGCTTGGCCTTCTCGAGCTGCGCGTACATCTGGCCGGTCTCGACGCCGCGGGTCTGCGCCATCGTTGCCACCCGGGCATCCACATCGGCCTCGCTGGCCCGGAGCCCGTGCGCTTCCACCAGCGCGTCCAGCACCAGGTCGCGCCGCACCTGCCGCTCGGCGATCGGGTGGAACTGCTGCTCGAACGCGCCCAGTTGCTCTTCGGGGACCTGATACGCATTGGCGTACCCGTGCATCAGCTTGTGCACCAGCGACTCGGGTGCGCTCACGCCGTTGGCGTCGGCGATCTGCTGGACGAGTTGGTCGCGCATCCGTGCCTCGGCGTCACGCGCGGCCTCGACCTCGAGATCGGTCCGGACCGCGGCGCGGAGCGCGTCCAGCGTCTCGAAGTCGCCCACTTCGCGGGCCAGGGCATCGTCCAGCGCGGGGAGTTCCTGCCGCTTGGTCTCGTAGAGCGTGAGCCGGACCTGGCGCGACTGACCCCGGCGCGCTTCGTCAGGATGGTCATCCGGAAAGCGTACTTCGGTGTCGATGGTCTCGCCCGGGAGCAGACTCATGATGCGCTCCTCCAGCTCCGGGAGCGCGCGATTCTCGCCGAGAACCAGGTCGTACGGCTGTGCCATCCCGGCGACGCCGTCTTCCAGCGGGGCCACCTCGACCCGCACCATCTGCCCGGGCGCGGGCTTGGCGCCCTCGACCGGGATCCAGGTGGCCTTCTGCTCGCGGACCCGCTCGATCTGCTCGGCCACCGCATCGTCGGTCACCGGTGCCACCTCACGGCGCACGGTGAACCCGCCGGTCTTTTCCAGCGTGAGCTCCGGCCGCACCTCGACCAGCAGCTCGAACTCGATCGGGCTCCCGTCTTCGAACTTGACGTTGCGGATACTGGGATCGCTGATCGGCTTGAGCGAGGCGTTTGCCTTGGCGGTCTCCCAGCTGTCGCGGATGACGTCCTCCAGCACCGACTGCCGGATCGCGTCGCCAAAGCGCTTGCGCACCACGCCTTCCGGCGCCTTGCCCTGACGGAAGCCGGGCAGTCGCGCGCGCTGGGCATAGTACTTCAGGGCCTTGGATTCGGCGGCCTGCACGCGGTCTACCGGAACGGTGACCTTGAGCGAGCGGGACGCGGCGTCCTGGGCGGTCGTTTCTACGGTGATCTCGGCCATGGGGGAATCTAGCCGGGCCCGCGGGTGGGGGTCAATTTTGGCGGGCCGGATGCGAACGGCGGGAGTCGAACCCGCACCCCTTGCGGGACAGGATCCTAAGTCCTGCGCGTCTGCCAGTTTCGCCACGCTCGCGTGGGTTGGAATATAGTGAGCTATACTGCGTCCATCGAAAACGCTTCCTGAAGAGCCAAGTGTGACTGCTTACTGCCGATGTTTGAATGCCTGTAATATGTCGCCTCATGCAAGCCCCGCCCGCTCCCCGAACCACAAACCCAGATCATCGATCTTTCCGCCACGAAGCCCAGGCTCAGACTCAGGGTCAGGGGACGCAGAGTCCTGGAATCAGAGGTCCTGATCAGCCCGCGGCTCGGTTTCCATGTCGTCGCTTCCGGGGGATTCCTACGGCACCGGCACTCCCTGGACCGTGTGGGCGAGGGGCGCACCACAATACACCAGCCCACTTTCTTCAATGCCGCAAAACCCGTCATCAGCATCAGCGATGGATTTGAAGCGTAGCGTCGGTGCAAACGGTACCGGCACATCCTGGGGAATGTCGTTGCCTGGACTCCCCCAATAGAAGAGCCGACCATCCAGCGTCAGCGCAAACACGGCCTCCTCGCCTCGACCGACGACCTGCTTGAACTTGAGACCGCCGCTCACCGGCAGGGGAGTCACCGTCGAGTCTATCCGTAAGCCAGTTCCCAGTGCTCCGAAGAAGTTCGCTCCCCAGCAGTCTACGGTGCCATCCAGTTCAAGCCCACAGGCCGACAGGGCCAGTACGGCTAGCTGCTTGAAGGTGAATCCAGCGGCGACCGCCACCGGCGAGGCATAAATTCCCGGAGGCCGTGGCCCCATATTTCCCAAGGCGGCGCTTCCCCAGCAGTACGCGGCTCCCCGTGGGGTCAGCGCGCACGTCCGGTCAATCCCGGTATGGATGGAGGTAAAGCGGAAGGTGTCGCTCACCGTGGTCGGGATGCGCTGATTCCCCACGCTTCCGAGTCCCAGCCTGCCGACACCTCCATCGTCGCCCCAACAGGCCGCCTGCATCGTCGAGGTGAGACCGCACGCATAGGGTCCGGAGAAAAGGTCCCCTCCACTCACTGCGGTGAAGGTGAGATTACTGGCGATCGCAATCGGCGTCAGTATCATCGAAGGAGCCAGTCCGGTCCCGGTTCCTCCCTGGTCGTTATTTCCCCAACAGTATACCACTCCGCCGACAGCGATTCCGCAGGTATTGCCCCCACCCGAAGCAACGACCGAGGACCAGGCAATGCCCCCACTCACCCGGACCGGCGAAGCGGTCTGAATTTTGTCGCCATCGCCCAGGTTCCCCCAAGTATTGAACCCCCAGCAGTACGCCGTGGTCCCCGTCAGGGCACATCCGTAGCCCGCCCCCCCTGTCACGGTGTCTGCCATCAAACCACGGGCATCAGCACTGAAGGGCGCTGCGGCAAGACCGGTTACGTTGGCCCAAGCTGTTTGCGGCCCGGCCGGGAGTCCCAGCCGCCATGCGGCTGTGATTTGCCCGTTCGCGTCAGTGGTTTTGGTGAGCGGGGAGATGACGCCACCGTTCGACCCGCTCCAGTTGACGAGCACATCCGCCATGGGCATTCCGTTCCGGTCCTTCACCATGACGATCAGAGAGTCCGGGAGTTGAACGCCGGGCGTGCCGCTCTGTCCACTCCCCTGTAGCGCCGTGATGGTCGCCGGGAGGATCTCGCTGGGCTCGTTGGCGCTGCAGGCCGCGAGAGCCGCGGTGATTGTGGCAATGGCCCGCGCGCTATGGCGAGACAGCATAGGATTCCCCTGTGAGTTGAGGAACGACGCGATGCCTGGCGTCGGACTGCGACTCGCACTACCGCCTCTTGACCCAGACCGGGAGTGCAGGCGGTCGGAGCGTCTGGACGATAGTGACAACGCAAAGCTACCTTCGAAGCAGCTCGGCGGTTGCGGGTCCTTCCTTAACGCCGGCCCGCGTGGGAATGGAGCCGTCGCAGGCGCCCGCCCGGTCCGCTACACCGCCGACAGAAACGCGACCCAGAACCGCTCGGCCCGATCGGTCCAGATCCGGGTGACGGCAAACCCCGCCGCGTCCGCGATCTGCGCCAGCATCGCCTCGTCGTACTTGTAGGAACACTCGGTCCAGATCGTCTCGCCCGCCGCAAAGTCGATCGCCTCGCCGGCGACGCGTACCCTCTGCGGCTCCCGGCTCACCAGATGCATCTCGATCCGGCTCGCCTCCGCGTTGAAGGCCGCCCGATACTCGAACCGATCCAGGTCGAAGTCGGCTTCAAACTCCCGGTTGAGCCGCGCCAGCATGTTCAGGTTGAATGCGGCAGTCACGCCCTTGCGGTCATCATACGCGGCCTCCAGCACCCTTGGATCCTTCCGCCGGTCCGCGCCCAGCACCAGCGCGCCGTCCGGCCCGATGGTGCGGCGAATCCGCGTGAGAAACGCGGCCGCCTCCGCCGGGTGGAAATTGGCGATCGTCGAGCCCGGGAAGAAGGCGAGCCGGCGCGCCCGCACCGGCAGCGGCGGGATGTCGAGCGGCGCCGTGTAATCGGCGCAGACCGGCCGGACGGCGACCGCCGGATACTCCGCCGCGATCTCGCCCGCGACCCGGTCCAGTTGCTCGGCCGAGATGTCGATGGGCACGTAGGACGCGGGAGACACCAGCGCGTCGAGCAGGAGACGCACCTTCACTCCGGCACCGCTCCCATACTCGATCAGCGCACACCCCGGCCCGGCGAGCTCGGCGATCTCGCCAATCCGCTCACGGAGAATCTCCAGCTCGGCCCGGGTGAGGTAGTACTCGTCCAGCGTGCAGATGCGTTCGAAGAGTGCGGCGCCGCGGGCGTCGTAGAAGAGCTTGGGCGGCAGCGTCTTTGGCGTGCTGCGGAGTCCGCGCAGGACCTCCGCTTCGAGCGCCGCATCCGGCGTGTCCGCCATGAGCGTGGCGTGCGGCTTCCCCACGGCGGTCAGGCGCCCTCCGCCAGGCGGATGCCGGAAAATGCCCAGCGCGCATCCGAGGGGAAGAAGTTGCGGTAGGTGGGCCGGGCGTGCGAGCGAGGTGTGGCGCACGACGCGCCGCGCAGCACCCACTGATCAGCCATCCACTTGCCATTGTATTCGCCGATGGCGCCGCCCGCGGGGCGATAGTTGGGATACCCGATGTACGGACTCTGGGTCCACTGCCACGCGTCCCCGTAGAGCTGCTGGAGGCCGGAGCCAGCTTCGCTCGCGGATGCCGGATGGTACCGCTCCGCCTCGACGAACGGGCCTGTGACCGGGGCCTCCCGTGCGGCGACTTCCCATTCCGCCTCGCTGGGCAGCCGCCGGCCGGCCCACCGCGCAAAGGCGTCCGCCTCGTAATAGCTGAGGTGCGTCACCGGGCTCGCCGGATCGAGCGGCCTGGTGCCACCGAGCGTGAACTCGGTCCAGCCCTGATCGTCCCGGTCCCAGTAGAGCGGGGCGTTCCATTTGCGCTCGCCCACGACGGCCCAGCCCGCCGAGAGCCAGAACTCGGAGCGTTCGTAGCCGCCGGCTTGCATGAACGCGAGATACTCCGCGTTGGTGGTGAGCCGGGACGCGAGCCGGAACGGCTCGAGGAAGACCCGGTGCGCCGGCCCCTCGTTGTCGAACGCAAACCCCTCGCCGTCGAAGCCGATCCGGTACGTCCCCTCGGCCACCTCGTGCCACTCGAGCGGTGTTGCGGCCCCGCGGGACGGCGCGGCGAGCCGCCGGTACGCCGGGCGGAGGGGATTGGTCCAGAACACGTGCTTGATGTCCATGAGCAGCAACTCCTGGTGCTGCTGCTCGTGATGCAGGCCGAGCTCGATGGTGGCGAGCACCGGGTGACCGGGCGCATCGCCCAGGCGGTCCATTAGTGCCCGCATGCCCTGGTCCACGTGCGCGCGGTAGGCGTAGACCTGCTCGACGGTTGGCCGGGTGATCAGGCCGCGCTGCGCCCGGCAATGGCGCTCGCCGGCCTGCACGTAGTACGAATTGAAGAGGAACGCATACCGCGGATCCGGGGAGCGGTACGCCGGGTCGGCGTCCGCCAGGACGAAGGTCTCGAAGAACCAGCTCGTGTGGGCCAGGTGCCACTTGGTGGGGCTGACGTCGGTCATCGTGCTGACGACGTAGTCCTCGGTCTCCAGCGGCTCGCAGAGATGCTCCGTCTGCGCGCGGACGGCGTCGTAGCGCTCGCGGAGCGAGGAGACCGGAGCAGCGCCGGCGGGGCGGGTGACGTCGGCGCGTCGCGCCCGGATGTCGGGGATCGTGGTCATCGGCACCTCGCGGGGGTCTGGCGGGGACGCGGGCGTGTGACGGGGGATTCTTCCGCCACCTGGCCCTGAACGCAAGTAACAGTCTGGGGGTTCCCGGCGCACCGCGGGGTGAGGCGGCTCACAGCCCGGCGGAACGCAGAAGGGCGGGGACGCGGCCATCGCGCCCCCGCCCTTCTACCCCGCGATCGCCTCAGGGTTGCAGGCTGACCGGCGGCGGCGCCTGGCCCTTGAGGTACCGGGCCAGGTACTGGTCCGACACCATCTGGATCAGCCGTCCGCTCGCCGCATTGTACGCCGCACCGTGATGGCCCGGCGGGTAGATCCGCGTGTCCACGTCGAGGCCGGCGTTGGTCAGCGCGGTCAGCATTTGCATCGTGTTCTGCGGATGGACGTTGTCATCCAGCATCGAGTGGATGTACAGCAGGTGACCCTTGAGCTTGGGTGCGTTGGCGATGGCGGAGCTCTCCTTGTAGCCGTCGGTGTTGTCGCCCAGCAGGCCCATGTAGCGCTCGGTATAGATCGTGTCGTAGTACTCCCAGTCCGCCACCGCGGAATTGGCGATGCCGACGGTGAAGATGTCGGGATACATCTCCATGGTGTACAGCGTGCTGTACCCGCCGTAGCTGGTGCCCATGATGCCGATGTGCCCGCCGTCCACATACGGCTGTTTCATGAGGTAGCGGGCCGTCTCGGCAAAGTCATTCGCTTCCCAGTGGCCCAGGTGCTTGTGCACCACCTTCATGAAGGTGCTGCCGTAGTTGTTGGTCCCGCGGTTGTTCACGCCCACCACGATGTACCCCTCCTGCGCCAGCCACTGGCTCCAGCCGCTGCTGCTGAACTGATCGTACACCTGCTGCGACCCGGGTCCGCCGTAGACCGCAAACACCACGGGGTACTTCTTCGTGGAGTCGAACGGCACCGGCTTGATCATCGACGCGTCGATCTGCACGCCGTCGGAGGTGGTGAACCGGAACGGCTCGCTCGGCGAGTAGGCATGCGCCGCCAGCCACTGGCTCACCTGCGCGTTGTCCTCCATCGTCCGCACCTTGGAGTGGGAGACGGTGGACCACAGCTCGACCTGCGTCGGCTGACGCACCGACGACCAGCGGTCAATGAACCAGGTGGTGCTGGGCGACATATCGATCCGGTGATTGCCCGGGGCGGTCGTGAGCCGGCGCTTGCCGCTGCCGTCGAAGCGGATCTCATAGAGCTGGCGCTGCAGCGGCGAGGCCTCGGTGGACGAGTAGAAGATGAGCTTGCGCTTCGAGTCAATGCCCTCGACCCGCGTGACGCTCCATTTGCCGCTGGTCACCTGCCTGATCAGCTTGCCCGAGTAGTCGTAGCGATAGATGTGCTGCCAGCCGTCGCGATCGGAGATCCAGAAGAATTCGCGGGCGCCGGCCGGGAACGTCATCATGTCCTGGATGCCGGCGTAGAAGTCGTACACGTCGATCCAGGTGGGCGACTTCTCGGTCATCACCAGCCGCTTGCCGCCGGTATTCACGTCGAAGAAATAGAGCGTCATCTCGTTCTGCGGGCGGTTGAGCGTGATCACCGCCAGCGTGTCCGGCTGGCTGGTCCAGTAGATCCGCGGGATGTAGAACTCCCCCCGCTCCCCGGTGTCGAGCCACACGGTGTGGGCGCCACTCACATCCGTGACGCCGATTCGCACCGTGGGGTTGGAATCACCGGGCTGCGGAATCCGGATCTTCTCGTACTCGGGGTGGTGCCCCGCGAAGTCCGTGAACTGGTCCACCGGCTCGGCGGTCTCGTCCACCTGCCAGTAGGCGATGTGACGGCTGTCGGGCGACCAGTTCCACGCCTGCGCCATCCCGAACTCTTCCTCGTACACCCAGTCAAAGTGGCCGTTGTACACATGCTCGGTGGCGTCGCTGGTGAGTCGAGTCTCCTGGTTTCGCGCGAGGTCGGTGACGTACATGTCGCCGCCGCGCTCGAAGCCCAGCTTGGTGCCGTCCGGAGACAGCTCGGCGGTGCGCGCCCCCTGGGTCGCGAGCCTGAGACTCCGGTCCGTCAGCGCGTAGATGTAGAAGTCCGAGGTGCCGGAGCGCCGGTAGATCGGCTTGAAGTTGGTCTGGAACACCAGGTGCCTGGAATCGCGGGCCCACTGGAACGACCGATAGCTGAATGGGTTGGAGGTCCCCGGGAAGGTCAGCCCCTCGGCCGAGAAGAGCAGGGTATCGCGTCCGGTGGCCGGGTCCTGGGCCCTGAGCACTGGGCTGTTGGTCTTGGCGTCACGGTCGATGTAGGAGAACCGGGCGCCGCCGTCGATCCAGTTGACGTTGCGCGGCCCCGATCGGCCGTTGAGCGCGCCCGAGGCCTGCAGCGCCTCGGTCAGGTTGGCAAACCGTGCCTTCTCCTGGGCCTGGGCCCCGCGCGATGCACTGAACGTGAGCGCCAGGCCGAGCGACAGTGACGCGACCACGGCCCGCCGATGGCGTGCCCCCGTGCGGCAGGATCCGAGTGCCATGCATGACTCCGGTTAGGTGATGACGCGACTGACGGGCGCGGGCACGGCGGAGTTTCCGCCGGGTGCCGCGTTCCGATGCACACTGCTGGAAAGTAACCCTCAGTCCCTCTGCGACGTCGTCGGAAATCCCTGGATCGTTCACAGTCCGAGTACGTCAGCCCCCTGCTCAAAAATGATATCCACTGGGATCCCGCGCCCGCGGATCCGATCGAGGTCATGCTGGAGCTCGGGCGCGATATGCCCCGACGCATCCATGAATGCGCCCACACCGGCGTAATCGCCATTGCCCTGGAGCTGCAGGATCTTGCCCGCCAGCGCGTTGACCGCGGCCTGCATCCGCGGCTGATCGACCCGATAGGTGCCGCTCGCGCTGTCGCGCGTGAAGGCACCCTGCGCCTGGAGGAACGAGAACGTCGCCATGTTGGCCCGCCCGTGCGCGTCGCCCGCACCGAAGCGCACCGACCGGATGATGCCGGCGAGGAAGGTGACGTAGTTGTCCAGCAGGTTCTCCTGGCCCAGGTCGCCCCGCGCGTTGAGCGCGGCCACCATGTACAGCCCGAGCACGTCGGCCTTCTCCTCTTCCAGCGCGCCCGCCCGCTCCTTGAGCGCCGCGCGGACGGTGCCCCGGCCGGTGATGGTCTGCTTGATACCCAGCCCGTGCGCCACCTCGTGGAACATCGTGTTCTCGAAGAAGGCATCGAACGTGATGTGTTGCTGCTGGTCCGCCGCGATGAACGCATCGGCCAGCGGCACGAGGATGCCGTCGAACTTGGCCCGCATGGCGTTCTTGAGCTGGAGACGTCGGGTGCCCTTCTGGAGCTGCACCTGTTCGTCGTTCGGCAGGTTGATGGCGATCGTCTTGGCGCCGGCATTGGCCTGGCCGGCATAGAAGACCGCGTCATAGGCGTTCAGGTCGGAATCGGTGCCCGGGGTCTCGCGCTTGAACTCGGCCGGCGCCGGCAGTCCGCGCTGGAGGGCCGGCAACATCGCCGCGTACCGCGCCAGGCGCCCGCTCCACTCGCGATCCTTGATCAGCACGTAGGACTCGTGCGCGGTCTTCACTCCCAGCAGCCGATCCTCGTAGCTCTCGATCGGGCCGATCACGACGTCCAGCGTGTTCTGCTTCATGTCCAGCCAGGCCATGTCGCTGGCCCGGTAGTTGTCGGATTCGAGCGCATCGGCCCGAAGCGTGAGGTAGTGCTTGAGCCCGGCGTCGTCCGCCAGCGCAGCGGCCCGGCGCAGCAGCGCCGCGGCGCGATGCGTGGGCGCCGCGAAGGCCTCGTGATACGGGCGCGCCGAGAGGTGGCCCGCGCTGTCACGGCTGACGACCGTGTATTGGCTCTTAAGCGCCGAGTCGGCGGCTGCCGCGGAATCGATCTGCGCGGCGGTCACCCCCGCTGGATAGAAGGCGGCGCCCGCCGGCTTGGGCCCCACACCGGCCACGAAGGACGAATCGTTGGCCAGCCGATCCCACGGGCCATAGTTGATCTCGGCATAACGCCGAACCTGCGGGTCGGTGAGCGACGCCAGCAGCGAGTCCCCGTTGCCGTAGGCCTCCCGCCAGTAGATCGAATCCATTTCGCGGGCGGCGTCGATCAGCAGCGGGATCATTTGTCGCTGATGCGGGGTGAGGCCGCTGATGTCAGCGGTGAGTCGCACCGTCTTGTACTGGGCAAGCCGTGCGGCCGTCCCCGCGGCCGCGGTCGTGTCTCCTCCGGATGTCGCCGTCTTGTCCTGCCCGGCCGGCTGGCATCCGGCCGCCGCCAGCAGCGCCCCGATCATCCAGATGCGCGTGGTCATCGCCCCTCCACCACGCGCTCACCCGGTGTCTGCCGCTCCGCCCGCCCGGCGCCGGGGTGCGACTTGGCCTCCTGAAACCGCTCCCCCTTGAGGCGAACGTAGGTGACGAACGTCTCGTATTCCTCCTCCGTCAGCGCGTCGGCAATTCCGGGGACGAGGCCCTTGACCAGGGTGATCCGCTCCAGCACGCTCAGCGCCTTCGCCTCGTCCACGAGCCGGCGAAGCACCGGGTGATTCATCCAATCGGTTTCCTGGCTGGTTGTCATGGCTGCCTCGGTGAAGGTCCGTCCGTCGCTACGCTGCGTGCCGCAGCCGACGCGCGATCCCGGGTCCCGACGTGCGCAGGGCTGCGCTCGATGACTGTGCCGTCGAAGCCGAAGATCGCCGCGTCGAGCGCCATCGGGGGAACATAGGGCCGCCGTGCCGCGCTGTCACGGCGCCCACGGAAAAAGCGCCCGCCGAGGATCGGCGGGCGCTTTCCACGGTGCCTCCGCCGGCGGCTAGTCGCCGCCCAGACGGACCCGCTGGACGTACTCCTGCGACGGCCCGTGTCCGGCGAACCGCGAGATGTCGAGCGTCACGATGGTACCCGAGCCGGCCGCCTTGAGTGCAGCCCTGAGGTCGGCCTCGGTGCGGACCGGCTTTCCCTCGACGCTGGTGATGACATCGGCCACGCCCTGCGAGGGCGTCGCCAGCCGGGCGTCGTACGCCGGGCTTCCCGGCCGGATTTCGGTGATCAGGACGCCGCGCAGCGTGCGCGGCGCGCCAAACTGGGCGGCGAGCGCCGGCGTCACCTGCTGGACCGTGGCCCCCAGCAGCTCTATCGATGCGCCGCCGGTCGCCGCACCATTGGCCGTGTCGTCCTGCTCGTCGGAAGCGGTGTCCGCGGCGGCCGCACTTGCGGTGCGCAGCGGCTCCAGCTTGACGTCGAACGTCTTCCGGACGCCGCCCTTGCGGGCAACCTCGACCCGAACCACGTCACCCGGGCGCCGGAAGCCGACTTCCTGCTGAAGCTGTCCCACCCGCTGCACCGGCTTGCCGTCGATGGAGACGATCACGTCACCCGGCTGGATGCCGGCCTTGGCGGCGGGAGAGCCGTCCTCGGTGATGCTCTTGACCAGTACGCCGCGGATTTCCTTGAGCCCCACATACGCCGCGTCGTCGCGGCTGACCTCGTCGATGCCCACGCCCAGCGCGGCCCGATGCACGGTGCCGGTGGTGATGAGCTGATTCATGACGTTCTTGACGAGATTGATCGGGATTGCAAACCCGTACCCGGAATAGAAGCCGGTCTCGCTGGCGATGGCCGAGTTGATGCCGATCACCTCACCCTTGACGTTGACCAGCGGTCCGCCCGAGTTCCCGGGGTTGATGGCCGCGTCGGTCTGGATGAAGTCGCTGATGCCGTACTGGGCCGGCAGCAGCGTGCCGAGGGCGCGGCCCTTGGCGCTGATGATGCCGGACGTGACGGTGAAGGTGAGCCCCTCGCCCAGCGGGTTGCCGATGGCGAGCACCCACTCGCCGATCCGGGATTCGTCGCTGTTGCCCAGCGCCACGGGCTTGACCCCGGTGGCGGCGATCTTCAGCACGGCGATGTCGGTATTCGGATCGGTGCCGATCACCTTGGCGGTGAATTCACGGTTGTCCCGCAGGCGGACCTTGACCAGCTCCGCATCGGCCACGACGTGATTGTTGGTCAGGATGTAGCCATCAGCCGAAATGATGAACCCGGAGCCGCTGCCGCGTTCGATCTGCGGTTGCGGGTGCTGCCGGCCAAAGAACTGCTCCATGCCCGGCGGAAGCTGTTGCTGTGTCACGCGCTCGGTCTTCTGGGACGTGATGTAGACGACGCTGGGCGTCACCGCATCGGCGATGGCGGCCAGCGCCAGGCTGAACTGCTCGAGCGGCTTGGCTTCCGGAATCGACGGCGCGGCCACCGGCACGATGGTATGCGCCGTGCCGCCCGGTTCCTGCGCCGACGACGCATGGGGAAGATTCAGCAGGCCGGCAAACAGCAGACCCAGCGCGAATGCGAGGGCCACGAGGCCCCCGAATTTCAACCAGTTGAGCGAACGTGCGGACATGACGGGCCCTTCGATCCTGTATGGAGATGACGGCACCGGCGCATCCGCGCCGGCCCCAACCTGTTTTAATCTAACGAAGATGCGCCGGCGCCGGTTTCGGTTGCAGGCCGGCGCCGGCGCACTCCGTCAGCGATACCGTCTACTTCTTGTCGTCGACGATCTCATAATCGGCCTCGACGACGTCGTCGGCCGGCGCGGCCCCGCCTTCGGGACCCGCGTCCGCGCCCGGCTGACCGGGCTCGGCCTGCCCCGCGCCGCTCTGCGCCTGATAGAGCGCCGCTCCCGCCGCCGAATACGCCGCGTTGAGCTCGTCGAGCGCTCCCCGGATGGCGTCGGCCTCACCGACCCGCAGTGCCTCCTTGCCCTTCTCCAGCGCGCCATCGAGCCGGGTCTTGGCCTCGGCCGGCAGCTTGTCCACCCACTCCTTGCTGTCCTTCTCGACCTTGTAGACCAGGCCGTCCAGGTGGTTGCGGGCTTCGATCGCGTCGCGGCGCGTCTTGTCCTCCGATGCGTGCGCCTCGGCCGCCTTGACCATCTTGTCGATGTCCGTGTCCGAGAGTCCGCTCGACGACTCGATCCGGATCTTCTGCTCCTTGCTCGTCGCCTTGTCCTTGGCCGAGACGTGCAGGATCCCGTTGGCGTCAATGTCGAAGGTCACCTCGACCTGGGGCATGCCCCGGGGCGCGGGCGGGATGCCCGTGAGCTGGAACTTGCCGATCGTGCGGTTGTCCACCGCCATCTGGCGCTCGCCCTGGAGAACATGGATCTCCACCGTGGTCTGATTGTCCTCCGCCGTCGAGAACGTCTCCGACTTCTTGGTCGGGATCGTCGTATTGCGCGGGATCAGGACCGTGGTCACGCCACCCAGCGTCTCGATGCCGAGTGACAGCGGCGTCACGTCGAGCAGGAGGACGTCCTTGACCTCGCCGGCCAGCACGCCACCCTGAATCGCCGCACCGATCGCGACCACCTCGTCGGGATTGACTGAGCGGTTCGGCTCCTTGCCGAAGAAGCCCTTGACGATCTCCTGGATCTTGGGAATCCGGGTGGAGCCGCCGACGAGAATGACCTCGTCGATGCTCTTGGGGTCGAGTCCGGCATCCGCCAGCGCCTTCTGCATTGGCGGCAGCGTCCGCTGGATCAGGTCATCCACCAGCTGCTCGAACTTGGCCCGGCTGAGCGAGTAGTTCAGGTGCTTGGGCCCGCTCTGGTCCGCCGTGATGAACGGCAGGTTGATGTCGGTCTGCTGGGTGCTCGACAGCTCCATCTTGGCCTTCTCGGCGGCTTCCTTGAGCCGCTGGAGCGCCATCGGGTCCTTGGACAGGTCGATCCCCTGGTCGCGCTTGAACTCGGTGACCAGCCAGTCGATGACGCGCTGGTCAAAGTCGTCGCCGCCCAGGTGGGTGTCGCCGTTGGTGCTCTTGACCTCGAACACGCCCTCGGCGAGCTCGAGCACCGAGATGTCGTAGGTGCCCCCGCCCAGGTCGAACACGGCGATCTTCTCGTCCTTCTTTTTGTCGAGGCCGTATGCCAGCGCGGCCGCGGTCGGCTCGTTGATGATCCGCATCACTTCGAGGCCCGCGATCTTGCCGGCGTCCTTGGTGGCCTGCCGCTGGGCGTCGTTGAAGTACGCCGGCACGGTGATGACGGCCCGGTCGACCTTGGTGCCCAGGTAGTCCTCGGCGGTCTGCTTCATCTTCTGGAGGATCATGGCCGAGATCTCGGGGGGCGAGTATTTCTTGCCCTGGATCTCCACGGTGGCCAGCCCGTTGGTGCCGGACTCGATCTTGTAGGGGACGCGGCTGGTCTCTTCCTTGATTTCGTCCATCCGGCGGCCCATGAAGCGCTTGACCGAGAAGATGGTCTGCCGCGGATTGGTGACGGCCTGGCGCTTGGCCACCTGGCCCACCAGCCGCTCCCCGTCCTTGGTGAACGCCACGACCGACGGCGTCGTACGGCCGCCCTCTGCGTTGGGAATGACGACGGGGTCGCCCCCTTCCATGACAGCAACGACCGAGTTGGTCGTGCCGAGATCGATCCCGATGATTTTCGAAGCCATGCAGACTCCCGGTGTTATTGGAATTGCGAATGACGCCCGGCGACTCGGCCGCAGCGCCACCAATGATGCTCGCCACCCCGCTCAAGCAAGCCACATACCGGGAAAGACTGCCGTTTTGGCATGGAAAATGACCCGGGAGGGGTCGTGAGCCGGGTCACGGCGCCGCGAAAGGCAGATTCCTAGCATTGTCTCACCCGCCAGCCGTCGTGTCGCCGCCGGGTCGTAACGCCATTTTCGTCGGAGGAAAACATGCTCTGGACCATCTTCGTGATCCTGCTGGTACTCTGGCTGCTCGGTGTGGTCACTTCCTATACGCTGGGTGGATTCATTCACGTCCTGCTCATTGTCGCCGTGGTTATCGCGATCCTCCAGCTGATACAAGGTCGCCGCGTCGTCTGACGCCGCGTCGTCTGACCGGGAGTCGGGCCGCGACTATCATTCCAGGATCCCGTTCCACGGTCGATGTGGGGGCGGGATCCTGTCGCATCGGACCATCAACCCGCAGGCGGCCGTGCTGCCGGCGTTTGCCCACGCGACGGAGAATTCGGTGTTGGCGGTCTACATCGCGCTCCCCAACCAGGCGGGGAAAGTCGGCACCGGCTTTTTCCAGCAGGCGATGCCGGACTACTTTCCCGAGTGGATCGAGGGGGTGACGCTCGCGAAGGAGGGCGGGACGGTGCGCCACGCCGTGGGCGGATCCTCCTCGACGCGCTGCGCAATGCCTATGGGCACACCGCGGTGCCGCCGTACGCCGTCCGGGCCCGCGCCGGCGCGCCGGTCGCGACGCCGATCTCGTGCGCCGAACTCGAGGAACCCGACATGACCTCCGCGCGATTCACCCTTCGCAATCTCGAGCACCGCCTGGCGACGGTGCCCGATCCCCGGCACGGCGTCCGCCGGAGCGCCCGTGCGTCGTCCGCGGCGGTGCGCCGCCTCGCCCTCCTTCAGGACCGAGCCCTTCAGGGCCGGGGCTGACGGCCAGTGATTCCGTATCGCGACGACAACCCCACGCTCTCCACGCCGGTCGTCACGATCCTGCTGATCGTCGTGACGGTGGCGGTCTGGGTGCTGGTGCAGGGGATGGGCACCGAGCCCAATCTCTCCCGCTCGGTGTGCGAGCTGGGCCTCATCCCGGGGGAGCTGCTCTCACGCGTGCCTCCCGGCACCGCCCTCCGGCTCGCGCCGGGCAGCACCTGCGTGCTCGGCACCGGCGCGACCTGGTACACGCCGCTCACGTCGATGTTCATGCACGGCGGGTGGCTCCACATCATCGGCAACATGTGGTTCCTGTGGCTCTTTGGAAACAACGTCGAGGATTCGATGGGCCGCGGGCGCTACCTGGCGTTCTACCTGCTCTGCGGACTGGCGGCGGCGGCGGCGCAGACGCTGGCCGAACCGTCGAGCGTCGCGCCGATGGTGGGCGCGTCCGGGGCCATCAGCGGCGTGATGGGCGCGTACGTCGTGCTCTATCCGCGGGTCCGCATCCACGTGCTGGTGGTGCTGATCATCTTCTTTGCGCGGATCACCCTGCCGGCCTGGGTCATGCTGGGATACTGGCTGCTGCTGCAGCTCTTCAGTGGGGCGCTGACGTCCGGAAATCACCAGGGTGGTGTGGCCTTCTGGGCCCACGTGGGCGGGTTCCTGGCCGGGGCCACGCTGGTGGGGCTGTTCAAGGACCCGGTACTGGTGGCCCAGCACCGGGCGCTCGCGCGCACCATCTGAGGGGGCTCGGGCCTGGCGCGACGCGCCGGCCGTCGTGCTTCCGGGTGACGGTACGGGCGTCTACCTTGCAGATGCGCACGGTCGTGGATTCCCGTCCTGCGCGCAGCGCTGGAACCAGCGCCGGGTTCCACCTGTTCCTCTCATGTTCCCGAAGCAACGCGCGTACGCCCCAGCCCCGAGGTAGTCCTACGTCAACTCGCGCCGTCACTTTTCCCAGCCGCGATGCCGCCGGCTTTGCCCGGGAACTCAAGCAGCGTGTCGCAGAATACTTTGCTGCCCGTGGTGGCCGTACCAAGGCGGATTGGCGAATGGTGACAAAGACGGTCACGCTGTTTGCCGTCCTGTTCGGGGCCTATGGGCTCATTCTCACCGGCTGGTTTTCCCCGCTTCAAATGCTTGGGCTGACGATGGTCATGGGCGTCGGCATGGCCGGGATCGGCTTCAGCGTCTCCCACGACGCCCTGCACGGGGCGTACGCGGAGCGGGCCTGGGTGAATCGGCTGATGGGCTACAGCTTCGACCTGCTCGGCGCCAACGGCTACATGTGGAAGGCGACGCACAACATCGTCCACCACACCTACACCAACATTCAGGGTGTCGACGGCGACCTCGAGGTCTCGCCGTACCTGCGGCTCTCGCCGCGATCGGCCTACCGGCCGATCCACCGCTACCAGCATTTCTATGCGTTGGCGGCCTACAGCCTCTCCACGCTCGTCTGGGTGCTGCTCAAGGACTACAAGTATTTCCTGCGTGGCGAGACAGGCCCCTATCCGGGGCACCGCCCGCCGGCGGTGGAAGTGCTGACGCTGATCGTGGGGAAACTGGTGTACTACGGCTGGGCGATCGTCGTCCCCCTCCTCGTCCTCGATGTGGCCTGGTGGCAGGTGGCGATCGGCTTCCTCGTCTTTCATCTGACCGCGGGGATCATCCTCGGCATCATCTTCCAGCTGGCGCACGTGGTGGAGCAGACCGCGCACCCGCAGCCCAACGCGGTCGGGGAGATGGAGCACTCCTGGATGCTGCATGAGCTGGAGACCACGGCGGACTTTGGCCAGCGGAACTGGCTGCTGACCTGGTATGTGGGCGGACTCAACTACCAGATCGAGCACCACCTCTTCCCCAGGGTGTGCAGCATCCACTATCCGGCGATCGGCCGGATCGTCCGCGAGCTCGCGGCCAAGTACGGGATGCCGTATCATGCCAACCCCACGCTCCGCGCTGCGGTCGCCTCGCACCTCACGGTCCTGCGCGTCCTCGGCACGGGCGTGGTGGAGTATCCGATCAACGCCTGAGGCGCTGGCGGCAGCCGCCGCCGGCTGGCTATCTTGGGAGGTGATCCACCTCCGAGACCGGAACTGATGATCAAGCCGACTTCGACCGAGCGCCCGACTCCCACCGGAGGCCGGGCGCTCGACATTCCATTTGCGCCGCGCAATCCGGGGCTCCCGCTGGAGCTCGCCTGGGTGCGGGACGTCCGGATCAACCGGAGCGCCGTGGAGCGGCGCGCTGGCACGCTGGGTACCCGCCGCACGGTCAAGAAGGAATGGCAGGCGGCGTGGCTGCTCCGGGCGATCACGCTGATGGACCTGACGACGCTCGCGGGCGACGACACGCCGGGCCGCGTGCGCCGCCTCTGCGCCAAGGCCCGCCAGCCCGTCCGTCCCGATCTGCTCGAGGCGCTCGGCGCCCAGCAGCTCCGGATCCGGGTCGCCGCCGTGTGCGTCTACCATGCGATGGTCGAGACCGCCGTGGCGGCGCTGCAGGGCACGGGCATTCCGGTCGCCGCGGTGTCCACCGGATTTCCCGCCGGCCTCTCGCCCTTTCCCCAGCGGCTGGCGGAGATCCGCGCCTCGGTGGACGCCGGCGCCGAGGAGATCGACATCGTGGTGACGCGAGCCCACGTGCTCACCGGCAACTGGTCCGCCCTCTACGACGAGGTGCGGGCCTTTCGCGAGGCGTGCGGCGACGCACACATCAAAACCATCCTGGCCACCGGCGAGCTCGGCACGCTCCGGAACGTGGCGCGCGCCAGTCTCGTGTGCATGATGGCCGGTGCCGACTTCATCAAGACCTCCACCGGCAAGGAGGGGGTCAATGCCGTGCTGCCGGTGGGGCTCGTGATGGTCCGGGCCATCCGGGCCTATCATGAGCGAACCGGTCATCTGGTGGGTTTCAAGCCGGCCGGCGGCATTCGCACCGCGCGCGAGTCGCTCGACTGGATGGGCATGATGAAGGAGGAACTGGGCGATCGCTGGCTGCGACCCGAGCTTTTCCGCTTTGGCGCCAGCTCGCTGCTCACCGACATCGAGCGCCAGCTCGAGCACCACGCGACCGGCCGGTACTCCGCCGCCTATCGCCATCCGATGGCCTGAGGAGCGACCATGGCATCGATTCCCGATATCTTCGAGACGATGGAGTACGGGCCGGCGCCCGAGTCAGCGGGGCCCGCGCTCGACTGGATCAAGGCGCGCAACGGCGAGATGGGGCTCTTCGTCGGCGGGCGCTGGATCCGGCCGGCCGGCGGCGAATACTTCGACACGAGCAACCCGGCCAACGCGCATGTCCTCGCGCGCGTGGCGCAGGCGGGGCCGGCCGACGTGGATGCGGCCGTGGCGGCGGCGCGTGCGGCACAGCCGGGCTGGTGGGAGATCGGGGGGCATGCGCGGGCGCGCTATCTCTACGCGCTGGCGCGGCAGATTCAGAAGCACTCACGGCTGTTCGCGGTGCTCGAATCACTGGACAACGGCAAGCCTATCCGCGAGTCGCGCGACATCGACATTCCGCTCGTCGCGCGCCACTTCTACCATCACGCGGGCTGGGCGCAGCTCATGGCCACGGAGCTCCCGGATCGCCTGCCGCTCGGCGTCGTGGGCCAGATCATTCCGTGGAACTTCCCGCTCCTGATGCTGGCGTGGAAGATCGCGCCCGCGATCGCGATGGGGAACACGGTGGTGCTCAAGCCCGCGGAGTTCACCTCGCTCACGGCGCTGCTGTTCGCGAGCATCTGCGAGGAGATCGGCCTGCCCGCGGGCGTGGTGAACATCATCACCGGTGACGGCCGCACCGGCGAGCTGCTGGTGAAGCATCCCGGCGTGGACAAGATCGCCTTCACCGGCTCGACCGACGTCGGCCGCCTGATCCGCGTCGCCACCGCCGGTACCGGCAAGAAGCTCTCGCTCGAGCTCGGCGGGAAATCACCGTTCCTCGTGTTCGACGATGCCGATCTCGACAGCGTGGTCGAGGGTGTGGTGGACGCGATCTGGTTCAACCAGGGGCAGGTGTGCTGTGCGGGGTCGCGCATCCTGGCGCAGGAGGGCATCGCCGATCGGCTGGTGGCCAAGCTGCGCGCGCGGATGGAGACGTTGCGGGTGGGCGATCCGCTCGACAAGGCGGTGGACATCGGCGCCATCATCGCGCCGGTGCAGCTCGAGAAGATCCAGCAGCTGGTGAAGCAGGGGCAGGAGGAGGGGGCCACGATGTGGCAGCCGTCCTGGAGCTGCCCGACGGAGGGCTGCTTCTACCCGCCGACGCTCTTCACCGACGTCTCCCCCTCGGCGACGATCGCGCAGGTCGAGATCTTTGGCCCGGTGGTGGTGATGATGACGTTCCGGACGCCGGAGGAGGCGGTCGAGCTGGCCAACAACACGCGGTACGGGCTGGCGGCGAGTGTGTGGAGCGAGAGCGTGAACCTGGCGCTCGACATCGCGCCGAAGCTGCAGGCGGGGACGGTGTGGATCAATTGCACGAACGTGTTCGATGCGGCGTCGGGGTTTGGCGGGTATCGCGAGAGCGGGTTCGGCCGCGAGGGCGGGCGGGAAGGGCTGCGCGAGTATGTGCAGCCGGCGTGGGAGGCGAAGTGGAAGAAGGAGAAGGCGCCGAGTCCGAGTCCGAGTCCGAGTCCGAGTCACCCTGAGCGAAGCGAAGGGGCCGAAACCCAAAGTACACCCCGCAGCGCCAGGCGATCGGACTCTCTCCCCCCGATCGACCGGACGCCGAAGCTCTACATCGGTGGCAAGCAGGCGCGGCCGGACTCAGGCTACAGCATGCCGGTGCTCGACCACACGGGCGCGCGCATCGGGGAAGTCGGGAAGGGCAATCGCAAGGACATCCGGAACGCCGTCGAGGCCGCGCACAAGGCAAAGGCGTGGGGGCGGGGCACGGCGCACGCGCGGGCGCAGGTGCTGTACTACGTGGCCGAGAACCTGGCGGCGCGCGCCGATGACTTCGAGCGGCGGCTGGCGGAGGTCGGCGGCGAGGGGGCGCGTGCGGCCGAGGAGGTCGAGCGCGCGATCGAGCGGATCTACACCTACGCCGCCTGGGCTGACAAGTGGGACGGCCGGGTGCACCACACGCCCTTCCGGAACGTCACGCTCGCGATGCCGGAGCCGCTCGGCGTGATCGGGGTGGTGTGCCCGGAGGAGGCGCCGCTGCTGGGCTTTCTCTCGACGGTGCTGCCGGGGCTGGCGCTCGGGAACGCCGTCGTTGCGGTGCCGTCGGTGCGCGGTGCGCTGATCGCGACCGATCTGTACCAGGTGTTCGATACGTCGGACGTGCCGGCCGGCGCGATCAACATCGTGACCGGGGAGCCGGACGAGCTGTCCGATGTGCTCGCGGCGCATGATGACGTGGATGGGCTGTGGCATTTCGGGAGCGCCGATGGCGCCACGTCCGCCGAGCGGCTCTCGGCGGGGAACATGAAGCGGACGTGGGTCAGCTACGGGCGGCGGCGGGACTGGTTTGACTCGATCGAGGGGGAAGGGGGGGAGTTCCTCGAGCGGGCGAGTCAGGTGAAGAATATTTGGGTGCCATACGGGGAGTGAGCGCTGGGTGCGAACCGAATAGAGAACCGTGGTCAGGTGGCGCGGCGCCATCCCATGCAGCAAACCACCCGCCGGGGCCGTGGCTACGGGGCACCCATCGAGCTTTCCGTCGGAGCGCCGCCGACCTGGGCGCTGATCCCGCCCTCGCGAGCCCGGATTGTCGCAATTCGGGCCCTGTTTGTCGCAGAAACGGCCTAGACTGGGCCGGCGAGGTCGGCTGGCGTAGGCTCATCGACGACATTCCACGAGTCGTTTGCATTTCCGGCGCCCGGATCGCGGCGGGTTCGTCGATGGATCCGGGCTGCTCGCGGGAAATAGGCCAAGGCTCATCTGCAGGCTTTGCCGCGCCCTGCGCGAGCTACATCTCTGTGACATTGCCTGGAACGGAAGTTGGCTGCTCGTCCGCCTAGAAAGGCCCGCGAGAGCAAGCTCGTGAGTTTGTTTTTCGTGGGTGGTCCACTTCGCATTAGGCAACACAAATCTGGGTTTTATGACTGATCGAGCTCGAGTCGTCCTGCAAGACTCCAAGCATGCTATCGCCGCGCACTCAGATGACCTGGGCGGCGAGAAATTTCGTATCAGCTGGGTCGCCATTGTGAGCCTGCTTCGAGCAGTAGGCCACATCTTGGAGAAAGTCGACGCTCGGCAATCGACGGCGCTCTGTCAAGCTATCGAAGAATGGTGGCGAAATCTCAAGGCGACGAGACCCGAGCCCGCGATTTTTTGGGCGTTTATCGACGACGAGCGTAATCGCACCCTAAAGCTCTACCAGTACTCGGTGGAGCGTCGCTTGGTCTTACCTGGCCCAGTGATCGACGGACGTCAGGTTACGATCATGGTTGATAAGGCGAATAGCCGCGGCGGTGGCATCAGTAGCTCGGCTGGTAATACCAGCAGTCGAATGAAGGACGGTCGATTCGAAGGCATGAGCGATCGTGATGTCGCTTGGCAAGCCTATGTTTGGTGGAACGAGCAGTTAGCCAGGATCGACGCCAGAGCAGCAGCGCTGGCAGCACTCCCGTAGTCGTGTTGCCTAGTCACTACATGCAGCCGAAAAAGCGGCCGTGCTTTTTCTCTGCATGCCGGAAGGCCCCACACGGCCGCTTTGCACCTGATGCGACGGCACTAGGAAGGTTAGCCGACGGGATAAGCGTCGCCTTAGCTTTGATACCTACAATGCGGAGATTGCCACGGATGGCCGACGCACAGCCCATGCTTCCTCCCGGTGATGAGGATGTCGAGGATCTTGACGAGCTCAGTGAGATCTTGCCGACAGCCTTTTCCATCACGTCGTACGGTGCCGACTACCCTGTGGATGGGCTCGTAAAGCGCGTGAAGGGCGACGATATCGTAATCCCATCCTTCAGCATGGAGCCCGAGGGAGGCCAGACAACCGTCGGCTTTCAGCGCGAGTTCGTTTGGAAGAAATCGCAGGCGGATAGATTCATCGAATCCCTACTACTCGGGCTGCCAGTCCCGGGCATCTTTCTTGTTAAGGAGCCCGATGGCAAGTTCTTAGTGCTTGATGGGCAGCAGCGCCTTCGGACACTCGAGAGCTTCTACTCAGGCGTGTTTCAGGGTGCCGAGTTTAAGCTCAGCGAGGTGCAGAATCAGTGGGTTAAAAAGACCTACAATACTCTGCATCCCGATGACCGTCGAAGGTTAGACAACAGCATCATTCACGCGACGATCGTACGTCAGGATGAGCCGACCGAGGATCAGAGTAGTATCTACTTGATCTTCGAGCGGTTGAATTCAGGTGGAACGATCCTTCAGCCGCAGGAAATTCGGGTTGCCCTCTATCACGGACAGTTTGCCGCGCTCCTGAGCCGTTTGAATGAGAACCCTGACTGGCGCGTGCTCTATGGCAAGAAGAACTCGCGGCTAAAGGATATCGAGCTGATTCTTAGATTCCTCGCCCTTTACTTCCACTCTGGAAGCTATAGCAGGCCTATGAAGGACTTCCTAAACCGGTATATGGCCGCGAACCGCAAGCTGGAGCGGCAGCCAGAGCCGGATCTCCGGGGCGTGTTTGAGTCCACCGTTAGGGAAATACGTCAGGGAATTGGAGACCGAGCCTTCCGTCCGTTCGGTTCCGTTAATGCGGCGGTGCTCGATTCGGTAATGTACGGCGTCGCCGCGCGGCTCTCATCAGGCCCGATCGCTGACAAAGCTGCACTCCGAAAGGAATATCAAGAACTAATCAAGACACCGGCCTATCTGGACGCTATCACGCGTGCAACGGCGGATGAGGAGAGCGTTCGGGCGCGGCTTGACAAGGCAACCAAGGCGTTTGCGAAGGTCAGATGACTGGTCGCCGAGCGGTTTATCGTCTCAAGCAACGCCTCGATGCAACGTTTGAGCGTGGGCCAGCAGCTTCTGCGGACATTGAGGTGCAGGCGGACTTTGCTCGCTACATGTGTGTGCTTGTGTCTGGGTTCCTAGAGAATGCGCTGGTGGCACTCGTCTTGGATGTGGCGCAGGCGCGAGCCGCTCCCGAAATCGCATTCTTCGTCGAGCGCAAGCTCGATTATTGGACAAACCCGACAGTTGAGAAAGTCTGCCAGTTGCTCGGTGACTTCAGGCCTGACTGGCGAGCGGCAGCTGAGACGTACCTTGTCGACGAGCGGAAGGCGGCTGTCAACAGCCTCGTTGCTCTACGCCATAAGATCGCTCACGGCGAGTCCGTAGGTACAAGTATGTCTCAAGTGAGAGCCTACTACACGGCGGCACAAGAGGTCATCCAGTTTGTGGCGGATCTAATTGATCCACCGAAGGGAATCGTGGCTCCCGCGAGCTAATCTGCGCAGGCCGCAGAGGCGCGACGCTCCGGCATGCGCGCGATCCCGAGATAGAGGGTCGCTTCGTTCACGGTCCGCGCGGCCGTCGCGAGGGCCACGGCCTGTCGTTTGAACTGGGCGTGAACGCGCAACGGATGCGGCTCACCTCTTTGGTCCGCTAACACTTCCTCGAGTCGACATTGAGGGGTCCACTTGTCGGGGCAAGTTCAGACAGGGCCACGAGAGTTCAATCGATTCTGATTCAAATTGAACAGTGGAAGTGCAACTGAGGAGAGGCCATCAGGTGGCCACTGGCCGGCCGCCGGGAGGCCGAGTGACCTCCCGTTAAGCGGCGACCCGCAATCGCGACCAACGAAGTCACTGAGATAAGAACCCATGGCCATCAAGAAGTCTGACCTCTACTCCTCACTATGGGCCTCCTGCGACGAACTTCGCGGCGGCATGGATCCCAGCCAGTACAAGGACTACGTCCTGTTCATGCTGTTCATCAAGTACATCACCGACAAGTACGGCAACAGCACCGATTTCGCCCCGCCGGTCACGATCCCGAAGGGCGCGAGCTTCAAGGACATGCTGGACCTGCGCGGCAAGAGCGATGTCGGCGACAGGATCAATACGCAGGTCATCGCGCCGCTGGTGCAGGCCAACGCCCGGCTGGCGCGCAGCGACTTCCCCGACTTCAACGACTCCAACAAGCTCGGTGAGGGGCAGGCCAAGGTCGAGCGGCTGACCAACCTGATCAACATCTTCGCCAGCCCGCGCCTCGACTTCTCGCAGAATCGCGCCGAGCACGACGATATCCTCGGCGACGCCTACGAGTACCTGATGCGGCATTTCGCCACCGAGAGCGGCAAGAGCAAGGGGCAGTTCTACACGCCGTCCGAGGTTAGCCGCATCATCGCCAAGGTGATCGGGATATCGCCGCAGAATACGAAGGCGTCCACCACAGCCTACGACCCGACCTGCGGCTCGGGCTCGCTCCTGCTCAAGGTGGCCGCCGAGGCGGGCAGGCACATCACGCTCGAAGGGCAGGAGAAGGACGTGACCACGGCGGGCCTGGCCCGCATGAACATGATCCTGCACGACTTCCCCACGGCCAACATCGTCTCGGGCAATACCCTGGCCGCGCCCAAATTTATGGATGGCGAGCAGCTTCGCACCTACGACTACGTCGTCGCCAATCCGCCGTTCTCCGACAAGACCTGGACGACCGGGCTCACACCGTCGAACGACCCCTTCCAGCGCTTCGCCTGGGGCGAGCCGCCCACCAGGCAGGGCGACTACGCCTACCTGCTGCACATTATCCGCTCGACCAAAAGCGCGGGCAAAGGCGCCTGCATCCTGCCGCACGGCGTGCTCTTCCGCGGTGGTGCCGAGGCTACGATCCGCCAGCAGCTCGTCCGCTCCGGCTACCTCAAGGGCATCATCGGCCTGCCCACCAACCTGTTTTACGGCACCGGCATCCCTGCCTGCATCGTGGTCCTCGACAAGGAGAACGCCGCCGGCCGCAAAGGCGTGTTCATGATCGACGCCTCCAAGGGGTTCCGGAAGGAAGGCCCGAAGAACCGGCTGCGCGAGCAGGATATCCACAGGATCGTCGACACCTTCACCCGGCAGGCCGACGTTCCGCGCTACGCTCGCCTGGTGCCGCTCGCCGAGATCGCCGACCCGAAGAACGACTTCAATCTCAACCTGCCGCGCTACATCGACTCGACCTCTCCCGACGACCTGCAGGACATCGACGGCCACCTGCGCGGCGGCATCCCGGAACGGGATCTCGATGCGCTCGGCGCGTACTGGAAGGTGCTTCCCGGAGTGCGCACCACGTTGTTCGCTCAGGTTTCAAGTGACTCTCCGGCATTGCCGAAGGACATGCACGTTGCCTACGGCGAAACGCTCTTCTGGACTCAGAGTTACTTCGCAGAATGGCCGGCGGAGTTTGGCATCATCACGGCCCATGCGACCACTGGCGAAAAGTGGACCGACCAACAGAATCGCGAAGCGGACGCCGCTCTCGAATCATTGCTGCGCGAAAAGACACGGGAGGTCCGGCGTTTAACCGGTTTCTCGCCCACTAACATGCACGCCGAACCAGGCTGGGCCGTTTCCCTGCCGTTTGAGGACGTTTGCGGCTTGGGTGTGCAGTTCGAGCAAGACGCTATCTATTACGTGCGAGATGGCATCCTGCATGTCAGTCACTGCGATCAGCGGCGCAAGCTCGTCCCAATCGGCCTGTTCCTCCCGCGCGTGCACATGTCGGCGGAAAAGCCCGTGGTGCGGCCGGGCTACTGCGCGTTGCGTCTTTCCATCACCGAGGTGAAGCCCGCCATCTTGGGCCACGCCGAGTTCGCCGCGTTCCAGCAGCAGGCGATGAGGATCTTCGCCGACTGGCGCAAGGTCACGACACCGCGCCTCACCGGCTTCGCCAAGGACGGTCACCCTAAGGCCCTGATCGAGACTATCGGCGAGGATCTTCTGGCCGCGTTCCGGCAGGCGCCGCTGCTCGATGCCTACGACATCTACCAGCATCTGATGGACTACTGGGCCGAGACGATGCAGGACGACGCGTATCTCATCGCCGCAGACGGCTGGGTGGCCAGGCCGACCCGTATCGTCGAGACGGACAAGAAGGGCCGGCAGAAGGACAAGGGCTGGACCTGCGACCTGATCCCCAAGGCGCTCATCGTTGCGAGCTACTTCGCCAGGGAGCAGGGCGCCCTCGACGCGGAGCAGGCCGAACTCGAAGCCGCCACCGCAAGCCTCGCGGAGCTTGAGGAGGAGCACGGTGGCGACGAGAGCGTTCTCGGCGCCCTCGAGAAGATCGCCAAGGCCGAGATCAATGCCCGCCTGAAACAGATCAAGGGCGACAAGGAAGCGAAGGACGAAGCCGAGGTGCTCGAGCGCTGGCTGGATCTCGCGGAACGCGAAGCGGCGTTGAAGCGCGAGGTGAATGCGCAGGACGCCGCCCTCGACACGCTGGCCTACGAGAAGTACCCCAAGCTCACCGAAGCGGAGATCAAGACGCTGGTGGTGGGCGACAAGTGGATGGCGCGTGTGTCTGCGGCCGTGCAGGGCGAGCTGGATCGCGTGTCGCAGACCCTCACCGGCCGCATCCGCGAGTTGGCCGCGCGCTACGCCACGCCGCTGCCGAAGCTCACCGAGGAAGTGGAGACGCTCACCGCCGGGGTAGAGGAGCACCTGAAGAAGTTGGGGGCGGTATGGAAGTGAGGCCCGGCTACAAGCAGACCGAGGTGGGGATTATCCCGGAGAGCTGGAATGTCTCGCCGCTTGGCGAATGTCTAGATAGTCGCCCCAGCTACGGAATCAACGCTGCTGCTGTCCCATTCTCCGACAAACTGCCCGTCTATATTCGCATCACAGACATCAGCGAGGATGGTCGTTTCTCGCCGGACACACTCGTGTCAGTAAAGTCAGAACTGTCCGGCAATTACAATCTGAGCGACGGCGATATTGTTTTTGCAAGGACGGGAGCAAGCGTTGGTAAGTCCTACCGATACAACCCGAACGATGGGCCACTGGTATTTGCAGGCTTTCTCATCCGGGTGCGGCCCGATGTGAGGAAATTGCACCCTGCCTTCGCCGCTGCATACGTAACGACAGGCAACTACTGGCGATGGGTGCGCTTAATGTCGATGCGCAGTGGACAGCCGGGCATCAACGGCAACGAGTATTCCCAACTCCCCATTCCGCTCCCACCTCTTCCCGAACAACGCGCCATCGCGGCGGCGTTGAGCGATGTGGATGCGCTGCTGGGCGGGCTGGATCGGCTCATCGCCAAGAAGCGCGACCTCAAACAGGCCGCCATGCAGCAGCTGCTGTCCGGCCAGATCCGCCTCCCCGACTTCCACGGCGCGTGGGAAGTGAAGGCGGTGACCGAAATCGCTTCCGTGTCGAAGGGCACGCAACTTCACAGCAGCGAAACCAACGAAGAGGGACAGTTCCCGCACTTCAACGGCGGCATCTCCGCGTCCAGCTACGCAGACAAGGCGAATACTCCTGCCGACACGATTGCCATCAGTGAAGGCGGGAACTCATGCGGCTACGTCCAGTTCGTATCGCAGCCATTTTGGCGCGGCGGACATTGCTATGCCGTTGTGCCGAGGAACACGGACAACCGATTTCTCTACCACGCGCTGAAGGGCCAGCAGGCGGCCATCATGGGTCTTCGCGTGGGATCCGGATTGCCCAATGTTCAGAAGACAGCGCTCGCGGCGTTCAACCTGAACATCCCCGTGGAGCCTACGGAGCAAACCGCCATCGCCGTCGCCCTCTCCGACATGGACGCCGAACTCGCCGCGCTCGAAGCCCGCCGCGACAAGACCCGCGATCTCAAGCAGGCGATGATGCAGGAGCTGCTCACGGGAAGGACGCGCCTCAAATGAAGATCTCCACGATCCTCGACCACATCGACAGCGGACACATGGCGCTCCCCGAGTTCCAGCGGGGCTACGTCTGGAACCGCGAGCAGGTGCGCGGGCTCTTCGACTCGCTGTACCGCCGCCATCCGGTCGGCGGCCTGCTCGTCTGGGCGACGGAGTCGAAGACGGCGACCCATCGGGGCGACGGCGCGCTCGCGGCGGGCGTCGTGAAACTGCTGCTCGACGGCCAGCAGCGCATGACGTCGCTCTACGGCGTGGTGCGCGGTAAGTCGCCCAGGTTCTTCGACGGCAACGCCCAGGCGTTCACGGGGCTGCGCTTCCACCTCGAAGGCGAGAGCTTCCAGTTCTACCAGCCGGTGAAGATGAAAGAAGACCCGCTCTGGATCGATGTGACGGAGCTGATGGGCAAGGGCGCCGCGGGGCTGGGCGAGTTCGTCACGCGTCTCACCGCGCAACCCGAGCTCGCGCCGAAGGTGGGCGAGTACGTGGGACGCCTGAGCCGTCTCCTGTCCATCACCGACGTGGACCTCCACATTGAGGAGGTCACAGGAGCCGACAAGTCGCTCGACGTGGTGGTGGACATCTTCAACCGGGTCAACAGCGGCGGCACCAAGCTCTCGAAGGGCGACCTGGCGTTGGCAAAGATCTGCGCTGAGTGGCCCGAAGGTCGCGAGGCCATGAAGGCCAAGCTCAAGGAGTGGGCGAAGTCGGACTTCCACTTCAACCTCGACTGGCTGCTGCGCTCCGTGAACACGGTGCTGACGGGCGAGGCCAAGTTCCAGCATCTCCATGAAAAGAGCGCGGAGGAGGTGCAGGATGCGCTCGCGCGGGCCACCAAGCACATCGACACCAGCCTGAACTTGATCGCCGGGCGGCTTGGGCTGGACCATGACCGGGTGTTCTTCGGCCGGTTCGGCGTGCCAGTGATGGCGCGATACCTCGACCAGCGGCAACAGGCCAAGGCGGGACCGATGGGCGAGAAGGAGCGCGACAAGCTGCTCTTCTGGTTCGTGCAGGCGGCGATGTGGGGTCGCTTTTCTGGATCCACGGAGTCGTTCATCGACCAGGACCTCGCGGCGCTCGATGGCAATGGCGACGGCCTGGAAAGGCTGCTCGAACGACTGCGCCTCTGGCACGGTGGCCTGCGCGCCGAGCCTGGACACTTCACGGGATGGAGCCTGGGCGCGCGGTTCTATCCCGTCCTCTATCTGCTAACGCGCATGGGCACGGCGCGCGACTGGGGCACCGGACTGCCGCTAAAGGCGAGCCTGCTCGGCAAGATGAGTCGTCTGGAAGTGCACCACATCTTCCCCAAGGCCCAGCTCTACAAGCGCAAGCACCCGCGTCCCGAGGTGAACGCGCTCGCCAACTTCTGCTTCCTCACCAAAGACACGAACCTCGACATTACCGACCGGCTGCCGGAGGAGTACTTCCCAGAGGTGGAGGCGGCGCATTCCGGGACTCTCGCATCGCAATGGATTCCCACGGACGAAACGCTCTGGAAGATCGAGCGCTTCCGCGATTTTCTTGAAGCGCGCAAGGTGCTGCTGTCCGCCGAACTCAACCGCCGCATGGAGGAACTCCTGCACGGCGACAACCGCTGGCTGGCTGGGCCGGCTTCCGCGGCGCCGACCGCGGTCTCGGTCGGAGGCGGGATCATCAGCGAAGAGGAGGAGACCGAGATCCAGGAGCTGAACGACTGGGTGGAATCGCAGGGACTGCCGCGGGGCGTCGTCTCCTACGACTTTGCCGACCCGCAGTCCGGTGAGCAGCGGGCCGTGTTCGATCTGGCCTGGCCAAACGGATTGCAGGAAGAATTGAGTCACCCGGTCACGGTCCTGCTCAACGAGGACGCGGGAACCATCAAGCTCGCTGGCGAGGCGGGTTTCCGGTGCTTCACGGATGCAAAGTCGTTCTCACGCTACGTCCAGGCGGAAGTGCTCGGGGAAGGCGCCCATGCCTGAGCAGCCCCGCTCCGAGCGCAAGACACAGAACCGCGTCGTCGCCCTGTTCACCGATCCGGCGCGTCCCGACAGCCTCGGCTACCGCTACCTCGGCGAATGGAAGGCGCGGGAGGACAACCGCGCCGTCGAGCCAGAGCTCCTACGCGGCAACCTGACGGCCCGCGGCTATTCCGCCGCCCACATCTCCGCCGCCCTGCAGAAGCTCGATACCGCCGCCGATTCGACAGGCATCACGCTCTACCAGGCGAACCTGCGCACCTACCAGCTGCTGCGCTACGGCGTGCCGGTGCAGATCGCCGCGGGCAAGGCGCACGAGACGGTGCACTTGATCGATTGGGAGCACCCGGAGAAGAACGACTTCGCGCTGGCCGAGGAGGTCACGCTGAAGGGCGGCTACCAGCGCCGGCCGGACATCGTTCTCTATCTCAACGGCCTCGCCATCGCGGTGATGGAGTTCAAGCGGAGCTCGGTGGAGCTGGCCGATGGTGTGCGTCAGCTCATCACCAATCAGGAAGCCATCTTCAACAAGGGCTTCTTCAGCACAGTGCAGCTATTACTGGCGGGCAGCGACTCCCAGGGGCTGCGCTACGGCACCACCGGCACGCCGGAGCAGTTCTTCGTGCAGTGGAAGGACGAGGCGCCGGTCGGCGCGGCTCCC
>JBBSCB010000007.1:0-120494 GCA_038250675.1 Gemmatimonadales bacterium
ATGCGCTGGCCGCGGTGGCGGCCGCTGATCGCGCGCTCACGGCGCTGGAGCGGCTCGAGCCGGAAGCCCAGCCGTGGCGCGAGCTCCTCGACACGGCCTATGTCAACCTCAGCGAGCTGGCGCGCGCCGCCGCCGACTACGCTGGTCGCGTGCAGGAAGACCCGGCGCGGCTGGCCCAGGTCGAAGCGCGCCGCGACCTCCTGTTCCGGCTGATGCAGAAGCACGGCCCATCGATCGGGGACGTGCTCCACACCCGCCGCGACGCGGCGGCCGAGCTGGAGCTGCTGGACACGGCCGCGCTGGACCTCAGGACGCTGGCTGCCCGACGCGCCGCGGGCGAGCGCGCGCTGGTGGATGCATGCACCGCTTTGACTGCTCGGCGACGTGCCGCGGGCGACCGGCTGGGGCGCGCGGTCAACCGGCTGCTGCCGCGGCTGGGACTGCCGGGCGGCAAGCTGGCGGTCGTGCTGGCGCCGCTGGCGGCGCCCGGTGCGACGGGTGCAGAGTCGGTCGTGTTCACCGTGCAACTCAACGTGGGGCTCGATGCGCGGCCGCTGGCTCGCGCCGCATCGGGCGGCGAGCTCTCCCGGCTCATGCTGGCGCTCAAGGTGGTCCTCGCCCGGCACGATGCCGTTGCCACGCTGGTCTTCGATGAGGTGGACCAGGGGATCGGCGGCGAGGTCGGGGCACAGGTGGGTGCGGCGCTGGCTGAGGTCGCCGAGTGGCACCAGGTGCTCGTCATCACCCACCTCCCGCAGATCGCGGCCCGCGCCGAGCAGCATCTGGTGGTGTCCAAGGAAGCGCGCGGCGGCATCGCGACCAGTGATGTCACCGTGATCCACGGCGAGGACCGCGTCCTCGAGCTCGCCCGCATGCTGGGTGATGCGGAGGGCGAGGCGGCTCGGCGTCATGCGCAGGCGCTGCTGGGCGGCAGCCGCGCCGGGCGGCACTAGTTTCCGGCGCGCCCCGCGTCGCCGCCGAGCTGTTCCAGCGCGCGTTTGACGCCCACGCCGAACTGGCCGCGTCCGCGCCGGGCCGGGTCAATCTCATTGGCGAGCATACCGACTACAACGGTGGCCCCGTACTGCCGCTGGCGATTTCGCGCCGCACCACCGTCGTGGTCGGCGAGGCACCGGCCTGGGAGCTGGTGTCGGCGATCGACGGCATCGTGCATCGGGTGGATCCCGACGCACCCATGGCGCACGCGTGGACCGACTACATCGTCGGGGTGATCCGCGAGCTGCGCCGGCTTCGCTCGGCGCCGCGCGGTGCGCGCGTCGCGGTGGCCTCGACTGTTCCCGTCGGTGCCGGACTCTCGTCCTCCGCCGCACTCACGGTCGCGGCCGCCAAGGCACTGAGCGCCCTGGCGGGGCGCCGGCTCAGCGCCGCGCGGCTGATTGATGTCGCGTCGCTCGCGGAGCACGAGCAGGTGGGTGTTCGGGGCGGGCGGATGGACCAGACGATCGCCGTGCTGGCACGGCGCGGGACGGCGCTGCTCGTCGAGACGGACACCGGAATCACCCGGCCGGTGCCGATGGCCCACCGGATTTGGGTCATTGAAACCGGCGTCGTACACCGGTTGACCGCGGGTCAGCTCAATCAGCGGCATGCCGAGTGTGAGGCGGCGCTGCTCGAGCTCCACGGCCGGTGGCCGGCTCTTGATGCTCTGGCCCATTTGCCGCTTTCCGATCTTCCCGCGGCCGTGGCACTTCTGCCGGATGTGCTGGGACGCCGGGTGCGGCACATTGTCACCGAAGCCGCCCGCGTCCGCACCGCAGTTGCGGCGCTTGAAGCCGGCGACCTGCCGGCGCTCGGTCGGACGCTGTTCGAGGGGCACGAGTCGCTGCGGTGCGACTACGAATCGAGCTGTGCCGAGGCGGACTTGCTGGTCGCGTCGGCAGCGCGCCACGGGGCGCTCGGTGCGCGGCTCACCGGTGCCGGGTGGGGCGGGGCGGTCCTGATGCTGGCGAGCCCGGCACGGGAGCGCGAGATTCTCCGGCGGGTGTCGGACGAGTTTGCGGGCGCCTACGGGCGCCGGCCGGTGGCCTGGTCCACCGCGGCGTCGGCCGGCGTCCGGCGGGAGGCCACGGAGTGGTGAGGCGAGGTGTTGCGCTGGTCAGACCCGGGTGGCGAAATCGGTAGACGCAAGGGACTTAAAATCCCTTGAGCTTCGGCTCGTGCGGGTTCGAGTCCCGCCCCGGGTACTATGGAATCGCCGTCATCTCCGCCCGCATCGACCCCGCCTTCTGCCGTGCTCGTCACCGGCGGCGCTGGCTTCATCGGGTCTGCCCTGGTGCGTGCCCTCGTGGCGGCGGGCGCGTCGCGCGTCATCAATGTCGACAAGCTGACCTACGCCGGGAACCCGGATGCCGTGGCGTCGGTCGCTGGGGACCCCCGGTACCAGTTCGAGCGTGCCGATGTCTGCGATGGGCCGGCGCTGCGCCAGATCCTCGCGCGCCATCGACCGGCGACCATCTTCCATCTGGCGGCGGAATCACACGTGGATCGGTCGATCGACGCGCCGGCCGATTTCGTGATGACCAACGTCGTCGGCACCTTCCGGCTGCTGGAAGAGTCCCAAATCTACTGGACGGCGCTGGCGTCGGCGGAGCGCGAGGCGTTCCGGCTTGTCCACGCCTCGACCGACGAAGTGTTCGGCTCGCTGGACACCGGCGGCCGCTTCATCGAGCACTCACCCTACGCACCCAACTCCCCCTATGCGGCAAGCAAGGCCGGCAGCGACCACCTCGTGCGCGCCTGGCATCGCACCTACGGTCTCCCGGTCATCGTCACCCATTCCACCAACAACTACGGCCCGTGGCAGCTCCCCGAGAAATTGATCCCCCTGATGATCCATCACGCCGCGGCGGGTCGGCCGCTGCCGGTCTACGGAGATGGCCGTCATGTACGCGACTGGATCCATGTGGATGATCACGTCGCCGCGCTCCGCTGTATCGCAGACCGAGGCGTGCCCGGCGGCCGCTATCTGATCGGAGCAGGGGAGGAGCGGACAAATCTCGACGTGGTGCACATGATCTGCGATCTGCTCGATGAACTGCGTCCCGATCCATCGCTTGGCTTGCGGCGGGAACTCGTCCGCTTTGTCGCCGACCGCCCGGGCCACGATCGGCGCTATGCGCTGGACGCCGCGTCAACGCGCGCGCTCGGCTGGGCGCCACAGCGGCGCTTTGACGAGGGCCTGCGGGAGACCGTGCGCTGGTATCTGGCGCACCGCCTCAACCGTCAGATCCCTTCGTTGGGCCCGACGATGATGTAGGTGAGAGTGTTGCCGATCACGAAGTAGGGCGCCCCGCCGGCGGCACTCGCCGCGAGGGCGGACATCAGGCTCGGATCGGCCGACGTCGCGGTCACGCCAAGCTGCATGACGCCGTTGCCGGCGCTGGGCGAGCCGTCCGCGGCCATGAAATTCTCCCAGTCCAGCGTGAACTGCGGGCGGTTGAACGTGAAGCCCTGGCGCAGATAGGTGGCCAGGCCGGGCGGCACGACGCCGGGGCCCGTTTCCGGCGGCCACGACTCGTGATCCGCCCAGTAGTTGTACGCGGCCAGCCGGATGCCATTCAGCTCGGTCGCGACGCCCGACGCCACGGCGCGGTTCCGCAGGTCGATGTAGCGCAGCGTGGCGAGCCCCGCCAGGATCCCGATCACGATCATCACGATGAGGATCTCGATGAACGTGAATCCGCGGCGACTGCTCACTTGCCCCTCCGGAGCAGGACGTCGTAGCTATGTCCCACGAAGGCGCGCAGCGAGTCGGTGGAGCGGTAGGTCAGCGCCGCCGCCCCGTGCGTACCGCGCAGCAGATAGCTGTCACCGTTCTTGACGTACTCGATGCCGGGGATCGGCACGCCGGTTTCCTCGATCCGCTCCGGCAGCGCGCCGTGCACCCGGCGGAACCGCACGATGCGCTGTGCCTCGAGACCGATGGCAAGCCGGAGACTGGCATCCTCCACCTCGGGCTTGGCGTCGAACCGGTCGGCCCACGGGACCCACGGCGGCTGAACCACCGCGATGGCGCCGATGACGACGACCGCCAGGGCCAGCAGCAGCCACGCAAACGGACGCACTCGCCGGTGCGGCCGGATGGCGGCCTCCTCCGCCCGCCGCTCGGCGGCCGACTTGAGCGCCTGATCGTACGCGTCGATGAGCGCACGCTTCTCGGGTGTCGGCGGCACGGGATTGCTCATGCGGTGACGCTCTCGCCCGCCAGTGCTCGGCGGATCTGATCGGGGAAGTCTCGGATATCGATCGGCTTGGTGATGTACCCGTCGAAGCCGGCCTGCGTCGCGCGCTCGCGGTCACCCGCCATCGCATGCGCGGTCAGCGCCACGACCCGCACGCGCGTGGCCGACAAGGTGCGCAGCTCCTCCAGCAGGGCAAACCCGTCGCGCCCCGGGAGCTGAATGTCCATGAGGACCAGCGCGGGCTGCTCGCGTTCGACCGCCGCGAGCAGCCCCTCGCCGCCGCTGAGCGCGATGACGTCATGGCCCATCAGGGACAGGATCGTGCGGAACAGCTTCATGTTGTCGGGGCTGTCCTCCACGATCAGGATCTTCGCCATTGGCGCTCGCGGTCGTGGGCGGCGTTGAGATTCAGTCCCTGTATAAGTACGATAGAGCCGCGCCGCGGGCAACTCGCGGCGCGTTCCCCGCTGCCAAGGCCGGTCGTCCCATGCTCCAGCCCCAACCCCGCCACCGATGCGCGTGAGCGGCACCGTGCGCGTCCCGGGGGACAAGAGCATCACCCATCGCGCGTTGCTGCTGGCTGCGATGGCCCGCGGCCGGAGCCACATCGGCGGCGCCCTGACCTCCCTTGACGCACGCTCCAGCGCGCGCGTGCTCCGGCAGCTCGGCGCCGCCATCAGCCGGCTGCGCGACGGCGCCGTGATCGCCGTCGATGGGTGTGGCCGCCTCCGCCGCCCCGCGCGGACACTCGATTGCGGCAACTCGGGCACGACCGCCCGCCTGCTCACTGGTCTGCTCGCGGCCCATCGGTTCCGCGCCACGCTCAGCGGCGATCGATCGCTGCGCCGCCGGCCGATGCGCCGGGTCACCGATCCGCTGACGCTCATGGGTGCGCGGTTCGCCATGGACGGCGATGGCCTGCCGCTCGAGGTGCGCGGCGGGCCGCTCCGTCCCATTCGCTACGACATGCCGGTCTCCAGCGCCCAGATCAAGAGCGCGCTCCTCCTGGCGGGCCTGGCCGGTGGCGTGGCCGTTGCCCTGCGGGAGCCCACCGGCCAGTCGCGCGACCACACCGAGCGGCTGCTCGGCGCCTTCGGCTTTCCCATCGGGCTCCGGGACGGCTGGCTCGAGTTCGAGCCGGCGGGACGGATCGCGCCGTTCGATCTCCAGGTGCCGGGCGACATCTCCTCGGCCGCGTTCCTCATCGGTGCCGCGCTCCTGGCCGAAGGCGGCGAGCTCCGGCTGAGCGGTGTCGGCGTCAATCCCACCCGCACCGGCTCGCTCGCGGTGCTCCGACGGATGGGCGCCACGCTGGAGATCGTTGCCGGCGGCTCCGAGCTGGCCGAGCCGGTGGCGGACGTCATCGTGGCGCCGACGCCGCTTCGGGGGGCCGACGTCGCCGCCGCGGAGATTCCGGGGCTCATCGACGAGATTCCGCTCCTGGCGGTGCTCGCCTCGCGCGCGGAAGGGGTCAGCGTCTTCCACGAGGTGGGCGAGCTCCGGGTGAAGGAGAGTGACCGCCTGGCGCTGATCGCGGAGAATCTGCGCGCCGTCGGCGCCCGGGCGGAGGCGAGCGGCAACACGCTCCACGTGGAGGGCGGCGCGGCGCCCCCGCGCGGGCGCGTGCGCACCGCTGGCGATCACCGGCTGGCCATGGCGTTCGCCGTGCTCGGGACGGTGCGCGGCGCGCGCGTCACCGTGGACGACCGCCGCTGCGCCGACGTGAGCTTCCCGGGGTTCGACGCGCTGCTGCGCCAGATCGGAGGCCGGCGATGAGCGGAGCCGTCATTGCGATCGACGGGCCGGCGGCATCGGGCAAGTCGAGTACCGCCGCGGCCGTGGCCGCGGCACTCGGGTTTGCCCATCTCGATTCCGGCGCGCTCTATCGGGGCGTGACGCTGGTGGGACTGCGCGAACTCGATCGCCTGGGCCAGCAGGGACCCCCGGCGGAGTTGCTCGATGCGGAGACGATGCTCCGCGCCACCGAGGAACGCGGCCTGGCGCTCTTTCCCGACGGTACCGGATTCTCCGCCTATCTCGAAGGCGAGCCGGTGGACGATGCGATCCGCGGCGCCGAGGTGACGCGCCACGTCTCGGCGGTGTCGGCGCTGCCCGCGGTCCGCGAATGGGTCAACAGCCGGCTGCGGGCGCTGGTGCGCGAGGGGCGCGACGTCGTGGTGGACGGCCGGGACATCGGCACCGTGGTCTTTCCCGAGGCCGACCTCAAGATCTTTCTCACCGCCACCGCTGAGGCCCGGGCCGGCCGGCGCATCAGCCAGCGGGGGCACGTGGTGGACGCGGCGGAGCTCGCTCGCGAGGCGGCGGCACTCAGCGCCCGCGACGCCGCTGATTCCTCCCGCGACGTGGCGCCGCTCCGCCGGGCCGATGACGCGGTGGACCTGGACACCACCCGGTTGGGCTTTGCCGAGCAGGTGGCCCGGATCCTGATGCTCGCGCGGGCCTGCCTCGGCCGCCGGGACTTGCCGTAGATCGTTCCCAGCGCTATGCTTACAGGTTCCCCGCCTGGCACTTCGGCCGGTCGGGGGACGCGCGCGCCATCCGGCGCCCCGGTGGCGGTCCCGATGGACGCCGCAGCGCTCACTCTTTTTCCCGCGGCCCCGCCGGCGCGGCACGACAAAGGATGTCAGGCCCCCTCATGCTCGATCAACTCGATCCCACGACCGAAAAGTTCACCTCCCCGACCGGCCTCCGGGTCCGTCAGGACCTGTACGACGAAGACTATTCCGACGAAGACTACGATCAGATGCTTTCGATGTACGAGGGCACCATGGCCTCGATCGTCGAAGGCGAGATCGTCAAGTCCAAGGTCCTTCGCGTCACCGATAATGCCGTCATTCTCGACGTCGGCTTCAAGTCCGAGGGCTCCGTCCCGCTGGACGAGTTCAAGGATCCGCAGTCGCTGAAGGAGGGGGATGAGGTCGAGGTCTTCCTCGAGCACCTCGAGGACCAGGAGGGCGCGGTCGTCCTGTCGAAGAAGAAGGCCGACTTCATGCGGGTCTGGGAAAAGATCCGCGTCGCGCACGAGAGCGACGAGCCGGTCGAGGGGACGCTGACCAAGAAGATCAAGGGTGGCGTGGTGGTGAACCTGATGGGCGTCGACGCGTTCCTGCCGGGCAGCCAGATCGCGCTCCGCCGGGTGCCCAACATCGACGAGCTGCTGGGCCAGACCTACGAGTTCAAGATCATCAAGCTCAACAAGCGGCGCCGCAACATCGTCGTCAGCCGCCGCGTGATCCTGGAGAACGAGCGGGCCCACAAGCGCGAACACCTGATGAAGGAGCTCGCCGTCGGCCAGGTGCGGAAGGGTGTCGTCAAGAACATCACCGACTTCGGTGCGTTCATCGACCTCGGCGGTGTGGACGGCCTGCTGCACATCACCGACATGTCGTACGGCCGCGTCTCCCATCCCACCGAGATGGTGGCGATCGGCCAGGAGGTGGAGGTCAAGATCCTGGACATCGACTGGCAGCGTGAGCGCATCAGCCTCGGCATGAAGCAACTCCAGAGCTATCCCTGGCAGAACGTCGCGGCCAAGTACCCGGTCGGCACCCGGGTCCAGGGCAAGGTGGTCTCGATCACCAACTACGGCGCGTTCGTCGAGCTGGAGCCGGGGATCGAGGGCTTGGTCCACATCTCCGAGATGAGCTGGACCCGCAACGTGCGCCACCCGTCCAAGATCGTCAGCATCGGCGAAACCATCGAGGCCGTCGTGCTCAAGGTGGACGAGAGCGAGGAGAAGATCTCGCTCGGCATGAAGCAGACCGAACAGGACCCGTGGATGGTGCTCCCGCTCAAGTATCCGGTCAACACCCGCATCACCGGCAAGGTGCGGAACCTGACCAGCTTCGGCGCCTTCGTCGAGATCGAGCCGGGCATTGACGGGTTGATCCACATCTCCGACATGTCGTGGACCAAGCGGGTGCAGCATCCGTCGGAAGTCGTGAAAAAGGGCGACACGGTGGACGTGATCATCCTCAACATCGACGCCGACAACAAGCGCATCAGTCTCGGTCTCAAGCAGGCCGAGGAAGACCCGTGGCTCAAGATCGGCGAGACCTTTCCGATCGGCATGGAGCTCCGGGGCCGGGCCGTGCGCCTGATGGACAAGGGCGTCGTGGTGGACCTGGGGAACGACATCGAGGGCTTCGTCCCCATGTCGCAGCTCGGCGTCGCCAACATCGAGAACCCCGGTGATGCGGTGAAGGAAGGCCAGCCGCTCGACCTCAAGGTGCTCGAGGTGGACCCGATCCATCACCGGATCGTGCTGGCGGTCATCGGCTATCCGGACGAGCCGATCATTCCGCCGGTCAAGCCGGTCTACGACGAGTCCGAGGCCGCGGCCACCGAAGGCTGAGCCCTGCCGGCTCCGTTGACAGAAGCGCCCCGGGATTCCCGGGGCGCTTCGTCGTTTCCCCCCGTCGCCGCATGTATATTCCGCGCCATGCCTGATCCCCGACAGCTCCTCGAAGACCTCCGCCACCGCCAGGCGCTCGCCGAGCAGGGCGGGGGCGCCGCCCGCGTGGCGCAGCAGCACAGGAAGGGCAAGCTCACCGCCCGCGAACGCCTCGACCTCCTGCTCGACGAGGGCAGCTTCGTCGAGTTCGACCGGTTCGTCACTCATCGCGCCACCGCGTTCGGGCTGGCCGAGCAGATCTACCCCGGCGACGGCGTCGTCACCGGGTACGGCCGGGTGAACGGCCGTCTGGTGTACGTGTTTTCCCAGGACTTCACCGTGTTCGGTGGATCGCTCTCCGAGGCCCACGCCGAGAAGATCTGCAAGGTGATGGACCTCGCCGTGCGGAACGGTGCCCCCATCGTGGGGCTGAACGATTCCGGCGGCGCCCGGATCCAGGAGGGCGTCGTCTCCCTGGGCGGCTACGCCGATATCTTCCTCCGCAACACCCTTGCGTCGGGCGTCGTCCCCCAGCTCTCCGCCGTGCTCGGTCCCTGCGCCGGCGGCGCCGTCTACAGCCCGGCGATCACTGATTTCACGTTCATGGTCCGCGGCGTGAGCTACATGTTCGTGACCGGCCCCAGTGTCGTGAAGACGGTGACCCATGAAGAGGTGAGCTTCGAGCAGCTCGGCGGCGCCGATGTGCACGGCGGTGTCTCGGGCGTGTCGCACTTTACCCACGACTCCGAGCCCGCCTGCATCCAGGCGATTCGGGAGCTGCTCGGCTTCCTGCCGGGCAACAACGTGGACGCACCGCCAATCCGGCCGACCGACGACGCAGACGACCGCCGCGACGAGGCGCTCCTCGACCTGATCCCCGCAAGTCCCAGCACCCCGTACGACATGCACGACGTGATCCGCCGCGTCATTGACGACGGCGCGTTTCTGGAAGTGCACGCGGGCTACGCCGATAACATCATCTGCGGGTTCGCCCGGCTGGGCGGCCGCCCGGTGGGGATCGTGGCCAATCAGCCGGCGGTGCTGGCGGGCGTGCTGGACATCAGCGCGTCCGGCAAGGCGGCGCGGTTCATCCGGTTCTGTGACTGCTTCAATGTGCCGGTCGTCACCTTTGTCGACGTGCCCGGGTTTCTGCCCGGGGTGGCCCAGGAGCACGGCGGCATCATCCGCCACGGGGCCAAGCTGCTCTACGCGTACTGTGAGGCGACCGTGCCCAAGCTGACGGTGATTACCCGGAAGGCCTACGGCGGCGCATACGACGTGATGAGCTCCAAGCACATCCGCGGCGACCTCAATCTCGCGTGGCCCACGGCCGAGATCGCCGTCATGGGGCCCAAGGGCGCGGTGGAAATTCTGTTCAAGGACGAGATCGCCAGGGCCGACGATCCGGCGGCGGCCACCGCGCAGCTCAGTGACGAGTACACCGCCAAGTTCGCCAATCCCTATGCGGCCGCAGCCCGCGGTTACGTGGACGACGTGATCGATCCCCGCGACACCCGGCCCCGGCTCATTGACGCCCTGCGGACGCTGGCCGGGAAGCGGGACCGGAACCCCCCGCGCAAGCACGGGAACATGCCCCTCTGACGGCGCGCACTGGCGTATCGCCAATGAATTTGGCATCTTGGGAGGTCATGCACGCCATTCCCTTCCGCGCCGCGGCTGCGCTCACGATGGCTGCCGCCGTGCTGGCGGCACCGCTCAGGGCGCAGGCCGCGATCGATCCCAACATGGCGCCGCGCGCGGCCGCGCTGGAGCGTGCCGGCGAGCGGAAGGTGGCCACCGACATGCTGGGCCACTATCTGGCCACGGCCCAGGATGACGGCAAGGCGTGGTTCCAGCTGGGCCGGTTCTACATCCTCGATGCGCGGGACTGGCACGCACGGGGCCATCGTGGCGATCCGGACGGCGAGCTCTACCTGAGTCTCGCCGTCGTGGCGCTGGATCAGGCCACCCGGCTCCTGGTGGATTCCGCCGCCGTGTTCCGCACCATCGAGGAAATGGACCGGGCGCTCCTCTTTGTCGAGGACTCCGGCTGGGCCGCCGCGCGTGAACGCCGGCCACGAGCCATTTCCGCGCCGCTCCCCGACTACATCGTCGAGCTCGGAGCCAATCTCCTCGGCTCGTGTCCCGCGAACGGCGTGCTGCTGACCGGCGGGCAGCTCGAGACGGTGGCAGTCTGGTACGCCTCGCTCGAGACCGGGCGCCGCCCCGACGTGCTGCCGCTCCGCCCCGATCTCTATTCGACCGACTCGATCTACCGCCGGCGCATGGCGGGCGAGCTGGGCGTGGATCCCTCGCTGGCGATCCGCCCGGCGCTCACCGAGACCGCGGTGCACCGTCCCGTCTGCATCGGGCCCGGCGCGGATACGGCGGCGGCGCCGGCCGGTCGCGCGACGCCGCTCCGCCTGGTGCGCGTGGTCGGTGTGTTCCAGACCCCGTCCGACGTCCCCTCCGTCGCGCAGCTCCTCGAGGCCATCCGCCTCGGCGGCACCATCTGGACGCGCGACGTGCTGGCGGTGTACGCCGCCGCCGCGCAGTACAACAACCTTCTCTGCGGTGGTCTGCTGCTCCCGCTCGGGGGCATCACACCGCGAGCATGCGGGACCTGAGCCGCACCAGTTCCCGCCGGTCATGATGCAGTCGCTTCCCGCCCATACCGTTCGCCTCCGCCGCCCATGAAGCGCGTCCTCATCGCCAATCGGGGGGAGATCGCGCTTCGCATTGTGCGCGCCTGTCACGAGGAGGGCCTCGAGGCGGTGGCCGTCTACTCGGCCGTGGACCGCACGGCACCCCACGTCCGGGCGGCCGACTACGCCATGCTGATCGGCGAGGCGGCCCCGTCCGCCAGCTACCTCTCGATCGACCGACTGCTGGATGCGGCCGCGAGGAGCGGCGCCGACGGCGTCCATCCCGGCTACGGCTTTCTGGCGGAGCGCGCCGCCTTCGCCGAGGCGGTCGAGGGGGCGGGGCTCGTGTGGATCGGCCCGCCGGCGGCCGCCATCCGCGCCATGGGCGACAAGACCGAGGCGCGGCGTCGCCTGGCGGAGGCCGGCGTGCCGATCGTGCCCGGCGCCGTGGCGCCGCTGACCGACCCGGCGCTCGCGCGGACGTTGGCGGCCGAGCTCGGCTACCCGGTGATGGTGAAGGCGGCGGCGGGCGGTGGCGGCAAGGGGATGCGCGTGGTGCCCGAACCGGGCGCGCTGGCGGAGGCACTGGCCGCGGCGGCGTCGGAGGCGCTGAAGTCGTTTGGCGACGCCGCCGTCTACCTCGAGAAATTCATCGAGCAGCCCCGGCACATGGAAATCCAGGTGCTGGCTGACGCGACTCGCACCGTGCACCTGGGCGAGCGCGAGTGCTCCATCCAGCGGCGGCACCAGAAGCTGGTGGAGGAGGCGCCGTCGGTCGCGGTCTCCGACGTGCGCCGGGAGCGGATGGGCGCGGCGGCGGTCGCGGCGGCGGCGGCGGTCGGCTATCGCGGGGCCGGCACCTGCGAGTTCCTCCTCTCGGCCGACGGCTCGTTCTACTTCCTCGAGATGAATACGCGCATCCAGGTCGAGCACCCGGTCACCGAGCTGGTCTACGGTGTGGACCTCGTGCGCGAGCAGCTGCGCATCGCGCGAGGGATGCCGATGTCGGTCGGGTCGGCGCCGTTGCGTCCCCGCGGCTGGGCCATCGAATGCCGCATCACCAGCGAGGATCCGGCCAACGGCTTCCTGCCGACGACCGGTCGGGTCGACTATCTGCGACCGCCGGCGGGTCCCGGCGTTCGCTGGGACAGCGGCATCGAAGTGGGCAACGAGATCACGCTCTACTACGACTCGATGCTCGCCAAGCTCATCGTCTGGGCGCCGGACCGCCCGCAGGCCATCGGCCGCATGCGCCGGGCGCTCGACGAGCTGGTGCTGGTGGGCGTGTCGACCAACCAGGCCTTTCACGCGCGGCTGATGGCGGATGCCGCCTATCAGCGCGGCGAGGTGGACATCCAGTTTCTCGATCGGCGTCCCGACCTGCTGGCGGCCGCCGTCGACCCCGACCTCGAGCTGCACATCGCCGTTGCCGCCGCCATCGCCGAGGACGAGGCGCGCCGTTCCCGGCGGCCGGCGGTGGCGGTCGACGCGAGCGGCGCCAGCGCATGGGCGCTGGCCGCCCGTCGCGATGCGCTCGGGTGAACGCCGTCCGCATCCTCCGCCTCGCCGCCGGCGGTGATGGCGTGAGCCGCCTGGACGATGGCCGGACGCTGTTCGTGCCGCGCACCGCGCCGGGTGACCTGGTGCAGCCGTGCCGGCTCCGGACTCACCGGCGCTTTGCCCGCGCGCGCATGGGGCGCCTGGTGGAGCCGGGGCCCGATCGGGTGACGCCGCGTTGCCCGCACTATATCGCGGACGACTGCGGCGGCTGTCAGCTGCAGCATCTGAGCGACGACGCGCAGCGCGCGGCGCGCCAGGGCTTCGTCGGCGACGCGCTTCGCCGGCTTGCCCATGTGGAGGTCGCCGATCCGCCGATCGAACCGGCGGAGCACCAGTGGGGATACCGCACCAAGCTCACGCTGCACCCATCGGCGGATCGGCGCCGGATCGGCCTGCACCCGGTCGATCGGCCCGATGACGTCTTTGATCTCCGTGTCTGCCACATCACATCGCCCGATCTCATGGCGCTCTGGCCGGTACTTTCGCGGCTCCGGCATCTGCTGCCCGAGGGGCTGGAGCATCTGGTGCTGCGGCTGGATCGCTCGGGGCACCGGCATGTGATCGCGCGGGTCCGGGGCGGCACGCTCTGGAACCATGCGGGCGAGGTTCACGCGGCGCTGGACGCAGCGGGAGTCGGTGCCACGCTGTGGTGGCAGCCCGAGGCCGGCGCGGCGCGTGCCGTGGCCGGCAGCGGTGAGGCGTTTCCCGCCACCGTATTTGAGCAGATTCACCCGGCCATGGGCGACCGGGTCCGCGCTGCTGCCGTCGCCGCCATGGACGGGGTGGGCGGCCGGCTCGTCTGGGACCTCTACGCCGGGCTGGGCGAGACCGCCGATCTGCTGATGGCGGCGGGTGCGACGGTGCACAGTGTCGAGTCTGACGCTCGCGCGGTGGCGCACGCGGCGCGGCGCGGCACCGGCCGGCCCGAGACGCGTGTCGTGCGGCACACCGGCCGGGTGGAAGACGTGCTGGGCCAGCTGCCGGACCCCGCAGCGGTCATCACCAATCCGCCGCGCGTGGGCATGGACGCCCGCGTAAGCGCCGCGCTGGCCGAACGCGGGCCGGCGCGGATCGTCTACATCTCCTGCGATGCCGCCACGCTGGCGCGGGACATCGGGCGCCTGAAGGGCTACCATCTGGCCGGGCTCCGGGCATTCGACCTGTTTCCCCAGACGGCGCACGTCGAAACTCTGGCGGTACTGGAGCATGCATGAAGTACTTCGTGACCGTGGGTGGCCGCGAGACGGAGATCGAGGTGGACGGGGACCGGGTCGTCGTCGCCGGCACCGTGGTGGCGGCCACGCTCTCGACCGTGCCGGGATCGCCGCTGAGGCAGCTCGTCATCGGCGGTCGGTCGGTCGCGTTGCCGATGGAGCCCGCGGGTCGGGGGCTGTGGGCGGTCACGGTCGCGGGGGAACGTCGCGAGGCGGAGGTGGTGGACGAGCGGACCCGGCATGTCCGGTCGCTGACGGGCGATGCGGCCCGCACGGCGAGGCCGGCGGTGCTCCGGGCCCCGATGCCGGGGCTGGTGGTGCGGGTGCAGGTCGAGCCCGGCCAGTTGGTGGACGCCGGCACGCCACTGGTGGTGCTCGAAGCGATGAAAATGGAGAATCAGCTCAAGGCCGCGGGACCGGCGACGATCGTGGCGATCCGGGTGGGGGTCGGCGCGGCGGTGGAGAAGGGCCAAGTCCTGATCGAGCTGGGCCCTTGACCCAAACCGTGACTGCCCTGTATGTTATGGGTCTGTCTTGATTTGCCCGTTCCGGGCATGCCCCGGTTCGAGGATTTGCCGGCTGCGTGCTGTGTGCGGCTGTTGCTTGTTCGTTCGTGCTGTCCGTTGATGCTTTCGTTCGTTGCGCCGTCCATTGCTTCAGCAGCCTCAAGGCCGATTGACCGATGAAAACGTTCTCCGCCACGCCTGATGACATTTCCCACGACTGGCTCGTCGTGGACGCCGCAGGCGTTCCGCTTGGCCGGCTCGCCAGCACCGTGGCGCAGCTCATCCGCGGCAAACACAAGCCGACGTACACGCCGCACATGGACGGCGGCGACTTCGTCGTCGTGATCAACGCGGCCAAGGTCAAGCTCACCGGCCGCAAGCTGGATCAGAAGACCTACTTCAAGCATACGGGCTACATGGGTCACGAGAGCCACACGGCGGCGCGCGACCTCCTGGCCAGGCACCCCGATCGCGTCATCGAGAAGGCGGTCTTCGGCATGCTGCCCAAGACGTCGCTCAGTAAGCAACACCTGCGCGGCAAGCTCAAGGTCTACGCCGACGCGGCCCACCCGCACGCGGCGCAGCAGCCCGAGCCCTTTACCGTCAATTTCGAGAAGGTGAAAGCATGAGCGGCGTTCCCGAATTCCGGTGGCAGGCGGTGGGTCGTCGCAAGACCAGTGTCGCGCGCGTCTACCTGACGCCGGGCACCGGCAAGTGGGCCATCAACGGCCGCACGCTGGGTGACTACTTCCCGCGTCCGTCGCTGGTGCAGCACATCCAGCAGTCGTTCACGGCCACGGACACGCTCGGTGCCTTCGACGTCATGGCGCACGTGGACGGCGGCGGTCAGACCGGCCAGGCCGGTGCGCTGCGGCTGGGCATCGCCCGCGCGCTGGTGGAAGCCGATGGGCAGCACCGCGCCAAGCTGCGCGCGGCCGGCCTCCTGACGCGCGATCCCCGCGCCGTGGAGCGCAAGAAGCCCGGCCAGCCGGGCGCCCGGAAACGGTTCCAGTTCTCGAAGCGGTAGTCGCTGTCGCGGCCGGCCTGGTGCCGGCCGCCGTGGACGGCCGTGCGGCCGTCCGATCTCGCACATCGCCGGATCCTGTTCTGGGTGCCCCTCGCGGGTCGGGCCGGGAGATGAAGGCGATGGACGCGTAACCCCAAACCGAAGGATACCAGTACCCGCATGGCACAGCCCCAGATTCAGGACCTCCTCGAAGCCGGTGTGCATTTCGGCCACCAGACCCGTCGCTGGAACCCGAAAATGCGTCGGTTCATCTTCGCCGAACGCTCCGGCATCTACATCATCGACCTGCAGAAGACGCTGCGGCAGATCCAGAAGGCCCAGGAGCTGCTCCGGGGCGTCGTGGCCAAGGGCGAGGGTGTCCTGTTCGTCTGCACCAAGAAGCAGTTGAAGGCCATCGTGCAGACCGAAGCGGCCTCGGCCGGTGCGTTCTACATCACCGAGCGCTGGCTGGGCGGCATGCTGACCAACTTCCAGACTGTGAAGAAGCAGATCAAGCGGCTGCGTGACCTGGAGCAGGGCGCCACCGAGGGCGACTTCTCCAACTACACGAAGAAGGAACGCCTGATGTTCGAGCGCGAGCGCGAGAAGCTCAGCCGGAACCTCGAGGGCGTGAAGATGATGACGCGGCTGCCGGGCGCGCTCTTCGTGGTGGACGCCAAGAAGGAAAAGATCGCCGTCGCCGAGGCCAACAAGCTGGGCATCCCGGTCGTGGCGATCGTGGACACCAACGCCGATCCGGACGTCATCACCGTGCCGGTGCCGGGCAACGACGACGCGATCCGCTCGGTCTCGCTGATCACCGCCGCGCTCTGCGACGTGATCAAGGAAGCGCGAGCCCAGGTGCCCCTGCGCGAAGCGGCCGAGGACATGGACGGCGAGACGTACAGCAGCGACCAGAGTGGCGAGTCCGGCGACGACGCCGAGCGGCGCAAGCGGCGGCCAGGCCGGCGCAAGCGGCGGCCCAAGCCCGAGGCGATTGCCGCCCGGCTCAAGAGCGATGGCGAGGGCGCGGCGGAGTCCGGAGCGGCTGAACCCGGCGCGGCGAGTGGCGCGGACGCGTAAGCGCGGCGCGCCGCTACGTTGAACTGCCGCCGCTCTCGGCCTATGCGGGCCCCGAGCGGCGGTTTTAGTATTCACCCCTGAACCGACGGTGGGTTGCGAACATGGCGAGCACGATGATTTCTCCCAAGGATGTAGCTGAGCTGCGCGCACGCACCAGTGCGGGCATGATGGACTGCAAGAAGGCGCTTGAGGAGGCCGGCGGCGACATGGACAAGGCCGCCGAGGTGCTCCGCAAGAAGGGCATCGCGAAGGCCGAGAAGCGCGCCGGCCGGACCGCGTCCCAGGGATTGGTGGTGAGCTATATCCACCACAATCACCAGGTGGGCGTGCTGCTCGAGCTCAACTGCGAAACCGATTTCGTGGCGCGCAACGAGGCGTTTGGCCAGCTGGCGCGGGACATTGCGCTGCACGTGGCGTCGGCCGACCCGATCGGCGTCAGTGCCGAGGACGTGCCGGCCGAGCTGCTGGAGCGGGAGCGCCGGATCGCGGAGGAGCAGGTGGCGGCGGAGGGTAAGCCGGAAAACATCCGCGCCAAGATCGTGGACGGCAAGCTGAAGAAATTCGTGGCCGAGCGGACACTGATGGAGCAGCCGTTCGTCCGCGACGACAAGCAGACCGTCGGCGAACTCGTCAAGGAGGCCTCGGCCCGCATGGGTGAAGCGATCACGGTCAAGCGGTTTGCCCGGTTCCAGGTCGGAGCCGCCTGATGGCCCTCGCCTACGCCCGCGCCCTGCTCAAGGTGTCGGGCGAGGCGCTGGCGGGCGACAAGGGCTCGGGGCTCGACTATCGGGTGGTCGAGACCCTGGCCGACGAAATCAAGGGCGTGCATGCCCTTGGCGTGCAGCTCTGCCTGGTGGTGGGCGGCGGCAATATCATCCGCGGCGCCACCGCCAGCCGCGAAGGGCTCGACCGCGTCTCGGCCGACTACATGGGCATGCTCGCCACCGTGATCAATGCGCTGGCGCTGCAGGATGTGCTGGAAAAGAGCGGCGTCAACACGCGCGTCATGACCGCCATCCGCATGGAATCGCTGGCCGAGCCGTACATTCGCCGGCGCGCCATCCGCCACCTCGAGAAGGGGCGGCTCATCATCTTTGCCGGCGGCACGGGCAATCCGTTCTTTTCGACCGATACCGCAGGCGTGCTGCGCGCGCTCGAAGTTGAGGCGGATGTGATCCTCAAGGCCACTAACGTGGACGGCATCTACACCAGCGATCCGCGCACGGACCCCACCGCCACGTTCATACCCGAGCTGTCGTTCCAGGAGGCGATCGTGAAGAACTATGCCGTGATGGACGCCAATGCATTCGGCCTGTGCAAGGCCAATCAGCTGCCGATCATCGTCTTCAACATCAATCAGCCGGGCGCCATCGCGCGCGTGCTCCAGGGCGAGCGCGTGGGGACGATCGTTCGATGAGTACGATCCCTGACCTGCTCAAGCAGGCGCGCGAAGGCATGCACAAGGCCATCGAGAGCACCAAGCGGGAGCTGAGCGGCATCCGCAGCGGCAAGGCCTCGCCCACGCTGTTGGACGTGGTGCGGGTGGACGCCTACGGCAGCTCGGTGCCGATCAACCAGGTGGCGATGATCTCGGCACCGGAGCCCCGGATGCTCACGGTGCAGCCATTCGACAAGGGACTCTCGCAGGCGATCGAGCGAGCCATCCGCGACTCGGATCTTGGCGTGAACCCGTCGTCGCAGGGCAACGTCATCCGCGTGCCGCTGCCGATGCTGTCCGAGGAGCGGCGCAAGGAGCTGGTGAAGGTGGTGAACAAGCTGGCCGAGGAAGGCCGCATCGCGGTGCGGCACGCGCGCACCGACGCGATCTCGAAGATCAAGAAGCTCGAGAAGATCTCCGAGGACGACAAGACGCGCGGCGAGAAGGATGTCCAGAAGCTGACCGACGAACACATCAAGCAGATCGAAGGCCTGATCGTGTCGAAGGAAGCGGAAATCATGGAAGTCTGATTCGATGGGCGACGATCCCCTCCAGCGGCTGCGGCTGCACGGGGCGGTGCCGGCACACATCGCGATCATCATGGACGGCAACGGCCGCTGGGCACGCGGCCGCGCGTTGCCGCGTCCGCTGGGGCATCACGCCGGCATGGGCGCCGTCCGCGAGGTGGTCGCCGGATGCCTGGAGGCCGGGGTCGAGGTCCTGACGCTGTTTGCGTTCAGCCAGGAAAACTGGCAGCGCCCGGCGCCGGAGATCGAGGCGCTCATGGGGCTGCTGGAGGAGTACATCGCCCGCGAGGCGGACGAGCTCCGCGAAAAGGGCGTGGCCGTGCGGGTCCTGGGCGATGTCGAGCGGCTTGGCGCCGGCGCGCGCCGCGCGGTGGATCGCGTCATGGCCCATACCGCCGGCGGGACCGCGCTCTCCCTCAACCTCTGCATCTCCTACAGCTCGCGCGCCGAGATCACCCGCGCCGCCCGCCTGCTCGGAGAGGACGTGGCGGCAGGCCGGCTGGATCCCGCCGAGATCGACGAAGACGCGCTCGCCCGCCGCCTGTATACCGCGCCGTGGCCCGATCCCGACCTCCTGATCCGCACCTCGGGTGAGCTGCGGATCTCCAATTTTCTGCTGTGGCAGCTCGCGTACGCGGAGCTGTACGTTACGCCGGTGCTCTGGCCCGACTTTACCCGCCGCGACCTCTTCGAAGCCATCCTCGATTTCCAGCGCCGCGATCGCCGTTTCGGCCGCGTCACCGTCTGATGGACCAGAACCTCGTTCGCCGCGTCGGCTTCGCGGCCGTGGCCATCCCCGTGGCGCTCGGCGTCGTGTGGCTGGGCGGCTGGCCGCTGGTGGCGCTGGTGTCGGTGGTGGGCGTGCTCGGCGTCCGGGAGCTCCTCGACTTTGCCGGGCGCCAGGAGATCCGTCCGGCGCGCGGCCTGGCGCTGGGTACGGCAGCACTGCTGCCGCCGGTAGCCTATGCCGCGCTGACCAATCCGGGCATGGCTGCGCGGATTGCCGCGTGGTGGCCCAGCGCCGTCGCCATCTGGCTGCTGGCCCTCCTCACGTGGCTGCTGATGGCGCGGGGCCCGGCCGAGCGCCCGCTGGGGAGCGCCGCGATCACCACGTTCGCCGTACTGTATGCCGGCGCGCTTCCCGCGTTTTTGCTCATGCTGCGCCACGGCGGCCATGGCACACAGTCGTGGGCCGGGACCTGGCTCGTCTTCTTTCCGCTGGTGGTGACCTGGGTTTGCGATACCGCTGCGATGTTCGGCGGGCGCGCCATCGGCGGCCCCAAGCTGGCGCCGGGCATCAGCCCGGGGAAGACTCGCTCGGGAAGCGTCGTTGGCGTGCTGGGCGGGCTCCTCGTCGCGATGATCTTTGCGCTGGTGGTCTTTCCGCGGCTGGGCATCGTCGCCTCGCTCCCGGCGCTGCTTGCCATGGCGCTGGTGTGGTCGGTGATGGGGCAAGTGGGCGATCTGGCTGAGTCGCTGTTCAAGCGCGAGATCGGCGTGAAAGATTCGAGCGCGCTGATTCCGGGGCACGGCGGCGTGCTGGACCGCTTCGATTCCCTCTACTTCGTCATTCCGCTGGCGGCGGCGATGTACCGGTTGTGCGGGCTGGCGTGACGGCCGGCCGGTCGTCGACGGAGCAGCTGGGCGTCGCCGTGCTGGGCTCCACGGGATCGATCGGGCAGAGCACGCTCGCCGTGCTGCGCCGTCATCCCGATCGCTTCCGGGTCGTGGCGCTGACCGCGCACCGCGATGCCCACGGCCTGCGGGCGCAGGCCGCGGAGTGGCGGCCGGCCTATGCGGGCCTCACCGCCGGTGGCCCCGGCGATGGGATGCCCACCGGCGAGGGGGTGCTGGTGGCGGCCGCGACCCATCCCGACGTGGGCATCGTAGTGAATGCCGTGGTCGGCGCGGCCGGCCTCGATGCCACGCTCGCCGCGCTCCGCGCCGGCAAGCGCGTGGCGCTCGCCAACAAGGAGTCGCTGGTCATGGGCGGCGAGTTGGTGCTGGCGGCGGCGCGCGAAGGCGGCGGCGAGATCGTACCGATCGATTCGGAGCACAGTGCCGTCCTGCAATGCATGGCCGGCTGTGACTCGGCGCCAAGCCGGCTGGTGCTCACAGCCTCCGGCGGGCCGTTTCGCGAGTGGGCGCCGGCGCAGATGGCGTCCGCCACCGTGGCGCAGGCGCTCTCGCATCCCACCTGGCGCATGGGCCGCAAGATCTCGGTGGACAGCGCCACGCTGGCCAACAAGGCGCTCGAGCTCATCGAGGCGCACTTTCTCTTTGGGCTGGCGTACGATGCGCTCGACGCCGTGGTGCATCCGCAGAGCGTGATCCACGCCTTCGTCGAGTTCTGTGACGGGAGCGTGGTGGCGCAGCTCGGCTTTCCCTCGATGGAGCTACCCATTCTCTACGCACTGACACACCCCAGGCGGGTGGTGGACGGTGGCCAGCGGCGGTTCGATCCGGTGGCGGCGGGTTCGCTCTCGTTCGAACCGATCCGCGTCGGCGCGTTCCCCGCGTTCGCGGCCGGCGTTGCGGCCGGCCGGGCCGGTGGCACCGCGCCGGCCGTGTTCAATGCTGCCAACGAGGTCGCGGTGGCTGCCTTCCTGGCCGGTGCGGCGACGTTCGGGCGGATCGGCGACGTGATCGCGGGCGTACTCGACGAACACGTCGCGGCGGACGCACGTGACCTCGCCACGATCCGTTCGGCGGATCACTGGGCGCGCGCCCGCGCGCGGGAGCTGCTGCAGTGCACATGATCGGCTCGTTTGCCACCACGGTGCTCGCCCTGGCCGTCGTCCTCGGCGTGCTGGTCTTTGTGCACGAGGCGGCGCACTTCGTGGCGGCCAAGTGGGCCGGCATCTACGTGCACCGGTTTTCGCTTGGACTGGGACCACCGATCAAGGCACTGACCTTCCGGCGCGGCGAGACCGAGTATTCCGTCTCATGGCTCCCGCTGGGCGGGTACGTCAAGATGGCCAGCCGGGAAGAGGAGGCGACCAGCGCCGCGCTGGAGGGCGGAACGCCGGAGGCGGTGGTCCCCCCGCATCGCATGTTCGAGGCGCAGCCGGTCTGGAAGCGAATGATCGTGATCCTGGCCGGCGTCACCGCCAACGCACTGTTTGCCTGGCTGCTCTTCTCCGTGCTCGCGTTCTGGAAGGGCGAGCAGGTCATCATCGAGACCCGGGTGGGCGTCGTGGCCGACTCGCTGCCGCCGGGTGCTGAGGCCTTGCGTCTGCTCCGGCCCGGCGATCGGATCGTCGCCGTCGCCGGGCAGCCGGTCGCGTCGTGGGAGGCCGTCTCGACCGGCATCCGCGATGCGCCGGGCGACAGCATTCCGATCCGGCTGGATGACGGGCGGACCGTCACGCTGCTGATCCATCCGGATGCGCTCAAGGAGCGGACGCTGGCATCCATCGCCGTCATCCCGTATCGGCCGGCCATCGCGGCCGAGGTGCTTCCGGGCCAGCCGGCGGCACAGGCCGGGGTGGAGGCGGGAGATACCATCGTTGCCATCGACGGCCAGCCAGTGCGTCAGTGGTACGACATCATGCGGCTGATCGAGCCGCGCCCGGCCACGCGAGTGACGCTCCTCGTCGGCCGGGCTGATGGCCGCCACACGCTGGCGGTGACGACGCGTGGCGAGTCGGTCGACTCCGGCGGCGTCAAGCGGGAGGTCGGCAAGCTGGGGGTCGGCTCGCCCAGGCCCGCGATCCGGTCGCGGAGCTTTTCGCTGGGTGGTGCGATCGCCGAAGGGGGGCGCCAGACGGTCGACGCGATTCACCAGGTGGGTCGCACGATCCGCGGGCTACTGAGTGGCCGGGTGGCCGGGCGCGAGCTGGGCGGGCCGATCCTGATCGGACAGCTGGCCGGCCAGACGGCACGGCTCGGCCTGGATGCGTTTCTCGGTTTCATGGCGCTGATCTCGGTCAATCTCGCGCTGCTGAACCTGCTGCCGGTGCCAGTGCTGGATGGCGGGCAGTTCATGTTTCTGCTGGCCGAGGCGGTGCGGGGCCGGCCACTCTCGCTGCGGCTCAGGGAGCGGCTCACGCTGGTGGGGCTCGTGCTCATCGTGCTGCTGATGATCTTTGCCTTCTGGAATGATATCCGGCGGCTGATCGAGGCCTGGACCCAGCACTGACGCGGCCCTTGCGATAGGTCGGAACAGCCGGTTATCTTACGCAGCTACGTGACTTTAGGGCTTTTTGAACCGGCCGCCTGGCCGCCAGGGGACACAAGGACGCATGACTTTCGATAAGCCGGCAGTGATGGAGAAGCATCGGCAGCATGAGACCGACACCGGATCCACCAAGGTGCAGGTGGCGCTGCTGACCGAGCGGATCAATTCGCTCACCGAGCATTTCCGGACCCACACGAAAGATCATCACAGCCGCCAGGGCCTGCTCAAGATGGTGGGAACCCGGCGCCGGCTGCTGACCTACCTGAAGCGCAGCGATCTGGCGAGTTACCGCGCGCTCATCGAAGAGTTGGGTCTCCGGCATTAGTCGTCGCGTGGCATCCAGGGCGTCTCGACACTCGGTCGGGGCGCCCTGTCCGTATTGAGGCAGTCTGCAGCAAAGAAACCGAAACCACCCAGAGAGAAGGTCGGAAACGTGCAACGGATCGAAACCGAATTCGCCGGTCGCCAGCTCACCCTCGAAACTGGCCGCATGGCCAAGCAGGCCGCCGGCTCCGTCCTCGTGCGGTACGGGGACACCGTGGTGCTCGCCGCCGTGACCGTGTCGCCCAATGTGTCGACGCTCCCGTTCTTTCCGCTGACCGTCGAGTACCGCGAGAAGACCTACGCCGCGGGCAAGATCCCCGGCGGCTTCCTCAAGCGTGAGGGCCGGCCGTCGGACAAGGAAATCCTCGCCTGCCGGTTGATCGATCGCTCGATCCGCCCACTGTTTCCCGAGGGATTCAAGAACGAAGTGCAGGTGTTCATCACCGTGCTCTCCGCCGACCAGGAGAACGACGCCGACATCCTCGGCGTGACCGCTGCGTCCGCGGCGCTCAATCTCTCGCACATCCCGTGGAACGGCCCGCTGGCCGCCGTGCGGGTGGGCCGGGTGGACGGCAACTGGATCCTGAATCCCACGTTCCAGCAGCTTGAGTTCTCCACCATCGACCTCACGGTCAGCGGGTCGGCCGAGTCGATCCTGATGGTCGAGGGCGGCGCCCTGGAAATCTCCGAGGCGGAGCTGCTCGAGGCGCTGAAGGTGGCGCAGCAGGGGATCAAGGAGTTGGTCGGGCTGGAGAAGCAGCTGGCCACCAAGGCGCCGGCCGCCAAGAAGATGGCGTGGACCCGTGCCGGCATGGACGAGACCCTCGCCGCGCGCGTGCGCGAGATGGGCGAAGCCGCCGTGGCCAAGGCGATCAACGCCAAGGACAAGGCGGGTCGCGCCGCGGCCGTGCGGGCCATCAAGGACCAGATCGTGGCCGAGCTCGCGCCCGAGTACGCCGACAAGATGAAGGAAGTCGGGCACGAGTTCGAGGAGATCGAGTACCGTACGATGCGCAAGCAGGTCCTGGACAAGGGCGAGCGCGTCGACGGCCGTGACCTCGACACCATACGGCCCATCAGCATCGACACCGGCCTGCTGCCGCGGGTGCACGGTTCCGCGCTCTTCACGCGCGGGCAGACCCAGGCGCTGGTCTCGGTCACGCTGGGCACCGCGGACGACGAGCAGCGCGTCGACAGCATCGACGTCGCGGGCGAGACCACCAAGTCGTTCATGCTCCACTACAACTTCCCGCCGTTCTCCACTGGCGAGGTCAAGATGATCCGCGGCACCAGTCGCCGCGAGATCGGGCATGGCGCGCTGGCCGAGCGGGCGCTGCATCCGCTGCTGCCGCACTATGAGGAGTTCCCGTACACGCTGCGCATCGTGTCCGAAATCCTCGAGTCCAACGGCTCCTCGTCCATGGCCACCGTCTGCGGCGGCTCGCTGGCGCTCATGGATGCGGGCGTGCCGATCAAGGCGCCGTGCGCCGGCGTCGCGATGGGGCTGATCAAGGAAGGCAAGAAGGTCGCCATCCTGACCGACATCCTGGGCTCCGAGGACCACCTCGGCGACATGGACTTCAAGGTCGCGGGCACCGAGGCCGGGATCACGTCGATCCAGATGGACATCAAGATCGAGGGCCTCGACGTCAAGATCATGGAGCAGGCGCTGGAAAAGGCCCGCCTCGGCCGGCTGCACATCCTCGGTGAGATGAAGAAGGCGCTCGCGGATCCGCGTCCCGAGCTCTCGCCCTACGCCCCGCGGATCATCACGATCCAGATTGCGCCGTCCAAGATCGGCGACGTGATCGGACCCAAGGGCAAGACGATCCGGGCGATCCAGGATGCCACCGGTGCGCGCATCAATATCGATGACAGCGGCCTGGTGACGATTTCCGCCGTGGGCGGCGAAGCCGGCGAGAAGGCGCGCGCCATGGTCGCCGCGATCACCACGGAGCCCGAGGTGGGGAAGACGTACGAAGGACCGGTCAAGAGCACGACCGCGTTCGGCGCGTTCGTCGAGATCCTGCCGGGTGTGGAAGGGCTGCTGCACATCAGTGAGTTGCAGCACGGCCGCACCGAGAAGACCGAGGACGTGGTCAAGAAGGGCGACGTGGTCCAGGTCAAGCTGCTCTAGGTGGACGAGCGCGGCCGCATGAAGCTTTCCCGGAAGGCGCTCCTTCCCAAGGAGTAGCCGGCTCGTGGAAACGGTCCAACTCGACGAGGGGCTGCTCCGCACGACCGCACCCAACGGGCTGCAGGTCCTGACGGAGCACCTCCCCGGGGTCCGCTCGGCCGCGGTCGGTATCTGGGTGCGGCAGGCCAGCGCCCACGAGCCGCGCGCCAAGATGGGCCTATCTCATCTCCTTGAACACATGGTGTTCAAGGGCACCGAACGCCGCACCGCCCAGCAGCTCGCCATGGAGCTGGAGGTGCGGGGCGGGAGTCTCGACGCGTTCACGGGCCGCGACTCCACCAGCTATCAGGCCCACGTCCTCGACGCCGACCTCCCGCTGGCAGTCGAGATCCTCACTGACATCGTCCGCCGCCCGCTGCTCCGGTACGCCGACCTGGTGCCGGAGCGCAAGGTCGTGATCGAGGAGATCAGCGGCGTCGACGACACGCCGGACGACCTCGTGTTCGAGCTGCACGCGGAGGCGCTGTGGCCCGACCATCCGTACGGCTACTCGATCCTCGGCACCCGCGAGTCGGTCTGCGCCCTCGGCGTGGATGATCTGCGGGCAATGCACAAGCACGGATACTTTCGCGGCAACTGCGTGGTGGCCGCAGCCGGCAACGTGCAGCACGATCAGTTGCTCACCGTGCTCGATCGCGAAGGATGGTTCGAGGGCACGGCGAGGGAGCCGGTGGTTACGCCGGTGGCCGCTGCGCCGGCCGTTCGCGGCGGGGAGCGGCTGGAAACGCGCGACACGACCCAGTCACACATCGTGTTCGGCACCGACACCTTTTCGGTGCGCGATCCGCGCCGGTTTGCGCTCGCAATCCTGGTGAACGTCTTTGGCGGCGGCATGTCCAGCCGGCTCTTCCAGCGGGTCCGGGAAGAACTGGGGCTGGCATATGCGGTGTTTGCGTTCAAGCACTTCTATCATGGCACCGGCCAGCTGGGCGTCTACGTCGGCACGCAGCCGGACACCGCCGGCCGCGCAGTCGACGCCATCCGCGCCGAGTACGACCGGCTGGCGGCTGAGGGGCTCCCGCCCGCCGAGCTGGCGGACGGCAAGCAGCAGCTCAAGGGGCAGGTGATGCTCTCGCTCGAGAGCCCGGCGGCGCGCATGGGCCGGCTGGCGGGCTTCACGCTGCACGACGACCGCTACCGCCCGTTGGACGAGATGCTGGCCGACATCGACGCCGTTACGGCCGAGCAGGTCGCGGCGATCGCCGCCGAATTCTTCCCCGCCTCCCGCCAGACGGTGGTGCGGCTGGGACCGGAAGCCGGCTGAGCCCTGGGGCTCAGCACCGACTCTTTCCCATTTTCCGAGACGATCAGATGCTCATCGGCGTTCCGAAGGAAATCAAGACCAACGAGAATCGCATCGCCCTCGCGCCTGCCGGGGCCGAAACGCTTGTGGCCGCGGGTCACACCGTCGTGGTGGAGCACGATGGCGGCATGGGCAGCGGGTTCACCGACGAGGCATACGCCGCCGCCGGTGCACAGATCCTGCCGACCGCGGACGACGTGTGGCAGCGGGCCGAGATGATCATGAAGGTGAAGGAGCCGATTGCGGTGGAGTGGCCGCGGATGCGGAAGGACCAGCTGATCTACACCTACTTCCATTTTGCGGCGGCGGAAGACCTGACGCGGGCCGTGATCGATTCCGGCGCCATCGCGCTGGCTTACGAGACGGTGGAGCTGCCCAGCGGGGAGTTGCCCCTGCTCACCCCGATGTCCGAGGTGGCCGGCCGGATGGCGGTGCAGGAAGGCGCCAAGTACCTGGAGAAGGTGTTCGGCGGTAGCGGCATCCTGCTGGGCGGCGTGCCCGGCGTGGCGCCGGGCGAGGTGGTGATCATCGGTGGCGGCGTCGTCGGCATCAATGCGGCCAAGATGGCGGCAGGCCTCGGCGCGCACGTGATTATCCTCGATATTTCGCTGGACCGGCTGCGCTACCTCGACGATGTGCTCCCGGCTAACGTGGACACCTTGTATTCCAACCGCTACAACATTCTCGAGTCGATCGAGCACGCCGACCTGGTCGTGGGCGCGGTGCTGCTGCCCGGCGCCAAGGCGCCGCACCTGATCAAGCGGCCCGACCTCAAGCGAATGAAGCCCGGCTCGGTGATCGTGGACGTCGCGGTGGACCAGGGCGGCTGCGTCGAGACGATCAAGCCGACCACCCATGAAAAGCCGACCTACTTCGTCGACGGCATCCTCCACTATGCCGTGGCCAACATGCCGGGTGGCGTGCCCCGCACGTCCACTCTTGCGCTGACCAATGCCACGCTGCCGTACGCGCTCAAGCTGGCGCTGCACGGATGGAAAAAGGCCTGCGCCGCGGACCGCGCGCTCCGGCTCGGCCTGAACGTCGTGGGCGGCAAGGTGGTCTATCCAGGGGTGGCCGAGGCGTTCGGGCTGCCGCTGGTGGACGTCGACGCCGTTCTCGGCTAGGGGCGTGGCGGAGGCCGTTGAAATCCTGCTGGCCCGCCTGCCACACGGGCAAGGCCTCCCGCTCCCGGGCCCGGCGACGCCGGGCTCGGCCGGCTGCGACCTGGCCAGCGCGGAGGAGGGGACACTCCTGCCGGGCGCCCGCCGGCTCTTTGCCACCGGGATCAGTATTGCCCTGCCGGAGGGCTACGAATGCCAACTCCGACCCCGCTCGGGGCTGGCGCTCCGGCATGGGGTTACGCTCCCCAACTCGCCGGCGACGATCGACAGCGACTACCGGGGCGAGCTCCTCGTGGCGCTGATCAACCTGGGGAACGAGCCGTTCGAAGTGACTCGGGGAATGCGGATAGCCCAGATGGTCTTTGCCCGGGTTGAGCGCATCGGGTTCCGGGTGGTCGAAAGTTTGCCCGATTCCAGCCGTGGTGTATCAGGATTTGGCAGTACGGGACGCTGATCGCAGCTAAGTTCCGCTCTTGTTCGGTCTTACGGCGACGGTTACCTTAGGACGTTCTTAACCCCGGCGACCATCCAGATGAAGTTTCCCGCGTTCAGTCTGGGCTCTTTCATGCCCGCGAACGAGATCGCCGTCGATCTCGGCACCGCCAACACGCTCGTGTACGTGAAGGGCGAGGGCATCGTGCTCAACGAGCCCTCGGTCGTCGCCATCGAAAAGAGCACCGGCAAGATCAAGGGCATCGGGCTCGAGGTTAAGCGTATGCTGGGCTGGACGCCGGAAGGGATCCTCGCAATCCGACCGTTGAAGGACGGCGTCATCGCCGACTTCGACGTGACCGAAAAGATGCTGCGGTACTTCCTCAAGACCATCATCGACAAGCACGTCTTCCGGGTGAAGCCCAAAGTCGTCATCTGCGTACCATCGGGCATCACCGAGGTGGAACGGCGCGCGGTGCGCGACTCCGCCGAGACCGCCGGCGCCAAGCAGGTCTGGATGGTGGCCGAGCCGATGGCGGCCGCCATCGGCGTGGGGCTTCCGGTCGAGACGCCGACCGGCAACATGGTGATCGACATCGGCGGCGGTACGACGGAGATCGCGGTCATCGCGCTGGCGGGCATCGTGTCCGACACGTCGATCCGGACCGGCGGTGACGAGCTCGACCAGGCGATCGTGCAGTTCATGCGCAAGAACTACAATCTGCTTGTCGGTGAGCCCACGGCCGAGCAGATCAAGATCAAGATCGGGTCGGCTGCACCGACCGGCGATGAGCGCGAGATGGAGGTGAAGGGACGTGATCTGGTCTCCGGCATCCCCAAGACGGTCCGGGTGCATTCGACCGAAATCCGTGAAGCGGTGCAGGAGCCGATCCAGCAGATCGTGGATGCGGTGCGCCGTGCCCTCGAGATCACGCCGCCCGAGCTGGCGAGCGACATCGTGGACCGCGGCATCGTGATGACCGGCGGCGGCGCACTGATCCGCGGGCTGGACATCCTGCTGGCGCAGGAGACCGGCCTTCCCATCCACGTGGACGAAGATCCGCTCACCTGCGTCGTCCGGGGGGCCGGCCGCATACTCGACGATCACGAGAAGTACAAGAGCGTTCTCTCGATCTGAGCATGCTCCACGCGTCGGAACGTACGTTCGGCCGCCGCGACACCGTCTCTCTGCTCGTCTGCCTCTGCCTGTCTCTCGTCGGGCTCCTCGGGCCCGCGAGCTGGGGCGCCGCCGTCGCCACCACTCTTCGTGATACCGTTCTGTCGCCGCTCGTCTGGCTTCAGGTCCGCGCCGAGGAGGGGCGCACGAGCCGCGCCCGCTTCCGGGCGCTGAGTGTCGAGCGCGACTCCGCCGCTGCGGCCGCGCTGCTTCTGCCGGCCGTAGTGGCCGAGAACCGGCAGCTCCGCTCGCTGATTGGCCTCCGGACGCGTCTGCAGACTCCCTACATCCCGGCCGAAGTACTCCACCAATCGGGGCCCACCGACGGGCGGATGCTGCTGGTGAGCGCGGGCCGGGGCGATTCGGTGCGGCCGTTTGACCCGGTGGTCTCGTCGGAGGGACTGATCGGCGTGGTGGCCAGCGTGGACAACGAGCATGCAACCGTCATGACCTGGGCCCACTCCGATTTCCGGGTCAGCGCGTCGACGGTGGACGGACGCATCTACGGCATGGTGGCGGCATCACCGACCGGCAGCGCGGCCGAAGCGACGCTGGAGTTCCGCTCGACCAGCTATCGGGACACACTGGCCGTCGGTACCCCGGTGATCTCCTCGGGGCTCGGCGGCGTCTATCCCAAGGGCGTGCCGGTGGGCACGATCGTCGGGGTTGCGCGTGAACAGGCGGGCTGGGAGCGGGTCTACTGGCTCCGGCCGGCCGCGAGCCCGAGCGAGGTCAGTCACGTGATGATTCTCCGCGCGCCCACCGCAACGCCGCTCAATGCCGCGTTCCCCGGCGACTCGATGCTGGCGGCGGTGCGCGCGGATTCTGCGCGCCGGCTGCGCGCGGCGGACTCGCTGCTCCGCGTCCGGATCGCCGATTCTGTCCTCCGCGTGCTGCGCGACAGCCTCCGTGCGAGCGCCGCCGGGGCTGGGGCCGCAGCTGCGCCGGTGCCCGTTGCCCCGCCGCGGCCCGCGCCGGCCCGGCCGCCCGCCGACACCGTGCGCGCACCCGCTCGCCGGGACACTGCGCCATGACCATCGCGCGTGCCAGCCGGGCCCAGCTCTTCATCGTCATGGCGGCGCTCGTCGTGCTGCACTTCTATGTGCGGCCCCGCTTGTGGGACGCGCGCGTCAGTCCCGACTTCCTGATGATTGCGCTGATGCTCTACGCCATGCGGAGCCGGCCGGGTGACGCCGCCATCGCCGGCTTTCTCGTCGGGCTCGCGATGGACGGCCTCTCGCCGGCGCACTTCGGTGCCACGGCGTTGGCCACCACGCTTGTGGCGTATGTCGCCTCCTGGGGGCGCGCGGTCTTCTTTGCCGACAACCTGCTGGTCAATGTGGGAATGATTGCGGCGGGCGTCTGGCTGCGGGATGCGATCACGCTCGGGGTCAGCGGTGCTGGCCAGGGCGGCCTGCTCGGCGAGCTGCTGGTGTACGGCCCGCTGCAGGGCGCCGTGACGGCGGTATTCGGCGTGCTCGTGCTGATCGCTTTCCGTGAGTGGTTCTCGATCCGGCTGGACGTGTGACGTGAACGGGTTCGATGCGTATCAGCTGCGGCGCCGGGCCGCGACGGCCAACTGGATCCTGGGCGGGGCGTTTCTCCTGCTCATCGGCGCGTTCTTCCGGACCCAGATCGTCCAGCACGCGCGCTTCGAGCTTCAGGCCCGCAGCAACCGACTGCGCAGCATTCCGCTGGAGCCGCCGCGGGGCGAAATCGTAGACCGGACGGGCCGGCTGATCGCGGAGAACGTTCCGGGCTTCTCGGTCAAGCTGCTCGCACCGTCCCGCGACTCGCTGCGCGCCGTGCTCGCGCGGTTCGCGACCATCGTCCCGCTCGACAGCTTCGACATCCAGGAGGCGATGCGTCGGTATCGGAGCGCACCCTACCAGCCGGTGGTTGTGCTGGGGGATGCCGACTTCGAGGACGTCTCCCGCCTGGAGGAGCATCGCACGCTGCTGCCCGGCCTGATCATCCAGTCGGAGCCGAAGCGGTTCTATCCGCAGGGGGCGGCGGTGGCGCACCTCATCGGGTACGTCTCGGAAGTGACGGAGTCCGATCTCGCCACCAACCGCTTTCCCGACGCCACGCTCGGCTCGCTGGTGGGCAAGGCCGGCATCGAGCGCGAATACGATAGCACGCTTCGGGGCCGGCCCGGCGTGCGCTTCGCCGAAGTGAACGCCCGCGGCCGGCTCGTGCGCGAGGACGTGGGCGCTCCACTGGACCCGGTCGCCGGGCACCAGATCCGGACCACCATCGATCTCGATCTCCAGCGATACATCGATTCCATCTGGCCCACCGGCGTCCGCGGCGCAATGGTGGCTATGACGCCCGCCGGCGAGGTGCGCGCAATCTATTCGGCACCGACCTACGACCCTAACGTGTTCGTCGGCGGGATCGATGCCGCCAACTGGCGTCTGCTGAACACCGATTCGGCCAAGCCGATGCTCGATCGGGCCATTAACGGCCGGTATCCGCCGGCATCCCCGTTCAAGCTGGCCACCGCCGCGGCGGCGCTTCGGCGCGGGCTGATCGACTTCGACACCCACATGCCGGTGCCCTGTCGCGGCGGCTTTCAACTCGGCAACCGCATCTTCCACTGCTGGAAGAAGGAGGGCCACGGCTCGCTCAATCTCACCGAGGCGATCGCCGCGAGCTGCGACGTCTACTTCTACCAGGTGGGCCAGCGGCTGGGCCTCGAGCGGCTGCTGGAGGACGGCGTCCGGATGGGGTTTCACGACAAGACGGACATCGACCTGCCGAGCGAGCAGACGCCCATCTTCCCGAGTTCGCTCGAATACTTTCGGAACCGCTACGGTAAGAACTGGAGCTCCCAGGCGGCCACGGCGCTCAACTTTGCCATCGGGCAGGGAGAGAACGACCAGACGCTGATCAACATGGTGCAGTTCTATTCTGCGCTCGCCGGGACCGGCGTCGAGCATGTGCCCTATCTGGTGCGGCCTGCGGACACGCTGAACCGGAGCCTTGGCCTCACCGACGAACAGCTTGCGGGACTGCGGCACGCGCTTGTGGCGGTGGCGGAGGAAGGAACCGCCGCGGGGATTCTCCGGGCCACGGTCGGCAAGGGGCGTGCGCTCGCCATCGCCGGCAAGACGGGTACCGCGCAGAATTCCCACGGACTCGATCACCGGTGGTTCATCGCCATGGCCCCGGCCGACCATCCGCTGCTGGTCGTGGGCGGCATCATGGAGAACGTGGGGCTGCACGATCCGGCCATCGTCCGCAACGTGATTCTTGCTCTCCGGCGCTACTTGCTGGGGCCCGATTCCAGCGCCGCCCGTCTGCGGATCGAGGCTAACGAGAGCTTCGTGGCTGACAGCGGCCCCTCCGCGGCGGACGAGCTGCCGGATTCCGGTACCGCGCCCGCCCGCCGGGCCGCCCCGCCGCCCGGCGCACGAGCGCCGGCAGCAGGCGTTAGCGCCGATCGGGCGCGGACCCCATGAGAAGCACCGGGGTTGATCGCCAGCTCATCCTGGTGGCTGCGGGGCTGATGATCTACGGGCTGGTAATCCTGTATTCGGCCGGCCAGACCGACATCGTCACGCAGGCCAAGGGCGTCTGGTACCACCAGTTTGTCTGGGTGGGGGTGGGGCTGGTGGCGGCCTATGCGACGTTCAAGACATCGCTGCGCCTGCTGGAGTGGGCAGCGCCGCTGGTGTACGCGTTCAGTCTGCTGCTCCTCGCTGCGGTGCTCGTGATCGGGACCGGCGCCGGCACGGCCGAGAGCAGTAAGAGCTGGCTGGCGATCGGGAGCCATCGTATCGGCCAGCCGGCTGAGCTGGCCAAGCTGGCGGCCGTGCTGATGCTGGCGCGCTACCTCTCGAGCCTGAAGGAACCTCCGCGCTCGCTGCGTGACCTCATCGCGCCGTGCAGCCTCATCGGGATCCCGTTCCTCCTGGTCATGAAGCAGCCCGATCTCGGCAGTGCGATCGTCTTCATCGGCATTCTCTTCGCAATGCTCTTCTGGGCCGGCGTCCGGCCCCGGCTTCTGTTCATGCTTGCCTCACCCGGGATCAGTCTTCTGCTGGCGTTCAGCAATTACGCCTGGGGCGCGTGGATGGTGCTGGTCTTTGCGCTCCTGGTCTGGTGGCGCCCGTACATCTGGGAGTCGGTCACGATCTACCTCGCCAACTTCGTGATGGGCGCGATCGCGATGCCGGCCTGGCGCCACCTCCAGCCATACCAGCAGAACCGCTTGCTGACATTCCTCAACCCGGAGGTGGACCCGCGTGCTGCCGGCTATCACGCCATTCAGTCAAAGGTGGCGATCGGGTCTGGGGGCTGGTTCGGCACCGGGCTTACCCAGGGTCCGCAAAAGCGGCTGGCGTTCCTGCCGGAACAGCACACCGACTTCATCTTTTCGGTCGTGGGGGAGGAGCTGGGCTTCGTCGGCGTCACCGTCGCGCTCGCCCTCTTCCTCGGCCTGTTTCTGGTACTGCTCCGCACCGCGCGCCGGGCCAGCGACCCGTTCAGCAGTCTGGTGGTCTTCGGCATCATTGGACTCTGGTTTACGCACGTGTTCGAGAACGTCGGCATGACGGTGAATGTCATGCCCATCACCGGCATTCCGCTGCCGTTCTTTTCGTACGGTGGCTCGTTCTTCGTGATCTGCTGCATCTGCCTCGGGCTCGCGGCCCGGGTCGCGTGGGACTCCAGGATGTCTGGCTATGCTGAGCTATGACAACGACTTAGCAATTAGCTACTGGCGCTGGGACCGGCGAGGGCGCAGATTGCAGTGCCTGGCAGGTAGCTCCTCGGCCACCCAAACGCGGTGTCACTCTAGCCTATGGCTGTGATGGCTTGGTTCAAGAAGGAGCGAAAGCCGCGTTCGTCGCAGCGTGAGCGGCTCGAAATCCCGGTCGACGCATGGGAAAAGTGCGACGGCTGTGGCCATATCGACATCCGCGAAAAATTCGAGAAGGCACTCAATGTCTGCCCTGAGTGCGGCCGCCATCGCCGCTTCAGCGCCGAGGAGTACATCGAGCTCCTCACCGACGCGGGAACGTGGCGTGAGCTCTGGGGTACCCTGCACTCGGTGGATCCCCTCAAGTTCGAGCACTACGCCGACCGGCTGGTTGCGGCCCGCAAGAAGGCCGGGACCAGCGATGCCATCTTCGTCGGCGTGGCCCGGCTCGACGGGCTGTCGTTCCACCTGGGCGTGATGAACTTCCGCTTCATGGGCGGCTCGATGGGCTCCGTCGTCGGCGAGAAGATCGCCCGGCTGGCCCGCCGCTCGCTCGAGAAGAAGACGCCGCTCGTCCTGGTCTGCACCTCCGGCGGCGCCCGCATGCAGGAGGGTGTGCTCTCGCTCATGCAGATGGCCAAGACGTCGGCTGCCATCGCCGGGCTTCAGGCCGCCGGGATTCCGTTCGTAACGATCCTGACGGACCCCACCACGGGCGGTGTCTCCGCTTCGTTTGCCATGCAGGGCGACGTCATCCTGGCTGAGCCCGGTGCCGTGATCGGCTTTGCCGGCCAGCGGGTCATCAAGCAGACTATCGGGCAGGACCTGCCGGATGGTTTCCAGACCGCGGAATTCCTCCTCGAACACGGACAGATCGACGACGTGGTGGCCCGCGGCTCTCTGCGCGAGACCACCGCCCGGTTGCTCCGCCACATGCAGGGCCAGCGGGCGCCGCTGGAGCCCGAAGAAGCCACGCTCTGACGTTGACCGGCTCCTCCGCTTCCCGGCTCGCCCCGCCCGACTCCGGCGGGGCGAGCGTGCGTCAGGCCGCGGACGGCGATTACGCCGACGCACTCGCCTTCCTGTTTCCGCGCACCACGACCATCAAGTTCGGACTGGACACCACCCGCGCGCTGCTGACGGAGCTAGGCGACCCGCACCGGCTGATCCCGGCCGTGCATGTGGCCGGCACCAACGGCAAGGGCAGCGTCGCCACGCTCGTGGCGGCAGCGCTGGGGGCCGCGGGCTGGACGGTGGGTCTCTATACCTCGCCGCATCTCGTCTCGTTCCGGGAACGGATCCTGGTGGACGATGTGCCGATCTCCGAAGCGGCGGTGGCGATGTGGACCGCCCGCCTCAGGCCGCTGATGGTGGCTCGGGATGCCACCTTCTTCGAGGCCACGACCACCATCGCGCTGGCGGACTTTGCCGCGCGAGGGGCGGAGATCGCGGTGGTCGAGGTGGGGCTGGGGGGACGGCTGGACAGCACCAACGTGGTGGAACCGGTGGTCTCCGTGATCACCAAGATCGCCCGGGATCATATGAAGTATCTGGGCGAGACGCTCGAGGAGATCGCGGCCGAGAAGGCGGGGATCGCCAAGCCCGGGGTTCCCCTCGTGGTGGGCGAGACCGATCCCGGGATCCTGGCCGTGCTTCAGGGGGCAGCCGATCGAACTGTGGGCCTCGCCTCAGCCGGCTCCCGGGCCGATCTCCGCCCGGTTGCGGCCGACGAGGAGTGGGCTGGCCCCCTGGGGCTCGCGGGCCCGCACCAGCGGCGGAACGCTGCCATTGCCGCCGCGACGCTGCAGGCGATGCCGGAGCCGTGGCGTCCCTCACGGGACACGGTCACGGCTGCGTTCGCCACGGCGCGGGTGCCGGGCCGGCTCGATCGGCGGGGACGGTGGCTCTTCGACGTTGCCCACAATCCGGACGGCATGTCCGCGCTCGTGGCGGCGCTTCAGGCCGACCCGCCGCCCGGCCCGGTGCACGCGCTCGTCTCCATCCTGGGCGACAAGGAGTGGCCTGAGATGCTGGTGCGGCTGGACACCGTCGTGGACCGTGGGATCCTCACCATCGCGCCCACCACCGCCGGGCGCCAATGGGACCTCGACTGGCTCCGGCAGTGGCTGGCCGACCCGTCCCGGCCGCTGGCGCGCGCTGCGTGGACGCTGGTGCCGGAGTTCCAGGCGGCGATCGCCCAGGCGCGAGACGGAGCCGGCACGGTGCTCGTCACCGGCTCGTTCCACACCGTGGGAGATGTAATGGAGGCGCTGGGCATGGCCCCGATCTGAGCCGCCAGCGTTTACCTGCTCTCGGCCCGCGTTTAACTTCCCGCCATGCCAAGCCAGCCCCTCCCGGGCTTCCGCGATTTCTATCCCGACGAATGTGCGCTGCGCACCCACATTTTCCGTGCCTGGCGGACGGTGGCGGTGCGCTATGGCTTTGCCGAATACGACGGCCCGCCGCTCGAGCCGCTGGACCTCTATACCGCCAAGAGCGGCGCCGAGATCGTGGCGCAGCTCTACAACTTTACGGACAAGGGCGGCCGGGAGGTGGCGCTCCGGCCGGAGATGACACCGACCTTTGCCCGAATGGTCGCGGCGGCCGCCAACGGGCTCAAGAAGCCGATCCGGTGGTTTTCGATTCCGCAGCTGTTCCGCTACGAGCGCCAGCAGCGCGGCCGGCTGCGGGAGCACTTTCAGCTCAACTGCGACCTCGTGGGCGAGCCGGGGCCGCTGGCGGATGCCGAAATCATCGCCCTCGCGATCGACGTCATGCGGGAGCTGGGACTGACCGAGCGGGACGTGCGTGTCCGGCTGTCCGACCGGCGCGTGCTCCACACGCTGCTCACCGCCGGCGGCGTGACGGCGGACCAGCTCGACGCGGCCTACCACGCGATCGACAAGGCGGAGCGGGCCAGCCGGGCCGACCAGACGACGCAGCTGGGTGCCGCCGGCTTTTCCGCCGATGCAATCGACGCCGTCTTTGCGACGGCGGCGCTTCGCGGGCGGGAGGCGGTCGAACGCGCGCTCAGCGGCGTGCCCGGCGGCGCGGCGGCGGTGGAACCGCTGGGGCGGACGCTGGATGCGCTCGACGCGATGGGGCTGGCCGGGTTCATCGATGTGGATCTGACGATCGTTCGCGGGCTTGCCTACTACACCGGCATGGTGTTCGAGCTGTTCGATGCCGGCAGGACGCTTCGTGCGATTGCCGGCGGTGGCCGCTACGATGGGTTGCTGGCCGCCCTCGGGGGTGTCGACCTTCCGGCGCTCGGCTTTGGCATGGGCGATGTGGTGCTGGGTGAGCTGCTCCGGGATCGCGGCCTCGCACCCACGGGGGCCGAGGCGCTCGATGTGTTCGTCGCCGCGGTCACGGCGGCGGATCTGCCGGAGGTGCTTGCACTGTCCCACTCGCTCCGGGATGCAGGGCTGGCGACCGAATTTGCGCTCGGGACCTCGACGCTCGGGAAGCAGCTCAAGCTGGCCGACGGCCGCGGCGCCCGCTTTGCCGTCGTGATCGGCCCCGACGATCGCGCGCGGAATGAAGTAATGCTCAAGGACCTTGCGACTCAGACGCAGCGCTCCATCGCGCGGTCCGCCGCTGTCGACACCGTGGCCGCCGCGGTGGCCTCTCCATCTCCCGCTTCCGGTGCTCCCACGCATGGCTGATACGAAGGCTCTTACCACCCGCGCCGCCGACTTCAGCGCCTGGTACAACGAAGTCATCATGCGTGCAGAGCTCGCCGACTACAGCCCGGTGCGCGGGTGCATGGTGATCCGGCCCAACGGCTATGCCATCTGGGAGCAGATGCAGCGCGCGCTGGATCAGATGTTCAAGGACACCGGGCATCAGAACGCCTATTTCCCGCTGTTCATCCCGCAGTCATTCCTGGCGCGCGAGGCGGAACATGTGGAGGGGTTTGCGCCGGAGACGGCGGTGGTCACGCATGGCGGCGGCAAGGAGCTCGAGGAACCGCTGGTGGTCCGGCCGACCTCCGAGACGATCATCTATTCCATGTATGCCAAGTGGATCCAGAGCTACCGCGATCTCCCGCTGCTGATCAATCAGTGGGCCAATGTGGTGCGCTGGGAACTGCGCACGCGACTCTTCCTGCGGACCACCGAGTTTCTCTGGCAGGAGGGTCATACCGCGCACGCCACCGACGCCGAGGCGGAGGTGGAGGCGCGCCAGATGCTCGGCGTCTACCGCACCTTCATGGAAGACTGGATGGCGATGCCGGTGATCACGGGGCTCAAGACCGACAGCGAGCGGTTTGCCGGCGCGGTCCGCACATACAGCTGTGAGGCGCTGATGCAGGACGATCGCGCGCTGCAGGCGGGAACGAGCCACAATCTGGGGCAGAACTTTGCCAAGGCGTTCGAGGTGACGTTCCAGACCACTGATGGCGGGCTGGACTACGTCTGGAACACGTCGTGGGGAGTCTCGACCCGGCTGGTTGGCGCGCTCATTATGACGCACAGCGATGACAGTGGTCTCGTCTGTCCGCCGCGGCTGGCCCAGTATCAGGTCGTGATCGTGCCCATCCACAAGACCGACGAGGAGCGTACGGCGGTGCTGGCCGCGGCCGCCACGCTCAAGGCCACGCTCGTTGCCGGCGGGATCCGGGTCCACATCGACGCACGCGAGGGCGTCAAGCCCGGCGCCAAGTACTACGAGTGGGAGGCGCGGGGCGCGCCGCTCCGGCTGGAGATCGGCCCGCGTGACGTCGCGGCCGGCTCCGCGATGATGGCGCGGCGCACCGGCGGCAAGAAGGAACCGGTGCCGCTCGGCGGCGTCGTGGATCGGCTCCAGGCAGAGATGCATCGCATGCAGATCGAGCTGCTGGAGGCCGCGCGTGCCCGGCGCGAGGCCGCGAGCATCCGCAACGCGACGCGCGAGCAGCTGATCGAGCGGATGGAAGGGCCGGGTGGCCTCGTCTACGGCGGGTTCTGCGGCGGCCGTGCGTGCGAGGCCGAGATCAAGGAGCGCACCAAGGCCACGATCCGGGTGCTGCCGGACCCCGAGTTCCGATCGCCGGTGGCGCCGACCCGCTGTCTCTGGTGCGACGCGCCGAGCGTCGCCGAGGCCGTGTGGGCCAAGGCGTACTGAGCGCGCCCGCCACTCCGGTGGACGTCGAGGCACTGCTCGACGATGCCGGCCTCACGCGCGAGTCCGGTGCCCTGCTGATGGACGGCGTCCGGCTGTCGGCTGTCGCCGATGCCGTCGGCACGCCCGCCTACGTGTACAACGCCGCCGCCATCCGGCGACGCTACCGGGCGCTCGACGCGGCGCTGGCCGCCGTACCGCACCGGATCTGCTACGCCGTCAAGGCCAACGGGAACCTCGCGGTGCTGCGCGTACTGCGGGACCTCGGCGCCGGGGCGGATATCGTGTCCGCCGGCGAGTTGGCCCGGGTGCGCGCGGCTGGATTTGCGCCGGAGCAGGTCGTCTTCAGCGGGGTGGGCAAGTCGGCCGACGAGCTGCGCACCGCGGTGCGGGCCGGGGTGGGGCACATCAACATCGAATCACTCGCCGAGCTGGAGCTGCTGGGCGCGATCGCGGCGGAGGAGCGAACAAGCGTGTCAGTGGCCATCCGGGTCAACCCCGATGTCACGACCGAGACTCACCCGTACATCTCCACCGGCAAGAGTGGCATCAAGTTCGGAGTGCCCACCGACCAGGTGGCCACCGCCGCGCGTGCGATCGTCGCGCATCCGCAGCTCACCCTCACGGCGCTGGCCATGCATCTGGGCAGCCAGCTCACCGACACCGCGCCCTTTCGCGAAGGCATCGCGCGCCTGCTCGAGCTGGTGGACGCCGTGCGTGCGGCCGGTGTCACGACGCTGCGCGCGCTCGACATCGGTGGCGGGCTGGGCATCCGCTACGCGGCCGAGACGCCGATGGATCCCGCGACGTTTGCCGCGGCGGTGGTGCCGCCGCTGGCAGCCGCCGGACTGACGGTGCTGCTGGAGCCCGGACGCTATCTGGTCGGCAGCGCCGGCGTATTGCTGGGACGCGTACTGTATCGCAAGCATTCCGGCGGCAAGACATTCACCATCGTCGACATCGGGATGAACGACCTGGTGCGGCCCAGTCACTATCAGGCCTACCACGAGATTCAGGAACTGGAGGCCGCCGGTCGCGCGAACCAGCGCACCGACGTCGTCGGCCCCGTCTGCGAGACCGGCGATTTCATCGCACTCGATCGGACCCTGCCGGAGCTGGCGCAGGGAGAGCGGTTCGCGGTCCTCGGCGCCGGCGCGTACGGCTTTGTGATGGCCTCGAACTACAATGCCCGGCCCCGCCCCGCCGAAGTGCTGGTGGACGGCGGCCGGTTTGCCGTGGCGCGACCGCGGGAGGAGCCGGACGCCCTCTCCCACGGCGAAGATCCCACCCCGCTCGGTTAGCGAGATCCCGTGGCGACCCACCACGATGGCGTGCTCATCATCGACTTCGGTTCGCAGTACACCCAGCTCATCGCGCGGCGTGTGCGCGAGGCACACGTGTACTGTGAGATCCATCCGCCATCGCGCACCGTCGAGTGGATCCACGACTGGAAGCCCCGGGGGATCATTCTCTCGGGCGGACCCAACTCGGTCTACGGCGAAAACGTGCCGACCGCAGAGCCGGCGCTGCTGGAGCTGGGCGTGCCGGTGCTCGGGGTCTGCTACGGCATGCAGCTCCTGGCCCAGCTCAGCGGCGGCCGCGTGGAGCGCGCGGCGCGCCGGGAATACGGGCGGGCCGGCCTCGAGGTGCTGGGAGGCCGGCTCTTCGCCGGCTTTGGCGTGGGCGAGGAGACGCCGGTCTGGATGAGTCACGGCGATCATGTCGATACGGCACCGCCGGGCTTCACCGTCGTCGCGCGCAGTGCCAATACGCCCGTGGCGGCGTTCGAGCATCGTGAGCGTCCACTGTACGGCGTGCAGTTTCACCCAGAGGTGGCGCACACCGCCCGGGGCGGTGAAGTGCTCGACAACTTCCTGTTCGGCATCTGCGGCTGCACGCCGGACTGGACACCGGGCCAGTTCATCGACCGCGAGATCGAGCGGGTACGCGCGCTCGTCGGCCCGGACCGGCGGGTGATCTGCGGCCTCTCGGGCGGCGTCGACTCGTCGGTCGCGGCGGCACTGGTCCACCGCGCGGTGGGAGATCGGCTCACGTGCATCTTCGTCGATCACGGTCTGCTGCGGCTGCACGAGCGGGACCAGGTCGAGCGCACGTTCCGCCGCCACCTGGGCATCGATCTCCGGACGGTGGACGCGCGCGCGCTTTTCCTGGAGCGCCTCGCCGGCATTGCCGATCCCGAGGAGAAGCGGCGGCGGATCGGCCACACGTTCATCGACGTGTTCGAGGCGGAGGCGCGTGAGGTGGGCGGCGACGTCGGATTCCTGGTGCAGGGAACGCTCTACCCGGACGTGATCGAATCGCTCTCGCCCACGGGCGGGGCGTCGGTCACGATCAAGACGCACCACAACGTCGGCGGACTGCCGGAGCGACTGCCGTTCGCGCTGATCGAGCCGCTCCGGGAGCTGTTCAAGGACGAGGTGCGGCAGGTGGGCCGCGAGCTTGGGCTCCCTGAGGAGATGGTCGGCCGGCACCCGTTCCCGGGACCCGGGCTTGCCATCCGCATCCTGGGCGCCGTGACCGAACCCAACCTCGAGATCCTGCGACGGGCCGATCACATCTACATCGAGGAGATTCGCGCCGCCGGATTGTACGACGACATCTGGCAGGCGTTTGCGGTCCTGCTGCCGATCCGCTCGGTGGGTGTGCAGGGCGACGAGCGCAGCTATGACCAGGTCATCGGGCTCCGGGCCGTGACCAGCCGCGACGGCATGACGGCCGACTGGTTCCCGTTCCCGCCCGAGGTCCTGGGTCGCATCTCCAACCGGATCGCCAACGAGGTGGACGGCGTTAACCGCGTCGTCTACGACGTGAGCTCCAAGCCGCCCGCAACGATCGAGTGGGAATGAGGGCACGGACGCCGCGTCTCTGCGCGCTGCTCGGTGTCGCGACGGCGTGCGCACTGGCAGGCACGGTCCGGGCGCAGGCGGTGCGGTCCGGGAACCCCATACTTCCCGGCTGGTACGCCGATCCCGAGGCCCACGTCTTTGCCGGTCAGTACTGGATTTATCCCACCTCCTCCGCACCCTACGACCAGCAGACCTTCCTCGACGCCTTCTCGTCCCCCGACCTGATCACCTGGACTCGGCATCCGCGCGCCCTGGACGTGGCGAACGTGTCGTGGGCGCATCGGGCGGTGTGGGCACCGTCAATCATCGCCAAAGGCGGCTGGTACTACGTGTTCTTTGGCGCCAACGACATCCAGAACGATGCGCAGACCGGCGGGATAGGCGTCGCTCGTGCCCGGACGCCGGCGGGACCGTTCGTGGACTACCTCGGCAAGCCGCTGATCGGCGCCTTCCACAACGGCGCCCAGCCAATCGATCAATTCGTCTTTCGGGACCGGGATGGCACCTACTACATCATCTACGGCGGCTGGGGGCACTGCAACATCGCGCGGCTGAATCCGGACTTCACCGGGCTCGTGCCGTTCCCAGACGGCATCACGTTCAAGGAAATCACGCCGCAGGGATACGTCGAAGGCGCCTTCATGTTCCTGAAGGGCGGCAAGTACTATTTCATGTGGTCGGAGGGAGGTTGGACCGGGCCTGATTACGCGGTGGCGTACGCCATCGGAGACTCGCCGCTCGGCCCGTTCACGCGGATCGGGAAGATCCTGCAGCAGGACTCGTCGGTCGCGACCGGCGCCGGCCACCACTCCGTCCTGCACGCGGCCGGTTCGGCTCGCTGGTACATCGTGTACCACCGGCGGCCGCTGGGAGAGACCGATCCCAACCACCGGGCGGTCAGCATCGACGTGATGCATTTCGACAGCGCCGGGCGGATTGAGCCGGTGCGGATTACCAGCGTTGGTGTCGCAGCCGACCCGCTCCCAGAGCGTCCCCGCTAGACTCCCTTTTCGCGCAGCAGGTCGAAGAACGCCGCCGGCGAATCGGTCACTGCCAGGCGTTCTGGGACGTCCGGTTCCTTCACGAACTGCGCGATCCGCCCGAGCACCGGCAGGTACTCGTTCGATACCTCCAGCGGCGGCGCCACGATCAGGAAGAAGAAGTGCACTGGCCGGTTGTCGATCGCGGCCCACGGGATCCCGGCCGGATGGCGGCCGTATGCCAGTCGGAGCTCGGTCACGAGCATCGAGCGCGTATGCGGGATCGCCACCCCGCGGCCGACGCCGGTGGAGCCGAGCGACTCACGGCGCCTGAGCATTTTCTGAAGCGCGGTGGCGCCGCCGTCATCGAGCGACAGCAGCGCGGCGAGCTCGGTGAGCACGTCGTCCTGCGAGGTGGCGCTCAGGTCGAAGCGGAGCGCGTCGGGCGCGAACAGAGGTGTCAGCATGGCGCAACGTAAATCGTCGCCCGCATCGCTGTCAAACGCTCCATTGCCCGGTCCCGCCCCGGCAAGTATTTTTATCCCATGCAGTTGCCATATCCTTCCGCGCACGCCTTCCCACTGATCCTGGCCCCGATGGCCGGAGTGTCGGAGGCGCCCTTCCGCCAGATCTGCCGGCAGATGGGCGCGGATGTCGTCATCTCCGAGTTCCTCTCGTCGGAGGCGATCCGCCGCCGCATCCGGACGACCCTCGAAGGTGCCGAGTTCGAAGCGTGCGAGCGCCCCATCGGGATCCAGATCTATGGCGCCGATCCCGCCGCGATGGCGGAAGCGGCCGCGCTCATTACCGAGCACTACGCGCCGGAATTCATCGATATCAATTTTGGTTGTCCGGTCAAGAAGGTGGTCCAGCGCAACGGCGGCTCGGGCTGCCTGCGGGACCTCGAGCTCGTGGATCGCATCATCCGCGCGGTGATCGGCGCGACGCACCTGCCGGTAACCGTGAAGACGCGGAGCGGCTGGAACGATGAGACGCGCGATCCGGTGAGCATCGCACTCCGGATGCAGGACGCGGGTGCGCGCGCCTTCACGCTGCACGCGCGGACGCGGACCCAGATGTTCTCCGGCAACGCCAGTTGGGACGAGATCGCTCGGGTGGTGGAGGCGCTCGACATTCCCGTGATCGGGAACGGCGACATCGAGAGCGGCGGCGACGTCGTCCGGATGCGGGCGCACACCGGCTGCGCGGGCGCCATGATTGGACGCGGCGTGTTCGGCAATCCATGGATCTTCCGCGACGCGCAGGCGCTGCTCGCCGGCGAGGCGCCGGCACCGGCGCCAGCGGCCGCCGAGCGGTTCCGGCTCGCGCTGGAACACGCGCGGCTCGCGATCCGTCTCCAGGGCGATACCCGCCGCACCGTCATCGAGTTCCGCAAGCATCTCGGCTGGTATACGCGGGGTCTCCATGGCGCGAGCGACTTGCGCCAGCGGCTCTTCCAGATCGAATCGATTGCGGAGGCGGAGGCAATCTTCCTCCAGTACCTCGAGCCCATCGCCCGGGTGGCGTGAGGCGCGCGCAGCTCGAGGACTTGCTCGCCGGGGTGGCCGGTGGCCGCCTCTCGCCCGGGCAGGCGCTCGAGCGGCTGCGCCACTTTCCCTCTGAATCACTCGATTTCGCGACGCTTGACCATCACCGCGCGCTCCGCCAGGGGCACCCGGAGGTCGTGTTCGGCGCGGGCAAGACCACCGAGCAGGTCGTCGCCATCTGCGGCAGTCTGGTGGCCGCGAGCGGTGGCTTCCTCGTCACCCGCGCGAGCCCAGAGCAGCAGACCGCACTGAGCGCCGCGTTCCCCGGTGTTGCGCTCAACCCGCTCGCCCGTACCGCGCATCTCGCGGCGCCGGACGCCCCGGCCGCGGCCGGCCCGACGGTGCTCGTCGTCGCCGCGGGGACCAGCGACCTGCCGGTCGCTGAGGAGGCGGCGGTTACCGCCGGCGCCTTTGGCCATCCGGTGGAGCGGCTGGCCGATGTCGGCGTCGCCGGCTTGCACCGCCTGCTCGCGTCCGCCGAGGTGCTGGACCGCGCCGGGGTGGTCATCGTGGTGGCCGGGATGGAGGGCGCGCTGCCCAGCGTCGTCGGTGGGTTGGTGGCGCAGCCCGTGATCGCGGTGCCCACCAGCGTCGGCTACGGCGCCGCCTTCGGCGGCCTCGCCGCACTCCTCGGCATGCTCAACTCGTGCGCCGCGGGCATCACCGTGACCAACATCGACAATGGCTTCGGGGCGGCCGCCGCGGCCAGCCGGATTCTGCGCCGATGAGCGCCACGGCCATCGGTCTCGGTGCCGCCGCGGGGCTTGCCGCGGGCCTGCTGCTCGGGCGGAGCGCGCGTCGCGGCGGCGGCGGCATCGCCCCGGCGGCCGGAGCGCATCTCCTGCCCGACCCGGCGCTGCGCTGGCTGCTCCGCGCGCATGGGGCGCTCGGCGTGTGGATGACCGAGCTGTTGCCGGGAGAGGACGGCCCGAGCAACGAACGGTTCATCGACGCCGAGCGCCTCAGCGTCGCCCAGATCACGGCGGTGGATCGCCGGCTGGAGCGCGCACGCGATCAGGAGCAGAGCGGGGCCGAGCGGCTCGAGGGCGGGACGCTCGTCTTCCGGGGCGGTGGCGGGATCGCGGTGGGCCTCCTCCTGCCCGATGGGCCGGCACTGGCGACGCTTCCCGAGGTCGAGGACGATCTCGCCCGGCTCCTTGAAGGAGTGCGGCGGCGCCCCCAGGTCGTCGCGATGGCGCAGGCGCAGGCGGACGAGGGCTCGGTGGAGACGGTGGGCAGTGTCGGGCTGCGGTTGGCATATCAACTGGAGCGGGTGACCGGCGCCGAAGTCGTCGTGGCGGCGTGCGAGCCGGCGGGTGTGCGCATCGTGGGCGCGTCGGGCCGCGCGGATCGCCGCCTGCTCGACAGCTACGCGACGCCGGACAGCGTGCTCGGCGGGATTGCCCGGGGCGGGGAGGACCGGATCGTCGCGGACGCGAACTTCATGGGTGGCTCCATGGCCGATCGCCGACAGCGGAGCCAGCGGGTGCTCCTGCTGCCGCTCCGGAACGCGCACGACACGGTCGGTGCGGTCGCCCTCTGGCTGCCGGACGAGCGCGAGCCCACCGGTGTCGCGCTCGGCGAGATTCTGGAGGCGATGCGGAACGCGGCCCCGCGGATCGCGCGGGCGATCGAGGTGCAGGGATTCCGGCAGGCCGCGAGGGTCGATCCGTTGACGGGCCTCGCCAACCGCCGGGCGCTGGATGACGTCATGCGGCGTCACGGTGCCTCCGACGGGGCGCTGATCTATGCGGACCTCGACCGCTTCAAATCGCTCAATGACACGCTGGGGCATCCCGCGGGCGACGCCGCCCTGGTCCACTTTGCCCGGCTGATCCGGGAGCAGGTGCGGAGCGCGGACGTGGGCGCCCGGGTCGGGGGAGAGGAGTTTGCCGTCTGGCTGCCCGGCGCCACGCTTGAGCTTGGCGTCCGCATCGCCGAGCGGCTCCGGGTCAAGCTGGGCACCACGGCGTGGGACTGGCAGGGCCGCGTGTGGCAGCTGGGCGCGTCGTTCGGGGTGGCCGCGTGCCCCGAGACCAGCCGCCGGGTGGAGAACCTGGCCGCCCAGGCCGACGCGGCCCTCTACGTCGCCAAAAACAGCGGGCGCAATCGTGTCGAGGCCGCCGGCAAGGCCCCGAACGCTTGATTTGGCAACGAGATCGGCTATCTTGGTGCACCCGGGGGCGACTGGCTTCGACGGGTTAGACGAAGGGATTGCAGCGTGCCCAGGTCCAGGATCCTGGTAAAACAGCTTGGAAAGATCCAACTGCCAATACTGAACTGGCACTGGCTGCGTAAGCTGAGCTAAGCTCGCTTACCGCAACCTTCGATGGTTGGAGCCCGCCCGGGGCGCTGCCATCGAATCGAAAATCTGGGCTGGCTGACCGTGTCGCTCCGACGCGGCCGGCGAGAACCTAGGAGATAGACCCTGGCCAGGTTGGTCCGAAACCGGACCGGGGCGACGGCATGAAGTCGGGCCTACGCACGTAGACGCAGTTCTGGATGCTGATTCGGACCAGGGTTCGATTCCCTGCGCCTCCATCACGACGAGCGACCGGCACGCCACCAGGCGTGCCGGTCTCTTTTTGCACGTCCGCCAACGTTGGACAACCGTCGATTGGGTCAATGCACAGCGAGGGGAGTGCCGACACCACACTGTTCAGTGTTATGCATATCCCACTGCAGTACAGTGTTTTGGCGTGTGTGATATCGCGTGATTTCTCACTGTCGCCGCGCGTAAGGGGGCCAGCGCCGGGTTGAACGGGCTGTAATGGGGCGGCGAGGACGGCGGTCACGGGGTGAGGCGGCGTCTGGCCTCAAGCACGGTGGCGAGCGCCTCGTCCGCGGTGGCTGCGACGCAGTTGAGGTGACCCATCTTGCGGCCCGGTCGCGCCTGGGATTTTCCGTACAGGTGCAGCCGAACGCCCGGCAGGGCCAGCGCCCGGTCCCATCGCGGCGTCCCGCCGGCCCAGATGCCTCCCAGCAGATTGGCCATCGCCGCCGGCCGGAGGAGGTCCGGCCGGCCCAGCGGCAAAGCGCAGAGACTCCGGACCTGCTGCTCAAACTGGTCAACGCCGCACGCGTCCATCGTGTAATGGCCGCTGTTGTGGGGTCTGGACGCCACCTCGTTTACGAAGATCCGGCCGCCCTCCGCGACGAACAGCTCCACCCCCATCACCCCCACGTAGCCCCATGCCGCCGCCAGGCCGGTCGCGATGCCCTGCGCCGCGGCGGCCGTCGACGCGTCGACTCTGGCGGGAACTACCGTCGTGTCGAGGATGCCGTCCGCATGGCGGTTCTCGCCGGCCGGGAACGCCGCGACTGTCCCGTCTTCGCCACGGGCGAGCACGACCGAGAGCTCGAGCTCGAGGGTCAGACGGCGCTCAAGGACGCACGGCACCCGGCGGAGTTCAGCCCATGCGGCGTCGGCATCCGCACCGGACTCGACTGCCGCCTGCCCCTTGCCGTCGTAGCCCAGCCGGGCGGTCTTGAGCAGCGCGGGTCCGCCCACCGCCGCCGCGGCCGCCGCCAGCTCCTGGGCCGACCGAACAGGATGCCAGGGGGCCAGCGAGAAGCCCGCGGCGGCGAGTGCGGTCTTCTCGGCGATGCGGTCCTGCGCGATGGCCACCGCCTCCGCCGAGGGGTGGACCGGCCGTCGGCGGGCAAGGGCCGCCAGGGCGCCGGCGGGGACGTTCTCGAACTCGGTGGTGATGGCGTCGCAGCGGTCGGCCAACTCGCGGAGACCGTCCGCATCGTCGTACCCGGCCTGGATCTGGTGATCCGCGACGGCTCCGGCCGGGCTCCCGGCGCCGGGATCGAGCACCACAACCTGGTAGCCCATCTCACGGGCGCGGAGCGCGAACATGCGGCCGAGCTGGCCGCCACCCACGACGCCGAGTGTGGCGCCGGGGAGAATCATTCGGGGAGGGCGAGCGACAGAACGCGATCCCGCTGCGCGGTGCGGAAGGCGACGAGGCGTTCCGCCAGCACGGGGTCGGTCGCGGCGAGCAGCGCGGCCGCAAAGAGCGCGGCATTCACCGCGCCGGCGCGGCCGATGGCGAACGTCGCGACCGGCACGCCAGCCGGCATCTGCACGATGGACAGCAGCGAGTCGAGCCCCTGAAGGTGCTGGCTGGGAACCGGGACCCCGAGCACTGGCACCGCCGTCTTGGCGGCGAGCATGCCGGGCAGGTGCGCCGCCCCGCCGGCGCCGGCGATGATGCACCGGAGGCCGCGCGTCCCGGCGCCGGCAGCGTATTCGAACAGCAGGTCGGGCGTGCGGTGCGCGGACACCACGCGTCGCTCGTGGGGAATGCCGAGTTCCGCCAGCTGGCCGGCGGCATGCTGCATGATCTGCCAATCCGAATCGCTGCCCATCACGATGCCAACGACGGCTCGGTCCATCCGCGGCCCTCCGGGGAGAATCGACAACGTGGCGGGCCGCCGGCACGAGGCGGGCAACCGGCCACGGATGTCGCTACTGGGTGACGCTGATCGTGAGGCGTACCGCCGGCAGATCGAACGTCGTGCTCGGCTGCGTGAACGCGGCGGCGCCGGTGCCGGTGGCCCCGACTTTGTCCGCCGTGAAGTCGAACGAGCCCGTCATGGTGCCGGTCGAGTAGCTGCAGGTGGCGGTGAACCCACCCGAGCTCTGATTGCAGTTGGTCGAGCTGCCGCCGAACGTCGCCCCGGTGACGGTGAACGTGCCGCCGTTGGCGAGATAGCTCGTCTGCGTCGTGCGATCGTAGTACGAGCCGATCGCGCCGCTGGAGCCGAACGTGGCCGTCTCGGTCGCAGGAAAGGTGCCGCTGGCGGTGTAGTTCGAGGCCGCAAGGATCTTGTCGACCGTCTGAGCAGAGGTGTTGAGCCCCTGCCAGCCGATGACGCTGGAGATGACGCCGCTCTGTGACGTGGCGCCGATGGTGTAGGTGTACTGGACCTGCACGGCGACCGCGTCATACGCGCCGATGGTCCCCACACTGCGCAGCTGGGTGAGCGCAGCTGGTGCGAACCCGGCCGCGTCGGCACCGAGCGATCCGCTGCTGACCAGCGCGGTGCTGAGCGCAGCGGCGTCCTGTGCTGAGAGCGAGCCGCTGGTTGGTCCGTTGCTGTCCGAGCTGCACGCGACCAGGGCGACGACACCGAGTGAAACCGCGATCGCTGCGATTCGCATGCACTGCTCCGCTGATGGTTGTTGTGGGGCCCGCTGCATATCGCCTGGCTGCATGTTGCCTACACGGTCGATCGCGTGCGGTTAATGGTGCCCCGATCGGCGAGCGCCGACTGCGCCGCCGCGAGCCGGGCGATGGGCACCCGGTATGGCGAGCAGGAAACATAGTTCATCCCCAGCTCGTCACAGAACGCCACCGACGCCGGCTCACCGCCGTGCTCGCCGCAGATGCCGAGCTTGAGGTCGGGGCGGGTGCGGCGGCCGAGCTCGCAGGCCATGGCGATGAGCTTGCCGACGCCCGCGCGATCGAGCACCTGGAATGGATCGTCCTCGACGATGCCCTGCTCGAGGTACAGCGGCAGGAACCGGCCGGCGTCGTCGCGGGAGAGCCCCCATGTCGTCTGCGTCAGGTCGTTGGTGCCGAAGGAAAAGAACTGCGCCTCCCGCGCAATTTCGTCGGCAGTCAGCGCGGCGCGCGGCAGCTCAATCATGGTGCCGAGGACGAATGGGACGGTCATCTGCCGCTCGCTGAACACCTCCGACGAGACCTGGCGCACGATGAGCGCTTGCTTGCGGAATTCAGTGACGCTCATCGTGAGCGGCACCATGACCTCCGGCATGACGCGCCCCTTCCGGGCCGCGACGGTGCATGCCGCCTCGAAGATGGCGCGCACCTGCATCGCCGTGATCTCGGGGTACATGATGCCCAGCCGACACCCGCGCAGCCCCAGCATGGGGTTGACCTCGGTCAGCCCGGCGACGATGCGGTGCAGCTCGGCCGGCTCGATCTTCATGTCGTGCGCCAGCGCCTCGATCTCGTCGGCGGCGTGCGGCAGGAATTCATGCAGCGGCGGGTCCAGCAGCCGGATGGTGACGGGGTAGCCGTCCATCGCGCGGAAGATCGCCTCGAAATCGCCGCGCTGCATCGGCAGCAGCCGTGCGAGCGCGCGCTTCCGCCCTTCCGCATCGCGCGCGACGATCATCTCGCGCATTGCGGTGAGGCGATCGCCCTCGAAGAACATGTGTTCGGTGCGGCAGAGGCCGATGCCTTCGGCGCCAAAGTCGCGCCCGCGATGGGCGTCGGCGGGTGTGTCGGCATTCACCCGGACGCGAAGCTGGCGCACGCGGTCAGCCCACGACAGGAGCCGGTCGAAGTCGCCGTCCAGGGCGGGCACCACCAGCGCGGCCTCTCCGACGTAGATCCGCCCGGTGCTCCCGTCCACCGTGATCCAGTCGCCTTCAGTAAGCTCGCGCTCGCCGGCGCGGACGGTGCCGGCTTCTTCATCCACCTGCAGCGCCTGCGCGCCGGCCACGCACGGCTTCCCCATGCCCCGCGCCACCACCGCGGCGTGGGAGGTCATGCCGCCGCGCGCCGTGAGGACGGCCTTGGCTGCCACCATGCCGTGGAAGTCCTCGGGTGACGTCTCACGGCGCACCAGGATGACCGCCTGCCCGCCGTGGGCCAGCTCCGCGGCGCGGTCAGCGTCGAAGACGATCGTGCCGCTCGCGGCCCCGGGCGACGCCGGCAGTCCGGTGGCCAGCAGGTCGAGCGCGGCCTGCGGGTCGATCGTCGGATGCAGCAGCTGGTTCAGATCGTTGGGCGGGACCCGCGCGATTGCTTCTTCTTCGGTGATCAACCCTTCGTCCACCATCTCGCACGCGACGCGCACCGCCGCATGGCCCGAGCGCTGCCCGCGCCGGGTCTGGAGCATGTACAGCTTGCCCCGCTCGATGGTGAACTCCATGTCCTGTACGTCGCGGAAGTGGCGTTCCAGCGTCCGTGCGGTATGCTCGAGTTCGGCGTACACCTCGGGCAGGGCGACCTTGAGCTGGCTGATCGGGACCGGATTCCGGACCCCGGACACGACGTCCTCCCCTTGGGCGTTGAGCAGGAACTCACCGTACAGCGCCCGCTCGCCGGTCGACGGGTCGCGACTGAACGCCACGCCGGTCCCCGAGTCTTCGCCCAGATTGCCGAAGACCATCGCGACGATGGTGACGGCCGTGCCCATGGTGTCCGGAATGTCATGGAGCTTCCGGTAGTCGATGGCGCGGCGGGTGTTCCAGCTCTGGAAGACCGCGGCGATCGCGCCCCAGAGCTGCTCCAGCGGCTCCGCCGGAAAATCGTGGCCACGCTCCCGGCGCACGACCTCCTTGAAGTCGGCCACCAATCCCTGGAGCTCCTCGACCGGCAGGTCGATGTCGCGCGCGACCTTGCAGCGGGTGGTCCGCTCCTCGAGCATCGCGTCGAACGGCCGCTTGGGCAGCTCGTACACAACGCCGGCATACATCTGCACGAACCGCCGGTAGGAATCCCACGCGAATTGCGGATTGCCGCTCTGCTCGGCGAGCCCGTGCACCGTCTCGTCGTTGAGTCCGAGATTGAGAATGGTCTCCATCATGCCCGGCATCGACACCGCGGCGCCGGAGCGGACCGAGACGAGCAGGGGATTGGCTGCGTGCCCAAAGTGCTTGCCGGTGGCGCCTTCGAGGCGCTGAAGACTGTTTTCCACCTGCGTCCGGAGGCGCAGCGGAAACTGGCCGCTTTCGAGATAGGTCAGGCACAGCGTGCTTGCGATCGTGAAGCCCGGCGGCACGGGAATGCCGATCGTCGTCATCTCGGCGAGGCCGGCGCCCTTGCCGCCGAGGATGTCCTTCATGGCGGACGTGCCGTCGGCCCGCCCCTGGCCAAAGAAATAGACCAGCGGCTGCGTATAGGGGCCGCTCATGCGGAGCCGGCGGTCAGCAAAGCGTGGCGGAGCTGCACGAGTCCCTCGTGGACGGGGGTGGGATAGTCACCCGAGAAGCAGGCGTGGCAGAAGCGGGTCGGCGCGCCGGCCGGCTGACCGGCCGCGTCCAGCATGCCTTCGAGCGAGAGATAGCCGAGCGAATCCACGCCCAGATAGGCGCGAATCTCCTCGATCGAGTGGTTGGCGCCGATCAGCTCTGCGCGGGTGGGCGTATCGATGCCGTAGTGACAGGGGCCCGTGATCGGCGGCGAGCAGAGCCGGAAATGCACCTCGCGGGCGCCGGCGGCCCGGATCATCTGGACCAGTCCCTTGCTCGTGGTCCCGCGCACCAGACTGTCGTCCACCACCACGACGGACTTGCCCTCGATCACGTCACGCACCGGGTTGAACTTGATGCGCACCTTCGCGACGCGGATCGCCTGGCTGGGGTTGATGAACGTGCGTCCCACATAGTGGTTCCGGATCAGGCCGTGTTCGAGCTTGATCCCGGACGCCTCGGAGAAGCCAAGCGCCATCGCGTTGGAGCTGTCAGGCACGCTGAACACCACCTCGGCGCGAGGTGCCGGGTGCTCCCGGGCCAGCGCTCGGCCCAGCTCCCGCCGCGCGCGGTCCACCGACTCGCCAAAAACGCGGCTGTCGGGCCGGGCAAAGTACACCAGCTCGAAGACACAGCGGCTCACCGGGCGCGGCGAGAGCGGCGCCAGCTGTGTGATGGTGCCGCCCTCGATGCGGACCATCTCGCCCGGCTGGAGCTCGCAGGCGACCGACGCGCCCAGCAGGTCGAGTGCGCACGTCTCCGAGGCGACGACGGCTCCGGCGCCGAGCCGGCCCACGACGAGCGGGCGGAAGCCGCGGCTGTCCACCACCGCGTAGATCGTCCGCCCCAGGGCGATGACGAGGCTGTAGGCGCCGTCGATCCGCTCGAGCGCCTCGCGGATCTGTCCTTCCGGCGTGGGCGCGTTGGACCGGGCGATGAGGTGCACGATCACCTCGGAGTCGCTCGACGTCGAGAAGATCGCGCCTTCGCTCACCAGCTCCTGCTTGAGGGCGTCGGCATTGGTCAGGTTGCCGTTGTGCGCCAGTGCAAGCGGGCCGCACCGGGTATTGGCGTAGCAGGGCTGGGCATTGGCCAGCACGGTGCTGCCGGTCGTGGAGTACCGGGCATGCCCTACGGCAACGTCGCCGGGCAGCCCGGCGAGCACGCTCTCGTCGAACGTCTCGGAGACGAGTCCCATGCCGCGGTGATAGCGGGCCGAGCCGTCGACATCCACCGCCACGATGCCCGCGCTCTCCTGGCCGCGATGCTGCAGCGCATAAATGCCGAGATAGGCCAGCCGCGCGGCGTCGGGAACGCCCGAGATGCCAACGATGCCGCACATGGGTCAGCCCTCCAGCACCGGTTCGAGGTCGGCAGGGCGCATGCGTCGGGGAATGGCGTCAAAATAGACGGCGCGGAGCTCGTCGACTGCCCAGTTGATCTGATGATCGCCCGCGCGGAGCACCAGCTGGCCGTCTCCGGTGACGTCGCCGGCCGCGAACGCCGGTACGCCATGCGCGGCCGCCGCTTCGAGGAGCGCCGTCACTGCGCGCGGCGCGCACGTAATCACGGCGCGCGCGCCGTCCTCTCCGAACAGGAGCGCATCGAGGGGGACTCCGGTGGCGTATCCCGTCAGATCCAGCTCGGCGCCGAGTCCGCGACCGGCATACGGGCCGCCGATGGCCGCTTCGGCGATCGTGACGGCCAGTCCCCCTTCCGAGCAGTCGTGCGCCGAGCGGAGCAGCCCCTGACGGGCCGCATTCACCAGGAGCCGCTGCAGTGCGCGCTCGGCCGCAAGGTCGACTGTCGCCGGTTGCCCCCCCACGAACCCGGCCAGCTCCGCCCAGTAGGCTGAGCCGCCGAGGACGCCGGTGGTGCGCCCCAGCACGACGATCCGGTCGCCCGGCGTCGCGAAATGGCTGCGCACGCGGTCCTCCACGCGGTCCAGCACGCCGACCATGCCGATCGTGGGTGTCGGATCGATCGCACCCGTGGGACTCTCGTTGTAAAACGAGACGTTGCCGCCGGTGACCGGCGTGTCGAACGCGACGCACGCCTCGCTGATGCCGCGACAGGCCTCGCGGAACTGGAAGAACACCTCCGGCTTCTCGGGATTGCCGAAGTTGAGGCAATCGGTGATGCCGAGTGGCCGGGCACCGGTGCAGGCGATGTTGCGCGCGGCTTCCGCCACCGCCGCCTTCGCGCCCTCATACGGATCGAGCGCGAGGAGGCGGGCGTTGCAGTCGAGCGTGACGGCGAGCCCGAACGCAGCGCCCGCAACCCGGATGACGCCGGCATCGCCGCCGGGCGCGATGGCGGTCGAGGCCTGCACTGTCGAGTCGTACTGCTCGTATACCCAGCGCTTGCTCGCAATGCTCGGTGCATCGAGGAGGCGCATGAGTGCGACCCCGGGATCCATGGCAAGCGCCGGGGCCGGCGCCTGCCGCAGCGCCCGCACCGAATCGGCCTCGCGCGCGTCGGGGTGGTACACGGGGCAGTCGTCCACCAGGCGCTGCCCCGGGATCGCCGCGACCACGGTGCCGTGATGGCGCACCCGGAAGATGCCGTCGTCGGTAACGGTGCCGATCGGGGTGGCGGTCAACTCCCACCGCGCGCAGACCGCCTGGATCTCGTCCAGGCGCCCGGGCTCCGCGACGACGAGCATGCGTTCCTGGGACTCGGACAGCAGGATCTCGTACGGGGTCATGCCGGGCTCGCGCGTGGGGACCAGACCGGTATCGATCTCGACGCCGACGCCGCCACGTGCCGCCATCTCGGCCGACGAGCTGGTGAGCCCCGCCGCGCCCATATCCTGGATCGCGACGATCATGCCCGAGGTAATGAGCTCGAGACTGGCCTCCAGCAGCAGCTTCTCGGTGAAGGGATCGCCCACCTGCACCTGAGGCCGCCGCGCCTCACTCGCGGCCGAGAGCTCCTCGGACGCGAAACTGGCGCCGTGGATCCCGTCCCGCCCGGTTCGCGCACCGACGCACAGCAGCACGTTCCCGATCCCCTCGGCTTTGGCGCTGATGAGATCTTCCTCGCGCAGCAGTCCGACGCACATTGCGTTGACCAGCGGATTGCCGGTGTAGCCGGGCGCGAACGCCACTTCGCCGCCCAGCGTCGGCACGCCGACACAGTTGCCGTAGTCGCCGATGCCGCGGACGATGCCGGCGAACAGATAGCGGTTGCGCGCCACATCGAGCGGGCCGAGCCGCAGACTGTTGAGCATCGCCACGGGACGGGCGCCCATCGTGAAGACGTCACGCAGGATGCCTCCGGCGCCGGTGGCGGCGCCCTGATACGGCTCGACCGCGGACGGGTGGTTGTGCGATTCCACCTTGAAGGCGACCGCCCACCCGTCCGGCAGTCGGAGGACGCCGGCGTTTTCCCCGGGACCCTGCACGACCTGCGGGCCCTCGGTGGGGAAGGTGCGGAGGATCGGTCGGGAATGCTTGTACGAGCAGTGCTCGGACCAGAGCGCCGAGAACACGCCAAGCTCGGTGAGCGTCGGCGTGCGGCCGAGCATCGAGACGATGCGCTCGAATTCGGCCTCGGTCAGGTTGTGCTCGCGCACGACCGCCGCCGTCACCGCGCGCTCGCCCGGGAGCGCGGATGCGATGGTGGCCGCGGTGTCCGCCGCTGCGTCAGTCAATGGTCTCACTCCGGCCGGGGTGGGCAGCGCCGCCATGGTGCCCCTGCGACTTGAGCGATCCGAGAATGTCGCCGAAGACGCGCCCCAGCAGTCCGCGATGGTCGTCGTGCCCTGACACCGCGTCGAGCTCTCCCGCATCGAGCCACATCCCCTTGCAGTGCGGGCAGGTCTCGATCACGACCCCATGGAACTCGCGGCTCTCCAGGTCGAACCCGTCCTTGGGGCACTTCATGTAATGGCTCATCCGCTCATCCGCCGCGCGACGCGCCTCAATCTCGGCGCGTCGCTTGCGGAGGATCTCCGCCTCGCGGAGGACGAAGTATTCGTGTTCGTTGCGGCTCGGCTTATCGGTCATGGCTGGTGCTCGGCGCAGGGGACGGTGGTGTCGGTTCCGGCTTGCGGGTCGCCGGGGACGACGAGACGCCGGCATAGCGGTGGTGCGGGTCACGGACGATGGCGTCCACCACCTGTCCGCGCTCCAGCATCACGACGTCCTGGATGCCGCAGCGCGGCTGGCAGCCGTTGGCAAAGTAGAGATAGGTGTAGTCGCCGTGGACCCGGGTGCCCGAGGGCTCACCCCATGCCGCCCGGACCTGCGCCGCCGTCATGCCCGGACGAACGGCGGTCGTATCGCCCCCCGCGGACACGCGCTGGGCGGACGCCGCCGGCACGGCACCGATCAGGAGCGCCACGGCCATGAGGGCGCGTCTCACGCGCGCGCCAGCGCGTCCGCCATCATGAACGAACGGAACATGCCCAGTCCTTCGTCGCTTCCGAGGATCGGCTCGACCACCCGTTCCGGATGGGGCATGACGCCGACCACGTTTCCAGCCGCATTGCAGATGCCGGCGATGTCGTACGCCGACCCGTTGGGATTTCCCGGGCCGGCGGCGGGATCTCCGGCGGCGTAGCGAAGCACCACGCGGCCGCCGGACTCGAGCTCGGTGGCGGCGGCATCGCTGCAGACGTATCGACCGTCCCCGTGCGCCACGGGGAGGCGCAGCGCGGTCCCCGCCTCGTACGCGCAAGTGAACGGCGTTGCCGTGCGCTCCACCACAACGGGCACGGGACGCGAGATGAAGGTGAGCCCGGCATTCCGGAGCAGCGCACCGGGCAGGAGGCGCGCTTCGCACAGGATCTGAAAGCCGTTGCAGATCCCGAGCACCGGCCCGCCGTCAGCCGCATGGCGCTGCACCGCCGCCATCACCGGACTGAAGCGGGCGATGGCGCCGGAGCGCAGGTAGTCGCCGTAGCTGAACCCGCCGGGCAGGATGACGACATCGGCACCCTCAAGGCTGGTGTCACGGTGCCAGACGAAGTACGCATCGGCGCCGACCAGCTCAGCGGCGCGGAGCGTGTCCATGTCGCAGTTGCTTCCGGGAAACCTGACCACCGCGACCCGCCGCATCAGCGAGTCTCCACCTGGAGCTCGAAGTCCTCCGTCACGGGATTGGCCAGCAGCCGCTCGCACATGTCGCGCGCCTGGCGCTCGGCGTCGTCGCGCGAGGGCGCCGCCACGTCGAGCTCGATGGCGCGGCCCACCCGGACGGCCGACGTCCCGGCGAAGCCGAGCGATCCGAGGGCATGCTCGACTGCCTGGCCCTGGGGATCCAGCAGCCCCGCACGGGGCATGACGCGAACGTGGACTCGAAAGCTCATGGGCTATTCCTCGTGACGGCGGCGTTCGGTGCGACGGCGGACCGACAGCGGTCGGGTGATGCGGGAATCGGTGGCGTCCGCCAGCCGCTCGTCGGCCACCAGCTCGGCGGCGCCCGGCTGCATCAGCCCAAGCACCGTGGCACGGATGAGGCCAAACGCGATGTACGCCAGCCCCAGCGGAAAGAGAAAGGCCCGCGGGGCAAGGAGCGCACCGGCCAGAATGCCGAGATGCACCAGCAGCCCGAAGATTCCCTTGACGCTGCGGATGCCGATCGCCGGAAACCGGGGATACTTGACGTTGCTCACCATGAGCACGGCCAGCAGCAGCATCAGCACCACGAGTCCCTGGTGCTGCAGGTCGAGGTAGGCCAGCGATCGCTGGTACCACTCGGTCTGGCTGAACGGGTAGTACGCGGCGATCGTCATGCCGGCGGACGGCGACGGCATGCCGGTGAACCAGTGGCTGTGGGGCTTGGCGGACGAGGTCACGTTGTACCGCGCGAGGCGGAGCGCCACCGCGACCACGTAGATGTAGCAGAGGATCCAGGCGAAGCGCCCGGCCAGCGAGAACTCAAGAAAGTAGAGCAGGAGTGCGGGCGCGACGCCGAACGAGATGACGTCCACCAGCGAGTCGAGCTCGGCGCCGAACTTGGTGCCGGTATTGGAGAGCCGCGCCACCCGGCCGTCGAGCATGTCGAGCACGCCGGCAAAGATGATGAACCAGCCGGCCCACGTGAACTGGCCGTTGAACGCGTACACGATCGACCAGAACCCGAAGAACAGGTTGCCGAGCGTGAACGCGCTGGGCATGACGACGACCACGCGCCGAACCCCGCGCCGGTGGCGCTCTTCGCGCGGGGCGGTCACGCGGTCCACTCCGCGACGACGGTCTGGCCCACGCGGGTCCGGTCGCCCGGCGCCACGCGCACCCGGGTGCCTCGGGGGAGGTAGACGTCAACGCGGGATCCGAACCGGATCATGCCGAGCCGCTCGCCCTGGCGCACCACGGTGCCCACCGCGTGATCGGTGACGATCCGCCGCGCGACGAGGCCGGCGATCTGACGGAGGAGTACCTTGCCGTGCCGCGTCTCGAGGCCGATCGACGACTGCTCGTTGTCGAGACTCGCCTTGTCGGAGCCGGCGTGTCCAAACCGCCCCTGGTTGTAATGCCGATACGCCACGGTCCCGTCGCAGGGATACCGGTTCACGTGACAGTCGAACACGTTCATGAAGATCGACACCCGGATCGCGCGATCATCGAAGAACGCCGGCTCGTCGGTCTCCAGGACGCTCACCACCTTGCCGTCCGCGGGTGCGATGAGCAGCTGGTCGCCGCGCGCGCCGGTGGGTTCCGGGTCGCGGAAGAAGGCCACCACCCAGACGGTGATCGGCAGCCAGATCACACAGGCCACCCACCAGCCCGCAAGCGCAAGGGCGGCGGCGATGACGATGGCGCCGGCGATGAACGGCCGGCCCTCGGGAGCGATGCGCATTACGCCTCTTCCTCCAGCTCGGCGCCGGTCAGGCGTCGGTACGCATCCAGATAGCGCCGGCTCGTGGCGTCGACGACGTCCGGAGGCAGGGGCGGCGGCGGGGCGTCGCCAGTCCACGTCCCGCCCGCGCGAAGCGCCGCAAGGTAGTCGCGGAGCGGCTGCTTGTCGAAGCTCGGCTGCGGGTCGCCCGGCTGGTACGCATCGGCCGGCCAGAAGCGGGACGAGTCGGGCGTCAGCAGTTCGTCGATGAGCCGGAGCCCGCCATCGCCGTCGATGCCGAACTCGAACTTGGTGTCGGCAATGATGATCCCGCGGCCGGCGGCGTAGTCGCGGCCGGCGGCATAGACCGCGAAACTGGTCTCACGGAGCCGGGTCGCAAGCGTGGCACCGAGCGCGCCGGCCACAGTCGCGAACGTGATATTCTCGTCGTGCCCACTCTCCGCCTTGGTGGCCGGTGAAAACAGCGCCGGGTCGAGGCGCGCGCTCTCGAGAAGTCCCGGCGTGAGCGGCGCGCCGGCCAGGGTGCCGTGCGCATGGTATTCCTTCCACGCCGATCCGCTCAGATACCCCCGCACGACGCATTCGAACGGGATCGGCTCGGCCCGTCGCACCAGCATCGTGCGCCCGGCGACGTCCTCACGGTGGCCGGCGAGCGCGGGCACCCGGGCCATCAGTTCGTCGGCGTCGGCAGTGACGAAGTGGGATGGGACGACGTCGGCCAGGAGCCGGAACCAGAATGCGCTGATCTGGGTCAGCACCTGGCCCTTCCGGGGAATCGGCTCGGCCATGACGACGTCAAACGCGCTTACCCGATCGCTGGCGACCAGCAGCAAATGCTCGTGATCCACCGCGTAGACTTCGCGCACCTTGCCGCGGCGAACCAGCGGCAGCGGCAGGGCGCTGGCGCGGAGCGTCTTCATACCCGCACCTCCGCAGGGCCGGCGTCGGCGGCCAGCGCCCGGGCCCGGTCGAGCAGCGGACGGACGTAGCCATCGAGGAACTCGCCGACCTGTTCCGGCGCGCGACCGACGTAGCGTCCCGGGTCCAGCTCCGCGGCCAGCGCGGTGGCGGGCAGCCCGGCAAAGGCGGGATCGGCCGAGAGCCGCCGGATCAGGTCGTTGGGTGCGCCGCCGCTCACCGCCTGGGCCACGGCGAGACTGTGGCCCCGCACCACTTCGTGGAGCGTCTGTCGGTCACCGCCCGACTGTACGCCGGTCATCAGCCAGCGTTCCGTCGCCATGAACGGCATTTGGGCGGCCACGTGCCGCGCGATCACCGGCGCGCGCACCTCGAGCCCGGCAGCGATGTTCGTGGCCAGCACCAGGATCGCGTCGGTGCCGAGGAAGGCCTCGGGGAGCGTCAGGCGGCGGTTGGCGCTGTCGTCCAGCGTGCGCTCCAGCCACTGGCTGGCCGCGGTGTGGGCGCCGTTCGCCTGCAGCGAGATCACGAACCGCGCGAGTGCGCCGATCCGCTCAGCCCGCATCGGGTTGCGCTTGTACGCCATCGCGCTGGACCCGATCTGCTCGCTCTCGAACGGCTCCAGCAGCTCGCCCTCGTGCTGCAGCAGCCGCAGATCCACCGCCATCTTGGCCGCCGACTGCACCACGCCGCTCAGCGCATCGAGGACCATGCTGTCGGTCTTGCGCGTGTAGGTCTGGCCGCTGACCGGGAACGCCGCCCGGAAGCCCAGCTTTTCCGTCACTCGCTGGTCCAGCCGGCGCACCTTTTCATGATCGCCGCCGAACAGCTCCAGGAACGACGCCTGGGTTCCGGTCGTTCCCTTGCAGCCGCGGAATCGCAGCGACTCGATCCGGTGACACAGCTCCTCCACGTCCAGCGCGTAGTCCAGCATCCAGAGCGTCGCGCGCTTGCCGACCGTGGTGAGCTGGGCGGGCTGGAAGTGCGTATACGCCAGGCAGGGAAGCGCCGCGTGACGGCGGGCAAAGCCCTGCAGTGCCTCGAGGACCGCGATCAGCCGGCCGAGCAGCAGGCGCAGCCCGTCACGGATGACGAGGAGGTCGGCGTTGTCGGCGACGAAGGCGCTCGTGGCGCCCAGGTGCAGGAACGGCCGGGCGGCCGGCGCCTGTTCGCCGAAGGCATGCACGTGGGCCATGACGTCGTGCCGAAAACGACGCTCGAAAGCCGCGGCCGCCTCCAGATCGACGTCGTCCAGGTGGGTCCGCATCGCGTCGAGTGCTGCGTCGGGGATCTCGAGCCCGAGCTCCCGCTCCGCTTCGGCCAGCGCCAGCCAGAGGCGCCGCCAGAGCCCGATGCGGTGGCGCTCGCCCCACAGCGCCTGCATGCCCGGCGAGGCGTATCGCGTTCCCAGCGGCGAACGATAGCGGTCGTCGGTCATCAGAATGCCAGGTCGGTGGAGGTGTACTCGCCGCCGCGCTCGAACACGAGGCGAAACCCCTGGCGCGGTGCCATGGACTTGAGCAGCGTCGCAAGCTCGGAGGCGCCGTGCACTCGCGTGCGGTTGACGCCGACGACCACGTCGCCCGCCTGCAGCCCGGTGGCCCGGGCCACCTCGGGCGTCAGCCGGAAGATGAGCGCGCCGTCGGTGCTGCGCAGCCCGCGCTCCGACTGGACCGCCGGCGTCACGGTGATGAGCTGCAGGTCGCGGAGTACCGTGACCTTGGGCGCCGTGACGCTCGGCAGATCGCCGGTGACGATCGTTCGCTCGGCGACGGTGGTGCCGCGGCGCACGCTGACCGTGATCGCGTCGCCCACGTGCAGGTCGAGCTTGACGGCTTCCCAGTCCAGGTAGTTGCGCAGCGGTCGGCCGTTGGCTCCGGTCAGCACGTCGCCAGCGCGGATCCCGGCGCGGGCCGCCGGCCCATCGGCGGTCACGCCGGCGACCCGCACGCCGCCCTCGCTCTTCCAGTTGCGCATGCCGGATGCGCCGACCACGTCGAGGCCGACCCACGCGCGCCGCACGCCGCCGTTCTTGATGATCTCGCTGGCCACGCGCACCGCGCGCTCGATCGGTATCGCAAAGCCGAGCCCGATGGAGCCGCCGGTGCTGGAAAAGATCGAGGAATTCACGCCGACGACTTCACCGAGCGCGTTGGTGAGCGGGCCGCCCGAGTTCCCGGGGTTGATGGCCGCGTCGGTCTGGATCATGTCGAGATACATCCCGGCCTGCTCACCGGAAGGCAGGATGTTGCGCTCCGTCGCGCTCACGACGCCGACCGTCACCGTGGGCTCGGCGTTGCCGAGCATGTAGGCGTAGGGATTGCCCAGCGCGACGACCCATTCGCCGGTCATCAGGTCGGTGCTCCGCCCGATGGTGGCCGTCGGGAGGCCGGTCCCGGCGATCCTGATCACGGCGATGTCGGTCGTGGGGTCCTCGCCCAGCAGCTTTCCCGGCAGATCGCGTCCGTCCGGCAGCGTCACGACGATCGTCTCGGCGCCGGCCACCACATGCTGGTTGGTCACGATGATGCCGTCGGCGCGCAGGATGAAGCCGGTGCCGAAGCTCTCGACCACCTGCTCGGCGCCCCGGGGCACGAAGAACATGTCCCACGGCGTCCGCGGCGTGACCCGCTGGTGCGACGTCACGTTGATCGAGACTACCGAGGGCGCCACCCGGTCGGTGGCAGCCACGATCGCGGTGCGGCGGGTGTGGTCCAGGGTGGCTGAGGGTGCCACGGTCGGGACCGGGCGCTGGATGGCGCCGGCCGACGTGGTGCGGAGCTCCGGCGTGGCCGTGCGGCGGCACGCGGCCACGGCGACCAGCGCGGCGCCCAGCAGGACGCGCCGAAGCATCGGGTGCCCGAGGGTCGGCCGTTCAGCAGCGATGCGATGCGTCATGCGTCTCCTCGGTCGGCCCGGGAAATGCCGACGCCGGGTACGTGGCGGCGACGAAGTAGAGTCCCTCCGGCGGTGCCGGAGCGCTCGTGCCCGCATTGTCGCGCGAGGCCAGGAGTTGCTCCATGTCGTCCGCCGGCCGGCGGCCGCGCGCGATATCCACCATCGTCCCGACGAGCATGCGCACCATGTGATGCAGGAACCGGTCGCCCTCCACGCGGAACTCGTAGCCCCGGCCGGCCGGCCTGAGATGCCACTCCGCCACGCCCAGCCGGCAGTGGTAGTGCGGCTTCAACTGGCCCCGCGCCGCGAACGCCTCGAACTGGTGCTCGCCCTGGATGATGTCAGCCGCCGCGGTGAGGGTGGCGCCGTCCAGCGGACGGCAGAGCGGCCATTCATGGTGTCGCCGGAACGGCGACGCGGCGTCGTCATCGGTGCCCACCAGATATCGATAGCGGCGTGAGCGCGCCGATTTCCGGGCATGGAAGCCGTCATGGGCTCGCAGTACCGATCGGATCCGGCAGTCGTCCGGCAGCAGCGCGTTCATCGCGCGCCGCACGGAGACGGCATCCCAGCGGTCGGGCAGGGTGAAGCTGACGCCCATTCCCTCGGCGTGGACCCCCGCATCGGTGCGGCCGGCGCCGTGGGCCGTGATCCGCGTCCGGGTGAGCCGCTGGAGCACGCCTTCCACCTCGCCCTGGACGGACCGACCGAGGGCCTGCCGCTGCCAGCCGACGAACCCGCCACCGTCGAACTGGAGCACTGCCAGAAAGGTCCGGCTCATTGGGCGGAATCTAGCCGCCGCGGGCGGCGCTTTCAAGCCACGCAAATGCTTGTCGTAATTGACAAAAGCCCGTTCCGTCATGTACCCTACCCGACACTCTCGATCACCAGTTTCCGCGCCGCCATCCGAGTTGGCTCACCCGTGACAGACGACGCCGCGCTCAGCCACGCCATCCATCGGGTTGCCGAAGGTGTTGCCCTCACGTTCGACGAGGCGCGCGCGGCGTTCGGCGTGCTCATGCGTGGCAGCGCGAGCGCGGTCCAGACCACCGCGCTGCTCTTTGGGTTGCGGGCGCGCGGGGAGACGGCGGAGGAGATTGCGGGCGCGGCCGCCGCGCTGCGCGGCACGATGATCCGCGTCGAGTGCGCGGAGCCCGACCGGCTCGTCGACACCTGCGGCACCGGCGGCGGGCGGGTCACGACGCTCAACATCTCCACCGCCGCGGCCTTCGTCGTCGCCGGCGCCGGCATCCCGGTCGCCAAGCACGGCAACCGGAGCTTTACCTCGCGCTCGGGCTCGGCCGACGTGCTCGAGGCACTTGGGGTGGACATCGGACTCACGCCGGACCGTGCGGCCGCCGTGCTCGGCGAAACGGGGCTCGTATTCCTCTTTGCCCCCACCTATCACCCGGCGATGCGCCATGTCGCGCCGGCCCGCCGCGAGCTCGCCGTTCCCACGATCATGAACCTGCTGGGACCGCTGGTGAATCCGGCCGGCGCCCGCCGACAGGTGATCGGCGTGGCCGACCCGCGGCGCGCCGCGCTCATCGCCGATGCACTGCTGCTGCTCGGCGCCGAGCGCGCGATCGTAGTGCATGCCGAGGTGGGGATGGATGAGGTGAGCCCCGCGGGCCGCACGCTGGCCTGGGAGGTGGCGGGGGGAGCGGTGCGCCAGTGGACGCTGGACCCGGGGGACTACGGGATGGCGGTGGACGACCTGGCGGCACTGGCCGGCGGCGAGCCGCAGGAGAACGCGCGCCGCATCGAGGCACTGCTGGACGGGGTGGGACACCCGGCGGAACGCGCCGCCGTCCTGCTCAATGCCGCGGCGGCGATCTATGTGGCTGACGGCGGCGGTACGTTTGACGAATCGGTGCGGCGCGCGGCCGCCGCGCTGCGCGACGGCTCGGCGGGGCAGGCGCTCAGCACGCTGCGCGCGGCCGCGCCCGGTGCCGCCTGATCAGTACTTCCGGATCACACCGACCACGATGCCCTGGATGAGGACGTCCCGCTCCTGAAATCGCAGTGGCTGCATCGTGGTATTGGCGGGCTGGAGCCGGATCCACCCGCCGGCTTCGCGGTAGAATTTCTTGACGGTGGCTTCCGCGCCGTGCACGAGGGCGATGACCATCTCGCCGTTTTCGGCCGTCTGCTTGCCATGCACCACGACGAAATCGCCGTCAATGATGTGCTCGTCGATCATCGAGCTGCCCTGCACCTGCAGCGCGAAGTTGGGGCCGCGTCGGGGGAGCATGGCTTCGGGCACTGCGATCGTCTCCTGGTGCATGAGCGACTCGATCGGCATGCCGGCCGCCACCCGGCCGAGCAGCGGGATCTCCGTGGCCGAGGTGGTGCCCCGGGGCGGCAGCACCTCAATCGAGCGACTTTCGTTGTAAGCGCGCTTGATGTAGCCCTTCCGCTCCAGGTTGGTGAGGTGCTCGTGGACCGTCGCGAGGGACTGGAATCCGAACCGCTCCGCGATCTCCTCGAAGCTGGGCGCATAGCCCTGCTCGCTGATGTGGTTCTGAAGATAGCTGAGAATCTCGCTCTGTCGCTTGGTCAGAGGCATCCGTTATTCTCCTGCAGCGGTTAACCGAATAGAGCCCGAACTAGCTTACCCGAAAACCAACCGAAGGGCAAGGTGGCCGGCAAACTCGACGAAATCCTGGCCGCGGCAGGACGCCGCGCCGAACCACTGCGGGCCCGTCGCGCCGAGCTCGCGCGCACGGCGGCGGCGGCCCCGGCGCGGGCATCGTTTGTCGGTGCATTGCGCCGCGAAACGATTAGCCTGATCGCTGAAGTGAAGCGGCGTTCACCCTCGGCTGGTACGATCAGCGAGACGCTCGATCCGGCGGCGCATGCCGCGGCCTATGCCGCCGCCGGGGCGGCCGCGGTGTCGGTGCTGACCGAGCCGGATCACTTCGGCGGCTCCCTGGCCGACCTGCGCGCCGTGGCTGCGCGGGTCACGGTGCCGCTGCTCCGCAAGGATTTCATCGTGGAGGAGGCCCAGCTCTTCGAGGCGCGCTCGGCCGGCGCCTCGGCCGTGCTGCTGATCGCGCGGGTGCTCGATGGGGTGCGGCTCCGCGCGCTCGTGGCGGCGGCGGCGGAGGTCGGACTGGATGCACTGGTGGAAGTGCACGATGCGAGAGAGCTGGATCGCGCGCTCGCCTCCGGTGCCGCGGTCGTCGGTGTAAACAGCCGCAACCTCGACACCTTCGCCATTGACACCGAGGCGGCCTGGGCCTTGCTGGAGCGGATCCCGCCCGACCGCATTCGCGTCGCCGAGAGCGGCATGAGCTCCGCCGCCGACGTGGCCGCCGCGGCCGCCGGCGGCGCAGATGCCGTGCTGATCGGCAGCGCGCTCAGCGCGGCGGCCGATCCCGGCGCCCTCGTGCGACGGCTCACGGGACTCCCCCGTGCGGGTTGAGGCGAAGATCTGCGGACTTACCCGCGCCCAGGACGCGCGCGTGGCCGCGGCCGCGGGCGCGACGTACCTCGGCGTCGTCTTCGCCGGGGGGTCGCGGATGGTCACCGAGGCGGTCGCGGCGGCGATCGTCGCGGCCGCCGGCGATGCGCGCGTGCTGGGCGTCTTCGACCGCCAGCCGATCGACGTCGTACTCGCCGTGGCCATGCGCACCGGTCTGCACGGGATCCAGTTGCATGGCGGCTACTCGGCGGCGGACGCCGCCCGGGTGCGGCGGACCGGCCTGCTGGCCTGGCGGGTGGCGCGCCTGGCGGGTGCCGACTCCATCGACGCGCTCCCCGCGGTGGCCGACGAGGCGGACGCCGTGCTGATCGAGCCGCTGGTGGAGGGCGCCGGCGGTGGGACGGGCCGCGTGCTCGATGCCGGACTGGCCCAAGCCGCGCGCGCGCGGCTGGCCGGGACGCGCCTGGTGTTGGCCGGCGGGCTCCGTGCCGAGACGGTTGCCAGCGCCGTGGCCCTCGTAGGACCGGACGTGGTGGATGTAAGTTCCGGCGTGGAGATCGGCCCCGGGTTGAAGGATCCCGGCCGCATCGCCCGCTTCCTGGAGGCACTCGCGTGAGCCCAACACTTCCTGCGGAGCCCGCCATCGCGTTCCCCACGGTCGCGTTGCCCGCCGTCGCGGACTCCGCCGTGACCGGCCGCTTCGGCCCGTACGGCGGCCGGTACGTGCCCGAGACGCTGATGGCGGCGCTCGACGAGCTGGCCGCGCTCTACGACGCGGCTCGCGCAGACCCGGCGTTCTGGGCAGAGTATGACGGACTGCTGGCCGAGTTCGTGGGCCGGCCAACGCCGCTGACGGAGGCGAGCCGGTTCGGCGCGGAGGTGGGCGCACACGTGGTCCTCAAGCGGGAGGACCTGAACCACACCGGCGCGCACAAGATAAACAACACCGTGGGCCAGGTGCTCCTCGCGCTCAGGACCGGCAAGCGCCGGATCATCGCCGAGACCGGTGCCGGTCAGCACGGCGTCGCCACCGCGACGGTATGCGCGCGGTTTGGCCTCGAGTGCGTCGTGTACATGGGCGCCGCGGACGTGGCGCGCCAGGCGCTCAACGTCTACCGCATGCAGCTGCTGGGCGCGACGGTGGTGCCGGTCACCTCGGGGACCCGCACGCTCAAGGACGCGACCAACGAGGCGCTCCGCGACTGGGTCACCAACGTTCCCACCACGCACTACATCATCGGCTCGGTGGTGGGGCCGGATCCGTATCCCCGCATGGTGCGGGAGTTCCAGTCCGTCATCGGCCGCGAGGCGCGAGCTCAGATGCTCGCCCGCTATGGGCGGCTCCCGGCGATGGTGGTGGCGTGCGTCGGGGGAGGATCCAACGCGATGGGCATCTTCTCGGCGTTCCTGGACGATGCCGACGTCCGCCTGGTCGGCGTGGAGGCGGCCGGCGGCGGGATCGCCGGCGGGCGCCACAGCGCCACCCTGCAGGCGGGGGCGCCCGGTGTGCTCCACGGCAGTCTGAGCTATCTGCTGCAGGACGACGACGGCCAGGTGGCGGAGGCGCATTCGGTCTCCGCCGGCCTCGACTATCCCGGCGTGGGGCCGGAGCACAGTCACCTGCGCGACACTGGCCGGGCGCGCTACGTCGGCGCGACCGATCGCCAGGCGCTGGAGGCGTTTCAGCTCCTGAGCCACAGCGAGGGGATCATTCCGGCCCTCGAGACCGCTCATGCGCTGGCCTGGCTGCGCGCGCCGGACCGCGGCCCGGCGCCCGACGGTCCGGTGCTCGTCTGTCTGAGCGGGCGCGGTGACAAGGACGTCGCCCATGTGGCCGCGTTGCTGGGGGCCGGCGGGTGACGGCGCCGGATCGCGAGATCGTCCTGCCCGCGTCGCAGATCGCCGAGCTCGTCACAAGTCTCGTGAAGGCGATGCGCGCGTTCCAGATGTATCTCCCCAACAACCCGATCCACCAGCGTGCGGCGCAGCAGGTGCGGGCCGCCTTCGCGCCGATCTGGGCTGCCACGGATGCCATCGAACTGCGCGTGGTGGAGACGGACCTGGTGTGGGAGGAGCAGGTGGTGTATCAGCAGCTCAGCAAAAGCGACAGCTTTGCCTGGGGGCTCTACAAGGACGGCCTGCGGACGTTGACGCTGCAGAAGGGCGCGGAGGAGGGCGAGATGGTGCGCTTCCTCGATGTTGTCAACCGGGCGCGCTTCCTCCCCGCCGACGCCTCCGACGATCTGCTGACGCTGCTCTGGGCCGAAGAGTTCCACGCCATCCAGTACAAGTTTGCCGAAGCATTCAGCGACGGGCCGCCGCCGGAGCGAAAGCCGCCGGAGCCGGATGCGGTCGGATCCGTCTCGGCCGATGCGCGCCACGCTCAGGTGGCGGAAGAGGCGCCGCCCCGCCCGGCCGGCATCGTGGATATCGAGGACTTCGATTCGACGCTGTATTTCCTCGATGAGGCGGAGATCGCCTACATCGTGCGCGAGGTACGCGAGGAATACTCGCGCGACGTCCGCGCGAGCGCGCTGGCCGCGCTGTTCGATCTGTTCGAGCAGGAGCCGACGGCGGAGGTGCGCGAGGAGATTCTGACGATTCTGGACCAGGTCTTTCCCAACCTGCTCAACGCGGGGGAATTCCGGACGGTCGCCGCCATTCTGCGCGAAGTGCGGCTGCTGGGCCAGCGGGTGGCCGAGCTTGACCCGGAACACCGTCGCCGCCTCATGATCTTCGAAGCCCAGCTCAGCGAGCCCGCCATCGTCGAACAGCTCATCCAGTCGCTGGACGAGGCGTCCACCCGGCCGGGCGATGCCGACGTGAGCGAGGTACTGCGCGAGCTGCGGGCGACGGCGCTCGAGACGATCATGATCTGGATTCCCCGGCTCACCGCGGCGCACGTGCGCCAGCTGCTGGAGGCGGCGGCCGATCGCCTGGCGGCCGGCGACAGCGGCGAGGTGCTGCGCCTCCTGCGCTCGCCGGAGTCGGGAGCGATGCCCGGCGTGGTGGCACTGACCGGCCGGCTGCAGCTGCAGTCGGCCGTCGCCGGGCTTGGCGATGCGCTGTCCCATCCTGATGCGGCGGTCCGCCTCTCGGCGGTGCACTCGCTCACCGCGATCGGCACGCCCGGGGCGCTGGTGCACATCGACCGCGCCATCGACGACGCGGACCGCGCGGTGCGCACCGCCGCGGTGAAGGCGGCGGGCGCACGGACCTACAAGGGCGCGCTCCGCCGAATCGAGGCGGTGGTGCAGGGCAAGGCGCACAAGGGCATGGAGCTGAGCGAGAAGATGGCCTTCTTTGAAGCCTACGGTGCGATCGCTGGCGCCGCCGGGCTCAAGCAGCTCGAACGGATGATCTCGCCGCGCGGCATGCTGTGGATGAAGGAGTCCTCCGAAACTCGCGCCTGTGCCGCGATGGCCCTCGGCCGGGTCCGGACCCCCGAGGCACGGGCCCTGCTCCAGCGCGCCGCGGCCGACAAGGACCTCGTAGTGCGCAACGCGGCCAGCCGGGCGCTGCGGGAGGCCGCGACATGACCGGGCACGAGCCCGCCGCCGACGGCAATGCGTATGAGGGGCTGCTGCGGCAGGGTGGCCGCGGACTCCTGCTGGCGCTCTACACCGCGCTCCGGAGTCTCAAGCTGTATCCGGTGGAGAATGCCACGGTGCAGCGGGCGCTGGACGATCTCGACGAATCCGCCCGGACGCTGCACGCGGCCGACCCTGAGATCGAGGTCCGGCTCGCCGGCGATTTCATCTTCGTCAACTCCACCCGCCTCCGACTCGAGCTCGACAACTACGCGTCGTTCAGCCACATCCTGACGCTGCTGCGGTCGTTCGATGTCGGCGTGCTGCGAATTCATCGCGGCGTGGAGCGTCGCGAGTGGCAGGGGTTCCTGAGCATCCTGCTGAGCTTGGCCGAGCCGCCGGTGGCCGAGCCGTTCGAGGAGCTTGTCGCGCGGATGCAGCGGGCCTCGGTCACCGGTCTTGACGTCGAGGCCGCGCAACCGGTCACCGAGGCGCTGGACGAACACGCACGCGAGGTCGCCAAGCGCACCTACGCGCAGGGTGTGGCCGTCGCGAAGGACGTGGTGACGGGGATCCGGCTAGGACGGGCGACGAGCGTCAAGAAGGTCAAGCGCGCCGTGCAGATGATCGTGGACCAGGTGCTCAACAACGAGACGTCGCTCCTGGGCCTGACCACCCTGCGCGACTACGATGAATACACCTTCACCCACTCGGTCAACGTCTGCATCTTCGCGGTGGCCCTGGGCAAGAAGCTCGGATTCTCCAAGCTCCAACTTTACGACCTGGGCATGACCGCGCTGATGCACGACATCGGCAAGGCCCGGATCCCGCTTGAGATCCTGAACAAGACCAGCGGGCTCGATGACGTCGAATGGCGGGTCATGCAGGCGCACCCGTGGTACGGCGCGCTGACGCTGTTCAACCTGCGCGGGTATGACGAAATCCCGTACCGGTCGATCCTCGTGGCGCATGAGCACCACATGAAGATGGACCTCACCGGCTATCCGCGGCCGGTGCGCCCCCGCCAGCTCGGGCTCTTCTCGCGCATCGTGGCGGTGGCCGACGGCTTCGATGCGGCCACCACCCGGCGCAGCTATCAGACGGTGCCGATCGAGCCGGACCAGGTGCTGCGCGAGATGTGGGAAAACCCCCGCCGCGGCTACGATGTGGTGCTGGTCAAGGCGCTCATCAATCTCATCGGCATCTACCCGGTGGGGACCTGTGTCATTCTCGATACGCTGGAAGTCGCCATTGTCGCCGCGATGAATCCGGACAGCCAGCAGCTCAACCGGCCGCTTGCACGTATCGCGGTGGGGACGGATGGCGGGATGATCCCGCCGCCGGGCCGCGCCGTGAACCTGGTGGAGCAGGATGCGGCCGGGGCCTACCTCCGCTCCATCGTCAAGGTGACCAATCCCTCCCGCTACGGACTGACGGTTGGCGACTACTTCGTATGAGTCGCGGCTCGACGCCGCCTGGGCGGCCGCACGGGCCGAGGGCCGGGCCGCGCTCATCCCGTACTTTACGGCGGGATTTCCCGATGTGGAGGCGACGCTGGCGGCGCTCGCGGCCGCAGACGAAGTGAGCGACATCATCGAGGTCGGTGTGCCGTTTAGCGATCCGCTCGCCGATGGCCCCACGATCCAGCGGTCCACCTACGACGCGCTGCGCGGCGGCATGACACTGGCGCGCACGCTGGACCTCATCGAGCGCGCCGCGCTGACCCGCCCGGTGGTGGTGTTCAGCTATCTGAACCCGATCCTGCGCTACGGCGCCGATCGGTTCCTGCGTGATGCCGCGGCGGCCGGCGCATCCGCGCTCCTGCTCACCGATCTCCCGGCCGGTGCGGACCCCGCACTTGACGCCGCGGTGGGCGCGAGCCCGCTCACGCTGATTCGGCTGGTGGCGCCGACCACACCCGCGCCCCGCCTTGGCGACATGCTGCGCGACGCGGAGGGGTTCGTCTACCTGATGGCGCGCCTCGGCGTCACCGGTGCATCGGGAACGCTGGCGGCCGGACTGGCCGCCTCGGTGGCCCGCGTGCGTGCGGCGACGTCGTTGCCGGTCGCCGTGGGGTTCGGAATTTCCACCCCGGCCCAGGCGGCGGCCGTCGCACAGCTGGCGGACGGCGTGGTCGTGGGCAGCGCGCTGGTCGAGGTCATGCGAAACGACGGGCCGGCCGGCGCCGACCGCTTTCTCCGCTCGCTGCGCACCGCCATCGCCGGAGCAGCCTCGTGAGGTACGCCGTCAGCCGCATTCTCGCCGTCTATGCCCGGACGCTCAGCGTCGGCGGCCTTGCACTGGCCGCACTCGTCCTGCTGACCGACCACCGCTGGATCCAGCAGCCGCTGACCAGCGGGGTGCTCCTTGTCGCGGTCCTCGCACTGCGCGCCGCACCGGTGCGGCTCAGCAAGTACTCCTACCTCACCCAGACCGGCATCGCCGCGATGGTCGGCGCCATCATGGTGGGCCCGTCGCCGGTGGTGCTGGCGCTTGCGGTAGGCGTGGCGGGCTCGGACCTGCTCTGGCACCGCAAGCCGCTGCGGGCCGCCATCGTGAATGCCGGACGCGAGGTAATCGCCTTCGTCGCGGCCTATGGCGTGTACGCCGCCGTCTACCGGCTCAGCGGGTCGCCGGCGCTCACGCTGGATTTCATGCCGGCCGCGTTCACCCTCGCCGCCATCTACTTTCTCACCAGCCGCGCGCTGTTCTACTTCACCCTGCTGCTGCGCAGCAAGCTGGAGAGCGCGGAGCAGTTGTTGATCCTCCGGTGGGAGGTGGTCTCCTATGCGATGACCATCATCGCGTGCATCGTCGTGGTTGGTGCGCTCCGGTCACTCGCCCCGGCCGGCTGGGCGGCGGTGGTGATCGTCCTGGCTGTCCTGGGTCTGCTGACGCGCAACATTCTCGAGGAGGCGATCGCCGCCGAGGACCTGAACAAGGTTCACCTGATGGAGATGGCCATCGCGAGCAACGATACGCTCGAGGGCTCGTTCACTCAGGTCGAGCGGCTGGGCTACCGGCTGCTCGACTGGGGCGATTTCCGCATCTACCGGCTGAACGCGGGCGAGGCCGGCACCTCGAGTCTCATGTTCCGGAGCCGTGAGGGGCGGCCCAACCGCCGGGAGCCATCCGACGAGCTGCGCGCGCTGCGGGCCGGCGTGATCGCGTCCGGGCGGCCGGTAACGATCGGCAATGCGCACCGGGACGAGCGGCTTACCACCCCCGAGCCCGACGTCCAGAGTCTCATCCTCCATCCGGTGCGCTTTGGCGACGAAGTGCTGGGCACGCTCGAGGTGGATCACTACAAGGCCAACGCCTACGGAACGAAGGATGTAACAGCGCTTGCAACGCTCGCGACCCAGGTGGCGACCGCCATTCACATCGCCGAGTTGCGCCGTCCGCTGATCAACACGGTGGCGCAGATCGGCACGCAGGTGACGGCGCTGGCGAGCGCGGCGGATTCGCTGCGGCGCTCCGCCGGCGCGCTGGCCCAGGCGTCGCGCGCCATGAGCGGCACCGTGGCGGAGCAGGAGGCGTTCGTCAGCGGCGGCCTCGAAGCCACGATGTCGCTCGTGATGATGTCGGCCGACATGGCGGGCGAGGGAGCCAAGGCGGCGGACGCGAGCAGCAAGGCCTCGCAGACGGCGGGGCACAATCGCGCGGTGGTGGCGAGTGCGATCGGCCGACTGGTGGAGCTCAAGCGCTTCGTGGCCGAGACGTCAACGCAGATGGCGGCCCTGGGTGAGGTGACGCACCGGGTGACCGGGTTCATCGGCTCCATCCGGGAGATTGCCGATCTGACCAATCTGATCGCGCTCAACGCCGCGATCGAGGCGGCACGGGCGGGGCAGGAGGGGCGGGGGTTTGCCGTGGTGGCGGACGAAGTGCGGAACCTTGCCACGCAGAGTCTCGTGGCGGCGCGCGAGGCCGGGGGGCTGGTGGCCGACGTCACGGCGCAGGTGGCGGCGGTATCGACCCAGATTCGTCATGGCCAGGATGTGGTGGCGGGCGTGGAGGAGCTCAGCGGCGCGGCGGCGGCCGCCTTCGAGGCCATCGTGAGCGCCACCGACGACGCCGGCTCGCACGCCCGCCGGATCGCCGAGATGGCGGCGACCCAGGAGCTCACGTTCGAGATGCTCAATCAGCAGATCAAGCGCGCGGCGGACGCATCCGGCCGCATGGGCAACGACACCCGGCTGCTGGCCAACCAGGCGGAGGAGGCGGCCCACGGGCAGGCCGAACTCGAGGGAGCCATTCGTGAGCTCGCGGACGTCGCGGCGCATCTGCAGGCCATCGCGCGGCATTTTGCGGTCAGCGCGTGACCGCTGCCGGCGCGGCGGAGTCCGCCTACGTGGCCCTTGGCAGCAACCTGGGCGACCGGCGGGCGCACCTGGCGGGCGCACGCCGCGCGCTCGCGGCGCTTCCCGGCACGGAGCTGGTGGCGGCCTCGACCATCGAGGAGACGGCGCCGCTCGGCGGCGCGGACCAGCCGCCCTATCTCAACCAGATGGTGCTGCTCGCGACCCGGCTCGATCCCGATGCGCTCCTCGCCGCCTGTCACGAGATCGAGCGGGCGGCGGGACGGGAGCGCCGCACACGCTGGGCGTCGCGGACGCTGGACCTGGACATCGTGCAGTTTGGGGACCGTCGCCTGGCACGCGCGGATCTCACCCTCCCTCACCCCGGGCTGGCCGAGCGCGAGTTCTGGCGCCGCGAGCTGGCGGAGCTGCAATCGCATGAACGCTGACGCGCGCCCCCGCACCGTGCTGGACCTGTCCGCCATGAAGGCGGCGGGCCGCCGGATCGTCATGCTCACCTGCTACGACGCGCTGTTTGCGCGGCTGCTCGATTCGGCCGACGTGGACGTCCTGCTCGTCGGTGACTCGGTGCATCAGGTGCTGGGCGGGCACGAGAGCACGCTGGGGGCGACGCTGGACCAGATGATCTATCACGCCGCGGCGGTGCGGCGCGGGACTCGGACGCTCACGTTCGTGGATCTGCCGTTCCTGTCCTATCAGGTGTCCCCCGAAGACGCCATCCGTAACGCCGGCCGCGTCCTGCAGGAGACGGACGCGCACGGCGTGAAGCTCGAAGGGGGAGGCGCGATGGCGCCGACGGTGGCCGCGCTGGTGGAACGCGGGATTCCCGTCATGGGCCATCTGGGGCTCACGCCGCAATCGGTCAACGCGCTGGGCGGATACCGCGTGCAGGGACGGGGCGTGGCGGCGGCGGATCGCATCGCGTCCGATGCGCTCGCGCTGGAACAGGCTGGGGCGTGCGGCATGGTGCTGGAGCTGGTGCCGCAGCAGCTGGCACGGCGCATCTCGGAGTCGCTCACCATTCCCACGATCGGCATCGGGGCCGGGCCCGGCTGCGATGGTCAGGTCCTCGTGCTGCACGACATGCTGGGGCTGAACGACACCTTTCAGCCGCGGTTCCTCAAGCGGTATGCGGAGCTGGCCGCCACGGTGCGCGAGGCGGCCCACGCCTTTGCGGAGGACGTGCGCGGCGGTCACTATCCCGACGACCAGCACAGCTTCGAGTGACGTGATCGTTCTCAGCGATGTGGCCGGCGTTCGCGGCTGGACCGCGAGCCAGCGGGCGGCGGGCCGGCGAATCGGGCTGGTCCCCACGATGGGGTTTCTGCACGAGGGCCATCTGGCGCTGGTGGACCAGGCCCGCCGTGGGGCCGATGCCGTCGTGCTCACGATCTTCGTCAATCCGCTCCAGTTTGCGACCGGTGAGGACCTCGACCGGTATCCGCGGGACCTGGCCCGGGACCAGTCGCTCGCGGCGGCCCGCGGCGTCGACCTGCTGTTCGTGCCGGAGACGGCGACGATGTACCCGCCCGGCACCGAAACGCGGGTCGTGCCGGGCGAGGCCGCGGACCGGTGGGAAGGGGCGTCCCGGCCCGGCCACTTCACCGGTGTGCTCACGGTCGTGGCCAAGCTGTTCAACCTGCTGCGGCCCGACGTGGCCGTCTTCGGCCAGAAGGACATTCAGCAGGTAACGCTCGTTCGCGCCATGGTGCGGGACCTCGACTGGCCGCTGGATCTGGTGGTGGTGCCGACGGTTCGGGAGCCCGATGGGCTCGCGCTGAGCAGTCGCAACGGCTACCTCACGCCCCGCGAGCGGACCCAGGCGCTGGGGCTGCATACCGCGCTCAGCGCCGCGGCCGACACGTGGCGCTCGGGCGAGCGTGCCGCCGGGCAGATCGAGCGCGTGGTCCGCTCCGCGCTCGGCCGGTTTCCGGGGGTGGGCCTCGACTATATTGCGTGTGTCGAACCGAGGCAGCTGCGCCCGGTGGATGTGGCCGCGCCGGGGACCGTGCTGGCCATAGCGGCGCGCGTCGGCACCACTCGGCTGATCGACAACGTCATTCTCGGCCAGGAGTCTGCCTGATGCAGCGTCACATGATGAAGTCGAAGATCCACCGCGCCACGATCACCTCGGCCGATCTGCACTATGAGGGGTCGCTGACCGTGGACCAGGACCTGCTCGATGCGGCTGATCTGGCGAACTACGAGGAGATCCAGGTCGTCAACGTGAACAACGGCGCCCGGTTTACGACCTATGTCATCCCGGGGCCGCGCGGCTCGGGCACGGTGCAGCTCAACGGCGCCGCGGCCCGGCTTGGGATGCCCGGCGATCTGGCGATACTCATCTCGTACGGCGTGGTGGATGACGCGGAGCTGGAGCGGTTCGCGCCGCGCGTCGTATTTGTGGACGGCCAGAATCGCATCGTCCGCCCGCAGCTCCGCGCCGAGAGCTGAAGCGCGGTGACGCACGCGGACTCGGCCTCCGCGGGGCTCCGGCCGTCCTTGCCGGCCTGGGCCGTCGTCACGCCGCCCCGGCTGGAGCACATCACCCGTGTCGCCACGCTGGCTGCCGCCTGGGCGGAAGCGATGGGCATCCCGGATTCGGAACGCAATCGCTGGCTCCGCGCCGTCTGGCTGCACGACGCACTTCGGGATGCGTCGGACGCCGAGCTCGCCGAGCTTGCCCCCTCCACGCCGGGACCCGCGTCACTGCGGCACGGCCCGGCCGCCGCGGCCCGCGCCAAGGCCGAAGGCGAAACCGACCGGGGCGTCCTCGACGCCGTACGCTATCACTCACTGGGGCTGGCGGAGTGGGACATGGTGGGACGCGTGCTGTACTGCGCCGATTACCTCGAGCCGGGCCGGCCGTTCGAACGTGACGCACGCGCGGCGCTCGCCGCGCGGTTTCCGGCAGACGCCGCCGGAGTTCTCCGCGACGTCGCGGAGCGACGCATCCTCCACACCATAGAGTCCCGATGGTCGCTGCCCGAGCCGACAGTCCGATTCTGGAACGCGCTCGCCGGCTCCACCCCCGCCAGCTAGCGCTGATCGGCGTCGCGCTCGCGCTCGCCACGCTGGGTGTACTCGCGATCGTGACTGCCCCGCCGGCCGGCGCGCCGGTCGCTGCGGCCCAGCTCGCGTATCCGATCCCCACGCGCGACGGACGGGTGACGGTGGAGGTGCTCAATGCGATCGGCCGGAGCGGGATCGCCGGCGCGGCCACCCGGCAGCTCAGGCGCGCCGGGTTTGACGTGCTCTACTTCGGGAACGCGGACACGACGGTGCAGCGGAGCCGGGTCCTCGCCCGGCGCGGTGACGTGCCGGCGGCGCGCGAAGTCGCCGCCGCGCTGGGGATCAAGCTGGTGACCGATGCGCGCGACACCCTCCGCCGGGTTGACGTCAGCGTCTGGCTCGGCGCCGACTTTGTCCCCGCACCCGATCCCCACCCCTAGACGTTCGGCGTAACGCGCAGCTAGGAGCGGAGCGCGATCACCAGATCCGCCACGTTGGTACCGGTCGGTCCGGTGCGGAGGAGCGCCCCGGCCGCATCGAGCGCTGCATACGCATCATGGTCGGTCAAATCGGCGACGGGGCTGCGCCCGGCCGCGATGATGCGCATCCAGGTTGCACCATCCACAATCGCCCCGGCGGCATCGGTCGGCCCGTCGCGACCGTCGGTCCCCGCCGCGAGGAGCGTCACGCCGTCGGTGCCGGCCAGCAGCCGCGCAGCCGCGAGGGCCAGCTCCTGACTGCGCCCGCCCCGGCCGGAACGTGTCGTAAGTGCCACCGTCGTCTCGCCGCCCCAGATAAGGCACGCCGGGCGCCCGGATCGCGGCAGCGCGATGAGTCGCCCGGCGCACGCAGCACCGGCCGCGGCAGCCGCGCCGGTCAATGGTGCGGCAATCGTGGTGGGAGCAAGCCCGAGGGCAAGCGCTGCGGCTGCGGCGCCGGCGACGGCGGTCCGGTTGTCGCCGATGATGCTCGTGCGGACCGCCGCCGTGCGCGCCCGTTCGGTGCGGAGACCGCCGCCGCCGGCGGCGGCGAGCAGCGCGCGGACCGGCTCCGGGAGGTCCGGCCAGATGCCGGTGGACCGCAGCGGGCCGGTGATGTCGATGCCTCGCGTGGGATCCGGCGTGCATGGTCCGGATCCGATCGTCGCCCCGTCACCGCCCACGACGTCGGAGAGGATCAGGCAGCGGATCTCCGTGTCGGGGAGTGCCGCGGCGAGTCTGCCGCCGCCCCAGCGGAGCACCCGCCGGCGGATCCGGTTGACGGCCTCGATATCCAGCCCGGAACGGAGCAGGCGCCGGTTGAGCATGGCCAGGTCGTCAGCGGAGATGCCCGCAACCGGGCCGGCGGCCAGACTGCTGGCGCCGCCGGAGACGAGCACGAGTACGGCGCTGCCGGGTGTCGCCGCGACGACGGCGGCCGCGATCCGGTCCGCCGCCGCAACCGAGGCGGCGCCCGGTTCGGGGTGGTCTCCGACGACGACCTCGAGCCCGGGCGGCACCGCCGGCGGGTGATCGGCGGCGACCGCAAGCGCGCCGGGAGCGCGCTCGCCGCACAGCTCGAGTGCGGCGCCCGCCATCGCAACCGCCGCCTTGCCCAGCGCGATGATGTGAATGGGTCCCGGCGGCAACGGATCCGCGGTGAGCGCCCGGCGGACCGTGCCCTCGGGCCGCGCCGCGGCGACGGCGCTATCGTACAGCGACCGCAGGAGGTTGGCGGGGGGGATCGGAGGATTCATGCAGGAGGTTTCATGCGGACCGAACGGGTGACGCAGTGAGCACAAGGCCAATGGTGGTCGTCACCCGGCGCCTGCCGGAGCCCGTCGAGCGGGCACTCGCGCGCGAGTTCGAACTCCGTCTCAATCCGCAGGATCGTCCCTTCGACGCCGTGGAACTCGCGAGCGCGCTGAGCGCGGGCGACGCGGTTCTGTGCACAGTCACCGACCGGCTCGATGCGCAGGTGCTCGCGGCGAACCCGCTGCGCTGCCGGCTGCTCGCCAACTTCGGCGTTGGGGTCAACCATATCGACCTCGCGGCGGCCGAGGCACGGGGCATCGCCGTCTCCAACACACCTGAGGTCCTCACCGACGCGACCGCCGACCTGACGATGGCGCTCGTGCTGGCGGTCGCACGCCGGGTGGGCGAGGGCGAGCGGCTGGTGCGCAACGGGGCGTGGCGCGGCTGGGCTCCGACGCAAATGCTGGGACGGATGGTGGCGGGACGGACCATCGGCATTGTCGGACTCGGGGGCATCGGCCGCGCGGTGGCGCGGCGGGCATCGGCGGGATTCGGCATGCGGGTGCTGGTCCACACGCCGCATCCGCCGTCGGGCGCGGAGACCGCCGCCCTGGGAGTGGAGCACCGGGCATCGCTCGATGGGATGCTGGCCGAATGCGATTTCATCACGTTGCATTGCCCGGCCACCGCGGAGACTCGCCACCTGATCGACGCGCGCCGGCTCGCGTTGATGCCCCCACATGCCGTCCTGATCAACACGGCACGCGGTGACGTCGTGGACGAAGGGGCGCTGGTGGTCGCGCTCCGCAACGGCGCGCTCGGCGGTGTGGGTCTCGATGTATATGAGCGCGAGCCCGCGGTGCCGACCGAGCTCACGCAGATGGACAACGTCGTGCTGCTGCCACATCTGGGCAGTGCCACGGAGGAAACCCGCCTGGCGATGGGGCTACGGGTGCTGGAGAACCTTCGCGGGTTCTTCCGGGACGGGCAGCTCCGGGACCGCGTCGGCTGACCGGCGGGTGCGCCGCTCGACTTCGACCCGCAGCTGCCCGCACGCCGCGTTGATGTCGAGCCCACGGCTCCGGCGAACCGATGCTTCCACGCCCTGATTGCGGACCCGGTCCGCAAAGGCGCGGATGCGCGCGGGTGCCGTCGGCGACAGGTCGGGATTGCCGCCAGGGTGCAGCGGAAGGATGTTCACCAGCGCGCGGAGCCGGCGGGCGAGCTTGACGAGCTGGTCGGCGTCAGCGTCGCTGTCGTTGACGCCGGCGATCATGACGTACTCGAACGTGACTCGCCGGTCGAATGCCATGGCGGCGCGGAGCACCGCATCCAGGCCGTATTTCTTCTCCACCGGCATGATGGTGCGGCGCTGCGGTCCGGTGGGCGCGTGGAGCGAGATGGCCAGGCGGAACTGCTCCGGCCGGCGGGCAAGCTCCAGCATGCCGGGGATGATGCCGACGGTGGACACCGTGATGTGCCGCGCGCCGATGCCGAATCCGTCCGGGCTGTTGAGCACCGTGAGCGTCGTGTCGACCGAGCTCCAGTTGAGCAGCGGCTCTCCCATACCCATGAACACGACGTTGGTGGGGCGCTCATCCGGATAGCGCAGGATGATTTCGCGGACCTGGCCGGCAATTTCGAAAGGATCCAGGTTCCGGCGGAAGCCCATCCGTCCGGTGGCGCAGAAGGTACAGCCAAGGGCGCATCCGGCCTGAGAGGAAATGCAGAGCGTGCGCCGGCTTCCCGACGGGATCAGCACGCTTTCGATCGCCTCGCCATCGGCCAGCCGCCAGAGATACTTGCGCGTGCCGTCGCTTGAGCGCTGCTCGGTGTCCGTGTGCAGCCGGCGGAGCGGCAGCGACGCGTCCAGCGTGGCGCGCAGGGCTTCCGGCAGCTCCGTCGCCTCGGACCAGGCGGCCACCGGCGCCACCCAGAGCCGGCGCATCATCTGCTCGGCGCGGTACTTGGCCAGCGACTGCGCGCGTGCCCAGTCGGCCAGCACCATTCGCGCGTGCGACGGCGTCAAGGCCAGGAGGTCGGCCCGGGGGGCAGCAGGCTGGGGGGTGGGGGAGGGAATGGCTGCATCATGCGGCATCACGGGAAGATAACGGGTTCTCAGGGCGCCCGATGGCGGTTACGTTTCCGCGATGCACCCGACGGCATCTCCGTGCTGCTGACCGAGCTTCTCACCCCCGACCGGATCCAGCCGGGCATCGCCGCGCGGGACAAGCGGGGGGTGCTCCGGGAGTTGGCGCACGCCCTGGTGGCCAATGTCGGCGGCGACGCGGCGCAGGTGCTGGCCGCCGTCGAAGAGCGCGAGGCGGTACTGAGCACCGGCATCGGCTTCGGCGTGGCGATCCCCCACGGGAGGGCGGCCAGCGTGCCGTCGCTGGCGGTCGTGGCGGGCGTGGCGCCGACGCCAATCCCCTTCAACGCCGTGGACGGCGAGCCGGTGCGGCTGTTCTTCCTGATTGTCGGACCGGAGAGCGCCGCGGGTCAGCACGTCAAGGTGCTGGGTCGCATCGCCCGGCTGGTGCGCCGGGAGGCGGTGCGCGACGCCCTGCTCGCGGCACCGACACCGGCGGCGTTCCACGCGATCCTGATGGAGGCCGAGGCAGGCTGACTTCTTCTTCCCGCATCCCATGAACCGCACGCCGCCGTCCTCGTCCAGCGCCGCCACCGCACTTCGCACCCACCGTGCCGGCTCGCTGACGCGCGAGCAAGTGGGGCTCGATGTCCGTCTGGGTGGCTGGGTGCACCGCACCCGTGACCTCGGCGGTCTCGTGTTCGTGGACCTCCGCGACCGCGACGGCCTGGTCCAGCTCTCCTGCGATCCGCGGTGGACCCCCCCCGACGTGATGGTTCGGGCGGCCGCGCTCGCCACCGAATCGGTGGTGCTGGTGGAGGGGCGGGTCGAGGCGCGGCCGGAGACGGCGCGGGATCAGGCAATGGTCTCGCGCGATGTCGAGGTGCACGTCACGGCGCTCGAGGTCGTGGGCCCCGCGGTGACGCCGGCGATTTCGGTCGCCCGGAAGGAGGGCGAAGAGCTCGCGGCCGAAGAGCTGCGGCTGCGTCACCGCGTGCTCGACCTCCGCCGCGGCGAGCTCCAGCGCAATCTCATCCTCCGCCACCGACTGCTCCAGCAGTCGCGCCGCACGCTGAGCGAGCTCGATTTCCTGGAGATTGAAACCCCGATCCTCACCAAGCCCACGCCCGAGGGCGCGCGCGACTATCTCGTCCCGAGCCGGGTGCATCCCGGAGAGTTCTACGCGCTGCCGCAGTCGCCGCAGATCTACAAGCAGCTCCTGATGGTGGCGGGGTACGACCGGTACTTTCAGATCGCGCGCTGCTTCCGCGACGAGGATCTCAGGGCGGACCGGCAGCCGGAATTCAGCCAGATCGACATCGAAGCCTCGTTCGTCAGCGAGCGCGATGTGCAGGACGTGGTGGAGCGAGTGCTGGTGGACCTCTGGGCGGTGGGTGGCGTAGAGGTGCCGCACCCCTTTCCGCGGCTGTCCTACCGCGAGGCGATGGAGCGCTTCGGTGTGGACAAGCCGGATGTCCGGTACGACCTCGAGATCCGCGATCTGACCTCGCTGCCAGGGGATGATGCGGCGCCGTTCGTCACGGCGGCGATTGGGGCCGGCGGACGGCTGCGCGGCATCCTCGCGCCCGGTGCGGGCGCCACGAGCCGCAAGGAGCTGGATGGGCTCGGGGCGGCCGTCAAGCAGGCGGGGGCCGGCGGCCTCATGTGGGCGCGCCGCACCGCGGCGGGGTGGGAGGGGCAGGGCATGAAGGCCCTGGGCCCGACCGCACTCGCGGGAGTCGATGCGGGCGAGGGCGACCTGCTGCTCGTCGTTGTCGGCGCCGATGCCGTCACCTCCGCCGCGCTGCACGCGGTGCGCTCAGTGCTCGTCCGACGCCCCGGTGTCACGCCGCGGACGGCCCATGCGTTCTGCTGGATCGTGGACTTCCCGCTGTTCGAGCGCGATCCTGAATCCGGCGCGCACCTGCCGGTGCACCATCCCTTTACCGCGCCCCATCCGGCGGACAGCGATCGCCTGACGGATGATCCCGGCTCCTGCCGCGCGCAGCACTACGATGTGGTCTACAACGGCAACGAGCTGGGGAGCGGATCAATCCGGATCACTGATCCGGCCGTCCAGCGACGTATCTTCAGTCTCCTGGGGATTCCCGACGACGAGATCCGGCGCCGCTTCGGCTTCCTGCTGGACGGGCTCGCCGCCGGGGCTCCCCCGCACGGCGGGTTTGCCCTGGGCTTTGACCGGATCACAATGCTGCTCGCCGGCGCCAGCTCGCTGCGCGACGTCATTGCGTTCCCCAAGACGACCACTGCGCGCGCGCTCTTTGAGGGCGCCCCCACCCGGGTCAGCGACGCCGATCTCGCTGCGCTCCATCTGCACGCGGATGTCACGCCGTAGGACCGGAGGTTTCGTGGCCGAAGACGTCACCCATCGCATCTCCACTGAAGGCGCCGACCCGCTCCTGCTGGCCGGCGTCAACGATGCCAATCTCGACGAGCTGCAGCGCGCTCTGGGCGTTCGCGTCTCGTTTCGCGGCGACGCGCTGACCCTGGCGGGCGGCGTCGAGCAGATCGAGCGTGCCGCGCCGGTGGTGCAGGGCATGATCGATCTCGCCCGCATCGGCGACGCGCTCACGCCCGACGATGTCGCCCGGCTGGTGGCCGAAGGCGCCAACGGCGAGCCCCAGGCGCCGACCACCGATGGCCGGATCATCCTGCCGGGGCTCCGCCGCGCCATCGTCCCCAAGACCCAGGGGCAGCGCGACTACCTCCAGGCGATCGCCGCGCACAACATCGTGGTGGGCATCGGGCCCGCCGGCACCGGCAAGACCTATCTGGCCGTGGCCATGGCGGTCGAGGCGCTGGCCCGGAAGCGGGTCAAGCGCATCATCCTCGCGCGTCCGGCAGTCGAGGCGGGCGAGTCGCTCGGCTTCCTCCCGGGCGACCTTCAGGCCAAGGTGGACCCGTACCTGCGCCCGCTGTACGACGCACTCGAAGACATGATGCCGCACGATCGGGTGCAGCGGGCCCTGGAGAGCCGGACGATCGAGATCGCGCCGCTGGCGTACATGCGGGGTCGCACGCTCTCGGACGCGTTCATCATCCTCGACGAGGCGCAGAACGCGACCGGGGCCCAGATGAAGATGTTCCTCACCCGGCTCGGCGTGAACAGCCGCACCGTTGTGACCGGCGACAAGACGCAGATCGATCTGCCCAAGCGGGAGGACTCCGGGTTGCTGCAGGTCGAGCGGGTGCTGCCGGGCATCGAAGGGATCGCGTTCTGCTACCTGCAGGACGCCGATGTCGTGCGGCACCGGCTGGTGCGGGAGATCATCAAGGCCTACGCCGAGGACCAGACCGGGTGAGGCAGGACACGCCGCTGACGCTCACGAGGCGCCCGTACCGGTGGCCGGGGCGCGGGCTCCGCGTGCACGGGCCGCGGTGGGGGCTGCTCGCGGCGGTCGCGGTGTTGACCTGCGTCGTGTTTCCGGCGCCGCAGGTCCCGTCGAGCCCGGTCTACGACGTGGGTGAGGCGGCGTCGCGTACCATCGTCGCGCCGATTCCGTTCATCGTACGCAAGACCGATGATGAAATTGCGCGCGAGGGCGACACCCGCGCCCTCGCCATTCGCCCGGTCTACCGGTTCACGTCGGCGGGCTACGCCGCGGCGCTCTCCGCGGCGCACAACTTCTTCGACAAGACGTCGCGCACCGCGACCGGTCCGGATGGCGCGGCCTACAACCTGGCGCCCCCGCCCGACAGCGTCGAGCTCAGCCCCGACGAAGCCCGCTACCTCGGGGACCCGGCGCGTCGGAGCGCCATGCGTTCGGCAATCACCCGGTTCCTGGCGCGTACCCTCTCGCGCGGGGTGGCGGACGCAGGCGCTATTCGCGCCGAGCGTGCCGGACGTATCTCGCTGCTTCGAGCCGATGGCGAGCGGCTCGTTTCCCGCGACTCCATCCTGACGTTCACCGACTTCATGCTGGAGGCGGAGAACGGCGCGCCGGCCGACGCCGGATCCGCGGGCGAGCGCACCTTCCGCCATCTGGCGGCCGCGTTCTTCTATCCGACGATCATTCCCGACGCCGATGAGACCGCTCGCCGCCGCGAGCGCTTCCGGCTTACGCTGGATTCCATCAAGTACGCCGTGCCGGTGGGTGAGCGGATCGTTGCCGCGCGCGAGCTGGTCTCGCCCGAAGTGCGCGACAAGCTGCTGGGCCTGCGTGATGCGCTCCGCCGGCGCGGCACCAACGGAACCGGCGCCGCCTCGTTCGCCGGGCCGTTCCTGTACGACGCGCTGGTGCTGTCCCCGTTCTGGCTGCTGCTGACGTTCTACCGGCGCGAGACCTACGCCCGGCTCCGGGAGATGAGCTTCTTCGCCGGGCTGTTCGGTGCCGTGGTCCTGCTCACGCACGGCATTGCCGATCTCTTTCCCGGGCGGCCCGAGCTGCTGCCGATCCCGGCCGCCGCAATCCTGGTGGCCATGCTCTACAACGGCCGCCTCGCGCTGGCATCGGCGTCGACGCTCGCCATTCTGATCGGCGGGCAGTGGGCGCTCCGCACCAACGAGACGCTCTTCTTTGCCCTGGTGGGCGGCGTGGCGGCCGCGGTGAGCGTGCGGGTGATCCGCCGCCGGCGCCGCCTGTACGTGACGGTGGGCGTGATGACCTGCGCGTACGCGCTGGCGGCGCTCGCCGTCGGGTTGTCGGCCGGGTGGGCGCCGCGCGCGATCATGTCCAGCGCGCTGGCCGGTCTCGTGGCTGCCGTCGGCACGACGGCTGTCGCCATGCTGATGCTTCCCCTGGCCGAAAGCGTCACCCGCATCACCACCGACCTGACGCTGCTCGAACTGGAGGACCCCACGCGGCCCCTGCTGCGACGGCTGGCGCTCGAAGCGCCGGGCACCTGGGCCCACAGCATCGCGATGGCCAATCTGTGCGAGTCGGCCTGCAATGCCATCGGCGCCAACGGACTGCTGGCGCGGGTCGGCTGCTACTATCACGACATCGGCAAGCTGGACCAGCCCCGCTATTTCTTCGAGAATCAGGCGCGCGGCGCCAACCCGCACGATGAGCTGCCGCCGGAGGAATCGGCGGGGATCATCCGGGCCCACGTCGAACGCGGGCTGCAGCTCGCCGTCGAGCACCGGGTGCCGCGTACCGTCCGGGCCTTCATTCCCGAGCACCACGGCACCAACGAGATCCGCTCCTTCCTGGTCCGTGCGCGCGATCGTGCGCCCGGCATGCCGATCGATGCCGCGCGCTTCCGCTACCCCGGCCCGCGTCCGCGCTCGGCTGAGACCGCCGTCGTGATGCTGGCGGATTCGGCGGAGGCGGCGGTCCGGGCCATCGACCACCCGACGCCGGAGAGCGTGCGTCGCGCGGTGGAGGACGTGGTGGCCCAGCGGCTCTCGTCCGGGCAGCTGGACAATGCGCCGCTCACGCTGCGGGACGTCGACCGGGTGAAGGAGGAGTTCATCCGCGTCATCGCCGGGATGTATCACGCGCGCGGCGAGTATCCCCGGGCCTCGGCCGAGATGCCGGTGGTACCGCGCGGCGTGGCCGGTGTCTGACGTCGCCGTCGGCGGGCGGCGCCTGCCGCTGCCGGCGGCGGTCGTGCGCCGCATCGTGCGCGGGGTGCTCACCGCAGAGCGGCGTGACGCCGCCATCTCGGTAACCTTCGTGGGCCGCGACATGATGCGGCGCATGAACCACCGCTACAAGCGCAGCGATCGCCCCACCGACGTCATCGCCTTCACCCTCGCGGGTTCCGCCGGCGGGACGCTCGGTGACGTCTACATCTGCCCCTGGGTCGCGTCGCGCCAGGCGGCCGCGCTCGGCATTGCCCGGCGGACCGAGCTGGTTCGCCTGGTCGTCCACGGCGTGCTGCACGTGCTCGGCTACGACCATCCCGAGGGCGAGGGCCGGATGCGCTCCCCGATGTGGCGCCGTCAGGAGCGGTACGTGGAGCGGCTGGCATGAACGCCTTCCACTCGTATGTGGCCCCCCTGATCATGGCCGGCCTGACACTCTGGGCCGGCTGGCTCGCATTTGCCGCCGAAGCCGATACCCAGCTTCCCCGCATGGTGGCCGGCCACCTGCGGGACGAGCGCGGCGAGCTGTCGGTCGCGCGGCGGCTGCACGTGGCGCATCTGGCGCTGCTGGCACTGGCCGGCGTGGCGGCGGGACTCGCGGTGGCGTGGTGGGCGCGGTCGCCCGCGGGCGGGCTCGCCCGGCTGCTCGTGGCGGTGGTGTTCGTCTGGTCCATCGGCGATCTGCTGCCGCGCCTGCTCGCCGCGCTGGCACCGGATCTGACCGGGCCCGCCCGGAACGCGGCCGTGCCCACGCTCACGGCGTTCGCGCCGCTGCTCCACCTCGTGGCGGCGATCGACTCCCGCGGCCGCCGGCGCGCGCCGGAGCCGGACCGGAGCGACGGCGGAGCTGCGGAGCGGGACATGCTCCTCGGCGTCTTCTCGCTGGCCGACATGACCGTGTCGGAGGTGATGACGCCGCGCATCGACATGGTTGCGGTGGATCTCGCGGATTCGCACGCCGAGGTGGTGGACGTGCTCCGCTCAGCCGAGCACGCGCGCCTGCCGGTGTACGACGGTGGCCCTGACACCGTCGCCGGCGTACTCTACGCCAAGGACATGCTGCCGACGCTGGGCGCCGCCGCGATGCCGACGCCGTGGCAGTCGCTCATTCGCCCGGCGGCGTACGTGCCGGAGGCCAAGGGGCTCGACCGCCAACTCCGCGACTTTCAGCGGACGGCCGGCCATCTGGCGATCGTCGTGGACGAGTTCGGCGGCACCGCTGGGTTGATCACGCTGGAGGACATCCTCGAGCAGATCGTCGGCGAAATTCAGGACGAGTACGACACCGACGAGGTCGCGCCGATCGTGGCCCTCGGCGACGAGGCGTACCGCGTGCAGGGTGGCGCGGCCCTCTCCGAACTCGAGGGCACCGTCGGCCACGACTTCGGCCGGGAGGACGTGAGCACCGTCGGTGGGCTGGTGCTGGCCGAGTTCGGGCGGGTCCCGCGTTCGGGCGAGCGGCTCGTGCTGCAGGGATTCGAGCTGCTGGTGGAGCAGGTGGCCCGGCGCCGGGTGCGCCGCGTCGTGGTGCGCCGGGCCGACGGCGGTGCCGGCCCTGCCCGCGCAGGCGAGGTGTCGGCATGACCTGGATTGTGTTCGTCGTCGGACTCCTGGTGACCGGCTTTGGTGCGACGGCCGGCGCCGCGCTCATGACGGTGAGTCGCCGCGAGCTCACCCGCGTCGTGTCCCGGCGGCTCCGCGGCACCGGCCCGTCCCTGGGCTGGCTGGCGCAGGCCGACCACTATCTCACCGCGGCCTCCGCGACCACATCGCTCGGGATCCTGCTCACCGGCGCATCGCTGCCCGGGATCGTGGACGCCTCGTCGGTGCTGCGCTCCACCGCCGCGCTCGCCGTCGCCACCGTCGCGTTTGCTCTCGTGATTGGCTATCTCATGCCGCGCTGGCTCACCCGCCCCCGGGCCGAGGCGGTGGCGGCGCATGTGCTGCCGGTGATCCGGCCGTGGTCGGTGCTGCTGGGACTCGTGCTGCCGGCGCGCTCGCGGGGCCGGCCGTACGAGCTTCGCTCCATCTGGCGGGAGGGCGCCGCCGACGGCCTCGACGCGGAGCAGGAGTTCCAGATGATCGGCGGCGTGATGACCTTCACGCAGCGTCAGGTGCGGGCGGTGATGACGCCGCGTACCGACATCGCCGCGGTGGAGGAAGGAGCCACGCTGGCGGAGATCGCCTCGGTCTTTACCGAAAGCGGGTACAGCCGGATTCCGATCTATCGCGGCACGCTGGACGAGATCATCGGGATGCTGCACGCGTTCGACCTCTTCAAGCTCCGCCCCGGCGACCCGCTGCCGGTGCGGCCGGTGGCGCTCTCGCCGGCCACGCGTAACTGCGGTGACCTGCTGTTGGACATGCAGCGGGAGCGCCGCCACCTCGCCGTGGTCATCGACGAGTTCGGCGGCACGCTGGGGCTGGCCACGCTGGAGGATCTGCTGGAGGAGCTGGTGGGCGAGATCTTCGACGAGCACGATGGCCGGCAGCCGGTGGCGGCCCAGCCGAGTCCGGTGCTGCTCGAGGCGGACGGAAACACGTCGCTCGAGGAGATCGAGACCCGCTTTGACCTCGCGCTCCCGCGCGGCGGCGTCTCCACGTTCGCCGGTCTGCTGGCCGAGCTGGCGGGACGGATCCCGGCCGCGGGTGAGCGCTTCGTGCTCGACCAACTCGATATCGACGTGCTGCAGGCCTCGCCCGTGCGGGTCGAGCGGATGATCGTTCGCCTGGCACCGCCGGCCCGGCAGCCGCTTCCGCTCGCGCGCCCGTGAGCACGCCCACGTTCGACATCGCGTCGATGGTGGAGCTGGTGCGACGCGGCCAGCTTGCCGACTTCGTATCGCGCGCGACCGACCTGGAACCGGCCGACCTCGCGGACATCCTGGCGGAGCTGGACGAGGCCGAACGGCTGCACGTCGTCGAACAGCTTCCGCCCGAGCTGTCCGGACTCGCGCTGGTCGAGATGTCGGGCGAGGAGCACGCGGAGGATACGCTCGCGGCGCTGCCGCCGGGGCAGGCCGCCGAGATCGTCGACGAGCTGCAGGACGACGACGCCGCCGACCTGATCGGCCAGCTCGACGTCGCGGCGCAGGAGCGCATCCTCGCCCAGGTCGAGGACCGGAGCGGGCTCGACCGCCTGCTCCGCTACGACCAGCACACGGCCGGTGGCCTGATGACGACGCACGTCGTCAAGGTGCTGGCCAATGACACGGTCGCCGGTGCGCTCGGGGAAATCCGCCGCCAGAGCGAGGAGCTGGCGGATTTCTATCAGATTTTCGTGGTGGACGGTGGCGACATTCTGATCGGCTCGCTTCCGCTCAAGGGACTGGTCACCAGTGCGCCCGAGCGTCCGGTCCGGGACATCCTGGAGGAGGCGGACATCACGGTCACGCCGGATGTCGACCAGGAGGAAGTGGCCCGGCTCATGGGCAAGTACCACCTCGCGAGCGTCCCGGTGGTCGATCCCGCCCGCCGGCTGCTCGGCTGCGTGACGTTCGACGATATCACCCACGTGGTGCAGGAGGAGACGACCGAGGACCTGCTCAAGTTCGGCGGCGTCAGCGGCGATGAGGAACTGAGCGAGCACTGGCGCCCCGCCGTGCGGAGCCGGCTGCCGTGGCTGCTGATCAACCTCATGACGGCGTTCGTCGCCAAGAGCGTGATCGACGCGCAGCAGGACGTGATCCGGAGTCTCCCGCTCATCGCCGCCTGGCTCGGCGTCATCGCGGGGATGGGCGGCAATGCCGGGACGCAGGCGCTTGCCGTCACGGTCCGGCGCGTGGCGCTCGGGCTCATCGCCACCGGCCACGCCCGACGGATCATCGCCAACGAGCTGCTCGTCGGGGCGCTCAACGGGCTGGCGACCGGCCTCGTCGTCGCCGTCGTCGGTCTGTTGACCCACAGCGGGGCCATGCTCGGCCTCGTGGTGGGGCTCGCGATGTTCGGGAACCTGGTCGTGGCCGGCGCATCCGGCGCCCTCATTCCGCTCATGCTGCACCGGCTGAAAATCGATCCGGCCATCGCATCGTCCATCTTCGTCACCACCTTCACGGACGTCTTTGGGTTCGGCCTCGTCCTGGTGCTGGCGCGGGTGCTGCTGCTCCATTGATGCGGGGCGCCGTCGTCGTTGCGCGCCTGGCTCCGTTCGTTGTGGCGTTCGTGCGCGATCGCCGCCGGTTCCTGCTGTTTGGCCGCCCGGCCCGCCGCACCGAAGCACAGCACCGCCGCCGCGCCGCGCGGTTGACTCGCATCCTTGCCGAGCTGGGCCCCACCTACATCAAGCTGGCGCAGGTGCTCGGTGCTCGCGCCGACGTCCTTCCCGAACCCTACCTCTCCGCCATCGGCACGCTGACCGATCAGGTGCCTCCGCTCGCGCCCGGCGTCGCCGAGACGGTACTGCAGGAAGCGCTGGGCCGACGCTGCGGCGATGTGTTCGAGCGTTTCGATACAGTGCCGCTGGCCGCCGCGTCGCTGGGCCAGGTGCACCGCGCGCGCTACGCCGGGCGGGAAGTGGTGGTCAAGGTCCTGCGGCCGGGCGTCGAGGACCTGGTCCGCCAGGACCTCGGGGTCGCCTTCCGGCTGCTGTTCGTGCTCAATGTGCTGTTCCCCAGCCATCACGTCCGCGCGATCACCGCGATCGTCAACGAGTTTGCCAAGCGGATCTGGGGGGAGCTCGATTTCCGCGAAGAGGCGACCAACGCGGAGACCCTCCGCCGGAACTTTGCCGCCGAGCCGCGCGTGGTCGTGCCCGAAGTCGTGCACGAGCTGACGCGGCGGCGCGTGCTGGTCCTCGAATACATCGATGGTATCCGCATCGACCGGCTGCATGAGCGGCTGGCGCGGGGCGAGCTTCAGCTCGGGACGCTGGTCGCCACCGTCATCGATGTCTACATCAAGATGATGCTCGAGGACGGGGTGTTCCATGCCGATCCGCACCCCGGCAACCTGCTCGTCGATGCCGAGGGTCGACTGGTGCTGCTCGATTTCGGCATGGTGCTGCGGGTGGAGCGCGAGACCCAGACGCGACTCGTGCGGACCATTCTCGCTGCGGTGCGGCGGGACGTGGACGGCGTCATCAACGGCTTCTACGCGCTGGGCATTCTCGACCCGGACGTCGATCGCGGCACCGTTCGCGACGCGGCCCGCCATCTGATGGCGATCTCGCTACGGGATGACCTCACGTCGCGCCAGGTCCAGCACGTGGTGGAGGAGGTGCTCCGCACGTTCTATGACTGGCCGCTGATGCTGCCGTCTGATTTCGTCTACTTCGGGCGGGCGGCGGTGCTGGTCGAGGGAATCGGGCTGCGCTACGACCCGGAATTCAATGCCATCGTCACGGCGCGGCCCGTGGTGGAGCGGGCCGCTGGCCGCCTGCTCACCGGTCTCGGCGACGATCCGCGTGCGCGCCTGGTGGACTGGACCACCGAGGCCGCCGGTGCGGTGCGCACGCTGCGCGACCTGCTCCAGCGCGCCGAGCGCGAGGAACTGCGTGTGCGCTGGCACCCGCGGGACACCCTCGAGTTGCAGCGGTTCGTGGGGCAGCAGGTCCGGCGCGCGCTGCTCGGGCTCTTTGCGCTTACGGTCTCGATGGTGACCAGCGTGCTGTATCTCGCCACCCACCGCATCGAAGTGCTGCTGATCGGTCTACCCGTCGCCGCGGCGATGTTCCTGGTCATCTTCGTGCTGCCCAGTCACCTGTTCCAGAATCCGCTCCGGTTCCGGCGCCGCTGGACCGGCCGCTGAGTCGCGCCAGTCCTGGCGCTTCGGCAGGCCCCACCGCTGCACCATCCGCGTCAGCGTGCGCCGCGAAATGCCGAGCAGGCGGGCGGCGCGCTCGCGGTTCCCGCCGCATCGATCGAGCGCCTCGATGACGTGCAGGCGCTCGAGCTCCGCCAGCGGAAGGAACCGGTCCTCGCTGGTCCGCGCGGGGCCGCCGGCGCCCGGTGAGCGACGGGCAGCGCTGGTCGCCGACCGCACCTCGGCCGGCAGATGCTCCGGGCCGATCACGTCCTGCTCAGCCAGCACCAGCGAGCGCTCGAGCGCGTTCTGGAGCTCGCGCACGTTACCCGGCCAGTCATAGTCCAGCAGCCATGCCTGCGCCGCCGAGTCGACAGCCACGAACGCGCGGCCGTGGCGCGCGCCGAGGGTGCGCAGAAAGTGGTCGATGAGCAGCGGGATGTCCTGGCGGCGCTCGCGCAGCGGCGGCAGGTGCAGGGTGACGACGTTGAGACGATAGAAGAGATCGTCGCGCAGCGTGCCCTCGCGTACGAGCGTCGTCAGGTCGCGGTGGGTGGCGGCGATGATCCGGACGTCCACCGGCACCGGCGTGTCGGAGCCGACCGGCACGACCTCGTGCTCCTGCAACGCCCGCAGCAGGCGCGCCTGGAGCGGCGGCGTGATGTCACCGATCTCGTCGAGAAAGAGCGTGCCCCGGTCCGCCTCACGGAACAGCCCGGTGCGCACGCCGGCCGCGCCGGTGAACGCCCCGCGCACGTGGCCGAACAGCTCGCTCTCCAGGAGCCCCTCGGGCAGCGCCGAACAGTTGACGGCCACAAACCGCCGGTCGCGTCGGTCGCTGTACTGGTGGAGCGTGCGGGCGATGAGTTCCTTCCCGGTGCCGGTTTCGCCGGTGACGAGCACGGTGGCGCTGGACGATGCGACCCGGGCCACCGTTTTCATGACGTCGATGATCGCCGGGCTGTGGCCCACCAGCGGGATCCGCTCGGCCCCGACGCCGCCGGCGCCCGGCTCCACCGGCCGCTCGCGCTGCTCGGACGATACGCGTCGCCGCTCCAGTGCGCGTGACAGGGTCGAGCGCAGTGACGCGATGTCGTACGGCTTGCTCACGAAGTCGTAGGCGCCGGCCCGGATCGCCTCACCGGCCGTCGCGGCGTCACCGAACGCGGTCAGGACCAGGACCACGGCATCCGGCTCGCGTTCGCGCACCAGCCGCAGCAGGTCCAGCCCGCTCCGCTCCGGCATGCGGAGGTCGGTGAGCACTGCATCGAAGCGGCCCGGCATGTCGAGCGCGCGGATCGCCTCGTCCACCGACAGCGTCGCCACCACCTCGTACGCGTCGCGCTCCAGCACCTCGGCGAGCAGCCGGCAGGCCGCCTCGTCGTCGTCCACCAGCAGGAGCCGCGCGCGGCGGCGGGGGTCGGTGATCACGCGGCGCGCGGCAGCGACAGCCGCCAGCCGGTGCCGCGCGCACGCGGCAGGTGCACCAGGTCGCCGCCGAGCGTGCGCGCGAGCTGCCGGCTGACGGCAAGGCCCAGTCCGGTGCCGCCGGGCTTGTTGACGGTCGAGAACGGCCGGAACAGCAGGTGCCGGGCCTCGTCGGTCAACCCGGGTCCGTCATCGGTGACGTCGACGTACGCGCAGCCATCGTCGGCCCCGGTCTCCACGGTGACGTGCTGGCCCGGCGCCAGCGCTTCGAGGGAATTCTTCAGCAGGTTCAACAGGATCTGCTCCACGAGCTGGGGATCCGCCACCGCACGGGCAGCGGCGAGCGGGAGGGCCGGAGCGCGCTGCCGGGCCGCGACACCGGCATCGGCGAACGCCGGCTCCAGGAACTGCAGCATGCGGCTCGAGACTGCCGCGAGGTCCACCGGCACGGCAACCGGCGTGGGCCAGGTGCCGCGCTGAAGCCCGGCGCGGACGATGCCCGCGACCCGCTCGACCTGGGTGAGCAGCAGCTCCACGCGGCGGGCCGCGACGGTCTGATGGGCGCCGGCCAGGTCGTCGCGCAGCAGCTGAAGATGGCCGTTCACGGTGTTGAGTGGGGTGCCGATCTCGTGGGCCAGCCCGGCCGCCGTCTGCTGCACGAGCGCCAGCCGCTCCAGACTCCGGGCGTGCTCCTCCAGCGCCAGCAGAGCCGCCCGTGCGGCGCTCTCGCGCTCGCGCATGGCGAGCGCGGCGCGAAGGCGATTGTAGCGGCGGGCGAGTGCCCGGAACTCCGCGGGGCCGATCTCGGGTGCCTCCGGTGCGCCCTCGGCACCGCCGTGCGCACCGGCCATGGCCCGGCCGATCGCCGCCAGCGGGCGTCCGATCCACCGGCTGGTGATGAACGCGACGCTCAGCGCCACCAGCAGCGCCGCAACGAACGCCGCCAGATACGCGCGACGGCGCTCGAGGAGGGACCAGGCGGCCAGCCGCCGGGTGGAGAGCTGGACGTTCGCGACCCCATAGCCGGCGCCGCGTCCCAACGGCACTGCGACGTGCCAGCCGGAATCGGTCCCGTCGTGCAGGTGGGTCTGCATCTCGTGCGTTGCCAGCGCGGCGTCGTCCACCGCGTCCGGCTGCTCCGAGCCGGGCGGCACGGTGGTGAAGCCGCCGGGCCCGCGCAGGAGGACCCAGGCCCGCGTCGCGGTAAGGTGGTGTCCCGACCAGTCGTCGAGCGCTTCGGCGAGCGCCGCCGGATCACCCGACGGCGCCACTCGCGTGAGATAGGCGGCGAGTGCATTCGCCAGCGCCATCGATTCGGTGTGGAGGTCCTCGAGCCGGCTCCGATCCGAGAGCGAGAGCGCCACTTCGGTGGCCCCGACCACGAGGATCACGGCGATGAACGCCGTCAGCGCGGCGAGGCGGCGTGGCAGCGCGAGCGTCATGGGTCAGGCCGGCAGCGCGGCGATGCGGCGGCTGCGAGCCACCGCGCCGTACACCATGATTCCGGCACCGGCGAGCAGCACCGGCAGCACCTGGACGGCCTGCAACACCAGCGATGCGGCGACCGCGGCCTCGGTCGGCAGCCCGAGCGGGACCGCGGCGAGCGCGAACGAGGCTTGGAGCACGCCAATGTTGCCCGGCGTCAGCCGGAATATCCCGCCGATATTGGCAAGGATCATTGCGGCGAGCGCGAGCGCGCTGGCGGCCGGCAGTGCCACCGCGCGACAGGCCATCCAGTAGGCCGCGAGCTGGGCCAGCCAGTTGGCCATGCAGAGCGCCAGCGCGCTGAACGTCGATGGCGTCACGATGAGACGCTGCCACCGCTCCGCGCTGGTCCGCGCACGCTCGGGCAGCATGGCGGTGGCAACGCCCAGCGCCGGTCGCCAGGCCAGGAGCACGATGAGCGCCAGCAGGCCGGCGGACCCGATCCGGATCTCCGGCATCCAGGTGAGCCGATGGAGCAGCCCCGCGCCGCCGGCCACGACGGCGAGGAGCGCTACGGCCTCGAGCAGGCGCGCCGCGACGGTCGCCGTGACAATGGCGGTGAGCGGAATGCGCGCGCGCGTCATCACATAGCGCACCCGCGCCGCGTCGCCTGCCACGGACAGGCCGATCGACCCGATGGCCGCGCCGACCAGCGTCGCGGCCGACGCCGTGGCGAGCCGCACCGGCGCACGACGTTTGAGGAGCAGGTGCCAGCTCGCGCCCTTGGCTTCGAGCGACACGAAATTCGCGGCTGCCGCCAGGAGGAGCCATCCGACGCGGACGCTGGAGAGCGATGCAGCCGTCTCGCTCCAGGGAAATCGCCAGGCAGCCCAGGCGACGGCCGCGAGTCCCGCGACGGAGAGGAGGGTGGAGAGGTAGCGCTTCACGGGTCGAGCAGCTCGGCGAGCGACCGCAGCTCGTAGCCGGCATTCCGCGCGTCGGTGATGATTCCGCCCAGCGCGGCCGCGGTCTGGCTGCGGTCGCCGGCAAAGTCGTAGCCGTCACCGTCGTGCAGCAGTACGATGGCGCCGGGGCGAAGCTTGGCGCGCACCCGGCGGCGGATCTCCTCGGGACCCGGACGGGTCGTGTCCCAGACGCCGTAGGTCCAGCCGAAGACGCGGTAATCAAAGGACGCGGCGACGCGGCGGACGAACGGGTTGCGATAGCCGTGCGGCGCGCGGAACGCACGCGGCGCCACCGCGGTGACGTCGGTCAGCGCGCGGTGCGCATCACCGATTTCGCGGCGGACGGTGGCGGGCCCGCGGCGGTGGAGCTTCACATGCGTGTCGGTGTGGTTGCCCACCAGGTGGTGGCGGGCGACTTCGCTGGCCAGCCGGGGGAGGCGGCGCGCAAAGTCGCCCACGATGAAAAAGCTCGCCGGTGCCTGGTGCCGGTCCAGGGTCTCCAGGATCAGCGGCGTGGCCCGCTGGTTGGGCCCATCGTCGAACGTCAGGTAGACGACCGGGCGCCGCGGGCCGCGCCCGGTCACCGGACCGAAGACCGGACAATTGGGCCAGTACGCGCCGCAGGCGAGGAGACCGGCGGTGCCGGCGCCCGCGGCCGCGGCCGCGAGCGGAAGCGCCAGCATCACACCACCGACCGGTAGACGTCGAGCACCCGCTCGGCGACGATGGGCCAGGCAAACCGCAGCGCCTTGGTCCGGCCCGCGGCCGCCATGCGTGCGCGGCGGCCGCGATCACGCAGCAGCTCGAGCGCCGCGTCGGCCCATGCGTCCGCATCGCCCTTGGGTACCATCAGCGCCTCGGCGCCACCATCCACCAGCTCGCGAAAGCCGGTGATGTTGCTCACCACCATCGGCGTCCCGCAGGCCATCGCCTCAAGCAGCGTGATGCCGAACGACGCCTTGGTGGTGGGGCAGAGGTACACGTCCGCCGTGCCGTAGTGGTGCGGGCGGTCGCCGTTGACGTAGCCGATGAAGTCCACGTGGCTCGCCACGGGCCGGGCCAGTCGGGTGTAGACGTTGCGCAGCGGGCCGTCGCCCGCCACGATTAGACGCGCCGTCGGCTGGCGCTCGAGGATGCGGGGCATCGCCCGCAGGACGGTGTCCAGGCCATTGCGTGGATCCAGCCGGCCGAGAAAGAGAAGTCGCGGCGCCTCGCCCCGATCGGATGCGGGGCCGCCGTTGGGCTGAAATACGTCCGTATCGATCCCGTTGGGGATGATGTGCCACGGGGTCGAGAAGTAGCGGGCATGCGCATCGATCACCGGCTGACTCACCGCGATTGCGGCCGCGTAGCGATCGAGCCGCCGCTGCAGCGGGGCGCGAAAGATCCGGTACAGCGCCGAGCTGGGAAACCAGGAGTGAAAGGTGCCCACCACCGGCAGATCCCGCGCCTGCGCGGCGGCCGGCGCGGCCAGCCCGAGCGTGGGGGTGAGCGGCCCGTGCGTGTGAACGACATCGATCCGCTCGTTGCGGAACAGGTCGGTGAGGCGGGCCGTGATCCCGCGTCCGGTCGTGACTCGCGCAAACGACCCGCTGCTGTAGATGATCCGGCTCCGGCCGATGCGGTGCACATTCCCGTCGTCGTGGCTCGTGTCGCCCATGTTGGCCGTCACGATGATGACGTCGTGCCCCAGGCGCCGCAACGCCATGGCGAGGTTGTGTACATGCTCGGTGACCCCACCCAGGTGTGGGTAGTAGAATTCGGTCGTCAGCGCGATGCGCATCGATCCACCACGGATGAAGGAGGCGGCTGCCCGGTGTTGGCCCGCACCGCCGCAGGGCCCATGAGCAAGAGCGACGCCATCCTGCGCACCCACTCAGCCGGGCGCAGGACGGGCTAATTCTATAGCCGGAGGCGCCCGCGGGACAGAATGGCCGGAGCGATGGCGGGCGACGGCGGGACATTCTGGCGGACGGGGCCGGCCGCCGCGACCGTATCGCCGACTGGAACTCACACATGACGCCGCCACGATGACGCTGCAACATCTGCTGGAACAGCATGGCCCCGCTGCCGTCTTTCTCGGCGCCGCGCTCGAGGGGGACCTGACGATCGTCCTCGCCGGCGTGGTGGCGCACCTCGGTTACTTCTCGCTGCCGGTGGCCATCGGTTGGGGGGCTGCGGGGAGTCTGACGTCGGACTGCCTCTGGTACGCGCTCGGGCGCTGGCGGGGTCCCCGATTCCGCGCCGGGGCGATCTACCGGCGGTTCGGCCCGCAGGTCGAACGCCTGGCCCAGCGGCTGGGCCCCTGGCAGATCCTCACGGCGCGGTTCGTCTACGGAACCAAGAATGCCACCATGGTCTTCTGGGGACTCCATGGGCTGCCGCTGCGCCGGTTCCTGCCGATCGACGCCTTCGGCGCGACGCTGGGCACCGCCGCGTTCGTGGCTCTGGGGTACGCTCTCAGCGGCAGCGCCACGGCCATCGTCGGCCGGGTCAAGCGGGTGGAATACCTGCTGCTGGCGGGCGTGGTCGTGGCCGTGCTCGTGCTCCTCCTCATCAAGGTCATCCTCCGCCGGCGGCGAATCGTTCCCGCCGCGATCGATCCTGGTCCTGACCCGCGCTAGCTTGCCCGGCACCACAGGTCCTGCGACCTTTCCCCGTATGGACCCCGACGCGCTGCTCGCCGATCTCCACGCGGGAAACACCGCCGCGCTTGCCCGCGCCATCTCGGTGATCGAGAATGGCCGGCCGGGCTTCGAACGCCTGCTGGCCGGACTGCACAAGGACCTGGGCCGCGCCCGGCGCATCGGGATCACCGGGCCGCCGGGAGCGGGGAAGTCGACCCTCGTCGAGCGGCTGGTGACGGCCTACCGCGCCGCCGGGCTGCGGGTGGCAGTCGTGGCGGTCGATCCGACCAGCCCGTTCACCGGCGGAGCACTCCTTGGTGACCGGATCCGCATGGAATCGGTGGCGCTGGATCCGAACGTCTACATTCGGAGCATGGCCACCCGCGGCTCGCTCGGCGGTCTCGCGACGACCGCGCGCGAGGTGTGCGACGTGCTCGACGCGGCGGGCTTCGACCGGATCCTGCTTGAGACCGTCGGCGTCGGGCAGTCGGAGCTGGACGTTGCGCGCACGGCGGACAGCACCGTGCTGGTGCTGGTCCCGGAATCAGGCGACGGCATCCAGACGCTCAAGTCCGGCGTAATGGAAGTGGCTGACCTGTTCGTCATCAACAAGGCCGACCGCCCCGGCGCCGAGAAGCTGCGTCACGAGCTCGAGGTCACGCTGGGCATCCGCCGCGGCAACGCGCTCCGGAACATCCCGGCGCACCACGGCGCCCTCGCGGTCAGACGGACCCGGCAGTCGGACGGGTCGGTCGGTGCCGACGGCACGTGGACGCCGCCCGTCCTGCTCACTGTCGCCGCCAAGGGCGACGGCGTGGCCGAGCTGGTGGAGCGCCTCGATGGGCATCATGACTGGCTCGCCGCATCCGGTCAGCTGAACGAGCGCCGCCGCCGCCGGCTGCTGGAGCGCACGCGCGAGGTGGTCGACCGTGCCACGCAACGCTGGGTCTGGGGCGAGGCCCAGGCCGAACGCTGGATCCGCGAGCGCCTCGCCGATATCGTCGCGGGGAGAGTCAGCCCCTACGAGGTGGCGGCCGAGGTCGTCGAGAATCTCAAACAGGGTGAGCGCGTATGAGCAGGTCACCAACCGGGCCGGCGGACGCCACCGGCGAGCGCCCGACGGCGCAGGAGCGCGAGCTCGAGCAGCTGCGCACCGAGGTCGCGGCGTGGCGCGCCCATGCGGCCAAGCTGCCGGTGCGCGACGACTCCGACTTCACGACGGTCTCCGATACCGCGGTCGAGCCGGTCTACACGCCGCTGGATCTGGCGCCCCGGCTGTGGGACGCGACCCGGCTGCCCGGCGAGTATCCCTACACGCGCGGCGTGCATCCCACAATGTACCGCGGCCGGCTCTGGACCATGCGGCAGTTCGCGGGCTTCGGGACGGCCGAGGATACCAACGAGCGGTACAAGTTTCTGCTGTCCCGCGGTCAGACGGGCCTGTCGGTCGCCTTCGACTTCCCGACGCTCATGGGGTACGACTCCGATCACCCGCGTTCCGAGGGGGAGGTCGGCAAGTGCGGCGTGGCGATTTCCAGTCTGGCCGACATGGAAACGCTGTTCGACGGCATTCCGCTCGACCAGGTGTCGACGTCGATGACGATCAACGGCCCCGCCGCCATGCTCTTCTGCTTCTATGTCGCCGCTGCGGAGCGTCAGGGCGTCGCACCGGCCCAGCTGCGCGGCACGGTGCAGAACGACATCCTGAAGGAGTACATGGCGCAGCACGCCTGGATCTACCCGGCGGAGCCGGCGCTCAAGGTCATCGTGGACATGTTCGAGTGGGCGTCGGAGCACGCGCCCCAGTGGAATACCATCTCCATCAGCGGCTATCACATCCGCGAGGCCGGCGCCTCCGCGGCCCAGGAGCTGGCGTTCACGCTCGCCAACGGCTTCTGCTACGTCGAGCACGGCGTGGCGCGCGGCCTCGACGTGGACCAGTTCGCGCCGCGGCTCTCGTTCTTCTGGGATGTGCACAACGATTTCTTCGAGGAGATCGCCAAGATGCGCGCGGCCCGGCGGATCTGGGCCCGGCATCTCCGCGAGCGCTTTGGCGCGCGCGATGAGCGCAGCTGGAAGATGCGTTTTCACTGCCAGACCGCCGGCGTCACGCTGACGGCGCAGCAGCCCCAGAACAACATCGTGCGCGTGGCCTATCAGGCGCTCGCGGCCGCGCTGGGAGGGACCCAGTCGCTCCACACCAACGCCTTTGACGAGACGCTCGCGCTGCCGACCGAGGAATCGGTCCGCATCGCCCTCCGCACCCAGCAGGTGCTGGCCTATGAAACCGGCGTGCCCAACGTCGCCGACCCGCTCGGCGGCTCCTACTACGTCGAGGCGCTGACCGACACGATGGAGCGGGAAGCGGAGGGGATGTTCGCCGAGATCGACGCGGAGGGCGGCGTGGTAACGGCGATCGAGTCGGGATGGTTCCAGCGCCAGATCGCCCATTCGTCGATGCGGTTCCAGTCGGAAGTGGAGCAGCACCGCCGCGTGATCGTGGGGCTCAATGAATTTGTGGAGGCGGCCGATCGGCCGGTCGAGATCCTGAAGGTGGGCGATGCGGCCGAGCGGTCGCAGCGTGAGCGCCTCGCCGCCATGCGCGCCACCCGTGACACGGCGCTCGTGGATCGCACGCTCGAGGCCCTGCGTGCCGCTGCGGCCGAAGGGCGAAACGTCATTCCCGCCATGCTGGATTGCGCGCGTGCCTACTGCACGCTGTTCGAGATCCGGCACGTGCTGGAGCAAATATATGGGAGTTATCGTGAGCCGGTCTTCTTCTGAGGCTTCCCGGGGCGCCGCGGTGCGGCGGACCCGTCCGTCCGGTGCAGCGGCGCCGGCCCCTTCGCCCGCCGCCGCCGCGCTCGCCCGCCTCGCGGCGGCCGATGCCGGCTCCCACCAGGTGGTCTCCTGCTACCTCAAGCTCGAGCCGCGGGACCGCTCGCGGGGGAAGTACCTCATCAAGCTCAAGAACCGCATCCGCACCGTGGAGGATGGGCTGCCGCGCCTTGCGCTGTCGCGAGAGGTGCGCGAGGAGATCGGGCGCGACCTGGGCCGGGTTCAGGAGGCGCTGCGCAATGCGGCCACGCTGCCGGCCACGCGTGGCGTCGCGGTGTTCGCCTGTGAAGGGATCGGCCTCTTTGACGTGATTCCGCTGCCGGTGGTCCATCGCTCGCGCCTGGGCGTGGACGTTCGGCCGCTCGTGCGGGAGCTCGCGTCGGTGGAGGACGAATTTGGCCGGCTGCTCACGGCGGTGGTGGATCGGACCAGCGCCCGGTTTTTCGAGGTCACCGCCTACGACACCCGTGAGCTCCCCGGGCTGCGCAGCAGCAATACGCGCGGTGGGCGTTTCCACGGTGATCAGAACGGCCCCGGCTGGGGCGAGCACACGTACAACAACCGGATTCGCGAGGAGAAACAGCGGCACTTCGAGGCGGTCGCACGGCAGCTCTTTGCGATCGACCGCGCCCATCCCGCGCACGGCATCGTGCTCGCCGGTACCGGGACCGAGGCCGCGGCGGTGCAGCCGTTCCTCCACAGCTATCTGGCCGAGCGGCTGATGGGCAGCGTCAAGCTGAACCCCAAGGACGCAACGCCGTCCACGGTGCATGACGCGACGCTCGCCGTGCGCGAGAGCTACGAGCGTGCGACCGAACGGCTCGTGGTGGACGAGGTGACCGAGCGCGCCGGCGAAGGCTGGGCCGTGAACGGCGTCTCGGAGACGTTGCGGGCGCTCAGCCGCGGTCAGGTCCGCTCGCTGCTGGTCGATGCCGACGTTTCGATGCCGGGCGTTCGATTCAGCGAGAGCGGCGCACTCGGGCTCGAGGCCCGCGACGGACGCGGGCAGGGCGACGCCGTGCCGGTGCTCGACGTCCTGGACGATGCGATCGAGGAAGCGCTGCGCCAGCATGTAGACGTGAACGTGGTCTACGAAGCCGACGCACGCGAGCGGATCGACGGCCTGGCGGCGCTGCTCCGCTTCCGTTGACCATCCGTGCGGTGCTGTTCGATGCCGGCAACACGCTGCTGTTCGTGGACTACGACCGGCTGGCGGAGGGCGTGGGCGCGGCGGTGGGTATGCGGCTGACCGGGGCATCGCTGGCGGCGCACGCCGCCGCCGCCGCCGACGCGATGGAGGCCGGTGGCGGTCCCGACCGCGAACGGGCCGCGCATTATATCGAGGCGCTGCTGCGGCTGGCCGGCGTGCCCGCGGCGCAATTGCCCGCGGCCGCGGCCGCGATCTACCGGATGCATGCCGAGCGGCACATCTGGAGCGCGGTGGACGAAGGAACGCCGGCTTCCCTCGAGCGGCTGCGTGCCGCCGGGCTCAAGCTCGGCATTGTCTCCAACAGCGACGGGCGGGTCGAGGCGGCGCTCACGTCGGCCGGGATCCGCGACTATTTTGACGTGGTGATCGATTCGTCGGTCACCGGTTTCGAGAAGCCCGACCCGCGGATCTTCCGGCAGGCGCTCGAATCGCTCGACGTCGGCCCCGCCGATGCGCTTTACATTGGCGACATGTACGATGTCGACGTCGCCGGGGCCCTGGCGGCCGGGATGTCTGCGGCGCTGGTGGATCCCGCCGGCCGTCACGCGGCGGACGACGTGCCCAGCGCTGCCTCCGTGCCCGATCTGGTGGACGCGCTGGCCCGGACCGGACGACTCACGCTCAATCCGACTGCTGCCCGAGGTTCCTCGTGATGACCAGCGCCGAACCGAAACCCAGACATCTCTCGCGCCCCATTCGCGTTCTGGTCGCCAAACCGGGGCTCGACGGCCACGACCGCGGCGCCAAGGTGGTCGCCGCGGCATTGCGGGACGCCGGTATGGAGGTGGTCTATACCGGCCTGCACCAGACGCCGGAGATGATCGCCAGCGCGGCGGTCCAGGAGGATGTGGATGTCGTGGGCCTCTCGATCCTGTCGGGCGCGCACATGACGCTCTTTCCGCGGGTGCGCGCGCTGCTCGAACAGCAGGGGCGCGGCGAAGTGCTGGTCACCGGTGGCGGCATCATCCCCCAGGACGACATGGACGCGCTCCAGGCGCAGGGCATCGGCCGCCTGTTCGGTCCCGGCACCCCGACCACCGACCTCATCGACTACATCGAGGCGTGGGCCGCAACGCACCTCGAGGCATGACGTTGCAGCCGTGAACTCCTCCCCGGCGACAACCCGCGACAACCGGCTCCGTGTCCTCACCCAGGAATATGCGGCGCTGGCCACCCGGCTGCGCGAGGGTGGCGGCGCGGCGCGCGCGGCGAAGATGCGCGGCCAGGGCAAGCTTCCGCCCCGGGAGCGGGTCGAGCGGCTGCTCGATCCAGGCGCGCCATGGCTTGAGCTCGGGCTGCTCGTCGCGTACGACCAGTACGACGGCCAGGCGCCCGGCGCCGGCGTAATCACCGGCGTCGGCGTGATCGAAGAGCGCGAGACGGTGGTCGTCGCCAATGACGCCACGGTCAAGGCTGGCTCATGGTGGCCCGAAACGATCCGCAAGATCCTCCGCGCGCAGGAGGTGGCGATGCGCCAGCGGATCCCGATTGTCTACCTGGTGGACAGCGCCGGCGTGAACCTGCCCTATCAGGACGGCGTCTTTCCCGGCCAGTACGGCGCGGCCCGGATTTTCTACTACAATTCGATTATGCGGCACTTTCTCCACGTGCCCCAGATCAGCGCCGTCATGGGAAGCTGCATCGCCGGCGGCGCGTATCTGCCCGCGCTGTCCGATGTGATCTTCATGGTCGAAGGGACCAGCTTCATGGGACTGGGCGGACCCAATCTCGTCAAGGGAGCGACCGGCCAGACGATCGACGCCGAGACCCTCGGTGGCGCGGCGACCCACACCGAGCTGAGCGGTGTCGCGCACTACCGGGCGACCGACGACGCCGACTGCCTGGCACAGATCCGGGCCTACGTCGCCCGGCTGCCGCGCGCGGCCGGCTCGGGCCAGCGCGTCACCGCCCCGGTGGCGCCGGCGCGGCCGGCGGCCGACCTGTACGACGTGCTGCCGCACGATCACCGGCTCTCGTACGACATGCGCCATGTGCTGGATGCGATACTCGATGGCGGGGCGCTGGAGGAATTTCAGCCGGACCTGGCCGGCGAGATGCTCTGCGGCCACGGACGGATCGAGGGATGGCCGGTGGCGGTCATCGCCAATCAGCGCGGCCTCATCAAGGGACGCAGCGGCGAGCGCCCCCGCTTTGGCGGCATCATCTACGCCGAGTCGGCGGAGAAGGTGGCCTACTTCATCGAGACCGCCAGCCGCGAGCGTCTGCCGATTCTCTTTGTGCAGGACGTGAGTGGCTTCATGGTGGGCCCCGAGGCGGAGCACGAGGGGATCATCCGCGCCGGTGCCCGCTGGGTGGAGGCCATGGCCACGGCCGTGGTGCCCAAGATCGTCCTGACGGTCAATCACGCGTCGGGTGCCGGATACTATGCGATGGCGGGGCAGGGGTTCGATCCCGACTTCATCCTGTCGTGGCCCACCGGACGCATGGCGGTGATGGAAGGTGAATCGGCCGTCATGGCCGTCCACGGTCCCGAGCTTCAGCGCGCCCAGCGGGCGGGCGGCGAGCTGCCCGACACCGTGCGGCAGTCGGTGGAGTCGATGCGCGCCGACTACGAGGAGCAGCTCGACGCCCGCTACGCCGCGGCACGAGGGTTTGTGGATGCGATCGTCACCCCCGACGAGACGCGCGACCAGCTCGCCTTTGCCCTCCGCATCGCCGCCAACTACGCCGGCCCCCACCTCGGCCCATTCGTCCTGCCGCCGCTCGATGCGGCGGGCCCCCGCTAGGGATTACCGTGCTCCGGCTTTCATCGTGTGCGATGGTCCTGCTCCTCGCCGGCGTCGGGTGCGCCGCACCGCCCAGGTCCCCCGCGCCCCGGCCCACCATGGACCCCGGCGCGCTTGACCGCCCCGACGTCACCATCCGGACCGACTCGGCGCCGCATGATTTGGCGGCGCGTCCGCCCGCCGGCGCCGGCGACGCGGATACCAGTCTGTTCGCTTCGGCGGCCGCGGCGTTCCGGAACGGCTGGATGCCGTTGGGTGAGACCGGGGTTGACGCATTTCTCCGCGCGCACCCCACCTTCGACGGGCGCGGGGTTCTGATCGCGATTCTCGACAGCGGCATCGATGCCGGCATTCCGGGTCTGGGCACCACGAGCGAGGGCACCCGAAAAATCGTGGACCTGCGCGATTTTTCCGGCGAAGGTGCAGTGCCGCTTGCGCCGGTGACGCCGACGGGTGATGTCATCGTCGTGGCGGGACGCCGGCTGCGTGGCTACGGCCGGATTGCGGCGCTCGCCACCGGGGCCGGCGTCTACGGCGGCGTCCTCCGGGAGCTGCCGCTGGGCGATGCCCCGGCCGGCGACGTCAACGGGAACGGCGCCATCGGCGACTCGCTTCCGGTGGTCGTGGTCCGCGCCACCGATGGCTGGGTCCTCTTTGCCGACACCGATGGCGACAGTTCGTTTGCCAACGAGCGCGGGCTCCACGACTACCTCGTGGCGCACGAGACGTTCGGGTGGTCATCCGGCGGGCGGCCGTCGCCGCTCACCGTCGCGGTGAACGTCGCCGATGGACCGGGCGGCGCGCCGCTCCTGGACCTGTTCTTCGATACCTCCGGGCACGGCTCGCACGTGTCGGGCATCGCGGCCGGGCACGACATGTACGGCGTCGCCGGCTTCAATGGCGTCGCACCCGGCGCGCTGCTGCTCGGCTGCAAGATCGCCAACGATGCGCAGGGTGGCATCTCCACGACCGGGAGCATGGCGCGGGCGCTCGACTATGCCATCGCCGTCGCCGCGCGCCGGCGGCTGCCGCTGGTCATCAACATGAGCTTCGGCGTGGGCAATGAGGTCGAGGGCACCGCACGGATCGACGCCATCGTCGATTCCGTGCTCGCCCTTCATCCTGATGTCGTGTTCACCGTGAGTGCCGGCAACGATGGACCCGGCCTGTCCACCCTCGGGTTTCCCGGCTCCGCGGCGCGGGTCATTACCGTCGGAGCCACGCTGCCGGCGGCCTTTCTGTGGACTGATCAGCGCGACCGGGGCATCGGCCCGGTCGCCTTCTTCAGCTCTCGCGGCGGCGAACTGGCCAAGCCGGACATCGTGACGCCGGGCATGGCATGGTCCACCGTCCCCCGCTGGGACTCGGGCGGCGAGCAGGAGAGCGGCACCAGCATGGCCTCCCCCCACGCGGCCGGGATCGTGGCGCTGCTGCGCTCAGGACTGATTCAGTCCGGCGGTCAGGCCGATGCGCGCATGATCCGCCAGGCGCTGATGGTCACGGCCGCGCCCCTCGACGGTGCCACGCCGCTCGATGAGGGCGCCGGGCTGCCCGATGTCGGGCGCGCGTTCCGCTGGCTGCGAAGTGGACGCGTGGTGCCGGCCGTCACCGCCCGTGGCCCCGGCGGCGGCGCGGCCTCCGCAGCGTACCAGGTGATCGCGCGGGGCGGGCGGCCGGATACGGTCGCGACCTTCACCCTCGCCGCACAAGGCACCGATACCTTCCGGCTGCGGGCGAGCGCGCCCTGGCTGCACGCCCCCGCCCGCGTCGTGACCGCCGGCGGCCGTGGCTCGGTGCGGGTCACCTACGATGCCCGGATGCTGGCGGCGCCGGGCGTGTACACCGCGACGGTCTCCGGGTGGACCGACGACACGCTCGCCGGTCCGGCGTTCCGGCTAATCAACACCGTCGTCGTTGCCTGGCCGGCGGGGCACGACGCGGCGCTGCACGTTGCGCTCCCGCCGGGCGGCCTGGCCCGGCTGTTCGTGCTGGCAGACAGCGGGCGGCCCTTCAGCATCGGTGCCTCGTCGGCGGCGAGCGGCGTGACGCTGTACCTGCACGAGCCAGACGGAATGCCATACCGCGACGGCAACGGGACCGCGGCCGGCACCGGCGATGACGCGGCGGTCTACGATGTCGGAGCGCAGGACGCCGTAGCCGGCGCGTACGAAGTCGTGGCCGTGGCACCCCCCACCGACAGCGCCGAGGTGACCATCGAGATTCACCAGTCACCAGTGCGTCTCGCACTCACGCGGGACCGTGATGGCCTCGCCGCCACGATCACCAACGTGACCGATTCCGCGCTGAGCGGCCGTGCCGCCGTCGTGCTTGCCGGTGCGGAGCGGCGGCAGACGATCATCGGACGCGGGTCGGAGCAACCGCACCTGGGCTTCATCATCCCGGTCTGGGCGCGCGGCGTCGTGGTCGAGGTCGCAATGGATCGCGCGGAGTGGTCGCGGTTCACCGACTTCGGCGTGACGGTGTTCGACAGCGCCGGACAGCAGCTCGGGAAGGAGCCGCTCAACTACGCGCTCGGCCGCCTCCAGTTGCCGGTCGGGTCCGGCCACGGGGACATGCCGGCGACGCTGGCGCTCTCTCCCGGGCTCGCGGAGCCCGGCAGTACTGCGGCCTGGACCGTTCGCGTGGCCATTCGGCTCTATGCTGACTTGGCGGTCACGCTGCCCGCCGTCGCCGGCGAGCTTCCCGTTGCGGTGACGCTCACGCCGCACGCAGCTGCAACCGTGCGCTTTCGCCTGACTGATTCTCCGTCGCCGCTGGGAGACGGCTTCTTTCCCCTCGGCACCGTCGTCATGCAGGCCAACGACCGCCTGTGGACCCGGGAAGCCGGGCTCCCTTCACCCCACCCACCGGTGATGCGATGACGAGAACCGTGCGGGTCGCCGGCGGCCAGGGCTTCTGGGGCGACTGGCTCGAAGCCCCGGTCCGCCAGGTCCAGGGCGGGCCGATCGACTATCTGATGCTGGACTATCTCGCAGAAGTGACGATGTCCATCATGCAGAAGCAGAAGTCGCGCGATCCCCGCATGGGGTACGCCCGCGATTTCCCGCCGCTGATGGAGCGCATCCTGCCGGACGTCGCGGCGCGCGGGATCCGGGTCACCTCCAACGCCGGCGGCGTCAATCCGCGTGGCTGCGCCGAGGCGGTGCTCGATGCCGCCCGGCGGCTGAACCTCCAGGGGAAGGTGCGCGTCGGCCTGGTGACCGGCGACGACATCCTGGAGCGGCTCGACGATCTCATCGCGCGCGGTCACGAGCTGCGCGACATGGATACGGGGCGGCCCCTCGCGGACATCCGCGATAAGGTGCTCTCGGCCAACGCCTACATCGGGATGGCGCCGATCGTCGAGGCGCTGGCGGGCGGTGCCAACGTGGTCGTGACGGGACGGGTGACCGACACCGGACTGACGCTGGGTCCGCTGGTGCACGAATTTGGATGGCGCGCCGATGACTGGGACCGGATCGCCGCAGGCACCATCGCAGGCCACGTCATCGAATGTGGTGCGCAGTGCAGCGGCGGCAACCTGATGAAGGGCTGGCGGTCGGTGAAGGGCATGGCCAACCCGGGGTTTCCCATCGTCGAGGCATCGCCGGACGGCACGTTCATCGTGACCAAGCATCCCAACACCGGCGGCGTCGTGTCCGTCGCGTCCGTGACCGAGCAGCTGGTCTACGAGATGGGCGACCCTCACGCCTACATCACCCCGGATGGCGTCGCCGACTTCACATCCGTCCGGCTCGCGCAGGCCGGACGCGACCGGGTCCGCGTCTCCGGCATTCGCGGTGGCCCGCGCACCGACATGCTCAAGGTCTCGATCGCGTACTTCTACGGGTACAAAGCCGTAGGGACGCTCGTCTATTCGTGGCCGGACGCCTACGACAAGGCCCGCGCCGCCGACCGCATTCTGCGGCGGCGCCTCGCTGATCTCGGCCTGGAGTTTGATCAGATACTCACCGAATACGTGGGTGCCGGCGCCACCCACGGCCGGCTCGCGGGGGCACCCGACCCCGATGCGCCGGAGGTACAGCTTCGCGTGGGCGTGCGCGCGCGTGAGCGGGCGGCGGTCGAGCGCTTCACGCGGGAGATCGCCCCGCTCGTCCTCACCGGCCCGCCCAGCGTCACCGGCTTTGCCGGCGGACGGCCAGCGGTGGAGGAAATCGTGGCCTACTGGCCGGCACTGATCGATCGTCGGGAAATCGAGCCGCATGTTCACGTCGAGATTCTGACCGCATGAGGAGACACGGCTGATGGCGTTACCATCGAAGCGCCCTGCGCGCACCGAGGCGCTGCAGCTCCGCTACGTCGCCCACGCCCGGTCCGGCGACAAGGGCGATACCGCCAACGTGGGGCTGATCGCGCTGGAGCCCGAGCTCTACCCGCTGCTTGCACGCGAGGTCACTCGTGCGCGCGTGGCCCGCCACTTCCGCGGCATCGTGAGTGGCGTTGAGCGCTTCGAGCTGCCCAACCTGCACGCGCTCAACTTTCTGCTCCATGGCGCGCTCGACGGCGGCGGCACGATCTCGCTCAAGACCGACGCGCAGGGCAAGGTCTATTCGACCGCGCTGCTCCGCATGGAGATCCCTGTGCCGGCTGCGCTGGCACGCCGGCTCCGGCGCACGCCGCGATGACCGACAATGATCCGCTCGTCACCCGCCTCGACGCCGGGGTCCTGACGCTCACGCTCGATCGCTCCGGGAAGCGCAATGCGCTCAGCTCGGCGCTGGTCCACGGGCTGCATCAGGCGCTCGAGCGCGCCGAGTTCGACGGTGATGTGAGTGTGGTGGTGATTCGCGGTGCCGGGCCCGACTTCTGCGCCGGCGCGGACCTCGCGGAACTGCTTGCCTCCGCCGACAACGAGCCGGCCGCCAATGAGCGCGATGCGCTGGCGCTAGGCTCGCTCTTCACGCGCATTCGGCGACTGCCCAGGATTGTCGTCGCGGCGGTGCAGGGGCGCGCGCTGGCCGGGGGCGCTGGGCTCGCCACCGCCTGCGACATCGTCCTGGCGTGCCGGTCCGCCCGCTTCGGCTACCCCGAGATCCAGCGGGGCTTCGTCCCTGCCATGGTCATGACGCTGCTCCGGCGGCTGGTGGGCGAGAAGGCGGCGTTTGAGCTGGTCAGCACGGGGCGCCTGATCGACGCCGATGAGGCGGCCCAACGCGGGCTGGTTTCGCGCGTAATAGGTGATGAAGCGTTCGACGCGGAAGTCGATGTCGTGTTGCGCGGTCTCGCGGCCGCTCCAGCATCGGCCCTGGCACTCACCAAGCAGTTGTTCTACGAATTGGACGGCCGCTCGTTCGAGGAAGGCATCGCGCTCGGCGCCAGGATCAATGCGCTCGCGCGCGAGACGCCGGAGTTCCGCCTGGCCCTCAGCCGCTTTCTCGAGCGGTGACCGCGGAGCCGTGATCACCTCTGCCGCGGCGCGGCTCGGGCTGGGGATCGCGGGTGTGGTTGCCGCCGCGCTGGCCGTGCTGCTGGACAGCCGGCCGCTGGCCTGGGGGGCGGTGGGGGTTCTCGGGGTTGCGGTGCTCTTGCGGGTGGCCGATCGCCGGCGACGGCGAAACTAAGTCACCGCAAGCGCGTACGTGGCCGGGGCCCGATGTAACGCAATGGGGCGTCGCGGGGCTGGTGTCGTCATTCCGGGGTGTTCACTCCGGGGTGCGAAAATTGTTAACCTGATGATTTGTAACGTCTTAGTAACACCGTATCAAAAGTGCACGTTGCGCGGGCGGCAAATATCGCTACTTTGGCGAGTGCCTGCGGGGCGCGCAAAGCCCGCCGGGCGGGCGGGTTACGGTCCGGAAGCCACTTTCGCTGTATCACGTATCATCCAGGAGGAAGTGACATGAAGGGCATGTTCAGGGGTATTGCGGCGCTCGCGCTGGTAGCGGCATTTAGCGCGTCGAGCGCCAATGCGCAGGCGAGGTTTGGCGTGGCGGGCACCGGCCTGTTCTCGCTCGAGAGCGGCGGCGGCTCGGAGTTCGGCGCGATGGCGCTCGTCGGCTTCCAGAAGGCTGACACGCCGATCGGGTTCCGCGTGGACGGTACGTTCCTCAAAAAGAGCGGTGTCACCTCCATCCCGGTGACGGCCGACATCACGTACGCCTTCAAGACCGCGGAGTCGTCGATGTTCCACCCGTACCTGCTGGCGGGCGGCGGCCTCGTCCACTCCAGCGGCTTCGGCGCCAGCACGACCAAGCCGATGGCGAAGGCCGGCGTGGGCTTCGACTACAACATGAACAACAGCTCGATCACGCTGTTCGGCGAAGCGACGTTCGACCTGTTCTTCTACGGTGGCGGCAGCGGGACGAGCAAGTCGCTGCAGACCAACGTCGGCGTCAAGTTCGGCGGCAAGTAAGCTCAACGCATCGCTGGATCCCAAACTGCCCCGCACGTTGCGGGGCAGTTTGGCTTTCCGGTACTCGGCGCGCGCGGATACGCTCCCTGTTGCGTGCGGCGGGCCGGCGTCCCGGTCCCCGGGCGCCCATCGTACAGCATGGATTCCCGCTACGGACGTGCCCGGTCGCTGCTGGAGCGCCACTACGGCTTCCCGGATTTTCGCCCGGCGCAGGCGCCGGTGGTGCGATCGGTCCTCGCGGGCCACGACGTACTTGCCGTGCTCCCCACGGGAGGCGGCAAGAGCGTCTGCTTTCAGGTGCCCGCGCTCGCCAGCGACGCCCTCTGCCTGGTCGTCTCCCCCCTCATCTCGCTAATGCAGGATCAGGTGGGCGGTGCACTCTCACGCGGGATCGCCGCGGCCGCGTTCCACAGCGGCCTGGACGACGCCACCGCCGGCCAGACCATGGCCGCGGCGTCGCGGGGCGCCCTCCGGCTGCTGTACACGTCGCCGGAGCGCCTCCCGCGGGTTGCCCGGGCGTTGCAGGCCGCCGGGCGTCCCCCGGCGCTCCTCGCGGTCGACGAGGCGCACTGCATCAGCGAGTGGGGTCATGATTTTCGGCGGGAATTCCGCACCATCGGGGCGGTGCGCGACGCGATGGGCTGGCCGCAGACGGTGGCTCTGACCGGCAGCGCCACCCCCGCCGTGCGCAGGGACATCGTCGATGTCCTCGGGCTGGGCCGGACCGCGGGACGGCAGCTCCGCGAGCACGTCGCGTCGTTCGATCGAGCTAATCTCTGGTTTGGCGTTGAACGCATCCGGTCCGAGCCGGAACGGGCGGTCGTGCTGCGCCGTCTCCTGACTCGCGGCCAAAGCGCCATCGTCTACGCGCCCACCAGAAAGAGCGTCGAGGCGATCGCGCTCCTGTTGCGCCAGACGGGACACGCCGCCGCGCCGTATCACGCCGGTCTCGAGCCCGACGATCGGCACGACATTCTGGACCGCTTCCTGACCGACCACCTCTCCGTGGTGGTCGCCACCTCGGCCTTCGGCATGGGCATCGACAAGCCGGGCGTGCGCGCGGTGGTGCACTGGGCCATGCCGCCCACGCCCGAGGCGTACTACCAGGAGGCGGGAAGGGCGGGCCGCGACGGCCGCGCGGCGGTCTGCACGCTGCTCGCCCGCCCGGGCGATGCCGCGCTCCACCGTCGCCAGCTGACCGTCACCTTCCCGGCGCGACGACTGCTCGAGGCGCTCTGGAGCGGCCGTCAGGACCCCTCCCGGGTCCCGCCCAGCATCCGGGAATCCGCCGAGCGGCTCCGCCAGGAGCTCGGCCCCGGTTGCGGCACAGCCGGCTGGACCCGGGTAGCCCGCCGCCGCCAGGCGGCCGAGCACCGGATCCGCACCATGGAACGCTATGCGATGCGGCGCCGGTGCCGCCGCCGCCAGCTCCTGGCGTGGTTCGGGGAGGAACTGACCGCCTGCGCCGGCTGCGATCGCTGCAGCCCGCGCGGGCGTCCCGGCCCGCCCTGAGACGCCGTCCGCCCCGGTTATATTTTGCCGTCGCCGATCCAGCCGGATCGGCTCCAGCGCGACTCAGTTTCTTCCCCGACCGGCGGGCGGCTCATATGGATGACAGTCTCTACTTCTCGGAGCAGCACGGCCAGGTACGGGAGATGGTGCGCGAGTTCGCCCGCACGGAGGTGGCGCCCGTGGCGCACGAGCTCGACCGCACCTCCACCTTTCCCTGGGACAACGTCCGCCGGATGGGGGAGCTCGGCCTGCTGGGCGTGCCGTGGTCCGAGGAGCTGGGCGGCGCCGGGCTCGACCAGCTTTCCTACTACATCACGATCCACGAGCTGGCCAAGGTGGACGCCAGTCACGCGCTCACCATCAGCGCGCATACCAATCTGGGCACCTCACCCATCGTCGAATTCGGCACCCCCGAACAGCGCGACCGCTACGTGCCGCTGCTGGCGTCTGGCCGGGTCCTCGGCGGCTTTGGCCTGACCGAACCCGGCGCCGGCAGCGATGCGGGGGGCACCGCGTCCACTGCGGTGGACAAGGGCGATCACTACCTGCTCAACGGCTCCAAGATCTTCATCACCCACGCGGGCGTGGGCGAGATCTTCTCGGTCACCGCCCGCACCGAGCCGGGTGGCGGCAACAAGGGGATCACCAGCTTCATCGTCACCAAGGACACGGTGGACCTCGACCGGACCCGGGAGGTGGGGATCGGGCATTCACCGGATCTGGCCAAGACGCCCGGCGTCCGCGCCGGCAAGAAGGAGGACAAGATGGGCTGGCGCGCGAGCGACACGCGCGAGCTGATCTTCGAGGACGCGATCGTCCCCAAGGAGAACGTCCTCGGCGAGCCGGGCCGGGGGTTCATCAATTTCCTCAAGACCCTCGACGCCGGCCGGATCGGCATCGCCGCGCTCTCGCTGGGGATCGCCGAGGGAGCGTACGACGAGGCGCTGGCCTACGCGGGCACCCGCAAGCAGTTTGGCCGAGCGATCGGCAGCTTCCAGGGCGTCAACTTCCAGTTGGCCGACATGGCGCTCGAGATCGAGGCGGGGACGCACCTGCTGTATCACGCCGCGTGGCTCAAGCAGAACGGCAAGCCGTTCAAGAAGGAAGCGGCGATGGCCAAGCTCTTCTGCTCGGAGCTGGCCATGCGCACCACGACGAAGGCGGTGCAGATCTTCGGCGGCTATGGCTACACGACCGACTATCCGGTCGAGCGGATGATGCGCGATGCCAAGGTCTGCGAGATCGGCGAGGGGACGAGCGAGATTCAGCGGATGGTCATTGCCCGGCAGATTCTCGGAGCCGTGGCCGGCTGAGTTGCCCTAAACCACGTCGTTACATATAATTAACCGATCGACGCGCGCGCCGTTCTCGCTGGACCGTGGCCCTCGGGGCCCGTGGAATTCAGGGCGGGCGGCGCGCGGCAGGATGATCTCTTTCGCCAACTGACCGTGCCGCTCGGCTCGCTCCGCTCCCCGGAGCAGGCCGGACCGCCGAGGATGCGCCCCATTGAAGCGTGAGATCCTGATCAGCGGCAGCCAGCGCGAGACGCGCGTCGCCATTCTGGAAGACGATCGGCTGGTCGAAATCCTCTACGACCGTCCCGATCATCGCCGCACCGTCGGCGACATCTATCTCGGCCGCGTCGAAGCGGTCCTCCCCGGCATTCAGGCGGCATTTGTGGACATCGGGCTCGAAAAGAGCGCGTTTCTGCACGCGTCCGACCTGCTCGAGCCGGACGAGGACGAGGAGCCGGACGAGGACGAGGACGACGAAGCGGACGTTGAGGCCAGGGCCGGCTCCGAGGAGTCCGCCGACGCTGAGGCGGCCGCGGAGCCCGATGCCGGAGGGGACGCCGGGGGGCGCTCGGTCTGGCGGCGGGGCGAGCGTCGTCGCCGCGGGCGGAACGGCAGCGCCGCGGCGGAGAAGCCCGAGGCGCGCCAGCGCGAGGTCTCGCCGCGGCGCCCCGTCCCCAACATCCAGGACATCCTCAAGAAGGGCCAGACGCTCCCGGTGCAGGTGACCAAGGAGCCGATCAGCACCAAGGGCTGCCGGGTGACGGCGCAGATCTCGCTCGCCGGGCGGTTCCTGGTCTACATGCCGTACGGCTCCAAGGTGGGTGTGAGTCGCAAGATCGACAGCCGCGAGCAGCGCGCCAAGCTGCGCGAGATGGTGTCCGGCATTCTGCCCAAGGACTCAGGCGGCGTAATCGTGCGGACGGTGGCGGAGGGCGTCACCGAGGACCATTTCCGCCGTGAGATCGAATCGCTGCTGGCGCTCTGGAAGAAGATCAACCGCAAGAAGACCTTTGTCCGCCGCGCACCGGCGCTGCTCCAGCGGGAGACCAGTCTCACGCGGGGCATCATCCGGGACCTCTTCAGCGCCAAGGTGGACGCGCTTCACGTCGACTCGAAGGAGCTCCACAACGAGGTCGAGGGCTACCTCCAGCAGGTGGACCCCGAGCTGATTAGCCGGGTGCATCTGTATACGGAAGCGACGCCGCTGTTCGACAAGTTCGACATCGAATCGGAAATTCGCGATCTGTTCAAGGCGCGCTGCGAGTTGCCCACCGGCGGGTCGATCATCATCCAGCCCACCGAGGCACTGGTCTCGGTGGACGTGAACACCGGGCGCTATACCGGCAAGAAGGATCCCGAGAAGACCATCCTCCGGACCAACCTCGAGGCCGCGCGCGAGATCGCGCGCCAGATCCGGCTGCGGGACATCGGCGGAATCATCGTCTGCGACTTCATCGACATGGAGACGCGCTCCAACCGGGACAAGGTGCTGCAGGAGCTGCGCGGTCATCTCGGCCGGGACCGCGCGAGGACCAAGGCCTTTGCCGTGTCGGAGCTGGGGCTGGTGGAGATGACACGCCAGCGGGTCCGTCCGTCGCTCTGGCATTCGCTCACGCGGGACTGCCCCACCTGCGCCGGCACCGGGAGAGTCTTCACCCCGGAGGTCGTCGCGCGGCGGCTGGAACGATCACTCAAGCGAGCCGCGCACGAGCATCGCGAGCGGCAGCTCACGGTGCGGCTGCATCCCGAAGTGGCGCTGTACCTGCTGGAGGAAGAGCCCAAGCTGCTTCAGAATCTTCAGAAGATCACCGGGCTCGACCTGGAGCTGCGTGACGATCCGATGATGCGGCTGGATGAGTTCCGCCTCATGAGCCGGCCAGCCGGCCGGGACGTGACCGAGCTGTACGCGGTGGCCTGACCGGCGCGGGCCTTGCCTGGGCTTGCTCCAAGCTACGCAGGCGGCTACGTTTGTGGGCTAACGTTCACTCACGCCATGGATCGATCATGTACGCAATCTTCCGCGCATTGGGCAAGCAGTTCCGGGCCGAAAAGGGGCAGACCCTGCGGCTTCCGCTGATGCATGCCGAGCCCGGCGCCAAGGTCGTCTTTGACGAGGTGCTGCTCTCCTCGGATGGCACCACGATCCGCGCGGGTGCGCCGCTCGTCTCCGGCGCATCGGTCGAGGCCGAGGTCGTCGGCGACGGCAAGGAAAAGAAGATCTACGTGTTCAAGTTCAAGCGGCGCAAGAACTATCGTCGCAAGACCGGACACCGGCAGAAGTTCACCGAAGTCCGCATTACCGACGTCACGGTCGGGTGAGGAAACCATGGCACACAAGAAGGGCGTCGGCTCCAGCCGCAACGGCCGCAACAGCAATCCCCAGTTTCTCGGCGTCAAGAAGTTCGGCGGCGAGGTGGTGACCGCGGGCAACATCATCGTGCGGCAGCGGGGCACCAAGTTCCACGCCGGCAAGAACGTGCGCCGCGCGACGGACGACACGTTGTTTGCGCTGGTGGACGGCGTCGTCACGTTCGAGCACAAGGACAAGCTCCGCAAGAAGGTATCGGTTTATCCGGTGGTCGAGACGGCCGGCTGACACGCCGCGTGATCGCTGGACCAGGGCGCCGGAGACTGTCTCCGGCGCCCTTTGTCGTATCGAGCGGCGTTGACCGCCACGAGCGCTCGACTGAGATTGCAGGGTGAAACGTTCGGGCCCGCCCAATCGTCGTGCGGAGGCCGGCCCGTTTTTCCTCTTTGATCCGGAGTGTCATCATGGCATCGCTTTTCGACCGCCTGAACCACGAGCTCGAAGCACTGGGCAAGCGGGCGCAATCGGCCCTCGACGAGGGCAAATCGCAGATCGAACTGATGCGCGTCCGGCGCGCTCGCGACCACGCGGCGCTCGAGTTGGGGCTGATGTTCCATCGACAGGAGCGCGGGAAGGAAATCGACGCGGCCCGAATGGACGTGTTGCTGTGGAAGCTGGATGATCTGGCGGCGGAGCTCGAGTCCGTGGAGCGCGACGTGAACACCGCAGGGGGAGCCACCGCGGGAGCGGATTCGGGTACCGGGGCCGAGCCGGCTGAGCCGCCTCCCGCCGAACCGGTCACGACCGCGGCGGCCGCCACGGAAGCCGTCGCGCCCGAGTAGGCGCGGCGGCCGGCTCAGCCGCCGGGGCCGAGCGCCGTGCGCGCACGATCGGGAAAGTTGGTGCAGATCGCATCCACACCCAGTCGTGCTAGGCGGTCGATCTCGCGCGCCGCGTCCACCGTCCACGCGACGATTTCGTGGCCGGCGGAATGCACCTGCTCCACGAGGGACGCATCGATCATCCGCCATTCCTGCCAGAGCACCCGCGCGCGCGCGGCCGCGAGCACTCCAGACGGATCCATGACGCGGGCCGCCAGCAATGCGCCGAGCCTGAGGTCCGGTCGGGCGCGGCCGAGGCGCTCGACGATGCGGTGCTCGAAGCTGTGTACCCCGCAGGCACGCGGTGCGGGCGCGCCGTCCACGGCTGCGAGGAGGGCCGCGTCGAAGGCCGGATCGAGCGCTTTCACCTCAATCCAGACCACCCGATCTCCCATGATCTCAAGGACGTCGGTGAGCAGCGGCAGCGGTTCGCCGTTGGGCAGGCGGGCCGGGGCGAGCTGTTCCAGCGTGAGGCGGGCAATCGGGCCCCAGCCGGGCACCTCGGGGTCGTGGTGGACCACGAGGGCGCCATCCCGGGTGGCGTGAACGTCCAGCTCCACGCCATCCGCCTCCAATTGCACCGCGCGCCGGAAGGCCGCGCGAGAATTCTCCAGCTGGTGCCCCGATGCGCCTCGATGGGCGAGGATCTGCGGCCTCATGGTTGGCTCCCAGCAGGTGAATGCGGCATCGGGCTGTTGCCACGGAACATAGCCGGGAAGCGGGACGGCGCGACGGCGATTAACGCCGCCGCCGCCGCCGCGTCTACCGGGGTCGAATGAGCGCGATGACCGAGAGCGGGCAAGGAACGGATGCTTCCCTGATCGGCGCGTATCGCGCGGGTGACCAGCGCGCGGCCGCCGCCCTGGTGGCGCGGCACGGCCCGCCGCTCGGCCGCTACCTCTACAGCTCGGGCGCCGGACCGAGTGACATCGACGACTTTGTGCAGGAGACGTTCTTCCGGGCCTTCCGCAGTCTCGAACGCTGGCGCGGCGAAGCGTCATTCCGTAACTGGCTCTACACCATCGCCGGAAACCTGCTGAAGGATGACTACCGCCGCCGCAAGGGACGCATCATGCTCTCCATCGAGGACCGGGATCTCACCGATCGCGCCGACCCGGCGGGGGAACTCGATGCGGCGGAGGCGGACGGCCGGATCCGCGCCGGTCTCTCGACGCTGCCCCGGCTTCAACGTGAGGTGTTTCTGATGCGGGTGCACGAAGGCAGCGAGTACGCTGACATCGCGGCTGCGCTCGGCACGACCGCCGGCGCGGCGCGGGTGCACTACCATCACGCGGTACGGCGCCTGAAGGAGCTGGTCCAATGACGGAATGCACACTGCTCTCGGATCGCATGCCTGCCATCCTGGCCGGCGACGACTGGACCGAGGAGGAGCGCGGGCACCTCGCCCGCTGCGCCGATTGTGGCGCCGAGTGGGCGCTGGTCAACGACGCCCGGAAACTGGGCAGCGACCTGGGATACGCCCCGGACGCCGTGGCCATGGCCGCGGCGCTCAGTGCGCAGCTGCGTGACGCGCGCGGCGAGCGCCGCTCCGTGCGGCGGTGGATCGTGGGTTCGGCGCTGGCCGCGGCTGCGTCCATCATGCTGGCGGTGGCGACGGGAACGTTCCGCCCCGGCGCCGCAACCGGGACGCAAAGCGCGAGCGGCGCAACGTCCGCCGCCGGGCTCGGGGTCGAATCGGGGTTCGTGCCCTCCGAGCTCGACTCGCTGAGCGTCGGCGAGCTCCGGGAGGTGCTGGATGCATTTGATGAACCGCTGTCCGGGCGGAGCACGGTCGGTGCTCCGGGACTGGGTGATCTCACCGACCAGGAACTCGAGCGCGTGCTTCGCGCGGGAGAAGTCTGATGCGACGCTTGCTATTGCTGGCGGTCGTGAGTGCGGCATGCGCGGCGCCGCTGGCGGCCCAGGATGCGGGGGACCAGGCGCCGGAGCGCGCCAGCGCGCTGCGCCAGGAGCTCGAGGATCGGTTTGCGGCGCGGGCTCAGGAGGAGATGGGTCTGTCCGATGAACAGTTCCGGCACCTCAGGGCCACCACGGCGCAGTTCGGTGCCACGCGGCGGAGCATCGAGGAGCAGGAGCGGCGGCTGCGGCAGGCGCTCGCCGCGCAGCTCCGGCCCGGCGTGGCCGCCAATCAGGACAGCGTGGCGCGGCTGGTGGACGGGCTGACGGCGATGAAGGGGACCTACGCCGATACTTACCGCGACGAGATGCGGGCGCTCTCGGCGTTTCTGAATCCGGTGCAGCGGGCGCAGTTCTGGATTCTGCGGGAGCGATTACTGACGGTGGCGCAGCAGGTGCGGGCGCAGCGGCTGTTGCGTCAGGAGCAGAACGACGCCGCCCGGCGCGCCGC
>JBBSCB010000008.1:0-111713 GCA_038250675.1 Gemmatimonadales bacterium
GCTGCTGCTCTTTGGCGCCAGCCGGCTGCCGGAGATGGGAGCAGGACTCGGCAAGGGGATCCGGGAATTCAAGCGCAGCCTGTCGGAAACATCTGACGCCATCAGCGGAGGGGCCGAGACCGGGCGGCACCAGGCGGGGCCGCAGGCGCTCGGGCCGGCCCGGCCCACCCAAGAGCGGGCGGAGCCGAAGCGGCTCTCAGAGTAGCGCTGGTGAAACCCCCGGGCCGCGGCGACCGTCAGCCCCGTGGGTACCACTTCCGCTCGCCAGGAGCTCCCATGCGATGGATCCTCGCCCTGACCTGCGCGTCGCTTGCCGCCGCGCCGCTGCATGCACAGTCGCGCGCGCCCCGAACCGGTGACGAACTGCTCGCCCGCATGCACGATCGCTACGCGGGCAAATGGTATTCGACCCTGACGTTTACGCAGGAAACCAGGCGCGGCGGCGCGGTGCAGACCTGGTACGAGGCGGCGGCCATCCCCGGCCGGCTCCGCATCGACGTGGCCCCGGTCGACAGCGGCAATGCATTCATGTTCGTGGACGATTCCGTCTTTGGATTCCGCAACGGAAAGCCCGGTCGTGGCGCACGGGACCGCAATCTGCTGCTGACGCTTGGATTCGACGTCTATGGCCAGGCCGCGGCGACGACGGCGGCTCAACTGCGCGCAGAAGGCGTCGCCCTGTCCAGGGTGCACGCGGGCAGCTGGAAAGGGACGCCAGTCTGGGTCGTCGGTGCGGCGGCGGGCGATACGACGTCGAACCAGTTCTGGGTGGAGCAGCAGCGCCTGCTCTTTGTCCGGCTCATTCAGCAGACGCCGCGCCCCGGCAAGGCCGATGTCCAGCTGGACGCGGAGTTCAACGACTACCGGCCGCTCGCCGGCGGCTGGATCGCAATGAACGTGGTGGTCCGCGCCGACGGGCAGGTGATCCAGGAAGAGCACTACAGCAATCCGCGGGCGAATGAGGCGCTCGATCCCTCGCTCTGGGATCATACCACATATCACCAGCCGGCCTGGATCCACTAGTCGTCCACCGGGACGGCGCCGCAACAAGCGCGAGCCCGGTGCATTCCCTGCACCGGGCTCGCGCGCCGTTCCCGCCTCGTGTCATACGCGAATCATTCCATCCATCGGGGCGCCGGGATTCGAACCCGGGACCTCCTGCTCCCAAAGCAGGCGCGCTACCGGACTGCGCCACACCCCGCTGCTCCGGCTATTGCTGCGCGGGCTGGCCGCGTGGATGCACGCCCTCGAGCTGGACTTTCCAGCCGCCGGGAGTGCGCCGGAGATTCATCAATGTCACCGACGTGGCCTCTCGCTCTCCGGCGCGGACGCGCTGGCGATAGACGAGGTGAGAGAGGTCGCTGCCCTCCGGTACCTCGCCGAGGATCGTGTTGGTGAAGACCAAGCCGGAGGGAGCCTGGTCCCACGCCCCCTTGATGTACATGGCATAGAGGCGATCGACGGAGAGTTTTTCGATATCCGCATAGGTCTTGGCGGGCGCGAAGATCCTGAGCGCCTGCTGCTGCTGCTGCCCGGCCAGCATCTCCTTCAGACTGGGAAGCAGCTGCAGCCGGAATGCCGCGAGGTCCGCCGGATCGATGTCTCGCACGAACGCCGAGGGATTGTGGGCGGCCTGCGCGGCCAGCGAGCGGAGGGCCACCGCGCGGGCCGAGCCGGGCGCGGCGCCCTGCGCCGCGAGCGGCGCGGCCCAGAGCCACACCAGGGCAAACGTCAACAGCAATCGTCGGGACATCAGTGACCTCGTGAAGGTAAGGCGCGGGCGCTAGCGCCGCGCCCGCAGCTCATCAAGCAGGGCCGCCAGCGCACGCCCGCGATGACTGACGCGATCCTTGCGGTCCGGCGCTGCCTCGCCGAACGTGGCGCCGAGTTCGTCGCTCAGGAACAGCGGATCATAGCCGAATCCGCCATCGCCGCGCGCCGATTCCAGAATGGTGCCCGTGCACGTCCCCTCGAACGTCCGCGGCACCCCGTCCGGTTCCGCCGCGAGCGCCAGGACACACCGGTACCGTGCCCGGCGCTTCTCCGGCGGTGCACCCAGCAGGCGACGCAGCAGCTCGGCGTTATTGGCCGCATCCACGGCCGCCGCGTCACCGGCGGCGCCGGCCCAGCGCCGCGATCGCACTCCTGGTGCGCCGCCGAGGGCGATGACCTCTAGGCCGGAATCATCGGCGATGGTGGGGAGCCCCGAGAGCCGCGCAAAGTATTCCGCCTTGCGCCGCGCATTCACCTCGAAAGTCTCGGCCGACTCCAGCGTCGCTTCGGCCGGCGACTCCGCGATCCCCACGTCGTCGGGAAAGACCACGTCGTGCCCCGCCGCCTCGAGCAGCCGGCGCGCTTCCCGCTGTTTACCCCGGTTGCGGGTGGCCACGAGCAGCTTCACCAGCCGAGCGCCCCCCGCTGGATTTCGAACAGCGACGCAATCCCCCGCTCACCGTAGTCGAGCAGCGTCTGCAGCTCGTCGCGAGAGAAGGTGCCGTGCTCGCCGGTCCCCTGCACTTCCACATACGCGCCGGGTGCCCGCATCACGACGTTCGCGTCGACGCCGGCGTCCCGGTCTTCCAGATACGCCAGGTCACAACGGATTTCGCCCTCGACGACGCCGACTGACACGGCGGCCACGAGCGCGCCGAAGGGACTGGCGGCACCCGTCTTGGCGGCGAGCCAGGTGCAGGCATCGGCCAGCGCCACGCAGCCGCCGGTGATGCTGGCCGTCCGCGTGCCGCCATCCGCCTGCAGCACGTCGCAGTCCACGCGGATCGTATACTCCCCGAACGCCATGGTGCCCATCGCCGCCCGGAGCGAGCGGCCGATCAGCCGCTGAATCTCCTGCGTCCGTCCACCGGGGCCGTTGCGCTCGCGCTGCGTGCGCTCGAGCGTGGCCCGTGGCAGCATCGAGTACTCCGCCGTGACCCACCCCTCGCCGGACCCTTTCTTGAAGCCCGGCACACCGGTCTCCACGCTGGCCGTGCAGTGGACCAGCGTGCCGCCCATGCGTATGAGGCATGACCCCTCGGCATACGGATTGGCCTGACGCTCCAGCACGACGGGGCGAAGCTGGTCGGCGGCGCGACCATCGGGACGGGACACGGGCGACTCCATGATCCGGGGACCAGCGGCGGCGCCGGGCCGCTACAGCGGCTCTTCGGCGCGAGGACGGAAGACGAACGCGCGGTGCAGCAGCGGCAGGTCGAGACTGTCGCTGTACTCGGTTTCGATGATGATCAGCCGCGGTGTGCCCCCGCGGGTGATCTTGAACTTGTGCGCTTCCGGCGGCAGGGCGAGCTCCTCGGCCTTGGTGGCCAGGCGCCGACGGATGACCGGGTCCGGCAGCGTGGGCGCGAGCCGGGCCTGGGTGCGCATCTCGTCGAGGAGCTGATACTGGCGCCAGTAGAGCTCGCCGATGTTGACGCCGTAGTACAGCGCCGCGGCGAACAGCACCAGCGAAACGACGCAGCCCATCGTACTCGAGCCCTGACGGGAACGGCGCCGTATCACCATTGCGATTGCGCCCCCTCGACGATGTTGACGACCAGGCGGTCCAGCGCCTTGCGGCGCCCGTCCGCCTCGCGACCCGGCTCGTAGTCCCCTTCGACGGTCAGGCCGGTGCGCTGCCACAGCGTCCGGTTGGTCCGCTGGTTGATGATTTCCACCGACACGGTAATCTGCACCAGCCGGCGCGTCACGGTCACCGCGCTCCCCGCCGTACCGGTATAGGCGACCGGCAGGTCGGGCTCGTAGCGCATGATCGTTCCCCGGACGAGCGCGTCCGCCTGCGCCTCACCCGCCTGCCGGAGCCCCAGCCGGTTCTGCACCGCCTCACGCACCGCACTCGAGATATCCTGCGTGAGCGTCGGTTCCGGCGTCAGGTTGTCGAACGGCAGAACCGCCACCGTCTTGATGGCCGGCGGCAGGCCGCCGCCGGCGAACCCGTAACAGGCGGCCGCCAGAGCGAAACTAGTGCTGGCCAGGACGCCAGAGATCAGACGCAAACGCAGGTGGCGTGGTGCTCGCAGAGAAGGTTAGGTCCAGCCGGGCCGGCACGCTAGGCACCGTCAACCGGGCCGATACGGGGCGCCCATCGGGCCCGAGCGTCGCATCCACCCGGCCGATAAGCCGCGATCCCTCGCGAACCTCCGCCAGCAGGTGTGAGGGCGAGCCGGTGACCCGCGCATAGGCGATGGTGTCGGGCCCGGATGCGTAGCGCCAGGCCGTCGTCGTGGCGGTCGAGGTACCGCCCAGTCGGGCCCCCGGTCGCGGCAGCCGTGCCATGCCGAACATGGCCCACATCAGCGGATAGCTCGGGACCAGCCGGGCGATGGCATCCGGCGGGTCGGTCCACGCGGCCGAATCGCCGACGACCACCGCGGCCGCTCGCCCGGCGCCGAACGGCCCGGCGACATCGAGCCGGACCGAATCGGGCGCCGCGTAGCGCACGGTGCCACGGCCACCAGCCGCCCCCCGCTCGTCGCGGAGCTGCCACTTGAAGCGCTGCATCAGGTGGCCGTCCGGAACGCCTTGGCGGACCCACGCGGCCACCTGCTCCGCCGAGACCGGCCCCGCCGCGGGGGCGACCAGCGGTGGCGGTGCCGTGGGGCCGCAGGCCACCAACGCCACGGCAAGATAGGCGGCGACCCCTCGGCGGTCAAGCAAAAAGCGTTGCGGCATCAGTAGTTATAGCCGAAGAAGAAGGAGACGAACCCGTGCCGCTTGTCGCTCGCCGCGAGCCCGTAGGTCCCGAAATCCGGCTGACTGCTGAACCGTCGGCCGACATCAAGCCGAAGCACGGCAAGGGGAAACAGCGCCAGACGGACCCCGAATCCGTAGCTGCCGATGGTTGGCCGGCTGCTGCGATCCCGGAACCAAGCGCGTCCCGCGTCGAAAAACAACGCCCCCTGGAATTCCGGCAGCCGGAAGTCGCCGAAGGGAAAGCCGAGCGTCAGACTGCGCAGCACCGGGAACCGAAGCTCCTCGTTGAAGAGCAGCGCGTGCGAGCCCACGATGTAGCCAAAGTTGGGATAGCCGCGAATGCCCACAGTGCCGCCGATGTTGAGGCGGCTGGGGCGGTCCCCGCTGCTGAAGAAGCCGATCCCCCGGGTGGCGAAGCTGACCCGCCGCCCGATGCGCAGATACTTTCGCGCGTCCGCGCTCAGCAGAAAACTGTCGAACCGGGCGTTGCTGAAATCGCTGGAGACGCCGGCCGTCAGCGCGAGTCGCTCGCCGTCGATCGGACCGGACTCGATCCACAACGAGTTGTCGTGCACGAAGCTGACGTAGTTCGATGCGATCCAGCCGATGCGCTGCGGCTGGTCCACCGGCAGCGTGAAGTCGGTCCGGTTGGAGTGCTCGACGACGACGGTGCCCTCGAGGCGGGAGAAGCGGGTCAGCGGATACCGCAGGACGCCGAGCGCGCCGACGGCGGTCTCGACGTACGACACGACGCGCTCGCCGTCGTAGTTCTGACCGGCCGAGCGAAAGCCTCCGACGCCCCAGTTGAGCCGGTGCCGCTGATTGAGGTAGATGCCCGCGATATTGAGGTTCTGGAGGAAGCTGCCGAACTGCTTGCCCTGATACGACGCGACGCTGCCGAAAATGACGTTATCGCCCAGCAGGTCGCTCAGCAGAAATGCGGCGCCCTGCACCCCGCCGTAGCCGGGGATGACCACCACGTCTCCCGTGGCGATGTCGAGGGTATAGTGCGGACGGTACGGGTATCCGGCCTGCGACCCACCGCTCTCCGGCGGCGCCGGCCACTGCCATTGTGCGAGCGTGGCGGGGAGCGGTGGCAGCGCCGGCGCCGGGAACGCATCAGCCCGGGCCGCGCTGTCGGCGGGATAGGCGTAGACGTTGATGCTCGCGCGGTCGAATCCGCTGACGAGCACGCCGCCGTCCGGCATCGGCGCCGGGTCAAAGGCACCGGTCCAGGCCGACGTCTCGCGGCGGCCCGCGCCGGTGCTGTCGACCGAGAAGATGTTGAGGACGCCGTCGCGATCGGAGGCGAAGTAGACGCGTCCGTCGGCGCTCCAAATCGGCGACTCATCCGCCCAGTCCCCGCGCGTCAGCTGCCGCACCGCTCCCGTCGCCATGTCGCGCACGAACAGGTTGGCCGCGCCGTCCAGCCCGCCCGCCGCGCGGTCGGACGCGAAGACCACTTCGCGCCCGTCGGGGCTCGGGCTTGGATCGGTGTCCTGGAACCGGTCGTGCGTCAGCGCCTCGAGTCTGCCGTCCGGCAGCGTCACACGATAGAGATCGGAGTACCCCGCGTCCGACAGCCCGCTGAAGACGATGCTCCGACCGTCGGGCATCCAGGACGGCGAAAGCACGGACACAAGAGAGGGAAACTGATAGCGCCCGGCGACGCGGTGCCGCCTGAGGTCCCACACGATCAGCGCATCGCGGTCCTGAAACCGGGCCGACAGCAGGAGCAGGCCGCGCCGCGATGCATCCAGCCGGCTGTCGGATGGATGAAATGATTCGAGCTCGGCGGAGCGTCCGGACACGATCACCGCCCGCGTCTCCCGGTCGGCGAGATCGCGGCGATAGACCGTCAGGTAGCCGGTGACTGGCGACATGTACATCGCGGCGCCGGCCGGCCCCTGTCCGGCGTCCGCCGGCTCGAGTGTGTCCGGCACGTAGGCCGGCTTGATGGCCACCCCGGCCAGGCGGCGGGCCAGCACGGACAGCGGCGCGCGGAGCTGCGCCGTGGGATAGTAGGCCCGGCGCATGGCAAGCTGGAATTCGTCGTTGAGCTGCTGCAGCGTCCGGCCGTATACGGCGAGAATGACGTGCTCGAAGTCCTCGTGCCGGGCGAGCTCGCGGTACACCACGGCCACCCGCCAGTCACCGTAGGTCCGGCCCAGCCAGCGATGAATGCGACCGCCCAGCGGATACACGATGAAGCCACTGCTGTAGGCGAGGTCCTGGAGCGACGGCAGCCGGCCGGTGAGCGTCAGATCCCGCAGGATCATCTCGTCGCGCGCGTCCTCACCGCCCGACCAGTATTCGGCGAGCCCTTCGGTCCACCACAGTGGAAGCTGCACCTGGCCGCCACGCGGCGACTGGTAGTAGGCCTCGGTCTGAATGCTCAGCTGGAAGACGTGGGTCAGCTCGTGGCGCAGCGTATGGCGGAACTCGGCGAGACTCCCGCGGAATGGGAGCGTGACCCGGCGTTTCAGAAAGTCGGTGGCGCCGAGGAGCTGCTCCGGCGGCGTGAACGGCAGGATGTTGGTCTGTTCGAAGTCGGCATGCGACGCGTAGACGATGAGTGGGATGCGCGCCCCGACCTCGTGCCCGAACTTGAGTGCCAGCGTGTCGTAGCTTTCCTCGGCATACGCCAGGGCGACCGACGCGAGCTCGGCTTCCGCCGGGTAGTAGTAGAGGTCGACATGCGGACCTCTGCGCACCCGCCAGTCGAAGTCGCGATACTGGATCTTGTTCTGGCCGAAGGCAAAGAACTGGGCGTGTGCCGCGCGGCACGGCACGAGACCCAGCAGCGCGGCAAGCAGGAGCGTGGTGCGCTTCATCTGGCGGTCACCGGCGAATGGTACGGATCAAGTCTCCCTGCGTCACGCGGAGGAGCGGGCCGATGTTGCCGACCACCCGTCCAAAGACGGTGTAGATGCCGTCGAGGTGTGGCTGGGGACTGAGATTGATGAACCACTGTCCGGCGCCCGTGTCGGGTCCCGAGAGCGCCATCCCGACGACGGGAACGTCGTATCGGACCCGATTGATCTCGTCGCGGATGGCGCCGCCCGGGCTGCCCCACCCGTCCCCGCGGCGATCGCCGTCCTGGATGACGAAGTTCGGCACCACCCGGTGCCACCGATTGCCGTCGAAGTAGTGGCGATCCACCAGCCCGAGAAAGTTGGCGACGGTCAGCGGCGCGTCCGGGCCGAGCAGCTCGATCTCGATGTTGCCGCGGTCCGGCATTTCGATGATCACATGCGGGCGGCTCACGTCCTCCGCGCCGTAGATGTAGCGCCGCACCACCTCGCGATAGTCCTGCAGGGTGCGACCGGTGGCGATGGGATATGCCGGCCCCCAGCGGCGGGCGGCGGCGGGCCACGCTGTCGCGGCCCATCGGCGAAGCAGGTAGTTCTCGGGACGCGACGTCCGGTTGAGAAACGCCGCGTCCACCCGGAGCCGACCATCGTCGGAGCCGCTGGCCACAGCCGCCAGTGCACTCAGTGTCGAGATCGCTGCCTCGGGAAACGAGTCACGGGCGGCGGCCGCATACGCGGCGGCCAGGGCCGGGACATCCGTGAGCGACGGTGCGGCCGCCAGCACATCAGCCGCGATGCTCCGGACCGCGGCGTCACCGCTGCCGAGGTGCGCCCGCGCGGCGTCGACCAGCTCGGGGGTGGGCTTGGGGACGTCACCGCTCCATGTCTGCAGCGCGGCGGCGACCACGCGCTGGTCGGGATCGGAGAGGAACGGGTCGAGATCGGCCCCCATGACCTGGGCCGCCTGCGCGGCCACGGCGCGGTCGCGCCAGTCGGCGCCGGTCCGCCACTCGGTGAGCGCGGCGCGTGCGGCCGCCGTATCGATCCGGGCGAGCGACAACATCGCCTGGGAACGCACGCCGAACGGGTCGTGACTGGCCAGCGTGCGCTGGAGTGCCGTGACGGCATCCGCACCGCCCATGTCGGCCAGCGTGGCGGCGGCCTGAACCCGCACGTTCGGCGCCGGGTCGCTGAGGCGGCTGACGACAACACCGACCGACCGGGACGAGTGAAAGGTGCCCAGCGCGCGCAGGGCGTTCACGCGGACGCCGGCGTCGGCGTCATCCGCGGCGCGGGCCGCAAGATCGGCGAGCGGATCCGGCGGCATGCCGGCGGAATCGGCATAGTCGCGGGTGAGGCCGCGCACCGCCGCGGCGCGAACGAGCGGGCTCGCGTCGTGGACCGCGGACGTCAGTCGATCGGCGGCCGACGGCGCCCGCAGGCGCACCAGCGAATAGACCGCGCCGTAGCGGATGACCTCGTCCGAATCCGCCGTGAGGGGCAACAGGTCCGCGACCGGCGCCATGCGGCGCAGCCGCCATGCCTCCAGCGCAATCTGACGTACCAGCGACGCGCGATTGACCAGCGGCAGCGGCTCCCGGCTTTGCAGCACGGCACCCAGAAAGCCGGCCGCCGTGCTCCCGCCAATCCGCGCCAGGGCGGTGACGGTCTCCACGGCGGAGGGGCCGTCGATCGCCGGCGGCGTGCGGAGCCGTGCGATGAGCGGACCGACGGCACTCGTGTCACCAAGCAGGCCGAGCGCAAAGACGGCGGACACGCGCACGGTGCTGTCCTGGTCCACCAGCAGCGTCACAAGCAACGCCACGCCCCGGGGATCTCCCAGTCGCCCCACCGATAGTGCGGCTACGCGCCGCACCACCGAATCCGGCGCGGAAAGCGCGGCCCGCAATGCGGGGCCGTCCCACGCGCGGGCGTCTTCGGCAGCGAGCACCGTTGCCAGTGCCTCCACCGATCCGCCCGCCTGAGCGTGCAGCGATCGGGCGGCGGCCGGCGTGGCGGCGGCCAGCAGCGTGAGGAGGGAGACGGCCCAACGTCGCACGTGGAGGTCCCGCGAAGAAAGGTGAGCCATCAGAGGCGGACCGGGTCCGGCACCGGCGCGAGCAGGGCTCGGACCGCGTCCGGCAGCCGGGTGAGGGACATTGCCGCGTCGAGGGCGAGCATGTCGGTCACGGCGGTCGCCAGCAGCGTGCCGGATTCGGCGTGCTCGACGGCATAGCCGAACGTGACCCGGCGCGACGCCAGCTCCCGCACCCAGCAGCGGATCCGGATGGGGTCATCGTAGCGCGCGGCCTGACGGTAGCGCATCGACAGCTCGGCCACGACCAGTCGGAACCCCATCGCCTCAAGCTCCCGGTAACTCATGCCGGCCTGCCGGAGGTAGTCGGTCCGCGCGATATCCAGCCAGACCAGGTACCGGGCATGATAGACCACGCCCATCTGGTCGGTTTCCGAGTAGTTGACGCGCAGGTCGACGGTGGTCACACCGGGCAGTTTCATGGGAAGGTGACGCTCCGAAGCGCGCGGGTCGCACGCCGTTGCGGGGCTCGCGGGGCCACCGGTAAGTTGTGCCGTGCCCGCGGACTCCCTGGTCATCGTTTCAGACGCGCACCTCGAATCGGCCCCCACGGCGATCGATGCGGCGCTGTTTTCGTTTCTGGACCGGGTCCCCGCCCTGGGAGATGCGCTCCTGATCAACGGCGACCTGTTCCACTTCTGGTTTGCCTACCGACGGGCGATCCCCCGCCATGCATTCCCCGTCGCGGCACGGATCGCGGCCGTCGCACGCACTGTCCCGGTGATGATCGTGGGCGGCAACCATGACCGGTGGGGCGACGCATTTTGGGGCGAGCAGCCCGGCGTGACCTTCGGGGCGCGGGAACTGCCATTCTCGGTGGGCGGGCGTCGGGGACTTGCCATCCACGGTGACGGACTCAATCACGGCTGGGGGCCCCGCCGCCTGGCCCAGCGGATCGTCAGTCATCGCGCCACCTCGGCCCTCTACCGGCTGATCCATCCCGACCTCGGCCTGCCGCTCGCCGACGTCGCCGCACCGCTGCTGGGCGGCCCCCCCGCCACCGGCGAGCGTCGCCGCCGACACACCGCCGACCAACGGAGCTGGGCGGAGCGAGCGCTCGAGCGGGACCCGACGCTCGACCTGCTGGTAATGGGCCACACCCACGAGCCGGCGCTGCTGCGGCGACCTGACGGACGCGAGTACGTCAATCCCGGCGCGTGGGCAGAGGGTTATCGCTATGCGGTGTCGACGGCATCGGGCACCACCCTTCACAGCATGGATGGCGACTAGCCCAGCGGCACGACCTCGGCGCGGGTCAGCCGCTCGCCGATGAAGCGGGCGCCGACGGCGCGAAACCGCGCCTCATCGTCACTCACCGCAAATCGATGAACCGCCTCGGCACCGGCCGCCGCCGTGAGGGATTCCCGCCGCAGCACCTCCTCTACCACCCGTGCCGTCTCCGCCCCGCTGTCGATGAGCACCACGTCCGGCCCCATGACATCAGCGAGGAGCGGCTTCAACAGCGGGTAGTGGGTGCACCCCAGCACCAGCGCGCCCACGCGGTGCGCACGGAGCGGCTCGAGGTACTCGGCCGCGATGAGCCGCGCCGCGGGATGCTCGAACCAGCCCTCCTCCACCAGCGGGACAAAGAGCGGGCAGGCGTGCTGCTCGACCAGCGCGTCCGGCGCACGCGAGCGGATGGCGCGGCCATATGCGTCGCTGGCGATGGTGCCGGCCGTCCCGATGACGCCGATCGGCCGCCCCGCCGCCGCCGCGACCGCCGCGCGTGCGCCGGGCTCGATCACACCGATGACCGGCACCGGCGATGCAGCGCGGAGCGCGTCGAGCGCATGGGCGGTGCTCGTGTTGCAGGCGATGACGACCGCCTTGACGCCCTGCGCCAGGAGCCACTCGAGAATCTCGAGACTGTAGCGGCGCACGGTCTCCGGCGATTTGGGACCGTACGGCACGCGCGCCGTATCGCCGAAGTAGACGGTGGATTCGCCGGGAAGCCGCTCGTAGACGGCGCGGGCCACCGTGAGCCCGCCGATACCGGAGTCGAAGATGCCGATCGGTGCCTGATTCATCGGACGCGAATCGGAATCGTGGCTGAGGCGCCGATGCCGCCCGGCGTGGCCCGGATGCGAAGATCGCCGGGGAAATCCCACAGATGCGAGGCGACGTACGCCTCCAGGCCCGCCATCAGGTGGTTGAAGCCCAGCAGCACGAGCCAGTCCTCGCGGGTGCGCTTGCGGGAGGTGACGAGCGCGGAGTCGGGCGAGTTGTCGGTCGCTCGCGCGACCTTCACGTCATGGATCGCCTTGACGCTCAGGCCGACGAGCGTGGCCTCCACGCCGGCAAAGACCAGGGCGGTGACCGGACGATGCAGCACGAGTTGCCCCCACCCGGGCAGAATGAACGAGCGCAGGAACGCGCCCCCGGGTCCGACGGGCGGCCGGGGCGCGGCGGGCGGGGCCACGGCCGGCTGCGCCGCCGGCTGGCGTGCCGCCGCTGCGCTGTCGACCGCCGGCGCGGCGCTGCTGTCCGGCGTCTGCGCCGGCGCCGCTGCGGGCGACGCGAGACCGAATGCGAGAATCAGTGGGATGACCGTCAGCCGCACGCGGGTACCGTACCTCGAATTGCGAACGAAAGATGGCGGGAGCGTGTGGGAATCGAACCCACCGGAGCTGTCGTTGACACCTCCATCGCGGTTTTGAAGACCGGCCGAACCACCAGGCCCGATCCGCCCCCGGAAGCTGCCGACCGGATTCAGCGCCCGGCGCGGCGAGCGATAACCTCGATTTCGACGTTGACGTTGCGCGGCAGCCCGGCGACGGCGACCGTGCTCCGGGCCGGGCGATGCTCGCCGAAGGCGCGGGCGTAGACGTCGTTCATCGCCTTGAAGTCCGCCATGTCGGTCAGAAAGACGGTGGTCTTCACCACGGCGCCGAGATCGGTACCGGCCGCGAGCAGGATGGCCCGCAGATTGGCGAACACCCGCTCGGTCTGCTCGGTGATCCCGCCGGGGACGATCTCGCCGCTGGCCGGCTCGAGGGCGATCTGGCCCGCGGTGAACACGAACCCGTCCACGATCGTCGCCTGACTGTACGGTCCGATCGCCTGCGGCGCCCGCTCGGTCGACACGAATTCCATGGTGCGACTCCTGATCTAGAACAGTCCGTCGATGGTGCCGTCGGCGTGCACGCGCATCGCCTCGGCCGCGGGAATTCTGGCGAGTCCCGGCATCGTCATAATATCCCCGGCGAGCGCCACGACGAAGCCGGCACCGGCCGACGGGTAGACGTCGCGAATGGTGATCCGGAACCCCGACGGGCGACCGAGCCTGGCGGGGTCGTCGGAAAATGAATACTGGGTCTTGGCCATGCAGACCGGCGTGGCACCGAGGCCCATGGCCTGGCACTGGGTGATCGCCTTGTCCGCGGTCGAGGTGTAGTCCACGCCGTCCGCCCCGTAGATCTCGGTGGCGATGGTCTCGATCTTGGCCTTGATCGGGAGCGCGTCGTCATAGAGTGGCCGGAAGGCGCCCTTCCCCTCGTCGAGGGTCACCAGGATTTCCCGCGCGACCGCCTCCCCGCCCTCGCCGCCGCGGGCCCAGACGTCGCTCAGCGCAGCGCGCGCGCCCCACGCCCGGCACCCGTCCAGCACCAGGTCGATCTCCTCCTGGGTATCGGAGACGAAGCGATTGAGCGCCACGATCGACGGCACGCCGAACCGGGCGACGTTGCGGACGTGGGCCTCGAGATTGGCCATGCCGCGTGCGACCGCCGCGGGATCCGGCGTGCCCAGCGCGTCCTTGCGCACGCCGCCATGCATCTTGAGCGCGCGCACGGTGGCCACGATGACCGCCGCCTCGGGATTGAGATTGCCGAACCGGCACTTGATGTCGAAGAACTTCTCCGCCCCGAGGTCCGCACCGAATCCCGCTTCGGTGAGCACGATGTCCGCGAGACCGAGTCCGAGCCGCGTGGCCACGATGGAATTGCAGCCGTGCGCGATATTGCCGAACGGGCCGCCGTGCACCAGCGCCGGCCCGCCTTCGAGCGTCTGCACCAGATTGGGCTGCAGCGCGTCCTTGAGCAGCAGCGTCATCGCGCCGGAGGCCTTGAGATCGCCGGCGGTGACCGGCGTCTTCTCCCGCGTCAGGCCGACGATGATCCGCGCGAGCCGCGCTTCGAGATCCATGAGGTTCCGCGCCAGACAGAGGATCGCCATGATCTCGCTGCCCGGCACGATCACGAAGCGGTCCTCCCGGCTGGGGCCGCCGTTGATCCCGCCGAGTCCCACCACGATGGAGCGCAGCGCACGGTCGTTCATGTCGACGGTGCGCGGCCATGTGATGCGGCGCACGTCGATTCCCAGCGCGTTGCCGTGATGGAGATGGTTGTCCAGCAGGGCGGACAGCAGGTTGTGCGCCGACGCGATCGCGTGGAAGTCGCCGGTGAAGTGGAGGTTGATCTCGTCCATCGGCACGACCTGCGCGTAGCCGCCGCCGGCGGCACCGCCTTTGACGCCAAAGACCGGGCCGAGCGACGGCTCGCGGATGCAGACCATCACCTGCCGGCCCAGTCGCCTAAGCGCTTGCGCGACGCCGACCGTGACCGTGGACTTTCCCTCGCCGGCCGGTGTGGGATTGATGCCGGTGACGAGAACGAGCCGCCCGCGCGGCGGGTGCGCCGCCACCGCCTCCGCGGTGATCTTGGCCTTGTACCGCCCATATGGAAGGAAGTCGTCGGCGGTGAGACCGGCCTCAGCGGCGACGTCAGCGATGGGCCGGAGCCGGGCGGCCTGGGCAATGGCGATATCGGAGGGAACGGCAGTCACGAGCGCTCCTGTGTGGGGGCGAGGCGGGCACCGAACAGGCGGACAGCGTTGGCGGTGACGGCGGCGGTCAACTCATCCTCCGCCATGCCGCGCACCACGGCCACCCGCCGGGCGACGTGGACGACAAACGCGGGCTCATTGCGGCGACCGCGGAGCGGCACTGGCGCAAGATAGGGCCCGTCGGTCTCGACCAGCAGCCGGTCGAGCGGCGTCTCCCGCACGGCATCATCGAGGGTCCAGCTCCGGAAGGTGACCATGCCGCTGAATGAGATATAGTGGCCGAGCTCGATGGCGGTGTGGAACAGCGGCATGCCGCTGCTGAACGAATGCAGGATGGCGCGCGTCCGGGGATGGGAGCGGAGCGCCGCCGCGACGTCGTCGTCCGCCTCCCGCGCGTGGATGATGGCGGGGCGGCCGGCCGAGGCGGCGATGTCCAGCTGCGTGTCGAAGATCCGCCGCTGCACGTCACGCGACGAGTAATCGTAGTGGTAGTCGAGCCCCATCTCTCCGGCCGCAACCACGCGCGGGTCCGCCAGGCGCTGTTCCATCCACGCGGCCGCGTCGGCGGTCCAGTCGGCGGCCGCGTGGGGGTGGACCCCAGCCGTCGCCGAGAGCGACGCGCAGGATGCAGCCAGCTCGAGCGCGCGATCGGCGGCCGCAACTGATTCGCCGACGACGACCACATGCCCCACGCCCTCCGCCGCCGCCCGCACCACCACGTCGGCACGATCGGCATCGTACGCCGCATCGCCCAGATGGCAGTGGGTGTCGACGAGCACGGGATCAGGCGACCGGCTGCGCCTTCCGCGCGGCCGCGGTACCCGCCGTGGCCTTGGCCCCGCGCCCGCGGGTATGCGGACCGGGCCAGCGGGCCTCGATGGCCATCAGGACCGGCGATGCGATGTAGATCGACGAGAACGTGCCGGTGAAGACGCCGAAGAACATGACCAGGGCGAACGGCCGGATCACCTCGCCGCCGAAGATGGTCAGCGCCAGCAGGGTGGACAGCGTGGTGCCGTGGGTCAGGATGCTCCGGGGCAGCGTCTCGTTGATCGACCGGTTGAGCACCTCCGCGAAGGTCGCGCCCTTCATGCGATAGAGGTTCTCGCGCACGCGGTCAAAGATGATGATCGTATCGTTGAGCGAATAGCCGACCATCGAGAGCACCGCGGCGACGACCGTCAGGCTCACCTCGAGCCGCATGACGCCGATGAAGGCGATGGTCGCAATGATGTCGTGGGCGGTGGCCACAATCGCCGCGACGCCGAAGCGCCACTCGAACCGGTACGCCAGGTAGGCCAGCACGGCAAAGAACGAGAGGAAGATCGCGAGAAACGCCTTGGTCCGCAGCTCGCCGCCGACCTTGGGGCTTACGGCCTCGGTGCGCAGCACCGCGTACTGACCGGCGCCCAGGGCGCCGTCGAGCGCCGCGGTCACCGCGCGCCGGGTGATCTGCGTGTCGTTGGCATCCGTGCCCGCCTTCCCCACCCGCGCCCGGATGACGTACTCGTTGGGCCCACCGAAGGTCTGGATCTCCGCGCCATGGATGCCGGCGCCATCGAGGGCACCGCGGATGCGGCCGATATCCACCGTGCGGGCGCTCCGCACCTGCATCATCGTGCCGCCGGTAAACTCGATGCTGTAGTTCAGGCCGGCGATGAGGATGTACAGGAGGCCGGGGATGATGATGAGCGCCGTCGCCGCATAGGCGTAGCGGCGGACCCGGATGAAATCATAGTTGGCGTGGGCAAAGAAGCGCGTCATCGTCAGATGCTCAGGGTGGACATGGCCGGCTTGCGATCCAGCCAGATCATGAAGAAGGTCCGGGTCACGAACACGGCGGTGATCATCGAGGCGGCAATGCCCATGATCAGCGTCACCGCGAAGCCCTTCACGGGGCCGGTGCCGAACTGGAAGAGGAACAGCGCGGTCAGTACCGTGGCGACGTTGGAGTCCACGATGGCGTTCATGGCGTGGCGGAACCCCTCATCGACGGCGAGCCGCACCGTCTTGCCGTGAATGAGCTCCTCGCGTATCCGCTCGAAGATCAGGACGTTCGCGTCGACCGCAATACCGATCGAGAGCACCAGTCCGGCCAGGCCGGGCAGCGTGAGTGTGGCGTTTACCGCCGCGAGTCCGCCCAGCGCAAAGAGCACGTAGATCCCGAGACCGAGCACCGCGACCACGCCGCTCATCCGGTAATATCCGATCATGATCAGGACGACGAGAATGGTCCCGATCACGCCGGCCGTGATGCCCTTGTTGACCGAGTCCTTGCCCAGCGTCGGGCCGACCTGGCCCTCCTCGACGATCTTGAGCGGAATCGGCAGTGCGCCCGCCTTCAACGTGAGTGCCAGGTCGCGCGCCTCCTCGATCGTCTTGCCGCCGAGCGTGATGCGCCCGCTGCGGCCGATGCGGTCCTCAATCGTCGGCGGCCGCCCCTGCACCCGTCCATCGAGGATGATGGCCATGTAGTCGCCGACATGACGGCCGGTCTCGTCGGCGAAGCGACGTCCGCCCGCATGATCGAGCTCGAAGTTGACCACCGGTCCGTTGGTGAGCGGGTCGAGCTGGGCGGTCGCGTCCACCAGCCGGTCGCCGGTGATGATCGGGCGGTCGGCCACGGCGTAGAGGAACCGCATCGACTCGACGCCGACGCTGGTGGGCGTGCCGTTCCAGAACAGACTGATGCCCCGCGGCACCAGACTCTGGATCGCCGGCAGGTGCAGCATGCTGTCCACCCGCGGGAACGCCGTCTCCGCGACCGCATACTCGCCCGGCAGCGCGCCGGTGGGATGGATCAGCGCGCTCAGCACGGCCGGCGCCGCCCTGGTGGTGTCCGCCGCGCCCTTGGCGGTGTCGCCGCCGAGCAGTTGCTGCACGGCCGATGGCCGGGCCGCCGACGTATCGACGCCCTTCACGCCGAGCTGGGCGAGCGCGCGGTCCATTGCCGGCAGCGCGCGATCCAGGGCACCGGCCTTGTCGGTGATCCGGAACTCCAGGAACGCGCTGTTCTGCACGATCTGCTTGGCCCGCTCCGGATCGCTGATGCCGGCCAGTTCGACGATGATCCGGTCGCTGCCGCTCTTCTGCACCAGCGGCTCCTGCGTCCCGATCCCCTCGATGCGCTTCCGCAGCACGGTGAGCGCCAGGTCCACGTCCCGGCTCACGTTGGACGAGACCTGCTTGGACTGGTCAAGTTCCAGCGCCAGGTGCATGCCGCCCTGGAGGTCGAGCCCGTACTTGATGGGGATCCGCCGGATGGTCGTGTCGTGGGCGACACCCGTGTACTCGTTGCGCTCACGCACCGTTTCATTCCGCGGAATGAGGAGGTAGACGCAGGCGACCACGAGCAGGCCGATCAGGATCAGGCGATTGCGGATCGAAGAGAACATCGTCGCTCGATAGCTCAGGTGTGGGTCATGCCGGGCCGTCGCCGGACGCGGCGAGAATCGCCTGCGCGCTGGTGCGGTCCCGGGCCAGCTGCGCCGTCAACTCATCGATCGAGGCAAAGCGGTGCACATCGCGAATCCGCTCCACCCATTCGATGCGCACCCGCTCGCCGTACAGCTCGCCGGCGAAATCGAACAGGTGCGCTTCCAGCGTGCGCCGGCCATCGCCGATGGTGGGCCGGGGTCCCTGGTTCATCATCCCACCGGCGCGGCCGCGCGACCACTCGACCCGCACCGCATAGACGCCGTCCGGCGGCAGAAGTTTCTGGGGCGCGATGCCGGCGAGGTTGATCGTCGGCACGCCGATGGTGCGTCCGCGCCGGGCGCCGCGCGCCACCCGTCCCGAGACCGTGTACGGCCGACCCAGCAGCCGGGCCGCCAGCGACAGATCGCCGCCGGCCACCGCGCGACGGATCCGGCTGCTGGACACCTGCTGCCCGCCGACGTCCACCGCTCCGACGACGTCCACCACAAAGCCCAACGTGGTGCCGAGCGCGCGCAGCGTGTCGACATCGCCGCTCCGATCGCGGCCAAAGCCGTGATCGAACCCGATCACCAGCTCGCGCATCGCGCAGCGGCCGATCAGCACCTCGCGCACAAAGTCGGCGGGCGCCATCCCCGCCATCCGGCGGTCGAACGCCAGAATCAGCACCCGATCCACCGGCGTCTCGGCGAACGCCTCCAGGCGCTCGTCGCCCACGGTCAGCAGTGCGGGCGCCGCGGCGGGATTGACCACTTCGAGCGGGTGCGGAGCAAAGGTCACCAGCATGCTGGTCCGCCCCGCCGCCCGCGCCCGCCGCGCGATCTCGTCCAGCACTGCCCGGTGCCCCAGGTGGACCCCGTCGAAGGAGCCGACGGTGACCGTGGTACCCAGAGCGGTCATGCCGGCTCCAGGACGACCACCGGCCGGGCCACACCGTCTCTGGCGACGCCGACGGCGATCAGCCGTCCCGCGTGCACCAGCAGCAGCTCCCCGTCGTCCGCCCCGGGCGCCATCACGGCACGGCCGTGTCCCAGCGCGATCACCGCGTCCGCGTCCACCGGGACCGACGGCAGGTGCGTGAGCACCGACTGCGGCGGCGCGGGCGGCGCGCCGGGGCCAAGCGCGTCCACGGCGACGGCATCGTCCACCGACAGCGGGCCGATGGCCTCCCGCCGAAGCGCGACGAGATGGGCACCGGTCCCCAGCGCGAATCCGAGATCCCGCGCGAGAGCCCTGACGTAGGTGCCGGCGCTGACCACCGCGCGGAAGATCACGGTTTCGCCGGTGAGCTCCACCAGATCGAGCATCCGGACATCCACGCCGACCGGCGCGAGCTCGACGGCTTGCCCACGTCGCGCCAACTGGTAGCTGCGCTGACCAGCCACGTGCTTGGCCGAGAAGGCCGGCGGCGTCTGCCAGTCAGCGGCGCGGAGTGCGGCGAGCGCAGCGAGGAGCTCATCGCGCGCCACCGCTCGCGAGTGGCTCGCCTCCCGGAGCACCGTCCCAGTCAGGTCATCGGTATCGGTGGCGACCCCCAGCCGGGCGGTCGCCAGATAGGTCTTGTACCGCGACTCGACAAACCGGGCCAACCGGGTGGCGCGCCCCAGCAGCACCACGAGCAGGCCGGTCGCGAACGGGTCGAGCGTCCCGGTGTGTCCGGCCGCCCGCGTGCCGTAGGCGCGGCGGACCCGCTGGACGACATCATGCGACGTGACCCCGGCCGGCTTGTCCACCAGCACGGCGCCGGTCAGTCCCCGGCCTCCCGGCGCAGCCCTTCGAGCAGCTCGTTGATGCGGGCCGCGTGCTGCAGCCCGCGATCGAGCTCGAAATGGAGCTCGGGCACCGACCGGGTGGTGAGCACCCTGGCCACCCGACTCCGCAGATAGCCGGCCGCGCTCCGCAACCCTTCGATGGCCCGCTCGCGGTCCGCGTCCTCGCCCGGCACGCTCACGAACACCTTGGCGTGCGACAGGTCATTGGTGACCTCGACCCGGGTCACGGTGACGAACCCCACACGTGGATCTCGGATGCCGCGGGTCAGCGCATCGGCCACCACCTGGCGCAGCGTCTCGCCCACCTGCTCCGGGCGCCGCGACGATCCCTTCACCGGAACACCGTCGCGGTATCGATGATTCGCACTCCGTCGGTCTCCTCGATCACCCGGTCAGCCGAGCGCAGCGTCTCTTCCACCACGGTGCGGTCGCTCCCCACGGCGGCGCACGCCAGCTCGGCGCGCTGCCACAGGTCCTGATGCGCCGTTTCCGCCACCGAGACGTTGAGGCCGCGGCGAAGCGCGGTGGTGAGCGGCTTGAGCACGCTGCGCTTTTCCTTCAGCGAGTGGCACCCCTCGAGGTGCAGCTCCCAGGTTCGCAGCGCCACATGCACCTCAGACCGCCCCCGTCGCTCCGGCCTGCTCCAGGGTGCGCTTGACCTCTTCCATCTTGAACGACTCGATGCGGTCGCCAACCTTGATGTCGTTGAAGTTCTCCACGCCGATGCCGCAATCGAGCCCCTCGCGCACTTCCTTCACGTCGTCCTTGAACCGCTTGAGACTCGACAGCGTGCCGGTGTACGCTGTCACGCCGTCGCGAATGACCCGCACCTTGCTGGCGCGCTGGATGATCCCGCTACGTACGATACTGCCGGCGATCGTGCCCACCTTGCTGACCTTGAAGAGCTGCAGGACTTCCGCCTCGCCCAGCACGGTCTCCCGCTCTTCCGGCTTGAGCAGCCCTTCGAGCGCATTGCGCACGTCCTCGACCGCCTCGTAGATGATGCGGTAAGTGCGGACGTCCACCCCTTCACGTTCGGCGGCGTTGCGGGCGTTGGCATCGGGCCGGACGTGGAAGCCCAGGACGATGGCTCCCGACGCCTTGGCCAGCAGGATATCGCTCTCGGTGATCGCACCGACACCGCGGTGCACCACGTCCACCCGCACTTCGGCGGTGCTGAGCTGCGCCAGCGCGTCGGCGAGTGCTTCCGCCGGGCCGCCCTGGTCGGCCTTGATGATGATGCGTAGCTGGGTGACCGCTCCCGCTTCAAGCGCGCGGCTGAAGTCCTCCAGCGACGTGCCCTTCTGGCTCCGGCGGTTCTGCGCCTCGCGCTCGAGGCGCTGCCGCTTCTGCGCGATCTCCCGCGCCTCGGCCGCGTCGGTGACGACGGTGAACGAGTCACCGGCCGCCGGCACGCCCTCGAAGCCCAGGATCTGCACCGGGATGGACGGCCCCGCCTCGCGCACGTTCTTGCCCCGCTCATCGTACAGCGCGCGGACGCGGCCGCTGAACTTGCCGCAGATGAAGTTGTCGCCGACCTTGAGCGTGCCCTTCTGCACCAGGATCGTCGCGAGCGGACCCTTGCCCGGATCGAGCGAGGCCTCGATGACGCTGCCCACGACGCGGGCGTCGGGATTGGCCTTGAGGTCAAGAATCTCCGCCTGCAGCAGGATCTGCTCCATGAGCTGATCCACGCCGGTGCCCTTCTTGGCGGAAATGGCGGCGCTCAACACGTTGCCGCCGAACTCCTCGAGCACGACGCTCTGCTGGAGCAGGTCCTGCTTGACCTTGGCCACGTTGGCCGAGGGCAGGTCGATCTTATTGATGGCCACGATGATCGGCACGCCGGCGTTGCGGGCGTGGCTGATCGCCTCGATCGTCTGGGGCATGACCTGGTCATCGGCCGCGACGACCAGCACGACGATGTCTGTCACCTGCGCGCCGCGGGCACGCATGGCGGTGAACGCCTGGTGACCCGGCGTATCGAGGAACGTGATCTCGCGGTCGCCCGGCAGCTCGACGTGATAGGCGCCGATGTGCTGGGTGATGCCGCCGGCCTCGCCGGCGACGATGTTGGCCTTGCGGATGTGGTCGAGCAGCGACGTCTTGCCGTGGTCGACGTGACCCATGATGGTCACGACCGGTGGTCGCGGCTGCAGCTCGCCTTCCTCTTCAACTTCGGCCGGGCCGGCCGCCATTTCCGCGGCGTACTCGTCCTCGCGCACCGCCTGGAACCCGAACTCGGACGCGATCAGATCGATCTGATCGAAATCGAGCCGCTGGTTCACCGTGACCATCATGCCCATTTCCTTGAACGCGAACTGGACGATCTGCGTGGCCGAGATCTTCATCGCGGCGGCGAGCTCGCTCACCGAAATGAATTCGTTGACCCGGACCAGCGTCTTCTCACGTTCCTTTTCCTCGGCGGCGCGGCCCGCGACGATATCACGGTACGACGGCTCGTCGGACCGGCCCCGTCCCTTGCGGCCGCCGGGGCCCTTCATGCCCTGGAGCGTGCGGGCGATGTTGGCCTGCACGGCGTCCTGGTCCACCGACGAGCGCTTCCCTTTCTTGCCCTTCTTGCGGCTGCCGCCCTTTTCGGCGTCGGGGCCGAAGCTGCGGGCCGGCGCCGGTCGATCGGCACCGGGCCGGGCCGGGCCGCCGCCGGGCGCGCTGCTGCTGAAGACCGGGCGCGGACCGGCGCCCTGCCGGCCGCTCTCGCGGGACGGCGACGCGGACCGCTGAATGCGGGGCGGAATGAAGGGCGCACGGGTGGGTGTCGACGGTGCGGCGCTGGCGGACGGCGTGGCCGACGCGGCGGTCTCCGACGGCGCGGTCCGACGCGCGGGCGGCTCGGCGACATCGCCGCCCGCCGGCGCGGACGTCGCTTGTATCTCGTCGCGGTCGGCGGCCGCGGGTGGCGGGTCCTTGAAGAGCGCCCGCGCGCGTTCCTCCAGCGACTGAGCCGACACCGGCTCCGGCGCTGCGACGACCATGGGCCGTTCCAGCTCGATCGCGGCCAGCTCGGCCGCGCGTTCCGCCTCGGCCTCCGCCTCGTGCTTAGCCACTTCGGCCGCGGTCCGGCGCCGCTTGACGGGCTTGGCCTCGACCGGCGGTGCCGGCGGGTCCGGCGCCGCCTTCACCGCCTTGCGCCGGCCCTTCTTGGGGGCCGGCTCGTCGGCGCTCTTACGCTTCTCGCGTTCCCAGCGCACCCGGATCGCGGCGACCTGGTCGTTCTCCAGGGCCGACAGGTGGCTGCGGACGAAGACGCTCATGTCCTTGAGCATGCCCATGAGCTGCTCGGACGGAATCCCGAACTCCGCGGCGAGGTCGTGTACTCTGGTCTTGACCACTCAATGCCTCCGTCACTGGCGCTGCGGCGCCGACTGCCGAATGCCGTCGGCCAACGCACGATCCCGCACGCCCACCGCCATCACGGGCGGCTTTCCCAACTGTGCGCCGATTGCGGCGGCGCCGGGTCCGGCCAGCAGCGGCACGCCCGTGGCGACCGCGAGCCGGACCACCTTGTCGATGGCGCGCGGACTGGCGTCCTCCGCCACCACCACGCACCAGCACTTGCCTGCCTTGAGCTGCTCCCGCACGGCATCGACCCCGACGATCAGCAGCCGTCCCCGCTGGCCGAGCCCGAGCAGGCCCAGCAGGCCGCTCACGCCGGTGCGGGTGTCCCTTCGCCCGCGTCCTCGTCGGTCAACTCGGCCAGGAACGCCAGCAGCTGGTCCGTGGTCTCCGGCGTCATCCCCTCGATGCGGGCGATCTCCTCGCGCTCGAGATCGAGCACGTCGTTCAGCATGTTGTAGCCGGCGCTGCCCAGAATCGCCACCAGCTCGGGCGAGAGCCCGGCCAGCTCGCCCAGCGGCACCCGCATGGCGCTGTCATCCTCGGCCGGCAGGGGCGCGAACAGCGGGCCCTCGCCGCCGCGTTCCAGCCACTCGCGGCTGGAATACAGATCGATCTTCCAGCCGGTGAGCTCCGACGCCAGTCGTACGTTCTGCCCGTTGCGCCCGATGGCGAGCGAGAGCTGGTCCTCGTCCACCACGGCCTGGATCGTCTTGGCCTCGGGATCGGAAAAGACCTTGGCCACGCGCGCGGGAGCCAGCGCCAGCCGGGCAAACCGCTCGGGATCGGGCGACCAGGGCACGATGTCGATCCGCTCGCCGCCCAGCTCGTTGACCACAGCCTGCACCCGCGAACCCTTGAGCCCGACGCAGGCGCCGACCGGATCGATCGCATCGTCGCGCGAGATGACGGCGACCTTGGTCCGGCTGCCGACTTCGCGGGCGATCGCGCGGATTTCGACGATCTGCTGCTGAATCTCCGGCACCTCGAGCTTGAAGAGCGCCTTGACGAACAGCGGATCGCCGCGGCTGAGGATCAGCCGCGGGCCCTTGGGCGTCTCCTCCAGCCGCTTGAGCACGGCGCGGATCGTGTCGCCCTGATGGAAGTGTTCCCGGTGGTTCTGCTCGCGGTAGGGCATGATCGCCTCCGCTTCGCGGAATTTGTTGAGCAGGAGCACCAGTTTGCCCCGCTCGATCTGCTGCACTTCGCCGGAGAGCAGCTCGCCCACCTTGGAGGTGAACTCGTCGCGGATGCGGGCCCGCTCGCCCTCGCGGACGCGCTGGATGATGCGCTGCTTGGCCGCCTGCACCGCCAGCCGCCCGAAGGCGTCGAACGGCACGTCCTCCTCGAGCATGTCCCCGACCTGGAAGTCGGGATCCTCGTAGCGGGCCTCTTCGAGCGACACCTGCGCGCTGGCGTCCTCGACCAGCTCGACCACCTGTCGCAGGCGCACGATGCGGATGGAACCCTGCATCTCGTCCACGGTCAATTCGAACTTGACGTTGGGTCCGTACCGCCGGACCAGCGCGGCCTGGAGGCCGTCGCGAAGCAGCTCCAGCAGATCGGAGCGCTCCAACTGCTTAGTCGTCGTCAGCTCGCGGAACGCGGCCAACATTTCAGCCGAACCAGCCATCCGATGTACTCCCTGATCGAGTGGCGCACCTGCCTGCGCGCCGTCACGGGCGTCGAGCGCCCTGCTTGCGTCCCTTTGGTTCCCATTCCATGACCAGCGCCGCCTCGCGTATCTCGGCGAGTGCCAGCGCCATCTCGGTGCCATCCACGAGACGGACCGTCACGTGCGCGTCGTCCGGCACCGACAGGATCTCCACTGTGGCGGTACCCGCCAGCGCGGCGGAGCGGACCCGCGCCCGATGCCCGACGAAGCGGCGCCAGTGCGCCACCCACCGCAGCGGCCGCTCGATGCCGGGAGAGGAGACCTCCAGCACATATCGCGGGCCCACCAGGCCCGCCGTCTCCAGATATCGCTCGAGAGAGCGGCTGACCGTCCCACAGTCCTCGGCCGTCACCCCGTGGCCGGGCCTGCTGTCGGGGCGGTCGATCCGCACCTGCAGGATGGGACGCTGCTGGGTGCCGACCCGCTTCAGATCGACGAGCTCGAACCCGAGCCCGGCGACGTGATCACGAATCTGGTCCAGCAACGCGTCGAGGGACATTGGCCGGGGTCGAAAAAAAATGTGGGGGAACTCCCCCACATCACGACAGCAGGGCCCGGTGGAGGGCCGACCAGCACAGCACGCAAATACTAGTCGAGCCCCCGTCCGCCGTCAACCGCGACGCCACCTGAGCCGCGGGCGGTAAGCGCCCGCTTCCGCACGGCTTACGCGGAGGCGCCGGGCAGCGGTATTCCCAGATACGCCACCATCCGGCCGTCGGCTCCGTGCGAGGCGCGATGACTGTAGAACAGGGGACGGTCGTGGGCCGAGCACCAGCCGGACGCGGTGGCCCCGCCGAGTCCCAGTGCGCCGGCCTGCTCCAGCAGGCACCGGCGCAAATCGACGTGCCACGGTCCGACGCCGCCGGCCTGCTGGCCCACCGCCTCGACCACCTCAGACCCGACTTCATAGCACCCGCCGCAAATGCCGACTCCGGCATGCATTAGGATTTCATCCGGCGCCGCACCGACGTGCCGCGCCAGGAGGGCGACCCCGGCGCGCAGGATGCCACCGGCGGTGCCGCGCCAGCCGGCGTGCAGGAGCGCAATGGCACCGCGCGCGGGCGCGATCAGATAGACCGGTATGCAGTCGGCGACGGTCACAGTCAGCAGGAGCCCGACGCGTGCCGTGGCGTGACCATCCACGCCGTCGACCTGGACCCAGCCGGTTCCGCCCTCGTGCCACATGACGTGCGCGCCGTGAATCTGGGTGCCAAGGATGGTGCTCGCGAATCCCGGCTCGGCCTCGCGAAAGGCGCGCCACCGCGTCATTACCCCGCCCACCGGCTGATCGGTCCAGAGGCCAAGATCAAATCCGGCGCCGCCGTCGGCGCCACGGGCCGTGATACCGGCCACGACTCCGTACCGCGTGCGCCAATCGGCATGCTGGTACCGCGGCACCGGGCCGTCCAGCGCCGTTTCATTCAACTGCACCTCACCCATCCCTGCGCCCAGCGCGACGTGTTCAGTCATCGGCCCGTTCGATCTCGGCGCCGAGGGCCTTGAGCCGCTCATCGATCTTCTCGTAGCCGCGCTCGATCTGCCCCACATTGTGGATCGTGCTCTTTCCCTCGGCGGCCAGCGCCGCGAGCACCATCGCCATGCCGGCCCGGATGTCGGGCGACTCGACCACACCGCCCTTGAGCGGTGACGGCCCGGAAATGACGGCGCGATGCGGATCGCAGAGCACGATGCGCGCGCCCATGCCGATCAGCTTATCCACGAAGAAGAGCCGGGACTCGAACATCTTCTCGAACACCAGCAGCATGCCGGCGCACTGCGTCGCCGTGACGATCGTGGTGGACATCACGTCGGCCGGAAATGCCGGCCAGGGGCCGTCCTCCAGCTTGGGGACGTGGCCACCGAGATCGGGCCGGATGCGGCGCTCCTGGTCCGCGTCCACGATGAGGCGGGTGCCGTCCAGCCGCGGCCGGATACCCAGGCGCTCGAACGCGAGCAGCGTGCTCCGGAGATCGTCGCCGCGCACCGGGTCGATCGTGATCTCGCCGTTGGTGACGGCGGCGAGACCGATAAAGCTCCCGATCTCGATGTGGTCCGGCCCGATCGCGTACGATGCGCCACCCAGCGGCCGGCCGCCCTCGATGGTATAGATGTTGGAGCCGATCCCCTCGATCTGCGCGCCCATCGCCACGAGGCAGCGTGCCAGATCCTGGACGTGCGGCTCGGCGGCCGCATTACGGAGCACGGTGCGCCCGCTCGCGCCCACCGCCGCCATCAACGCGTTCTCGGTGCCGGTGACACTCGGCTCGTCGAGAAAGATGTCGGCGCCCCGGAGCGCCTTGGCTTCCAGCTCGAAGCGCTCGCCAATCGAGACGAGACCGCCCAGCTGCTCGAGCGCCAGAAAATGGGTGTCCACCCGTCGGCGGCCGATGACGTCGCCGCCCGGCGGCGGCAGCACCACCTTGCCGAACCGCGCGAGCATGGGGCCCGCCAGCAGGATCGATGCGCGGATGCGGGCGCAGAGCGCGGGGTCGAGCGGCTTGGGGCGCACCGCCTTGGTGTGGACGCGCACGGCATTGGCGCCGGTCCAGACAATCTCGGCTCCGAGATCGGCCAGCAGCGCTAGCATCGTGTCCACGTCGCGAATGCGCGGGATATTGTCGAGGTCGACCGGTCCATCGGCGAGGATGGTGGCAGCCAGAATGGGCAGCGCGGCGTTCTTGTTGCCGGCGGGGCGGATGGTCCCACGCAACGGGCGACCACCGCGGACGAGAAAGCGAGGAGGCATGGCCAAACCTCGCGGGGCCCTGCCGGAGCGTCAAGCGGCCGGGCCGGTGGTGGCGCGGAACGCGCGGGCGTTATGTTAGATGAGGTTCGTCCCGGGTTGACCGCCTGACCCCTTTCGACGAGGTAGCCGCACCATGCCGATACTCGCATTCCTTCAGGTGGCCGAGGCCCCGGCGTGGGCCAGCGTCACCATCGCCATATCGCTCGCCATCATCGCCGTCACGCTGGCCGCCTTTCTGATCGTCGTAATCGCTGCGCTCGCCGCCGGTCGCGCGCAGGCCGCGAAGCTCCACGATTTGTTGCGGGACGTGCAGGACGACGTCAAGGGCACGATCAAGACCGTGCACCGTCTGACCGAGCAGGCCCAGGACCTGATGCTCACGCTCCGCCACGAAGCCGGCGCCTATGCCCAGACCAGCCGGCGGCTCCGGCGGAAGATCGTGCGCGGCATGGATCGGGTGGAGGAGCGGCTGGAAGATCTGGACGCACTTTACAGCGTGGTGCACGAGGAGGTCGAGGACACCGCGCTCGACGTGGCGGCCACGTTGCGCTCGGTGCGGACCGGGCGCGGAATGATCAGCCGGGTTCGGCGGATGCTGGTGCCCGGCCGATGACCCCGCGGCGCCTGGCCTGCGCATTCGCGGTGGTCGGGCTGGTGCTGCTGGTCTGGCCGCGCGCGGCACATGCCTGGACGCCGGGCACGCACATTTTTCTGGGTGAATCGATCCTTGCCAACCTCGAGCTGTTGCCGGCCGCCGTCGCGGAACTGCTGCGGTCGTACCCGTTCGATTTTCTCTACGGCAACATCGCGGCCGATTCGTCGATCGCCAAGAAGTACGCGCCGGTGGGCCGGCATTGCCACTACTGGCACGTCGGCCAGGAAATCCACGATCTCGCCGATTCCGAGGCGCTCCGCGCCTTCGGACTGGGCTACCTGTGCCATCTCGCGGCAGACACGGTGGCGCACAACTACTTCGTACCCCGGCAGCTGGTGCTGACCAGCAGCACCGCGTCGGTGGGGCATTCCTACTGGGAAAGCCGCGTGGAGACGCACCTGGGCGATGCCTATGCGCGCATTGCCAAGGACGTGATCCTCCAGGACCATGCACCGGCCGACGCGCACCTCGACCGCATCATCTCGCCCACGATCTTCAGCGTACGCACCAACCGCCGCCTGTTCCGGGGCATGGTGCATATCACGGAGACTCAGGGGTGGCAGCGCGGAATGCAGGCCGCGCGAGACCGCAGCCGGTGGGACCTGACCGACGAGGACGTGGAGCGGCACCTCGCGCTGTCGTTCGACTTCATGGCGGCACTGCTGTCGGAGGCGGAACCGGCGACGCGCCAGCTCGATCCGTCCGGCGAGCGGCCGCTCAAGGTGGCCAAGGAGATGCGGCGCGATACGCTGCGGGGACCGACCGGCCGCGACGCCGGCGGCCTCCAGGCCGTGGCGATCAGTCATTTCGGGCTGCCCGGACGCGAGCTCCCGTATTGGGGCGCCGCGGGGCGCCGCATGCCGTTCCACGCCAGCGCACCGGCGCGGCCGCGCCGCCTCCTGGGCTAGCGCCGAAGCGCGGCGACGCCGTCGATCAGACGGTCGACCTCCTCCGCCGTCGTGTAGCAGGCGCACCCTGCGCGCACCAGTCCCTCCGGCCCGACACCCAGCCGCTCGACGATCGTGCTCGCATAGAAATCGCCGTGGGAGACGAACACGCCCGCCGCCGCCAGTGCACGGGCCACGTAGGTCGACGTCACGCCTTCCACCGTAAACCCGACCGTCGGCGTGCGCGGCTCGCCCGGCGGCCGGCCATACAGCCGGACGCCGCGGACGCCTTCCAGCCCGTCCCACATCCGGCGCACCAGCAGCTCACCCCGCTTGTGCAGCGACGCGTACGCCGTGGCCAGCGCCGTGCGCCGGTCCCCGCCGCCACCAATCGACGCCAGAAAGTCCACTGCCGCGCCGGCACCGACGATGCCCTCGTGATTGCCGGTGCCCGTCTCCAGGCGCTCCGGCGACGTCTCCGGCGCCGGGGCAAGCTTGGGCACGTCGAGCGACTCGACGGCCGCCTTCCGCCCATACAGCACGCCGACATGCGGCCCATAGAACTTGTAGGCCGAGCAGGCGAGGAAATCGCAGCCGAGCCGCCCGACGTCGACCGGTTCGTGCGCGACATAGTGCACGGCATCCACGAAACTGAGCGCGCCGGCGGCGCGGGCCAGCGCCACGGCGTGGGCCAGGTCGTTGATCGTGCCGATGGCGTTGGAGGCGGCACCGATAGCGACGAGCCGGGTCCGTGGCGTCACCGCGGCCTCGAGCGATCCGCGGTCGAGGATCCCGCGGTCCGGATCGACCCCGACCCAGCGGAGCGTGATGCCCCGCTCGCGCGCCAGCGCCTGCCAGGGCGCGATGTCCGCGTGATGATCCAGCTCAGTCACCACGACTTCGTCACCCGGCCCCCAATTCCGACCGAGTGCACGCGCCAGATGGAATGTGAGGGTCGTCATGTTGGCGCCGAACGCGATCTCGTCGGCCGCGGCGCCCAGAAGCTCGGCCAGCGCCGCGCGGGCGAGGCCGATCGCGACATCGGTCTCCACGCTGCTGGGATAGGCCCAGTGGGTGTTGGCGTTGTGATGGTAGAGGTAGTCGAGCATGGCATCGCCGACGTGGCGCGGGACCTGGGTGCCGCCCGGGCCATCGAAGTACGCGACAGGAACGCCGCCGACCCGGCGCTCGAGCGCCGGAAACTCCGAGCGGATCTGCTCGATGGTCTTCACTCGACGCTCGTCATCGGAGTTTCTCCTGCAGCACGGGTTGCACGCCCTTGGGGTCTGCCTTGCCGCCGCTTTTCTTCATGACCTGGCCGACAAAGAACCCCATCAGCTTCGTCTCACCTCCGCGGTAGCGCGCCACCTCGGCCGGGTGCGAGGCGAGCACGGCATCCACCCAGCCGCCCAGCGCGCCCTCGTCCCGCACCTGGAGCAGGCCCAGCCGCTCGGCGACCGCGCGGGGATCGGCATCAGCCGCGGCCAGCTCGGCAAAGACGCGGCGCGCCGCCTGCAGACTGACCACGCCGTCGCGTTCGAGCGCAATCAGCGCCGCGAGCCGCTGGGGGCTGACAGCCAGGGAACCGGTCTCATTGTACCCGGTCATCGCGTCACCGGTGACCCAGTTGGCGGAGGCCCGCGGGTCGGCGCCGGCGGCGACGGTCTCCTCGAAGTAGTCGGCCAGCACCCGCTCGCTCGCCACTACCTGCGCGTGATACGGCGACAGCCCCAGCGCCGTGACCAGTCGCTCCCGGCGGGCAGCCGGAAGCTCGGGAAGCGCCGCGCGCTGTTCGGCCTCCCACGCCTGTGTCAGCACCAGCGGCGGAAGGTCGGGATCGGGAAAATAGCGGTAGTCGTGACTCGCTTCCTTGGACCGGGTCGGCGTGACGGTCCCGGCGCCGGCGGCGAACAGCAGCGTCACCTGGCGGACCGCGCGGCCGCCCTCCACGAGCGCGATCTGCCGCGCGCACTCCGCCTCGAGGGCGCGCTCGACGTTGGCGAAGCTGTTCATGTTCTTCACTTCCGTCTTGGTTCCGAGCGCGGTGTCGCCGGGGCGCCGGATCGACAGGTTGGCGTCGACCCGCAGGCTGCCCTGCTCCATGCTGCAATCGCTGGCACCGGTGTACAAGAGAATCTGCCGCAACGCGGTGAGATACGCCCGCGCCTCCGCCGGTGTCCGGAGATCGGGACCGCTCACGATCTCCGCCAGCGGCACGCCGGCGCGGTTGAGGTCCACGGCGGTGCGGCCCGGTATGCGATCGTGCAACGACTTGCCGGCATCCTCCTCGATGTGCAGCCGCTGAACCGTGACGGCCACACGACCCCGATCGGCGGACTCGACGTGCACGACGCCGTCAGTCGCCAGCGGCCGGTCGAACTGCGAGATCTGATAGCCCTTGGGCAGATCCGGATAGAAGTAGTTCTTCCGGGCGAACACGCTCTCGTGATGCAGCGTGCACTCGAGCGCCAGCGCCGCCCGGGCGGCGAGACGGACGGCGTGCGCGTTAGGCACCGGCAGCGCGCCGGGGAGACCGAGGCACACGGGGCAGACATTGGTGTTGGGCGGGTCGCCGAAGGCGGTGGAGCAGCCGCAGAACATCTTGCTCGCGGTGCGGAGCTGCATGTGCACCTCGAGGCCGATGACGGTCTCCCAGCTCATCCGCGCACCTCCGCCGTCGGCTCCAGCACCGCCTCGAGCGCGGCGGCGGCGGCGAGCATCGCCTCATCGCCGCCGAACGGCGCGATCAACTGTCCGCCGACCGGCAGTCCCCCACTTCGCCCGAGCGGCAGACTCATGGCCGGCAGCCCGGCGAGGCTCACGGCCGAGACGAAGATATCGGCGAGATACATCGCCACCGGGTCGTCGGTCTTCTCGCCCGCGCGGAACGCGGTGGTAGGCGTTGTCGGGGTGAAGAGAAAGTCCACGCCGGACGCGAAGACGGCGGTAAAATCCGCTGCAATCAGATTGCGGACCCGCTGTGCCTTCCGGTAATACGCGTCGTAGTAGCCGGCGCTCAGCACATAGGTCCCCACCAGAATGCGGCGCCGCACTTCGGCGCCGAAGCCGGCGCCGCGGGTGGCGCGATACAGAGCACGAACGTCGTCGTCGGGGGAGCTCTGCCGGAGCCCGTATCGCACCCCGTCGAACCGCGCCAGATTGGCCGACGCCTCGGCCGGCGCGATGATGTAATAGGTGGGAACCGCGTAACGCGTGTGCGGCAGTGAGACGTCGACCAGCTCCGCGCCCAGCCCGCGCAGTGCGGCGATGCCACGATCGACCGCGGCCCGCACGCCGGCATCGAGATCCGCCGGCAGGTATTCGCGCGGGAGCCCGATCCGCACCCCGCGAAGGTCGCTGCGCGGCGACGCGGCGGCCATCGGCGGCTGGTCCAGCGTCGTCGAATCCAGGGGATCCCCACCGCTGATGGCGCGAAGAACCCGCGCTGCCACATCCACCGTGCTGCCGAACACCGAGACGCAATCGAGCGACGACCCGAACGCGACCAGTCCGTGCCGGCTGACACGTCCGTAACTCGGCTTCACGCCCACGATGCCGCAGAAGCTGGCCGGCTGGCGCACCGATCCACCGGTTTCGGATCCGAGCGCCGCGGGAACCGCGCCCGCCGCCACCAGCGCCGCCGAGCCACCGGACGATCCGCCGGGCACGCGCGCCGGATCGAGCGGATGCCGTACCCGCCCGTACGCCGAGTGCTCGGTGGACGAGCCCATGGCAAATTCGTCGAGGTTGGTCTTGGCGGCGATGAGCGCGCCGGCGGCGCGCAGCCGCCGAACCACCGTGGCGTCGTACGGAGACACGTAGCCCTCCAGCATGCGGGAGGCGCAGGTCGTGGGCTGCTCCACTGTCACGATGTTGTCCTTGACGGCCACCGGCATGGCGGCAAGCGGGAGCGTCGCATCGATGGCGGTGACCGTGGCCATCAGCGCATCCGCCCGGGCCGCTTCGGCGTCCAGCAGCGGCTGGGACCAGCTCAGCGTGGCGTTGAGGCCCGCCGCGTCGCACCGGGCCAGCTCGCGGCCGGCCGCGCTCGCCGCCACGGCGGCCGGCGTCACGCGCCCTCCTCCATGGTGCCGCGGCGCGGCACGAGGAAGAACCCCTGCACAAACTCCGGCGCCATCGCCGAAAGCGGGTGGACCAGCGGCACGGGGTCCACCACGTCGTCCCGCAGGCGCACCTGTGGCGGGCCGGCAGCGTAGGACTCGGCGGTCTCGCCGGCCGGCACCTCGTCGAGCTGCGCCACGTAATCCACGATCCGCCCCAGCTGCTCCACCAGACGATCCAGCTCTGCCTCGTCGACGGCGATCTCGGCCAGCCGCGCGGCGTGAAGCACCTGTTGTCGCCCGATGCTCATGCGCTCTCCCAGTCGCGCTCGAGGCCGGCGAAGGCCACGAGCAGATTCTTTACGCCCACTTCCTCGTCATCGAAGGCGACGGCCACCTTGAGATCGCGGCCCGCGCCGCTGAGCCCCTGGATGGTGCCGCTGCCAAAGCGCCGGTGACGCACCCGTTCCCCCTTGAGATAGCGGGGTGTGTCCTGCGAAGCCTCTTCTGGGGGCGGCGGCGGCGTGGACGACCGGGACGGCGACTGGGCAATCGGCGGCGCGCCGCGGGCCGCGCTGCGCGACTCGGCGCTCCCCCGGCCCCGCCAGCCGCCGCCACTGCGACCCGAGCCCCACGCGGGCGCCCAGAGCGACGTCGTCCGCTGCTCATCCAGCGCCGCGGCCGGGATCGAACGCAGGAACCGCGACGGCGCGCCCGGCCGAAGCTCACCCCCGCGCCGACGGGCCCGGGCCCAGGTCACGTACAGTTTGTCCTTGGCCCGGGTGACACCGACGTAGCAGAGCCGTCGCTCCTCCTCGATGCCCTCGGGCTGTTCCGCGGCGCGGGCGAGGGGGAACAGGCCGTCCTCCAGCCCGGCAAGCACCACCACCGGCCATTCCAGCCCCTTGGCCGTATGCAGTGTCATCATGGTGACGCCTTCGTCCTCGCCCTTCGTGGTATCGTTGGCGGAGAGCAGCGCGGCTTCGGCGAGAAAGCGCTCGAGCGGCGTACCGTTGGACTCCTCCTCCGGCACCACCACCTCGGACCAGTTGGCGGCACTGGCCACCAGCTCGCGCACATTTTCCCAGCGCTCGGTGCCTTCGGGCCCCTCGGCCTGGAGGACCGACTCGTAGTCGATGGCGCGAATGACATGCTCCAGCAGATCGGCCGGCTGGCGCTCGCCGGCGTCGTCACGCAGCCGGTCGATGAGCGCCGCGAAGGTCTGGAACGCCTCGCGGACATTGGGCCGGACGCCCTGCAGCGTACTGGCCACGCGGGCGGTGGCCAGCATCGGCTTCTGCCACTCGAGCGCCTGTGCGCCGAGCGTCGCGAGACTGGTATCTCCCAAGCCGCGGCGCGGGACGCCGACCGCGCGCAGAAATGCCTCGTCGTCGGCCGGATTGGCGATGAGGCGGAGATAGGCCAGCAGATCCTTCACCTCACGGCGGTCGTAGAAGCTGGTCGCACCGATCAGCTGGTACGGCACGCCGGCCCGGCGGAAGGCCTCCTCGAATGCGCGCGACTGCGCGTTGGTGCGGTACAGCACCGCCATCTCCGGGTAGGCCCAGTCGGCGGCCGCGCTCCGCCGCTCCAGCTCGCGCACCACCCATTCGGCCTCGTCGCGCTCGTCCGCGGCCGCGAGCACGGTCACCAGTTCGCCGCCGGTCCGGCGAGTCCGCAGGGTCTTTCCGATGCGGCCGCTGTTCTCCGCGATCACGCCGTTGGCGGCATCGAGCACGACGCCGGTCGACCGGTAATTCTCCTCGAGCCGAACCAGCGTCGTGCCGGGAAAGTCCCGCTGGAAATCACGCATGTTGCGCACGTCGGCACCGCGCCAGCCGTAGATCGACTGATCGTCGTCACCCACCGCGCACACGTTGCCGTGCGCGCCAAGCAGCCGGATCAGCTCATACTGCGCCTTGTTGGTGTCCTGGAACTCGTCGACCAGCACGAACCGGAACCGCTCCTCCTGGTAGTACCTCAGCCGGTCGGGATGCTCACGGAACAGCGTCAGCGGGTGCAGGAGGAGGTCGTCGAAATCCATCGCGTTGGCCGCCTTGAGCGCGGGTCCCATGGCGCCGTACACGTCGGCGGCCACCTGCACCATGCGGTCGAAGGGCGAGCTGGCCGACAGCGACGCCGGTGACGCCATCCGGTTCTTGGCTCCGGAAATGATGGACTGCACCACCCGCGGCGTGAACGTCTTGGTGGAGTGCTCGCGCTGCTCCATCAGTCGGCGGATGAGCCCCAGCCGGTCGTCCTCGTCGTAGATGGTGAAGTTCGAGCTGAAGCCGAGGAAGCCCGCTTCGCGCCGGAGCAGCCGGGCCGACAGCGAGTGAAAGGTGCCGATCCAGAGCCCCGACGGATCCCGCTGCAGCAGCTGGCCGATCCGCTGCTTCATCTCGCCGGCGGCCTTGTTGGTGAACGTTACCGCGAAGATCCGCTCGGGCGGCACGTCATGGTGCTCGATGAGGTTGGCGATACGGGTCGTGAGCACGCGCGTCTTGCCGGAGCCGGCGCCGGCGAGCACGAGCAGCGAGCCGTGCACGTGCTCCACGGCCTCGCGCTGTGCGGGATTCAGCGAGCGGGTCCAGTCGCGCTCAACGGGGCTATCGATCATGGGCTCCGGTCCGCCAGTGGCATGCGAAGAAGAAAAGTGGTGCCGCGGCCAAGCTCCGGCGCCTCGAGCGTGAGCTCGCCGTGGTGCGTGTCCTCGACCACCCGCCGTGCGAGCGCGAGGCCGATGCCCCAGCCGCCCCGCTTGGTGCTGATGCCGGCCTCGAAGAGCGTGCGCCGGATCTCCTTGGCGACGCCGGGCCCGTCGTCGGTGATCCGCACCTCGCCCATGCCGGCGGCAGCGCTGACCCGGAGCGCGATCACACCGGTGCGCCCCTGCATGGCGTCGATGGCGTTCTTGACCAGCGCCTCGAGCGCCCACTCGAGCAGCACCGGGTCGCCGACGACGGTCGGCCCCGCACCGGGCGCGTCCACGCGGAGCTCCACCGGATTGGCATGGCGCGGCAGGCGCGGCCGGAAATAGCCGGCCACCCGGTCGGCCAGCGCACCGAGGCCGATCGGCTCGCGCCGCGCCGGGTTGCCGATCCGCTCGAACCGCTGGGCCACGCGCTCGAGCCGGTCGGCGTCGGCGCTCAGGTGCTCCGCGAGATTGGCCGGCGGCGTCGGGCGGGAACGCACGCTCTCGATCCAGCCCTGCAGACTGGTGAGGGGCGTGCCCATCTGGTGGGCCGCCTCCCGCGCCATCGCCACCCAGAGCCGGTCGCGCTGCGCCGCCATGGCGTTGCGGTAGGCAAAGAACGCGACGGCCACCATGACGAAGATGGTGAGCGCCTGCAGGATGGCGAGCAACGTGAGCTGCCGCTGCGCCGGCATCGGTCCGTAGTGCACCGTGGTGCCCAGCAGCGTGTCGCGAATCGGCGGGTTGGTGCGATCAAGATGCGCGGTGTAGTCGATCAGTTCGGGCGCATCGCGCGGGGCCGCCTGCAGCTCCGGCGGAAGGTTGGCGGCCTCGGTCACGCGGCCCGCCGCATCGGTCACGACGAGGGGCAGCCCGAGGGCGCGGACCTGCTCGCCAAGTTGCACGAGCGCGGTGCCTTCCCCGCCCGACTCCGAGCTGCTCAGCCCGCCGAACACGCCGCTGTAGAGCCGGCTCGTCGCGCGGGCATCGGCCTGGAAATGCCGCGCGACCACCATGCTCGTCCCCATGCTGATCGCCGCGAGCAGCGCGACCAGGACCACCGCGACGGTCGGCGCGAGGCGGCGGACGCGGTCCCTAGCCACGCGCGGCCAGCCGGTCGGTCCCGAGGTACGGGGCCAGAGCCTCCGGGACCCGAACCGACCCGTCGGCCGCTTGATTGTTTTCGAGGAGCGCGATGATCGTGCGGGGAAACGCGAGCCCCGAGGCGTTGAGCGTGTGCACGAACACCGGCCGTGCACCGGGCTCAGGTCGGAACCGGATGTTGGCGCGCCGCGCCTGGAAATCGGTGAACGTGCTCGAGCTGGAGACCTCGAGCCAGCCACCCACCCCCGGCGCCCACGCCTCGAGATCGAAGGTCCGCGCCGCACTGAAGCCGGTGTCGCCGGCCGCGAGCTCCAGCACGCGATACGGAATCGCCAACCGCTGCAGGACCGTCTCGGCGTGGCCGGTGATCTTCGCGTGCTCGGCCGGCGAGAACTCGGGCCGGGTAATCCGCACCAGCTCGACCTTGTCGAACTGATGCACCCGGATGAGTCCCCGCGTGTCCTTGCCGTGCGCACCCGCCTCCCGGCGGAAACAGGGCGTGTACGCGACGAAGGTCGCCGGCAGCGCCGCTGCCTCCAGCACCTCATCGCGATAGATGTTCGTGAGCGGCACCTCGGCGGTCGGGATCAGGAAGAGATCGTCCGCCGGCGAGGCGTAGGCGTCGTCCTCGAACTTGGGAAGCTGGCCGGTGCCGGTGAGCGTGGCACGGTTGACGAGATACGGCGGGACGATCTCCGTGTAGCCGTGCTCCTGCGTGTGCAGGTCGAGCATGAAGTTGGCAAGCGCGCGCACCAGCCGCGCGCCGGCCCCGGTGAACAGCGGAAACCCCGACCCCGCGATCTTGGCGCCGCGTGGCAGGTCGAAGAGACCGAGATCGGCGCCGATCTCCCAGTGGGGCCGGGCCGTGAAGCTGAACGACGGGATCTCGCCCCAGGTGCGGATGACACGGTTGGAGGCGGCGTCGCCGTCCGGCAGCTCGGGCAGTGGGAAGTTCGGCAGTCGCATCAGGACCGCGTCGAGCGCGGCGTCGAGCTCCCGCACGTCGGCGTCGAGTGCCTTGGCCGTGTCGCCCGAGGCACGGAGCGTGGCCAGCAGTTCATCCGCGGGCTCACCGCTCCGCTTGCGCCGCGCCACTTCCTCGGTCGCGGCGTTCCGCTCCGCCTTGATCTGCTCGGCGCGCGTGACGGTCTCGCGGCGGCGGCGGTCGAGCTCGAGCGCCTCGTCCAGCGCGGGGAGCAGCGCGGGATCAAGCCGGCGCGCGAGCGCGGCACGCGCCGCCTCGGGGTCCTGGCGCAGGCGCTTGATGTCGATCACGGTGCGGCTAGTTGAGAGGGAGACCGGGCGCGAGCCCGCGGTACCCGCAGTTGTTGTCGGTGAGCACCCGGAAGCTCACCGTGCGCTGCGCCGCGTCGATCGCGCTGATCTCGATCTTGCCGTACTGCGGTACGCCCAGGCTGGAGCAGACCACGCGCGAGCGCACGACGTAGCGATCGCCGACGGCGATGTGCAGCGTGTCCGCCGTATTGTAGCCGTTGAGCGGCGCCTGAAGGACAGCATCAAACGCATCGGTCGACGCGAGGAAGCCGGCGTTCGTCCCGCTGGTCACGCCAAGATTGATCACGAACAGCGGCAGGAGCACCGGCTTGCCAGACCCGTCGATGTTGAAGGCAAAGTCGAATGCCGCGCCCTGATCGCTCCGAATGGGACGCCCATCGGCGATCGAGTAGGCGCTGGGCGTCGAGATGGGCGTGCCGGTGAGCGCGAACAGCGTCACCGTCGATTCGACGTTGGCGATCGTGGCATCGGCCAGCGCATTGGGATTGCCGCAGGCGGCGATCGCGGCAATGGCGAGCGCGGCGGCGGTGGTTGAGAATCGGCGCATGAGCCGGGAACGTTAAGGGCGGCGCCGAAGGCGGTCAACCCGTGATCTTTTCTTGACTTCGACCCTTCCGGCCCCTACGTTGCCGAGTCCGATTCGGCCCCCTCCACGGAGTCCATTCGATGCCCGGTTTGGCAGACGTGGTTCGCGCCCTCGCGGCCCGTGACGGGGTCGATGCGGTGGTCGTCGTCAGCCCCGATGGGCTGCCCATCGATCACGCCGCGCGTGGCGCCTGTGACGCCGATGCGCTCGCTGCGCTGGCGGTGACGCTCCTGCGGGCGGCGGCGCGGCTGGGAGAAACCGCGGCCCACGGTCCGCTGTCCCGCGCGGTGTTCGAATATGCCGGCGGGATCGTCGTCGTCGCATCGCTCCGGGACGGCAACGCCCTGCTGGTCCAGGCATCGGCCGGCAGCGATGTCGGCCCCATGCTCTACGATCTCCGCCAGCACGCGCCGGCGCTCAGCGCATTGCTGTGACCCGGCGGCGCCGGCCCACCCGCAACCGAGCCTCGCCCGTGCCCCGTTCCCGCCCCTGCGTGTTCCGCCGCTCCGCCCGCCCGTTGCGCCCATGAAGTGGGCCGTGATCCTGGCCGGCGGCTCCGGCACCCGTTTCTGGCCGCTCAGCACGCCGGACAATCCCAAGCAACTGCTCCCGCTCGCCGGCCCCGGCTCCACCGCCGAGGACGCGGTCAGCCGGCTGGACGGGCTGGTCCCGCCGGAGCGCGTCCTCGTCGTCACCGGCGCCGCCCTGGCCCCACAGCTGCAGGCGCGGCTCGGCGTGCCGGCCGGCAACTATCTGGTGGAGCCGCGCGCCGCGTCCACTGGGCCGGCGCTGATCTGGGCCTCGTGGGAGGCATGCCGGCGTGATCCTGACGCCGAGGTGCTGTCGATGCATGCCGACTGGGCCGTGGGCAATGCGGAAGTGTTCCGCCAGACCGCCGAGGCGGCGCTGGCCTGCGCGCGACAGCACGACCGGCTCGTCACCGTCGGCATCGTCCCCGCGCGGCCGGAGACCGGCTACGGCTACATCGTGCCGGGCGGCCCACTCGACGAGGGCGCGCGCAACGTGGCGCGCTTCTCCGAGAAACCGGACGCCGCGACCGCACTCGACCTCATGGCCGCCGGCGCCCTTTGGAACACCGGGTTGTTCGCCTGGACCGCAGCGCGGCTCTTTCGCGAAGTCGAGCTGCACACTCCGGAGATCGCACCCCACATGGCGGCCCTCTCCGCCGGCGACATCGACGGCTTCTTCCGTGCGGTCACGCCGGTCTCGATCGATGTCGGCGTGCTCGAGCGGAGCGGCGCGGTGGCGGTCGTGAGCGGCGCCTTCGCCTGGGACGACGTCGGCACGTGGGAGGCGCTGGCGCGGGTGCGGGCCAAGGATCCCCAGGGCAATGTGCTGGTGGGCCCCACGCATGCCAATCAGGCCCACGACTGCATCGCCTGGTCCGAACGCGACACGATCGTGCTCTATGGCGTGGAAGACCTCGTGGTGGTGCAGGCCAACGGGCGCATCCTGGTCATGCGCCGCGATCTCGCCGGTAACATCAAGCAGCTCCTCGACGACCTGCCCGCCGAGATCCGCACCGTCTGATGGGCACCGCGCTCTATCTGCTTGACCCGCCGCCGCACACCATGGCGTGGGCACCATTCGAGGGCGTTCGGCCGATCGCCGAGCTCCGCGCCGGGGTGCCGCGCCTGCGCGAGCGCTGGTCCGCCGCGCTCGACCTGCCGGTGCGCGCCATCCTCAGCGACGCCATCAGCGAGTTCCACGAGCTGGACGGGCCGCCGGTCCAGCCGGTCGGGCCGATTGCCGGCCCGGCGATCATCGCCACGTCGGCCTTTGCCGTCTCGGTCCGCGCCATCGACCTGCAGCCGGGCACGCAGCGGCTCACCTCCGCCGGGCAGACCGTCGCCTGGCTCGTGCCCGGCGGCGAGCGGTGGACCGCCCCGCACGATCGCGGCGCCGCACAGGAGGTGCCCGGGCTCGTGCTGGCGGGAACGTATGACCTGCTGCGCGCGCTGGAGTCGCTGCTCGCCGGCGACTGCGATGCGCTGGTGGCTGCCGCCGGCACGCGGGACGCACTGCCTGCGGGCACGCTCGTTCTGGGCGACGGCGCGCGCGTCATCGCGCGCGGCGCGACGATCGAGCCGGGAGTCGTGTTCGACACGCGACAGGGAGCGGTGATTCTGGAGCCGGGCGCGGACGTACGGCACGGCACGCGGCTCGAGGGGCCCTGCTACGTCGGCGCGGGATCCCGGGTGCTGGGGGATTCCATCCGCACCTCGGTCATCGGCCCGCGGTGCTCGGTGCGGGGCGAGGTCTCCTCGACGGTATGGCTGGGCTATGCCAACAAGAGCCATTACGGCTTCGTCGGGCATTCGATCATTGGCCACTGGGTCAACCTGGGCGCCGGCACGACGACATCCAACCTCAAGAACACCTACGGGGCGGTCCGGCTCGACGTGCCCGGCGCCCGCATCGACACCGGGCGCATCAACATCGGCAGTCTGATCGGCGATCACGCCAAGACGGCGATCGGCACGCTCCTGGGCACCGGCACGGTCGTCGGCGCGGGCGCGAACGTGTTCGGCAGCGACGCGGTGCCCAAGTACGTGTTTCCGTTCGCGTGGGGGAGCGCCAGCGCTGAACGAGTGAGTGAGGAGGGATTTCTCCGGGTGGCCGAGCGGGTGATGCCGCGGCGCGACGTCCCGTTCACTGCGGACCATCGCCGATCGCTCGCCCTGACCTATCGCCGGATGACGGACGGCCAGTGACGGCGCTCTACGGCCTCGGCTCCGGGTCCCGCGGCAACTGCTTTGCGTTGGAGTCCGCCGGTGCAACGCTGCTGGTGGACGCGGGCTTCAGCGCCCGCGAGATCCACCGCCGCGCCGCCGTGGTCGGACTCCTACTCGATCGGGTCGTCGGCATCGCGCTCACCCATGAGCACGGTGACCACACGTGCGGCGCCGCGCGTCTCGCACGCACGCTGGGCGTCCCGGTCCTGACGGCGCCCGGAACATGGGAACGACTGTGCGCCACCATGGAAGGCGCCGTGCACCGGCCGCTCGGGGTCACGTCGCCGGCGGTCGCGGGGCCGTTCCGACTCCGGGCCTGCGCCACGAGCCATGACGCGGCGGAGCCGCTGGCCATCGTGATCGACACGCCCGACGGCAGCAGTGTCGGCTTTGCGTACGACCTCGGGCGACCCACCACCGCCGTCCGCTTCCTGCTCCGGGAGCTGACGGCCGTGGTGCTGGAAGCCAACCACGACGACGTCCTGCTCCGCACCAGCGGGTACCCGGCCTCGGTGCAGCAGCGCATCGCCGGCGCCGGCGGCCATCTCTCCAACCGCGTGGCGGCCGCGCTGTTGGCGGAAATCCATCATGACGGTCTGGGTGTGGTGGTGCTGGCGCACCTCAGCCGGCGCTGCAACGACGTGGAGGCGGCCCGCGGCGCGGTGAGCGCCGCGTTGGAGCAGGCCGGCTTCCGAGGTGAGCTGCATGTGGCGCTGCAGGATGAGCCGCTGGGCCCGCTCACCGTGGCGGCGCCGTGCCGGGTCCAGATGGCACTGGAGCTCTGACGCCGAACGGTCAGCTCCCTGGGGCCGTGTCGGGATCGGGTGGAACCGGCACATTGGTCGGACGCGGCGTGGGCGCGCCGATACGCTCAAATCTGACCGGCTTGGTGAGATCGCCTTCGGACAGCGTGAGCCTCTGCCCCTTCAGACTCATCTTGTAGTCTTCCCACTCCCCGCCAATCGCCAGCAAGAGGCGGTCCCCCTTCAGACGCCACCGCGCGGTTTCGGTCCCCCAGCTCGCGCTGCTGTCGGCGCGCACGATGACCGTCCGTGGCGCGTCCTTCCCATCCTTCTGACTGAGCTGGCGCGCATCGACTCTCCACGTGCCGAGAATGCTGGGCGACGGCTTCTGTGCCGCGAGCGGCGCGCCGATGACGAGCGGAACGAGGACCAGGAGGTACGGCTTCACACGAGCTCCGTGATTCCGGGTGGATCGGATCGATCAGTGAACGGCCGGCGAGCGAGCCGGCCACGCGAGGTAATTTAACGAGGAATGCCCCGGATCGGTTTCCGGGGCATCAGAGCGCGCGGGGCGCGCGGACGCACGAAGCGCCCCGGGAAGGTTCCCGGGGCGCTCGCCGTGCTCGGAACTGCCGGGCTAGTACATCCCGCCCATGCCGCCGCCGGACGGAGCCGCTGGCGACTTGTTCTCGTCCTTCCGCTCGACGACCACGGCTTCGGTCGTGAGCAGAAGGCCTGCGATCGACGCCGCGTTCTGCAGCGCCGTCCGGGTGACCTTGGTCGGGTCGATGACGCCGGCCTTGACCAGGTCCTCGTAACCGTCCGTGCCGGCGTTGTAGCCGAAATTCTTCTCCTTCGACTCCTTCACCTTGGCCAGGACGATCGAGCCCTCGACGCCCGCGTTGGTCGCAATGGCGCGGATCGGCTCCTCGATGGCGCGGCGAACGATCTCCACGCCGATCTTCTCGTCCTCGGTGCCCCGGATCTTGTCGAGCACGTGCTGCGCGCGGATCAGCGCGACGCCGCCGCCCGGGACGATGCCCTCTTCGACGGCCGCACGCGTGGCATGCAGCGCGTCCTCAACGCGGGCCTTCTTCTCCTTCATCTCGGTCTCGGTCGCGGCGCCGACGTTGATCACCGCCACGCCGCCGGAGAGCTTGGCCAGACGCTCCTGGAGCTTCTCACGGTCGTAGTCCGAGGTGCTCTTGTCGATCGCGCCGCGGATCTCGCCGATGCGGCCCTGGATGTCGCCATCCTTGCCCTTGCCGTCGACGATGGTGGTGTTGTCCTTGTCGACCACGATCCGCTTGGCGCGGCCCAGGTCGTTGAGCGTGGCGTTCTCGAGCTTGAACCCGACCTCTTCCGAGATCACGTTGCCGCCGGTGAGCACCGCGACATCACGGAGCATTTCCTTCCGGCGATCGCCGAAGCCCGGCGCCTTGACGGCCGCGACCTTCAGCGTGCCGCGCAGCTTGTTCACGACCAGCGTCGCGAGCGCCTCGCCCTCGACGTCTTCGGCGACGATCAGGAGGGGCTTGCCGCTCTGCGCCACCTTCTCGAGGACCGGAAGCAGGTCCTTCATGGCCGAAATCTTCTTGTCGTGGATCAGGATGTAGACGTCATCGAGCACGGCCTCCATCTTCTCCGGATCGGTGACGAAGTAGGGCGAGAGATAGCCGCGGTCGAACTGCATGCCGTCCACCGTCTCCAACGTCGTCTCGAGACCCTTGGCCTCCTCGACGGTGATCACGCCGTCCTTGCCGACCTTCTCCATCGCCTCGGCAATGAGATTGCCGATCTCGCGGTCGTTGTTGGCGGAAATGGTGCCGACCTGGGCGATCTCCTTCTTGCCGGCCGACGGCACCGACATGTGCTTCAATTCATTGACGATAGCCTCGACGGCCTTCTCGATGCCCCGCTTGAGCTCCATCGGATTAGCACCGGCCGTGACGTTCTTGAGGCCTTCGCGGAAAATGGCCTGGGCCAGCACCGTGGCGGTGGTGGTGCCGTCGCCGGCCAGATCGGAGGTCTTGGTCGCCACTTCCTTCACCATCTGGGCGCCCATGTTCTCGATCGGATCGGACAGTTCGATCTCCTTGGCCACCGTGACACCGTCCTTCGTGACGGTCGGCGAGCCGAACTTCTTGTCGATGACGACGTTCCGGCCCTTGGGGCCGAGCGTCACCTTCACCGCCTCGGCGAGGGCGTCAACGCCCTTCTTGAGCTTCGCGCGAGCGTCGGTGCTGAACATCAGGTCCTTCGCAGCCATGTGTCGTTTCTCCGGTAAAGTGCGGACGCTCAGCCGAGCTTGGCGAGGACGTCGGAAGCCTTGATGATGATGACCTCGTCACCATCCAGCGTGAACGGGGTGCCGCTGTACTTGCCGTAGATCACGGTGTCGCCAACCTTCAGATCCATCGCGATCCGCTGACCCTTCTCGATCCGGCCCGGACCGACGGCGATCACCTCGCCCTGGGTCGGCTTTTCCTTGGCAGTATCGGGAATGTACAGGCCACCACGCATCGCCTCGGCTTCGTCGGTCGGCATGATGACCACACGGTCTTCCATCGGGTGGAGCTTCATCTTGGGCTTCGCCTTCGTACCAGCGGACATTGCCACCTCCACAACAAGTAAGATTGGTAAATAATTGCGCCACATTCACTTGGCACTCAGGTCATTGGAGTGCCAGCCACTGGGGCGTAAGATAAGACCCGGACCGCCAGAGTCAAGCGCTCGCGGCAGAGCTCACGGACGACCGGTGCGGCTCTGACCCCGGTCGGCCGTGCTTGACTTTGCCCGGACGCCGGCCGAGTTTCCCGCCGGGCCGAGGCTGGCCCCACGCGCCGCGCGCGGCCGCGTGTCCACCCGTCACACCGGAGTTCGGCATGCTGCTGTTCGGTTCCCTGCTCGCGCTGTCGCTCGCCACTCCCGGCCCCCGGCCGCTGCCCGCCGCTCTTCCGGGGCCAGACCCGCGGGTCACCGTCACGGTGGACTCCTCCCGGCACGCCGTCGTCATCATGTCCGGACCGTTCGACCTGAAGAACGAACCGCCCATGGATGAGATGATGGAGATGGGCCACGCCATGGAGCACGACGCCCCGGTGCAGCGGTTTGCCTGGCCGGTGGACGGCTGGCTGCGCGGGTTCGAATGGAGTCTCGTGGATGCGCACGGGCGCCCGGTGCCCAAGCAGGTCATGCACCATCTCATTATGGTGAACTTCGACCGCCGCCAGCTGCTGTACGATGCGGCCGAGCGCCTCATGGGCGCCGGCAGTGAAACGGAAGACGCAACGGTGCCCAAGTCGATCGGCATTCCGCTCACCACCGGCACGCGGCTGGGCTTCTACATCATGTGGCACAATGACACGGGTCACGACCTCGACGGGGTGACACTCAAGCTCAGCCTGCTGTGGACGCCAAAGAACCAGAATCCGCGGCCGGTGAACGCACTCCCCATCTACATGGACGTCAATCTGACCGTGGGCGGGACCAACACCTTCGATGTGCCCCCCGGGAAGTCGACCAAGTCGCACGAGTTCACGATGCCAGTGGGCGGCAAGCTGCTCGGCGTCGGCGGACATCTGCATGACTACGGGACGTCGGTGAGTTTGGTGGATGCCGAAACGGGCAAGGTGCTCACCCGCGTCGACGCGGTGCGGGATTCGACCGGTCACGTCCTGAGCGTCGGCCGCCACCTCTTCGGTGTGAGCGGCTCGGGCCTCACGCTCAAGGCCAATCACCGATATCGCGTCGTGGGTGAATACAGCAACACGACCGGCAGGATGCGCCCCGACGGCGCGATGGCGCACATGGTGGGGCTGTTCGTGCCGGACGACCTCAGCCGCTGGCCCGCGATCAATCCATCGGACCCGGGGTTCAAGCTCGACATGGCATCACTTCACGCCGACCCGCGGGGGAATCCGCTTCCGATGGACGGGATGCCGATGGACCACGACATGCCCGGGACGAACCATTCGGGCGGCGCCAAGTCCACCGGCAAGCCCTAGCCGGTGGTGGGCCCGGTCCCCGCGGGCTACTCCACGATCCGCCTCACGCCGACCCAGCGCTTGTACCACCACTTCCCGTACGGATCGTTCTCGGTCAACTGACTGGTCTGGACCCCGGTGCTCGCGCTGTGGATGAACCGCCCGTCGCCGATGTACATCCCGACGTGCGTCACCCCGTGACCACTGTTCGAGAACGTCAGCAGGTCGCCGGGCTGCAGCGACGCCACGTCGCGGCCCACCTCGCGTCCCGCCGCCGCCTGCTCCATGCTGCGCCTGGGCAGCCGGATGCCGTGACGGGCGTAGGCGTACTGGATCAGGCCCGAGCAGTCGAACCCGCCGCCGTCCACGCCGCCCAGGCGGTAGCGGGTGCCGATCACGGAGTCCGCGGTCGCGATGACGCCATCGAGCAGCCGCTGCGCATCGCTCCGCGCGAGACTGTGCCCGGTGGCGGCGGCGTCTCCGAACGGCGCGGGCGGCGGCGCCGCATCCGGGCGCGTCCGCGGCGCACGTGACCCGCCGCCAAAGTTGGCGCCCAGTCGCAGCGAGAGCTCGAGACCGGATCGCTGATGCGCGCCGTACTGGTGATATCGCGTCTCGATCCCCAGCGAAAGTGCAGGGAGCGGCAACAGCTCGTAGCCGAGCCCGGCGGACCACGCGCTCCACCAGCTCTCGGCGCCGTCGGTGCCGATGCCGCCGCTGAGTGCACCCATCGCGTAAATGCCCGGGCGACCGCCCCGGAACAGCGACACCTCGGCGGTCCCGCCCCACAGGCGTGCCGATGCCGGCGCGGGCCCCTGCACCAGCACGCCGCCAAGCCCGAAGCCGGCGGGGCCGGCGATCGGCCCCTGCCAGGTGGCGCCATAGGACGTCCAACCACCGTCGCGGAACAGATGACCGAGGCGGAGCGCCAGCCCCTGGGCGTGCATGGGGGCCGGGAGCGTCGCCGCGCAGCCGGCGAGTGCCAGGATCAGGCGCCGCGCGGGCCCGCTCACCGGGCGCGCACCGGCACCGGCTGCCCGGTCCTGACGTCAACGTGATAGCGATCGAGCGGGACACAGCCGCGGTACAGCACCGCGCCGAGCGTCGAGTCGTCGATGAAGCGCGGAGCGACTTCGGTGTACAGCAGCGGCACCGGGATGCGCGCGACACCGCGCCGGATCTCCAGCGTGCGATCGACGCACCGTCCTCCGGCAGAATCGTGATCCTCGCGTGCCAGCGTGAACCAGACCGTCGTGCTGTCCGGACCCCGTGCCACGAGTGATTCGGGAAGCGCCGCGGGTTGGGCAATCGAGTCGACCGACGTGGTGGCGGCGGCTCGCTCGGCCCGGCCGGTGCACGCGGCGGCCAGCCCCATGAGCGCCAGCGCGGCCCCCGGGAGCGGCCGCGTCACCGCGCCGCTCCCGCCGCGTCTTCGTCCTCCGGATCGAGCGTGGTGGGCGCGGTCAGCGATGCCGTGTCCGGGGTGCCATCGGCGGTGATCGCCAGTGCCTCCCGAATGGCGGGCGAGCTCCGGAGCAGATGCAGCCAGCCGATGAGCGTGAGGAAGCCGGCGGCGGCGCCGCACAGGGCGGCCACGACGAGCCCGGTCTGCGGGTTGGCAATGCGCGCAGCCAGGACTTCACCCGCGACGCAGCCAAAAAAAGAAGCTGCCCACGCCATGAACGGCGTGAGCAGCCATCCGAACGCCCGCAAGAAGAGCCGCAGCCAATGCATCAGGTCACGCGCGGGATGCCCGCCACGACGTGAGCGCGGCCCCGGCGGCGACCCCGGGCAGAAACGCGACGCCGAAGGTGCCGAGCGACCAGCCCGCATGCGGCACATGGATCACGATCGCGAGGAGGGCAAATCCCACGCTCAGTGCGAGCGCGAGCAGCATGGGCTGCGCCAGCGAATGCGGCTGTCCGCGCCGCACCCGCGCCGCCAGCATGAGCGCGCCCATCCACGGCATGAACGTCCCGACCATCCACCACACCGGGTGGTACCACCAGTTGCTGCCCCCGCCGATCTCGAGCCAGCGGTTGGTATAGACACCGAGGGGCTGCAGGATCGCGACATCAAACAACAGAAACACCGCCGTGGCGGCGAGTCCGGTGCCGGCGGCACCGGCGATCCCCTCGATGGTTCGCGCCCGGGTCCAGGTGCCCGGCAGCAGCGTGACGATCGTAAGCCCCGCAATCAGCACGATCCCGCCGACGACCGCCTCGACGATGCCGCCGGTCAGCCGGGTGATGATGGCCATCAGCACCACGATCAGCGCCTCGATGGCGCCGAGGATCACGGCATGCCGGATCACACCGGGCAGCGCCGTCCGATCGAAATCGCCCTGAAGTTCCACCGCCGATCCCATGCCGTCTCCCACTGGAGTGAAGGGTCAATAATACCGCGGCCCGGCGCGCCGGGCCAAGGGGTTCAGCCGGCCCAGGCAGCGACCACGACGATATCGGTCACCGCCCACGCAGCGAGCGCCCGATACATCCCTCGCTGGTGCTCGGCCGGCGTCATGCGCACGCCGCGGCGCCGCCACGGGACGAGCACGGCGGCCCAGGCCGCTCCCGCCGCCCCGAGCGCCGCCCAGCGCCAGCCGCCGGCCGTACCCCAGCCACTGCGCACGCCGGCCGCCGCGAGAAGCGCGAATGCCAACGCCGCCGCGCCCAGCGCAACGTCGAGACTGCGCGCGACGCCGAGGCGCAGCGCGAGCGTCACGTCGCCGCGGGCGCGGTCCTCGTCGAGCTGATAGAGCTGCGTAAGCGGATACAGCGCCGCGAACAGCGGGCAGAAGGCGAGCAGAATCAGCCCGTGCGTGAGGTGGAGCGGACGCCCGGTCGACGCCCACCCGGCGTACGGCGTCAGCGACCCGAAACCCCACATGTTGATGAGCCAGTCCGCACCCGCCACCGCCTTCAGACGAGCCGGCGGCACCGAATAGAGCAGCGAGAGCAGGAGGCACACGACATACGCGGCAGCGAAGCCGCGCGGCAGCGCGAACGCGCCGGCGAGGCCGGCCAGCATCAATCCGAGCCCGAACGCAAAGAGATGTCGCGGCGGCGGCGGCGGCCGGCGCAGGTAGGCGACGTCTCCCAGGTCACGATCGACAGCGGAATTGATCGCCAGCGTTCCGCCGTTGAGGCACACCACCCAGAGCAGCAACGCCAGCAGACCGTGCCCCAGCTCGGCACCGGCCGCCAGCGCCAGCCCCGTCGCGAGCAGGTAGCCCACCGTGGTATGGGCCGCCATGATCGGCCATTCCGCGGGGCGCAGGTGCAGCACGTAGTCAAAGCGGCCGCCGAGCAGACGGTAACCCAGCCGGCGCGTGCCGCCGGGCGATGGCGTCACCAGCGGAGGCCCAGGTGTCCCGCTGCGAGGCACAGGCCGCGAAGCGTCAGCGCCGGCTCGACCGCGTCGATGCTCCGGCAGTGAGGCGCGACGAGCGCGGAGAGCCCGCCGGTCGCCACCACGCGCGGCTGACCGCCGTCCGGCCACTCGGCCCGGATGCGCCGCACCATGCCGTCCACGGCATCGGCGGCGCCATAGATCACGCCCGCCTGAATGCATTCCTCGGTCCGGCGGCCGATGACCCGCTCAGGCGCGGCGAGCTCAGTGGCGGGCAGCTTGGCGGCGCGCCGGGTGAGCTGATCGGCCGAGGTGCGCACCCCGGGCATGATGGCGCCACCGATGAAGCGACCATCGGCGGTGATGCAGTCGAAGGTGGTGGCGGTGCCGAAGTCCACCACGATCACGTCGCCAGCGTGCAGGTCCGCGGCCGCGAGCACGTTGACGATGCGGTCGGCACCGACGCTGAGCGGCTCGTCCACATCCAGCCGCACCGGCAGCCGCGCGTGCGCATCCACGGCCACCGGACGCACGCCGGTGGCCGCCGCGACGCCGTCGGCGATGCTGCGCGTGACCGCCGGCGCCACCGAGGCCAGGCAGATTGCGCGCACCTCGTTGGGCGAATGGCCGGCATGCAGCAGAAAACCGCTGATGGCGGCGGCCCATTCGTCCGGCGTACGATCGGGATTGGTCGTGAGTCGCCAGTGCACCAGGAGGGCGTCGTCCCGGAAGAGCCCGGCGGTGATCTCCGTGTTGCCGATGTCGAGGGTCAGAAGCATGGCCGGCTCTCCTTCAGGTGGTCCCGGCGACGGCCGGGCCCACGCGAACGGTCTCGACGGCACCGTCGGCCCGGCGCACGCGCAGCGCTCCGTCGTCGAGCACCCCTTCGGCGATGCCCGCCACCGGCGAGTGGAGGACGCGGCCGCGGAGCCAGTCGCGCGCGGCAAACGCCCGCTGCTCGCGGCGATCGAGCAGCCCACCTTCCCGTGCCGCGGCACGGACCGCGTTGATCACGGGCAGCGCCAGATCGCCCGGGCGGAGCTCCGGCTGCACCGATGCGAGCGAGACGGCCGTACCCTCCAGCTCGGTGGGGATGGCGTTGGCCACATTGAGGCCGACGCCGATGGCGATCCACGCCAGCCGGTCTCCCACCCACCGTGCCTCGCACAAAATGCCGCCGGCCTTCCGACCCGCGAGCAGCAGATCGTTGGGCCACTTCACCGCCACACCGGGCACGCCGAACGCATCGAGCACCTCGGCCACCGCGAGGGCGACGCGCAGGCTCAGCGCATCGCCCGGCGGCGCACCGGCGGGGCGCACGAGCACGCTCAGCCACAGTCCGCCGCGGAGCGAGTGCCAGCTCCGCCCGCGGGACCCCCGCCCGCCGGTCTGCTCGACGGCCACCACCGCCGTGCCGTCCGCCGCGCCGTCCGCGGCCACGCCGTGCACCACGTCCTGCGTGGATCCGACGCGCTCGGCCCAGGTGATCAGCCCCGTCATGCGCGCGTGCCGTCCAGAAAGAGCGCCAGCAGGAGCAACCCAAAGACGATCCGGTACCAGGCGAAGACCCGGAAGGTGTTGTGGGACACGAAGCGGAGGAACGCGCGCACGACGACCAGCGCGGACACGAACGAGACGATGAAGCCGAGCGCAAAGACGGGGACGTCGCCGCCGCCGAGTCCGTGCCGACTCTTGAAGAGGTCGTATGCGGTGGCCGCGAGCATGACGGGAATGGCGAGGAAGAACGAGAACTCCGTCGCCGCGCGACGTGACAGGCCCAGTGCATATCCGCCCAGGATCGTGGCCGCCGAGCGCGAGGTGCCCGGAATGAGCGAGAGGACCTGGGCCAGACCGACGCCGAGCGCGGTCGACGGCGGCACCGCCATCACGTCATCGGAGCCCTCCACCGGTCGCCACCGCTCGATAATCAGAATGGCAATGCCGCCCACCACCAGCGCCGCGGCGACCACGAGTGGCCGGAACAGGTACTGCTTGACCCACTCGTGCACGGCCAGCCCGATGACGGCGACCGGAAGAAACGCGATGAGGAGATTGACCAGCAGCCGGCGCGCCGGGCCGTCATGGCGCGCGTCCACCAGCAACGCCACCAGGCGCACGCGGTACAACCACACGATGGCCAGGATGGCACCGAGCTGAATGAAAATCTCGAACGCCTTGGCGGTCGCACCCTCAAAGCCCAGCCAGTGCCCGGCGAGAATCAGGTGGCCGGTGGACGAGACCGGCAGAAACTCGGTCACGCCCTCGACGAGCCCGAGGACGGTGGCGACGAGGTAGGGGTTCATCCCACTACCTCGGCGTACAGCTCCTCGTACCGCGGCACGACCCGGTCGGCCGAGAAGCGGTGGGCGGTTTCCACGGCCGCGTCGCGCATGGCGGCAAGCCGGTCCGGATGACGGAGCAGCTCGATGGCGCGGCGCCCCATCGCCTCGACCGAGCCGACCGGCTCGAGGATGCCGCTGACGCCGTCCTCGATCACCTCCGGAAGACCGCCGGCGCGGGACGCGATGACGGGCGCGCCGCACGCCATCGCTTCGAGCGCCGCAAGGCCGAACGACTCGGTCTGGGACGGCAGCAGGAACAGGTCAGTCGACTGCAGCAGGTTGGCGACCGTATCGAGCCGGCCAAGAAAGCGTACGTCCTCGGCGACGCCGAGCTCGCGGGCTTCGTGCTCGGCGTCGGTGCGGTCGGGACCGTCACCCACCATGAGCAGCGTCGCCGGCATGGCGCGGCGAACGCGCGCAAAGACCCGCACCACGTCCTTCACCCGCTTCACCTCGCGGAAGTTGGACACGTGCGTCAGCACCCGATGATCGGCTGGCGCGAGGCCGCTGCACCGCCCGTCCGTGGATGGACGATATTCGTTGAGGTTCACGAAATTCGGGATGCTGCGGATGTCGCAGCTCACGCAGCCGAACGCGCGGTGCGTCTCGTCCCGCAGAAAATCCGAGACCGCCGTGACGCCGTCGGACCGCTCGATCGAGAACTTGGTGATGGCGTAGAAGCTGCTCTCCTGGCCCACCAGCGTGATATCGGTGCCGTGCAGCGTCGTGATCACCTTGAGCGGCAGCTCGCCCTCCAGCATTTCGCGGGCGAGATAGGCGGTGGTCGCGTGCGGGACGGCGTAGTGCACATGCAGCACGTCCAGCTTCTCGCGGAGCGCGACCTCATGCTGCTTCGAGGCCAGCGCCAGCGTATACGGGAAATGGTCGAAGAGCGGATAGCGACCCATCCGGGTCTCGACCTCGTGAAAGTAGACGTTCTCCGCGTAGCCCCGGAGGCGGAACGGCGACGCGTAGGTCACGAAGTGCACTTCATGCCCACGTCGTGCCAGCTCGAGACCGAGCTCCGTCGCGACCGCGCCGGAACCGCCGTAGGTCGGGTAACAGGTGATGCCGATCTTCATCGGGTCTCCCAGGCCTGAACGATCTCCGCCGCGAGCACCTCGGGCGGACGGGTGGCGTCCAGCGTCATGCGCGGCCCCTCAAGCTGATGTCGAAACCAGGTTTCCTGCCGCTTCGCGTACTGCCGTGTGCTCGTCGCGATCGCGTCGGCGACGCTGTCGCGGGTGCGCGTGCCGTGCAGATACTCGACCGCCTCCCGGATGCCGACGCCGTCCAGCCCGGGTGCATGCGCGGCGTGACCCTCGGACAGCACGGCCGCGGTTTCCTCGATCAGCCCGCGGCGGAGCATCTCCTCCGCCCGGCGCTGAATCCGGGCATGCAGCACCGGGCGGGGAGCGGTCAGCACAATGTACCACGGCTCGATCACACCCTGCGCCCGGGCCGTCTGCTGCCAATGCGTGAGCGGTCGGCCGGTGAGCAGTGCCACTTCGATGGCCCGCGCAGCGCGCTGGCGGCCGCCGCCACGGAACCCGGGATCGAGCCGGCCGGCCCAGCGCACCAGATCGATCGGGTCGAGCCGGGTGGTGAACGCATCCACCCGCCGGCGGAGCCCGGGATCGATCGGCGGCTCCGCGAACAACCCCTCGGCCAGCGCCCGGACGTACAGCCCCGTTCCGCCGACGACGATCGCCTGGCGTTGTCGCGCGGCCACGTCGGCCAGCCACTCACGCGCCTCCCGCGCAAATCGGCCCGCGCTGTAACGGGTGCCGGGATCGATCAGGTCCACGCCGTGATGGGCCACCCGGGCGCGCTCGCGCGCGCTGGGCTTGGCAGTGCCGATGTCGAGGCGCCGGTAGACTTGGCGCGAATCCGCCGAGATCACCTCTACCGGCCAGTGCCCGGCCAGGGCCATCGCCACGGCCGTCTTGCCGATGGCGGTGGGACCGACCAGCACCGGTACGCTAGCGCCGGCCAAACCGGCGCTCCAGTTCCTCGCGGGGCAACTGCACGATGGTCGAGCGCCCGTGCACGTCATGCGGCGGCAGCTCGGTCGCGAAGAGCCGCTGCAGGAGCTCCCGCATCTCCGACTGCCCCAGCCGGTCGCCGGCCTTGACGGCCGCGCGACAGGCGTAGGTGGCGGCAAACCGTTCGAGCCGGTTGGCCCAGCCGCCAAAACGGCCGCGTGCGAGGTCCGCGACCATCTCCCGGAAGCAGGTCGCCGCGTCGAACCGCGGGTGCGGCGCGGGCACGGTATGCAGCACGACCGTCCTCCCGCCGAATGCCTCGACTTCGTACCCGACCTCGGCGAGCGCCTCGCGATGGGCCTCGACCGCCTCCAGCTCCTCGTCGTTCAACTCGATCGTCATCGGCAGGAGCATCCGCTGCGCCGCGGCGTCCCCCCCCCGTAGTTGCGCCATCACCCGCTCGAACAGCACCCGCTCGTGCGCCGAGTGCTGGTCCACGATGACGACGCCGTCGGCGCCCTCGTAGACGATGTAGGTGTCGAACACCTGGACCAGCGGGACGCTGAACGTGGGGAGGCCGCTCGCTGCCGGTGCATCCGCCGGCCCCGGCGGGTCGTCGTCCCCGAACCCGGGCAGCTGGCCCGGCGCCGGCGCGGCGGGCGGGCCGTCCGCGAGTGCGGCCGGCAGCGGGCGCCAGTCGCCGATCGGCGCCGCAGCCACGAGCGCGCCGATCGCCTCACGCACCGCTTCCTCCACCGCGCGCTCCGCCGCCACCCGCTCACGAAACCGTACCTCCAGCTTGGCCGGATGCACGTTGACGTCAACCTCGGCCGGGTCCACGACGAGATTCAGAAAGAGCGTCGGCCGGTCGCCGGGATGAATCGCCGCGCGATATCCGGCCTCCGCGGCCCGGACCAGGAAGTGGTCCTTGAACGGCCGGCCGTTGACGAAGAGCTGGGTGCGCCGGCCGGTGGGCTGCGCATCACCCGGACGCTGGGCAAAACCCTCCACGCGAAACGGCCCGCGGGCATAGCGCACCGGCACCAGGGTGCCCGCGAGATCCCGGCCCCAGACGGCGGCGAGCCGCTCCGCCGCGTCCTGCCCCGCCGGAATGGCCAGCCGCATCGCGGCGTCTACCTCGAGCTCGAACCCTGCCTCCGGGTGCGCCAGCGCGAGCGTGGCGAGCGTCTCCTGGATGGCGCGGGTTTCGCTTCCGGCGGAGCGCAGGAATTTCCGCCGCGCCGGCGTATTGAAGAACAGGGCGCGAACCGTCACCGTAGTGCCGCGCTGCCGGGCTGCGCCGGCCACGCGATCGATCCGGCCGCCGCCGATCGCGAGCTCCGTCGCTTCGGCACCACCGTCCGACGTCACGAGACCAAAGCGCGAGACCGACGCGATCGCGGGGAGGGCCTCGCCGCGAAAGCCGAACGTCGCCACCCCCACGAGATCACCGGCGCTCCTGATCTTGCTCGTGGCGTGACGGTCCACCGCCAGCACCGCGTCGTCCCGGCCCATGCCGCTTCCGTCGTCGCTCACTTCGATGCGGGTCTTGCCGCCGTTCTCCACCTCGACCCGGATGTGGCGCGCGCCCGCGTCGAGCGCGTTCTCGACCAGCTCCTTGACGACCGACGCGGGGCGCTCGACGACTTCGCCGGCGGCGATCTGGTCGGCGACGGCGTCGGGCAGAATCGCGATGCGGCGGGTCATCGGGGGCAATCTACTCCGCCACCGGCGCCAGCGCCTCCACCGGCAGCCATCCCTCGCGACCGTCCGGCGCGGCCACGAGGCGCCATCCCGGCACGGCGCGCACGGGGCGCACCGCCGCACCAGATCCGACCACCACGATCTCCGGGGCCCGGCCATGCGGCGAGAGCCGGAGCGGGCCGGCGACCGTCACCAGCGCCAGCGGGCGGCCGTACCAGAAGCGCAACCCGACTGCGGCTCCGCCGCTGATGACCGCGGCCGTCAGCAGGGCCCCGACCCGTGCCCGCATGCGATTCCCACCGGTGACGAAGAGCGACCAGCCCAGCACCCAGCACGCCAGGGCGGCGAGCGCGAGCTCGTCGGGCGTAAGCGGCGCCACCCACTCGCGGCGGGCCGACTCATCATCGGGGGCCGGCAGGAGATCCAGCGCCCGGCGCACGTCGGCGCGGCGCGGTGCCAGGCGCCGTGCACGCACCCATGCCGCCGTCGCCGCGCCATCGGCACCCAGCCGATACTCGGCGGCCCCGAGATCATACCAGTGCGCGGCGACGTTCGGCTCCGCGTGCGCCCGCCGGGCGAATCCGTCGGCCGCCGCATGGAGCGAGCCCGAGGCATACAACTGCTCGGGATTGGTCTGGGCACGCAGCGGAACCGCGGCGAGCAGGACCAGCAACGTCGCCGCCGCCGCCCGCCGCGGCCCACGGCGTGACGTGGCTCCGAGCCCACGCGTGAGGTCATCGAGCTCGCGGGCCAGCGCCGCGGTGCGCTCGCGATCGGTCGCGGCCGGCCCGTAGCGCGCCGCCAGATAGGCATCGCGGGTCGCGGCGACCTTCGTGGCGAGTGCCGCATCCACGCCCGCGGCCCTGAGCGCGGCGGCGAGCGCCGGACCGGAGTAGCGGTCGACATCCGGCACCAGCGCCCGGAGCGCGGCGTGCAGCCGGCGATCGGCGCCGAGGGGGTCGGGTCGCCATGTCGGTGCGGCTTGGCGGCGGCGGCGACAGCGCAGCTCGGCGGCGAGTGCCACGGCGGGCCCAAGCGCCGCGAGCAGCGCCCACAACCAGTGCGGCACGCCGGTGACGACTCGCCGCGGCAGCGCCGGCCGTTGGGGCACCATGAGCGGTGGTGGCGTCGCGCGCGCGGTCGACGCTTCGGCCGCCGGGGCAACGGTGACCGTCGCCGCCAGCACCGTGGCCACCCGGTAGCTGCGGCTGCCAAGATCGAAATACGGGTAGGACAGCGCGGGGAGCGTGAGCACGCCGGCGCTGTCCGGTACCGCGATCTGGTGGATCGTCCTGGTCCCGCCGAACAGTCCGTCGGTCGTCCGCAACTGGTCGTCGGTGCGATCGACGTAGCCGCGCACGCTGGCCGGCCACCGCATGTCGGGCGCGGGCCAGAGCGCCACGTTTCCCGCGCCACTCACCGACACATCCACGTTGAGCGCTTCCCCGACGCGGCCGGCGGGCGGCGCCACGCTCCGCGCCACGTCGAGACCGCGACCGACCGCACCACTGAACCCTGCGGGTCGGCCGGCTGCCGGGAGCGGAAGCACCGTCAGCGTCACCGCGTTGCTCTCCAGCATGAACTGCTCCTCCTGGCTGAAGAACTGGAGCGCCATCGGGACGCTGTAGCGGAGCGACGCCTTGGCCACGGTGAGCGGCCCGGGGACCAGCGGGAAGACCACCTGATGCATCACGAAGAGATCGTACGACTCGCCAGCCACCTTCCGGGTGGCGGCGATGCCGAGCGGCACCGGCTGCGGGTAACTCCACACCCCTTCCGCCGCCGGCGGTTGCAGAGTCGGCGGCCGCCGCAGCTGCGCGCGGAGGTCGCGGGGGAACCATGCTGCGGTCACGACGTCGACCTGCTCGCCGACGTAGACCGTGTCCGCCGACGCCAGCACGACCACGGCCGCCTTGCCCGGGCGCCTGGGTGGCGGCGCCCGCTCGAGCACCCGCCGGACGCGTGCACTCAATGTCGTGGCCGTCGCCGTGCCCGATCCCGCAGCCACGGTCACGTCGAGTGTGCCGGTCTGGAGTATCTCTTGTCCCTGGCGCGCCCGGACCGGCCCCAGCGGCCACTTCCCGGCGCGGAGCGCACGCAGCGTCACCTCCAGCGTGGTCGTGCGGGTCGGGCCCGCCCCCATGGAGACCTCGGTCTGCTCCGAGCGGCCGACGATCTCGAATCCGGGCAGCGGCGGGAGCGTGACCTGCATCGGATCCAGCGACCGGCTCACGGCGCGCACGGTGAGCACCACCTCGTCGCCGATCGCGACGTGATCGCGATCGACCGACGCGGTGAGCGACGGCCCGCCCTGCAGCAGGGCCACTGCCAGCATGAGGGCTACCAATCCTGCACTCCAGCGGTCGAGTTGGTCTGCGAGCGGCGCTGCTGGTCGGCACGGGTCGCCCGCTCCTGGCGCTCCATCGAGTTCAGAATCTGCTCCGCCTGATTGCGGGAGAGCCCGCCAGCCGCCGGCTGCTCCGCCGGCGGGGGCGGCTTGGGCTTCCCGCCGCCGCCCCCTCCGCCCCCGCCCCCACTCTGCGGCGGCGGCGGCGGGCGATGGCGCTCGGCGAGTTCCAGGTTCCACTTGGCGCGCTCCGACGATGGCTGGAGCATCAGCGCATCCCGGAGGCGACCGCTCGCCTCGTCGAGGAGCTCGTCGCGATGGGTCGAGTCGGCCTTGGCAGCGAGGAGCGCGACCACGCCCAGGTTGTACAGGGCGCGGTAGCGCAGTCCGGGATCGAGCGACTTGGCGGCTTCGGTCAACGCGCCCTTGGCGACGTCGAGCCGGCCGGCCTTAAGCGCGGCGGTGCCCGCGTTGTAGAACGACGTGTCACGCGCCGCGCCGGCACGGGCCTCGTCGAGAAACGCCGTGGCGGCCTCGGTCGGCTGGCCCTCCGCCATTGCCCGTTCGCCGGGCGTCGGTCGCTGGGCCTGGGCACCGCGCGCCAGGACCACCAGGCCGGCCAGCGCGACCAGCGCGGTCCCCCGCCGCGTCAACGTATACAGCAGGAGGAAGAGCACGGCGGCCAGCAGCGGAATCCACGCGCGCGGCACGAGATCGGTGGTGCGGGTCTCGGCGGACGGGCTGCGCTTGTAGCGGGCGAGCAGATCGCGAATGGCACCAGCCTGGTCAGGAAGATCGGCGGCGATGAGCGAGCCGTCGGCCGCATCCGCAACGGCGCGCAGCACGTCGTCGCGCCGTGCGGTCTCGACGACGGCGCCCGATTCGTCCTGCTGGTACTTTAGCAGCGTGCCGGCCGAGTCGCGGATGGGGATCCGGGCCGGACGGGTCCCGCCCTCCGCCACGAGTACGAGCCGCACACCGGCGTCCTTGAGCGCTTTCGCTGCCGCGACGACATCGGCCAGCGAGTCGTGCGCCTCGGCGTCGGTGAAGACGGCGAGCACGCGATCGGACACTTCCCCGGTACCGCCCAGCAGCTCGGCGCCCTGCGCGAGCACCGAGGCGAGACTCGTCCCCCCCTCGCTCGCGAGGTCCGGGTCGAGCGCATCGAGGTCGAGCCGCACCGCCGCGCCATCGACGGTGAGCGGCGCCAGGATGTAGCTGCGTCCCGCGAAGGCGATGAGCCCGACCCGGTCTCCCGGCGAATCGTCGAGCAGGCGCCGCGCCTCGCGCACCGCCCGGCCGAGCCGGCTGGGCTTGACGTCCTCCGCCAGCATCGAGCGGCTGATGTCGACGGCCATCACGATGCTCAGCGCGTGGGTGCGCGTGGTGACTTCGGCGCGGCCGCCGCGGGGACCCGCGAGCGCCACGATCGCAAGCAGCGCCACCAGCGCAAAGAGCAGTGGCGCCCAGCGCCCACGCGCCCGCGCCAGCGCACCAAGCGACGCCGACCAGGCCGACGCGAGCCGCACGCGGCGGCGGCGCGCGAGCCAGACCAGGCCGGCCACCAGCAGCGCCACCAGCGGCGCCAACGCGAGCAGCAGCGGCGCGTCGAAAATCATGGAACGCGCACCACGAGCGTGGCACTGACCAGCAGCTCGAGCGCGAGCGCGCCCAGACCCAGCAGGATCAGCGGCCGCGTCTCCTCGTCGTACCGCGCGTACCGCGTCACCTGAATCGGGGTCTTCTCCAGCTGATCGATCTGGTGGAAGATGCGGTCGAGCGCCTCGCTGTCGGTCGCGCGGAAATAGCGGCCACCCGTCTCCTGCGCGATCTCCCGCAGCAACGGCTCGTCGATCCGGACCGGCAGCATCTCATACCGGAACCCACCGGCCCCGCGGCCGGTGGGTATCGGCGCCTCGCCGATGGTCCCCACACCGATGGTGTACACCTTGACGCCGTACGCCGAGGCCGTCGCCGCCGCGGTCCGCGGATCGATCAGCCCCTTGTTGTTTTCCCCGTCGGTGAGGAGGAGCACCACCTTCGACCGGTTGGGCGTGTGCCGCAGGCGGTTGACCGCGATGGCGAGTCCGCTGCCGATCGCGGTGCCGTCCTCGAGACTGCCGATGCGGAGGTCCATCACGGCCTGCTCGACGACGGCATAGTCCAGCGTGACCGGCACCTGGGTAAGTGCCTCACCCGCAAAGGCCACGAGACCGATGCGGTCGGCCTGCCGCCCGCGAATGAAACTGACGGCCTCCCGCTTGGCGACCTCGAGACGGTTGGACGGCGCAAAGTCCTCCGCAAGCATGCTGCTGGAGATGTCGATCGCAATCACGATCGCGATGCCTTCCTTCTTCGTCTCGATGGTGTCACCGCCCAGCCGCGGCCCCGCCGCGCCGATGATCCACGCACCCATCGCGAGCCCGCGAAAGACTACCGGCATCCGGGTCCACCAGGGCGATCGCGCGGCCGCGGCCGGCAGCGACACGTCGCTGTAGGAGACCGCGGAGCTCCGCCGGCGGCGACGCCACCACCAGACGACGAGCGTCAGCAGGAGCAGGAGAAGCCACGGGCGTGCGAACGTCATGCCGGCGTCTCCGCCGCGCTGACACGGCCGGCCAGCTCCATCGCGCGGGCAAACAGGGCCAGCGCCCCGTCGGGCGGCTCACCGCCGAAGCGTGCGGCATCGAGCGCCGCGAGCGTGTCCGCAATGTCGGCGACGGGCCAGTCGGCCGGCGCGGCGCCGAGCTGGTTCACGACGGCTGGGGTGTCGAGTCCCGGGTGTGCGGCGGGCAGCCGAGCGGCGATCGCCCGACGGAGGCGCGCCGCGGCCACCGCGAGCACGGTCCGGGACTCGCCGGCCTCAGCCCAGCGCGCGAGCGGCGGCTCGACCACCGGACGGCGCGCCGCGGTGGCCGCCGGCTGACCGCGGCGGCGCCACCACCAGTGGAGCGGCACCAGCAGGATGAATGCAGCCGCGAGCAGGATGGCGACGGGCAGCCACGCGACGACGCGCCGATGCACCAGCCCCGCGACCGGCTGGGGATGGAGCGCGCTGTCGGGCGCGTTGGCCGGCAGCACACTGGCCACCACCAGCGTCGTGTCGGCCGCCGGCAGCGAGTCCACGCCGCCGTCCGCCGCCAGCAGCAGCGGCCCGGGAACATGAACCGTATGCGATCCGGCGGTCCAGACGACGACCGGGTACGCCACCTCGACGACGCCGTTGACCGTGGTGACCCGCGGCCGGCCCAGCAGCTCAACGTCTCCGCTCAGCTCCCAGCCGGCCGGACGCACGGTCTGGCCGCGCGGCACGGTGACCTGCCGGGTGACCCAGAGCGTGTCGCCGACGGTCGGGGGCCGCGCCTGCACCAGCAGCGCCAGCAGCAGCGTGATCATCCGCGCCGCAGCCGGCGCGCCCGCCGCGCAAACGCCTGCCTGAGCGGGAGCGCGTACGGGCGATCGGTACGCAGAAGGATCTGGTCCACACCGGCCGCACCGAGCATTCGGGTTCGCTCGGAGCGGCGCCGCTCGGCCAGTGCCCGGAGTCGCTCTCGCACGTCGCGGTTGCCGGTGTCCACCAGTACGCGCTGCCCCGATTCCGCGTCCACCAGCTCGACCCAGCCGGACTCCGGCAACTCCAGCTCGCGGGGGTCCTCGATTACGATGGCGACGATCTCGTGCCGCGCCGCGAGGCGCCGGAGCGGCTTGTCCCATCCCTCCGCAAGGAAATCGGAGAGCACGGCAACGATGGCGCGGTGGCGCAGCAGGCGGCTGGCGTAGAGCAAACTGGCGGCAAGGTTGGTCCGCTTGCCCTCAGGGGCGAACGCCACCAGATCGCGGATCACCCGGAGCGCGTGGCGGCGCCCCTTGGCGGGTGGCACGACGCGCTCGACCTCGTCCGCGAACAGCAGTGCACCGACGCGGTCGTTGTGGTGCGCGGCGGCGAGCGCCAGCACCGCGCCGACTTCCACGCCGAGCGCGCCCTTGGTGACCGGCTCGCCAAAGTGGGTGGACCCCGACTGGTCCACCACCAGCATCAGCGTGAGCTCCCGCTCTTCGGTGAACGTCTTGACGTACGGACTGGCAAGACGGGCGGACACGTTCCAGTCGATGGCCCGGAAGTCATCGCCCGGCTCGTAGGCCCGCACTTCGGCGAACTCCATGCCCTGGCCGCGGAACACGGACCGGTACTCGCCGGCAAAGAGCGACGTGACCAGTCCGCGGGTGCGGAGCTCGATGCCTTTGACCTGGCGGAGGACGTCGGGAGAAATGGGAGGCATGGGAGGCGGCAGCGTCGAGGGATGGCGCCGCTACGGCACCTTCACGGCGTCGAGGATCCGGCTGACCACGGCATCGCTGCTCATGTCCTCCGCTTCCGCCTCGAAGGTGAGGACCACCCGGTGCCGCAGCACGTCGGGCGCCAGCGCGCGGACGTCTTCCGGGACGACGTAGTTGCGGCCCCGGAGAAAAGCGTGGGCCCGGGCAGCCTGGGCCAGCGAAATGGACGCGCGGGGCGAGCCGCCAAAGGCGATGAGCGGCCGCAGGTCGCTGAGCCCCACGCTCGCCGGATCCCGTGTGGCACGCACCAGGTCGACGATGTAGTCCACCACCTTCTGATCCATGTAGAGATCGGCGATCACCCGCCGCGCCTCGAGGATGGTCTCTGGCGTGAGCAGGCGCTGGATCGCGATGGCATGGCCGCTGCTCATCCGGAGCAGCACTTCCTTCTCCTCGTCGCGCGTGGGGTAGCCGACGCGGACCTTCAGCATGAAGCGGTCGAGCTGCGCCTCCGGCAGCGGATACGTGCCCTCGCTCTCGATCGGGTTCTGCGTCGCCAGGACGAGGAAGGGCTCCTCGAGCGTGAAGGTGGTGCCGCCGATCGTAACCTGCTTTTCCTGCATCGCCTCGAGGAGCGCCGCCTGCACCTTGGCGGGCGCGCGGTTGATCTCGTCGGCCAGGATGATGTTGGCAAAGAGCGGGCCCTTCTTGACGTAGAAGTCTTGCGTCTTCTGGTCGAACACCATGGTGCCGATCACGTCGGCCGGCAGCAGATCGGGGGTGAACTGGATCCGCGAGAACGAGGCGTGGATGATTTCGGCGAGCGTCCGCACGGCCAGCGTCTTGGCCAGGCCGGGAACCCCCTCGAGCAGGATGTGGCCGCCCGTCAGCATCCCGATGAGCAATCGCTCGACCATCACGTCCTGCCCCACGATCCGGCGTCCCACTTCCTTGCCGACTCGCTGCAGCATCGCGACGTCCACGGTGCCCATGGTGGTGGCTTCGCCCATCATCTCCTCCGGAATGTCAGTCGTTGGCCGGGTCGAGCCGCACCGCGCGGTAGATCGCCCGCTCCTCGGCCGGTGTCAGCGGCCGGTATCGTCCCACCGGCAGCGTGCCCAGCCGCACCGGACCATAGGAGAGTCGCGCCAGGCGTTCCACCTTCAGCCCGAGCGCCTCGCACCAGCGTCGCACGATCCGGTTGCGACCCTCCTGCAGCGTCAGATCCACGATGCTCCGGCCGTCCGTGCCCGGACGCACCCGCACCTCCGCCGGTTCCACCGCGCGCCCGTCCACGACGACGCTCCCCCGTACCGCCGCTGTGATCTCCGCGATCGAACGGCCATGGACCAGCGCGGTGTAGCGGCGCGGGATCCGGTAGCGCGGATGGGTCAGCCGATTGACCGCCTCGCCGTCGGTGGTGAGCAGCAGGAGCCCGGTCGTCATCACGTCCAGCCGGCCCACGTAGGTCAGCCCCTTGGGATCGGGCACGAAGTCGAGGACCGTGCGGCGCCCCTCGTCGTCGCTCGCGGTGGTGACCACGCCGAGCGGCTTGTGGAAGGCGAGCCAGCGACGCTCCACCTGGCTGACCGCGCGGCCGCCGACGGTGATCTTCTGCCGATCAGGGTCCACTTTGCTGCCGAGGGTGGCGACCTTGCCGTCCACCCGGACCTTGCCGGCCTCGATCAGCTCCTCGGCCGCGCGCCGTGATGCGACACCGGCGCGGGCCAATGCGCGTTGCAGCCGCATCTCGCTCATGATTCCGCCGCGATGCTCATGCTGGCGCCCTCGGTGTCCCCGGTGGCCACATGCGGCTGCAGGGCGATCGTCAGCTCCTCCGCCTTGGGCAGATCGGTGATGTCGCGCAGTCCTAGCAGCTCGAGGAAGAGCGGCGCCGTGCCGTAGAGCAGCGGCCGCCCGAGCCCCTCGGAGCGACCCACCACCTCGATCAGCCCGCGCTCCTGCAGCGAGCGCAGCACGCCGCCCGCCGAGACACCGCGGATCTCCTCGATCTCGGCGCGGCCCACCGGCTGACGATAGGCAATCACGGCGAGCGTCTCGAGGGTTGCCGGGGTGAGCCGCGGCGTCCGGACCGAGAATTGTGCGCGCTCGATCGCGGCGGCATGCACCGGCCGCGTGAGGATCTGGTAGCCGCCCGCGAGCTCGAGGAGCTCGACGCCGTGCTGGTCAAAGTCGTAGTGCTCGCGCAGCTGTTCCAGGGCGACGCGCACGTCCGCATGCGTCGCATCGGCGTCGAGCGTGCCCAGCTCTTCCACGGTAAGCGGACGGGGCGCGGAGAACAGCGCGGCTTCAAGCAGCTGAGCGAGAGGCGTCACGGGCAATGACCATCGGCGAGAACGGCGCCGGTTGCGAGATATGGAGCGCGCCGCGCCTGGCCAGCTCCAGGACGGCGAGCAGCGTGGAGAGCAGGTCCACGATCGTCGGCCGCGGGCCGAGCGCCTCGATCCAGCCGATCTCATCGCGTTCGGCCAGCAACGCCTCGATGCGGCGCGTTGCCGACTCCACATCGAGCGGACGGGCGACCACGTTGTGCAGCACTGGCGACGGGATCGCGGCGATGACGCGCTCCACCGCCTGGAGCAGGTCGAGGATGTCCAGCGTCAGCGGCGGCGGGGGCAGTGCCGGCGGCGGCGGCAGATACGCGCGGGCATGGCGCTCGGCCCGGCGCTCGGCGGAGCGCCCCATCCAGATGGCGATCTCCCGGATCTGCTGGTACTCCAGCAGCCGGCGGACCAGTTCCGCACGCGGGTCCTCCCAGCCGTCCTCCTCCGAATGCCGCGGCAGCAGCATCTGCACCTTGAGCCGCAGCAGACGGCTGGCCATGTCGAGATAGTCGGCCGCCTGGTTGAGCCCGAGCGCGTGGATCGACCGGAGGAACTGATCCGCGATGCGGGCGATGGGAATGTCCGCGATCTCGATCCGCTCCTCCCGGAGCAGATGCAGCAGGAGATCGAGCGGACCCGAAAAGGCGTCGAGCTCGACGACGAACGCCGGACCGGCGCCCAGTGCGGTGGTCTGGCCGGCGGGCGCGGTCATGCGGAACGCCGGGGGCCGGCGGTCAGGGCGAAGACGGCGCGCTCGTGCGGGTTCGGTCGGCTGGGCAACTGGTCCAGGGCGGGTCGTCCTGTGGAAGGTCCGGCGGAAGGTTAAACGCCCGGCGTGGGCAAGTCAAAAGCCCATCCCGCTTGACGTTGCGGGCGATCACGGGTATACTGCCGGGCTCGTGTGATCGGCAGTTGCCACGTCTACTTCGCACCCGGGATCGTTGTGCCGAGAATCAAGTCCGCCAAGAAGCGCATGCGTCAGGCCAAGGGAGCCACCGCGCGCAACCGCACCCAGCGCAGTCAGCTCCGCACCGCGGTCAAGAAGGTCCGCAGCGCGGCCGCGAATGACGCGCCGGCGGCGTATGCTGACGCGGTCAAGCTGCTCGACCGCGCCGGGCGCAAGAATCTGATCCATCGGAACGCCGCGGCTCGGCAGAAGAGCCGCCTCGCCAAGGTCGTTGCGAAGGCCACCGCGAAGTAGTCAGGCCAGCCGACAGGTCAGCGGGGGCGACGCAGTGCGTCGCCCCCGCTTTGCATGCCGGAGTCCAAGCTCACATGTAAGATGAGGTCGTCGCATCAACCTACTGGTACATCACCACTTGAACGATCGGCACTAGAGCGCCGCGAGTTCCGCGCCGCAGCGTTCGCAGTACCATTCCGTGGGCCGGTTGAGCGTCCCGCATTCGCCGCACTTGAGCGTCTTGGCCTGGACCGGTGCCGCCGCCTTGGCCGCGGCCGCTGCCGCAGCCGGCGGCGATGCCACTTCGGTTTGTGCCGCGTGCCCGCCCGACTGGCGCGGCCGGATCCCCGTGTCGCCACCGGTCACCGACTTGAGGAACGCCAGCTCATCGCCGGGAGGGCCGCCGGCTGCGGCGGTGGCCGGCGCCGCCGGGGGAACGAAGCGGGGCGCCTCGGGCGGGGCCGCCAGCTCAGGCGACGCGACTTCCGCCACCGGCTCCGGCTCGGAGGGTGCGGGTTCGGGCTCGGGTTCCGGCTCCAGCACCTCCTCAGCCGGTGGCGCGCTGATCACGCCCTGCACCTCGGCCAACCGGGTGATCTCGGCGCGCACCTGCAGCAGCTCCTCCCGGATCTCGTTCAGCACCCGGTTCGACTCGTCGCTGATTTCCTGCCAGCGCGACTCCTCGAATTCCCCGACCGCGTGGCGAACCTCGGCCTCGGCGATCCGCTCCTGCGCCTCCGATTCCCGCCCCTGCAACTCCGATTCCGCCGTGCGGAACCGCTCGAGGTCGGCGTTCACCGTGTCGATATGGGTCCGCAGCTCATCCATGACCGCCTGGAGCCGTGCCTCGTAGTCGGTGCGCACGCGCTGGCGCACAGCATCGGGGGCGCTGCTGCCGGCCTCGGAGAGCCGTGCGAGCCACTGCTCGTACTGGTTCCGCTCCTGCAGGAGCTTTTCGATGGCGGATCCGGACTCTGCGGTGGGCTTGACCATTGAGGGACCTTTCACTCGACGGCGGCGGCGGTGGACTCCGTTCCAATGTAACGCGTCTCTGCCAACTGCAACACACACACGCGGAGACGGGACGCGACGGACATTGCAGCGCGGCCGCGCGGCGGCGGCTGGCATGTCAAAGGGCGGAGCGGAGATCCCGGCTCAGCTGAGCTGGAAGACGATCTCTCCCCGAACGATGGTCGTCTCCGTCCGACCCCGCAACCGCCGTCCGGCAAACGGCGTGTTGCGGCTCTTGGAGTAGAAAGCCTCGGGGCGGACCTCCCATTCGACGGTGGGATCGAACACCACCACATCGCCCGGCGCGCCGACCGCAAGCGTACCGCCCGGCAGGCTGAAGATCCGCGCGGGCGTGGTGCTCATCCGGTCGACGAGCTCGGGGAGCGTGAGCACGCCGCCGTCCACCAGCTCAGTGATGGCGAGGCCGAGCGCAGTCTCGAGGCCGATGATCCCGTTGGGCGCGTCGTCGAACTCCCGCTCCTTGGCGTCGTAATGGTGCGGCGCGTGATCGGTGGCGATCACGTCGATCGTCCCGTCCTTCAGTCCCTGGCGGATCGCCTCGCGATCGGCCGCTTCGCGGAGCGGCGGGTTCATCTTGGCGTTGGTGTCGTAGCCTGCACACCGCTCGTGGGTCAGCGAGAAGTGATGGGGGCATGCCTCCGCCGTCACCCGCAGTCCTTGCGCCTTGGCGCGGCGGATCAGCTCCACCGAGCCGCGGGTGGACATATGGCAGAGGTGCACGTGGCCGCCGGTGAGCTCCGCGAGAATGATGTCACGCGCCACCATGATCTCTTCCGCCGCCGCCGGAATTCCCTTGAGCCCCAGCCGGGTGGAGACCAGGCCTTCGTGCATGGCGCCGCCCGCAGCCAGCGTCGGATCCTCGCAATGGTCCGCCACCGGGATGCCGAACGTGCGCGCATATTCGAGCGCCGTGCGCATCAGGTGACTCGAGACCACCGGCTTGCCGTCGTCACTCACGGCGACAGCCCCGGCACCCACCAGCTCGCCGAACTCCGCCAGCTGCTGTCCCTTCTGGCCCAGTGACACCGCGCCGATCGGATAGACCCGCGCGCGAGCCGCGCGCTGCGCCTGGCTCACGATGAAGCCCACCGCCGCCTGGTTGTCGGTGACCGGATCGGTGTTTGGCATGGCGCAGACAGCGGAGAACCCGCCGGCCGCGGCGGCCATCGCGCCGGACGCCACGGTCTCGACGTCTTCCTGGCCCGGCTCGCGGAGATGGACGTGCAGGTCCACCAGTCCCGGCGCCACCACCTTGCCGGCGGCTTCGATCACCGTGACGCCATCGCCGGCCGGAATGTTGCGGCCCACCGCCTCGATCCGTCCACCGGAGACGAGCACATCGGCCACGCCGTCACCGCCGCGCGAGGGGTCGATCACCCGGCCACCGCGAATGAGGATCGGATGGCTCATCGCTCGTCTCCTGCCGCCGTCTGGTCCGGGCCGGGCGCGCCCCCAGCCAGCAGATAGAGCACCGCCATGCGCACGGCGATGCCGTTGGTGACCTGGGGAAGAATGACGCTGTGCGGGCCGTCGGCCACGTCGCTGTCGATCTCGACGCCGCGGTTCATCGGACCCGGATGCAGGATGAGGAGCTCCTGCGGTGCGCGCGCCAGCCGCTCGCTGGTGACGCCGAAGACCCGGTTGTACTCCCGCAGCGACGGGATGAAGCCCGCCGTCATCCGCTCGAGCTGCAAGCGGAGAACATTGAGCGCGTCAGCCCACGCGATCGCGTCCTCGATGCGCGGCAGAACGGTGACGCCCATCTCCCGGATGTCCCGCGGGAGCAGCGTCGCGGGCCCGCACACGGCAACCTCGGCGCCCAGCTTGGTCAGGCCCCAGATGTTGCTCCGGGCCACCCGGCTGTGCAGGACGTCGCCGCAGATGGCCACCTTGAGTCCGGCGATTCGGCCAAAGCGGTCGCGCAGCGTGAGCAGATCGAGCAGGGCCTGGGTCGGGTGCTCGTGCTTGCCGTCACCCGCGTTGATGACGTTCGATGCGATGCGCTGGCCGAGGAACTGCGCAGCCCCCGAGGAGCCGTGGCGAATGACGACCATGTCGATCCGCATCGCCTCGAGGTTGCGCGCGGTATCGACGAGCGTCTCGCCCTTGGACACCGACGAGCCGGACGCCGCCACGTTCACGGTGTCGGCGCTGAGTCGCTTTTCGGCGAACTCGAACGAGATGCGGGTGCGAGTGCTGGCTTCGAAGAAGAGATTGACGATGGTCTTGCCGCGGAGCGCCGGGACCTTCTTGATGGCGCGTTCGCTCACTTCCTTGAAGGGCTCGGCGGTGTCGAGGATGATGCGGATCTGCTCGGCGCTGAGCGGCTCGAGGCCTACCAGGTCCTTGCCGAGCGGCGCCACTCAGCTGTCCCGCACGAGCTCGACCGCGTCGCGTCCGTCGAGCTCGGAGACGAAGACATCCACCCGCTCGTCGGGTCCCACCGTCAGGGCCCGGCCGACGATGTCGGCCTGGATGGGCAGCTCCCGCCCGCCGCGGTCGATCAGCACGCAGAGGAGCACCCGCCGCGGTCGGCCAAAGTCGGCGCACTCGTCGAGCGCGGCGCGCACGGTGCGTCCGGTGTACAGCACGTCGTCCACGATGACCACGGTGCGCCCGTCGAGATCAGGCAGCTGGGTCTCGCCCACGACGGGGCGCGGCCCGATGGTCTGAAGGTCGTCGCGATAGAGCGTGATGTCGAGCTTGCCGCAGGGGATATTGCCGTGTTCAACCCGGTCGATCAGCCGCTTGAGCCGGTAGGCCAGCTCGACGCCGCGGCGCTGGATGCCGATGAGCACCAGATCCTCGGTCCCGCGGCAGCGCTCCACGATCTCCGACGCCATCCGCGCGAGGGCGCGGGCGATGGCGGTATCGTCGAGGAGCGGGGCTCGGGTAGTCATGTCGAGGCGAGAAGCTATCGTGGCGCGGGACGCAAAGCAACCTTGCCTGTCGCACGCGCAAACGGGCGACCCGAAGGTCGCTCGCCGCGGACGGACAGGGTGGGATTCGAACCCACGGTACCCTTTCAAGTACACACGCGTTCCAGGCGTGCGCCTTAAACCACTCGGCCACCTGTCCAGATGCTGCTGCCGCCGGTCGCATGCCGGCGCGGCGGCAACTTACCGGCGACACCGCCGGGCCGGCAAGAGCTATTTGCCCGCCGCCGCCTGCCGCTGGGCGGTGAGCGCGGCCGGCTCGGGCTCGCCGCTCCGCTCACCGCCGGGCCCGAGCAGGCTGGCGACGCCGAGGCCCATGCCCGGCATCGTGTTGCGCCAGAGGACCGACCCGGTCACCGGATCGAGGCAGAACGTCTCGCCCATCGTCGCGGCGTAGATGCGCGCGCCATCGCCCACCAGACTGACGAACTGTCCGCCCTTGAGCCTGGTCCGCCAGCGCTGGATCCCGGTCGAGCGGTCGAGCGCGGCCACCGACCCCTTGAGTCCCACGTAGATCAGATCCCGCGGCATACCGGCCATCAGACCTCCGCGCGGTGCGCGCCGGACGCCGCGCCCCGGCGCTGCCGACGCTCCTGCCGACGCTCCTGCCGGAGGCCGGCGGCGCCGAAGGCGACCAGACCGGTGGCGAGGAAGAGCGCGCCGGCGGGTGCGGCCGGCGCCGGGCAGACGCCGGTGGCCACGCAGTCGCCGGCGCCGCCGGTGCCGAACAGCGGCGCCTGTGGCGGAGGCATGGCCACCGCCGTTGCGAACAGAAGGTGATGCAGGATCATGCGCGCCGTCCTTTCATTCCAGCGGTGTCACCGCGCGGTCGCAGAACCGGCAGACCTGGGCCCGCGCCAGAATCCGCTCCGCACAGTAGGGGCACTCGCGCTCCACCCGGCCCGCCGCCGGCAGCGGCTCGCCCGCGGGCACCATGCGCCGGTCTTCGTTGACCACGATCTGCGACTGCACCTGCCGGCGAAACTCCAGCGGCGCCGCGATCCGATCGAACGTCTCCCGGGTGCCGCCGGTGCCGACAATGGTAATGGTGCCGAAGCCCAGCATCCGGCCGGCGAGCGTCTGGTCCACTCCGATCGCCTCAACCTTGGTGAGGAGCGTTTCCAGCGAGTCCCGCTGGATCACGCCACGCTTGACGATGACGCGCTTGTCGGTGACGGCATACTCCGAGGCCGACCGCCGAATTATCGGGCCGATGGCGAGAAGCCCGGCCAGCACGATCAGGCCAGCCGGCACGATCAGCTGCCAGATCGTATCGTCGGGGGGGACATGAATGAGCTGCAGGCCAACGGCGGCGGCCACAGCCAGCACCGCGACGAGCAGGCTCCAGCGGAATATCACCCAGTGGAGGTGGGTCCGATGGACGACATGCTCGCCGGGCAACAGGTGATCGCTGACATAACTCATGGCTGGCCTTGGCTGGGGCGGCGGTGCGTCCCTCACACCCGGAGGCTAATCCCGGCTATCCGTCAGCCGCAACGGCTCGTGGCGCGCCGAGCCGGTGCCGGAGCCGAAGGGCCGGCGCTTCCAGCAGCCGCCAGCTCAGCACGGTAAGGAGCAGCGTGAGTCCGCCGGCCACCAGCAGAAACCCGATCGTCGCTTCACTCCACGAACCGAGCCGGCGGGCGAGTGCCGCGAGCGTGAAGCCGTCGGCCTGGAGCAGCAGAAATACGGGAAAGTGAATCACGTAGATCCCGTAGCTTCGCCGGCCCAGCCAGACCAGCAGGCGGCTGGAGGCGATGCGGCCGCCGATCGAATCGAGCCGCGCCCGCAGCGCCCACTCCAGCGCGGCGGCCGCCGCCAGGGACACAAGCGTGTAACCGATGACCTCGAGGGATCGACTGGCCAGAATATTGAGGGCGTGATCGCGCCAGACAAAGAAGCCGAGCAGCAGCAGCGCGGCGGCCCCGGCGGCGCGGAGCCAACGGAGGGACGACACGCGCGGCCCACGCGCGACGAGCGCGACGTATGCGCCGAGGGCCAGACCATCGAGCCGGGTGGGCGTGAGCACATAGAGGGTGAGCGGGTCCACCCGTCCCGCGACCAGCATCATGCGCAGCAGTACCGCGGCCGCAACGGCGCCGAGGGTGAGCCGGATCAGCCGCTCGCGGGAACAGGCCAGAACCACGAAGGGCCAGATCAGGTAGAACTGCTCCTCGATGGCCAGCGACCAGAAATGCTGCATGTACGGCGGGACCGAATGAATGTTGATCGCCATCCGCACATTCTGCAGGTAGAGAAAGAACCACCAGGCGGAGCCCCGCGCGGCGCTGCCGGCCTCCGCCGCCCCGCGGACGAGGTGCAGCGCAGGCAGCAGTGCAAAGCATACGATGAGTGCGGCAAAGTAGAGCGGGAAGATGCGGAGGACACGCGCGAGGTAGAATCGGCGCAGGTATCCGTCGCGCTCCTTCGCGTCGTAGAGAATGCCGGTGATCAGGAAACCGGAGAGCACAAAGAACAGATCCACCCCGACCCAACCGCACCGGCCGAGGATCGCGATGTCGCGGGCGATGCGTCCGCCGCCTTGCATGGGGAGGTGATACAGCATGACGAGCAGAATCGCCACGCCGCGCAGGCCGTCGAGCGGGGCAACACGGGGGCGCTCGCCGGTCGACGGCGAAAGCGCTGTCGGCGGTCTGGTGAAGACTGGCGTTGCGGTCATTGCCACCGGCGCACTGCAACTCATGGGCCAGCGGCGGAGAGTGCTGACTGCATCCAGAAGCCGGCGCCGCACCGCGCTTCGGACACGTTTGCGGCCTGCACGCCACACCGGCGCACACTGCTGCCGATGCACCTAGCCGCGAACCGATGGAGCTGGACGGACAGGGTGGGATTCGAACCCACGATACCCTTGCGGGCATGCCGGTTTTCGAGACCGGTTCCTTCAACCACTCGGACACCTGTCCTCGGACACTTGTCCTTGGCGGGCGAAAAATAGAGGGAACCGGCGACCGGAACAAGCGGCGTGGCATCGGTCCGATCAGCGTCGCGCGCTGAAAAACCGGCGCAGCAGGTCCCCGCACTCCTCCGCCATCAGTCCCCCCACGACTTCCGGCCGGTGGTTGAGTCGCGGATGCCGGAGCAGGTCGTACACCGAGCCCGCCATGCCCGCGCGCGCGTCATGGGCGCCGAACACGACCCGCGCGATCCTCGCGAGCACGATCGCGCCGGCGCACTGGGCACACGGCTCGAGCGTCACGTACAGCGTCGCGTCCGCCAGCCGCTCCTCACCCGCCGCCGCCAGCGCGCGCTGGATGACGAGCAGCTCGGCGTGGGCCGTCGGGTCGCGGCGATGAATCGTCTCGTTGTACGCCTCGGCCAGTACCTCGCCATCGCGGACGATCACCGCACCCACCGGCACTTCCTCGCGGACGGCGGCGGAGCGGGCAAGGCGGAGCGCACGCTCGATCCCGGCGAGGTCGGCCGGCGACGGCGTGCCTCTACGCACCGGCCGCCTGCGCCGCAGTGGGCGCCGACGAGAAGCCGAGCTTCTCGCCGATGCGCTCGACCACGATCGTATCACCGTCGTGGTAGCGGCCCTCCAGCACCGCCATGGCCAACGGATTCTGGAGCTCGGCCTGGATGACGCGCTTGAGCGGCCGCGCACCATACACGGGGTCGTAGCCCTTCACCGCGAGCCACTCGCGCGCCTCCGGCGTGATCCGGATATGGAGGTGCCGAGCATCCAGCATCTTCTCCAGGTGGGCCAGCTGCAGCGCGACGATGTGCGTCAGGTCCTCGCGCGTGAGGGGCCGGAACACGATGATGTCATCCACGCGGTTGAGGAACTCCGGGCGGAAGTGCAGGCGGAGCTCGTTCCGGACCGACGCCTCGACCCTGTCCCACGCCTCGGCGGACGCCTCGCCGGCGTCCACGATGTACTGGCTCCCGATGTTGGACGTCATGATGATCACGGCGTTCCGGAAGTCCACCACCCTGCCCTGGCTGTCGGTCAGCCGCCCGTCGTCCAGAATCTGGAGCAGCAGGTTGAAGACGTCGGGGTGCGCCTTCTCGATCTCGTCGAACAGGATCACGCTGTAGGGCCGGCGGCGGACCGCCTCGGTGAGCTGGCCCCCCTCCTCATAGCCCACGTATCCCGGCGGCGCGCCGATCATCCGGGCCACGGAGTGCTTCTCCATGTACTCCGACATGTCCAGCCGTACCATCGCGCGCTCATCGTCGAACAGGAACTCCGCCAGCGCCCGTGCCGTCTCGGTCTTCCCGACACCGGTGGGCCCCAGGAAGATGAACGAACCGGTGGGACGGTTGATGTCCTGCAGGCCGGCCCGGCTCCGTCGCACGGCGTTGGCCACGGCCGTGACCGCCGCCTGCTGCCCCACAACGCGGCGGCCGAGCTCCGCTTCGAGCTTGGTGAGCCGCTCGCGATCGGATTCGAGCATTTTGGAGACCGGTATGCCGGTCCACCGCGCCACGATCTCCGCGATGTCCTCGGCGTCCACCTCCTCCTTCAGGTAGCGCGCCTTCTCCTGGACCTCACTGAGGCGGGTCTGGTCCTCGGCGAGGCGCCGCTCGAGCTCGGGGATGCGGCCATAGCGCAGCTCCGCCGCCTTCTGCAGATCGCCCCGGCGTGTGGCCTGGTCCACCTCGGTGCGCAGCGACTCAACCTCGGCCTTGACCTGCTGGATTTCGCCGATGGCGCTCTTTTCCGACTGCCACTGGGCCTTCATGCCGGCCGATCGCTCGCGCAGCTCGGCGATTTCGTGCTCCACCGCCTCGCGGCGCTCGCGGCCCGCCTTGTCCTTTTCCTTGAGCAGCGACTGGCGCTCGATCTCGAGCTGGACGATCCGGCGTTCGACCTCGTCGATCTCCTGCGGCAGACTGTCGATCTCGATCCGAAGCCGGCTCGCCGCCTCGTCGATGAGGTCGATCGCCTTGTCGGGCAGGAAGCGGTCGCCGATGTAGCGATCCGAGAGCGTTGCCGCCGCGATGATGGCGTTGTCGGTGATCCGTACACCGTGGTGCACTTCGTACTTTTCCTTGAGCCCGCGGAGAATGGCGATCGTGTCGGCCACGCTCGGCTCGCCGACCAGCACCGGCTGGAACCGCCGCTCGAGGGCTGCGTCCTTCTCGATGTGCTTGCGGTACTCGTCCAGCGTCGTGGCGCCCACGACGTGGAGCTCGCCCCGCGCGAGCGCGGGCTTGAGCATGTTCGATGCGTCCACCGCGCCCTCCGCCGCGCCGGCGCCCACGATCGTGTGCAGCTCGTCAATGAAGACGACATAGCGGCCCTCCGCCTCCACCAGCTCCTTGACCACCGACTTGAGCCGCTCCTCGAACTCGCCGCGGTACTTGGCGCCGGCCAGGAGCTGGCCGATGTCGAGCGCCACCAGCTCCCGGTTGCGGAGCGACTCGGGCACGTCGCCGTTCACGATCCGCTGCGCCAGCCCCTCGACGATGGCGGTCTTGCCCACACCCGGCTCGCCGATGAGCACCGGGTTGTTCTTGGTGCGGCGCGACAGCACCTGCATCACCCGGCGCACCTCCTCGTCCCGGCCGATGACCGGATCAAGCTTCCCCTTGCGGGCCTGCTCGGTGAGGTTCCGCGTGTAGCGCTCCAGCGCCTGATACTTCTCCTCGGGCGACTGATCGGTCACGCGGTGCGAGCCGCGCACCCCTTCGAGTGCGCTGCGCAGATCGCCGCCACTCACGCCCTGATCGGTCAGCAGCTGGCGGGCGGTCGTCCCCTTTTCCCCCGCCAGCGCGAGCAGCAGGTGTTCGGTCGAGACGTAGGCATCGCCCAGCTCCTTCGCTTCCTTCTCCGCCCGGTCGAAGACGCGGTTGAGTTCGCGGCTGACGGTGGGCTCCGCGCCGCCGCTCTGCGACGGGAACCGCGTGAGCTCGCGCTCGACCTCCTGCCCCAGCGAGGTGACGTTGAGCCCCGCCTTCTGGAGGAGCGGCTGCACCACGCCGTCATCCTGCGCCAGCAGCGCCGCAAAGAGGTGGGCGTCGTTCACCACCGGGTTGCCGCGCTGCCGCGCTAACTCACCCGCGTCGCGAAACGCCTCCTGCCCCTTGATCGTCAGTCGTTCCGGTCGAATCATCGTCCTGCCTCCTCGTTCGTTCGCCACGTCGGCGTTGTCATGCAGCGAAATCTTGAACCGGCCCGACCGCGAGGCAAGGCGCGGACCGCCAATCGCTGCCGGATTGGCCGCACGGCAAAGGCGGGCCGCCCCCACTGGGGACGGCCCGCCTTCACACTCAACCGGAACTGGTGATACGTCGCTGCACGATCATCTTTCGGGTGTACTGTCTGCCATCCACAACCAGCCGCACCCAGTACACGCCCGTCGTCACTTCCCGCTCGCCATCCAGATATTTCCCGTCCCAGAAGGACTTGTACTCACCGCACTTGATGCGGATGCGATCGAGCCGCTGGGGTACGGTGGCGGAAATCGACGGAATTCCGACGACTTCGGCCAGGACATTCAGTACCTCCAGCCGCACCAGCGGCCGATAGCCCTTCCTGCACACCTCCGGGTGGATTTCGAACGGTATCGTGGTCGACGGATAGAACGGATTGGGGTAGTTCTCCTTGAGTTCGACGGCCGGGACCGAGTCCCGCACCTGCGCCGCCGCCGGGGGGGCCACCCCCACCAACACTCCGAGCCACCACCCCGGCCACGTAAAGCGGACCATTGGGGCTCCTTCCGACGGAAGCGTTGAGGGGGTGGCACCTCCATGCAAGTAGTGTCGCAGCAACACTTACGCGTTCGACTTCAAGATGAGCCGGAGCCTACCGACCTGTCAAGCGACGTGAGCTCTTACCGCGCTACCGGACGGCCACTGCGCAGAGATGTTTCAGCGGCTGGCGACGGCACGCCCGGCGCGGTAGCGGCGTACGTCGCCCACCCGGGTCGTGATCCCCCGCGCATCGGCCCATTCGAGCAGCGGGATGAGATACTTCCGGCTCAACCCCGTGCGATCCCGGAGCGGCGCGACGTCGATTGCCCGGCCGCCGGCGCCCAGCTCCGCGAGCATCGCTTCGAATTCCACGAGCGCTGACCGGGCGTAGTAGCGATCGCGGGCGACCGCCGCCACGCGCCCGGCGGTGGCGGCCAGGCGTAGCGTCGTCCCGATCTCGGGGCGGGCCACGGCGGCGGCCAGCTCGGCGACAGTGGGCGGATGGAGTCCCGCGGCCTCGAGCAGCGCCACAATCTCGTCGACTTCGGCGGCCGCGCCGGCGCCGGCCGGCTGAAACCCGGGCGTCCGCACCCGATCGCCGTTCCGGACGATGGCGGCGCCGGCCATCGCGGCGTCCACGGCCGCATCGGCCAGCCACGGCGGCGTCACGAGCAACGTCCGGAGCGTCTCGAGCGGAATCCCCGGCTCGGCGGGCTGGCGCCGGTGGAACGCCGTCACCGTGGTCACGGCCCGCGCCGCCAGACGATCGAGCAGGGAGCGGAGGATCCAGTGGCCGCCACAGGAGACGAGTGCGGGGTCGGCCGCCGCCAGGGCCTCTGCCCCCGGCGCCGGAAGCCCGGTCATGACGGCGAGCAGCTCCGCCGAAAGCCCGTGCCGCCGCCGAGTCACAAGCGCGCGGAGTCGCGCGGCGGCGTTAGTCGCGCCGAGCCCCGGTGGCCAGGGCGCACGGGCGGGGGGCGCCGGGTCGAGCACCGTGCCGCCGCCCAGCGTCTCCAGCGGACTGAATCGTCGCAGCACAAATCGGTCGCCGCCGCGGGCGACGATGTCCCGGTCGAGCGTGATGCGTGCGAGACCCTCGCCGGCGGTTCGATGTGGCGCCAGCCAGCCGATCCACTCGCCCGTGCCCAGGTGCAGCCGGACCCGCTGTCGACGCCGGCCCAGCTCGGGCGCGGTCGGCCCCGGAACGATGCGGACGTCCAGCCGGCGCGACGCCATCCACGGGTCCAGGGCAGCAACGGCTACCTGCCCGCGCCGGACCTGGCCGCGCTCGATCCCGGAGACTCCCAGAGCAATGCGGGCACCTGGCCGTGCCGCGGCCGGACCGCCATGCGACTCGATCGACCGCACGCGCCCCTGCTCCGGCCCCGGCACCATGCGAATCTCCTCCCCCACCGCGACCGCGCCCGACCAACAGGTGCCGGTGAGCACGGTGCCGATGCCGGCCACCGAGAATGCGCGGTCCACCGGTAGGCGGAACAGATCGGCGTCCGACCGGGCCGGAGCGGTCGCCAATGCCGCGTCGATCCGCTGGCGTAGCGCCGCCATGCCCACGCCGGTCCGGACCGACACCGGCACCGGCGCACCAAAGGCGACGGGCGAGCCGGCCAGCCGCGCGCTGACGTCACCGATGACTAGCTCGAGCCAGGCGGGCTCGACGAGATCGATCTTGGTGAGCACCGCGAGACCGGCAGCCACGCCGAGCTGTTCCAGCACCTGCAGATGTTCCTCGGTCTGCGGCATCATGCCCTCGTCCGCCGCGATGACCAGCAGTGCCAGGTCGACGCCCGACGCCCCCGCCACCATTGTGCGGATGAAGTCTTCGTGTCCCGGCACGTCCACGACGCCTGCCGTCCGCCCGTCAGCCAGCAGCAGCGGCGCAAAACCGAGCTCGATGGTCATCCCGCGCCGCTGTTCCTCGGCCAGCCGGCCCATCGGGCGGCCGGTGAGCGCACAAACCAGCGACGACTTGCCATGGTCCACGTGCCCGGCAGTGCCGATGATCATGCCGGCGCCACCCACGGGCGCGATTCCCAGAAGCCGAGTGCCGGGAGCTCGGCGCCCTCGCCGAGGTGGTACCGGATGAAGCGGGAGAGCAGACGGCGGTGGGCCGTTGCATGACGCGCGTCGAGGGACGGGAGCGGTGCGGCGGCATCGAGCAACGCGTTGAGGTCGGCGCGCGCATCGGCCGGAATGGTCGTGGTGCCCTGCTGCGTGGCGCACGCCGCACAGAGCGCCCCCCCATCGCGGGTGCTGAACGCCAGCGGACCCTCAGCGGGCAGCGGCGTGTCATCGTGCACGCACGCATCGAGCACCGGCGCAAAGCCCAGCACCCCGACCAGCCCCCAGATGAGCCGGAGGGCGATCGCGTCCACCTCCGCCGGATCCGCGGTCTCCAGGGTGTCGAGCGCGCCAAGCAGGACGTCGTAACTTTCGGGATGCGGGTCCGGCGGGGCGAAGCGCTGCATCACCTCCGCCAGCGCCGCCGCCGCCGAATACCGTTCCAGCCGCGTCGTGAGCCCGACGCGCACGCGCGCCACATCGAACGCCGTAAGCGTGTGCAGCTCGCGATGCTCCTTGACCAGCAGGTGCGCGACGCCATCGCTCAGCACCTGCAGGGCCGCGCCGAACCGGCTCCGCGGCCGGAGCGCGCCCTTGGCAATCGCGCTCTGCACCCCCTGATCGCGGGTGGCAAGCCGGACGATCTTGGAGGTCTCGCTGTAGCGAATCGTCGACAGCACGATGGCGGGCGTGGAAATCACCATGCCCAAATCTAGCGCTACATGCGGACCCGGGCGCCGACCGCCACGGTGCGCCCCAGCGCCGGGAAGCCGAGTACCTCCTCGTACTGCGCATCGAACAGATTGCGCACCCGGGCGGTAACCATCACGCGGTCGGCACCGCGCTCGTCGCGCGCCAGCCCGAGCTCGCCTGCCAGTTCGACGGTGTGATACGCGGGCAGCGTGACCCTGACTTCGGGGTACGGGCGGAAATCCACGTCTTCGCGCGGGCCGGTTAGATCCAGGCTGGCAGTGAGCATGGCGCGAGCCCCCGCGCGGGCGCGAACTCCGATGCGGCCGGCGTGCGCAGGCCGGCGGAGCAAGGCCGCGCCCGCCTGGAATGCCACCGAGCTGCTGGCGCCCGCATTGGCGACCCGTGTGCGGAGACCGGTGTACTGCGCCGCGAGCGACACGGCGGGTATGGGGCGGATTTCCGCCGTCGCCTCGAGCCCCCGTGCGTTGGCCGCGGCCAGGTTGGCGTACGTCGGCGCACCGGGCGCGGCCGGGATGTACTGGATGAGGTCGCGAAACCGCTGGTCAAAATAGGTCACGCCGATCACGGCCAGCCCGCCGGCCAGTGACTGCTCAACCCCCGCGTCCCAGCTGGTCGCACGCTCCGGCCGGAGCGACGGATTGCCCGCCTCGTATGGCGTGGCGGCAAAGGTTTCCGAAAAGGTTGGCGCCTTGAACGCGTTCCCGGCGGATACCCGCAGCCGGGTGTCCGCGATCCGCTGCACGACGCCTGCACGGGCGGTGACGAAGGTCCCGAACGTGCTGTTGTCATCGAGGCGGACGCCCAGATCCGCCGAGAGGCCGGGCGCGATACCCGCGCTCGCCTGCGCGTACCCCGCCCAGGTGTGGCGCGCCTCGTCGAAGAAGGCGGCATCGCTGCCGGCGCCACCACCGAAGTTCGAGGTCGTCTCGCTGCCCTGGCGCTCACGCTCGAGCTCGACCTGTGACCCGGCGGTGAGCACGAGCCGGCGGCCGGGACGGAACACGAGGCGGAGATCGGCGCTCCGGCGGGAAGTGAAGGCGTTGCGCCGCGACGCGAAGGCAAACCCGGTGCTGTCGGCCGGCCCGTCGGGCATGTCGACAAATGCGTCGTCCCCACTGTGGAGTGCGAGTGCCAGCCGCGCCTCCAGGTCTCGGCGGAGCCGGCGTGTCGCGTCGACGCCGAGGACCACCCGATCGGTGTTGCTGACCTGATTGCTGTCCGTGAGGTTGCCGGCGCCATCGGTCGGGAAGCGGTAGGAGCGCTCGGTATAACGCATGGTAAGCGCGGCCATCGTCAGCGAATCGGGCGCGGCATGGGCGGCGCCGGTGATGGTGCCGTTCCGGTAGTGGCTGTTGAACGGATAGTTGCCGTCGGCATCGAAACGGGAGAAGCCAAGCGCGTAGCCGCCACCGGTGCCGCCGCCGCTCGCCGAGAGCTGCGCGTCGCTGGCGTGACGGCTGCCCGCTTCGATGCCGGCCTCGATCCGCGCGGGGCCGGTCCCCTGACGGGTGAAGATCTGGACGACCCCGCTCACTGCATCCGAGCCGTAGATCACGCTGGCCGGGCCCCGCACGATCTCGATCCGCTCGATATCGGTCGTGGTCAGGTCGGCAAAGTCGTAGGCACCGCCCGACTGGTTCACCGGTACGCCGTCGATCAGGACCTTGGTGTAGTTGCTGTTGCCGCCCCGCGTGAAGAGCGATGTCACCCCGCCCATCGAGCCCACCTGGGCCAGCGCCAGCCCCGGCACGTCCCGCAGTGCATCCGCCACGAAGCGTATGCCGCGCTCGCGCAGTTCGGCCCCGGTGATGACGGTGACGGCGGTGGTCACGTCCGCCGCCGGCATGGCACGGCGGTCCGCGGTGACGATCACCGGCGCGAGCGTGGCGGTGTCCGCCGGCACCTGCGCCGCGAGCGACGCGGTGGCGGTGAGGGTGACCGCGAGGGTGGCGATGCCGAGCCGATTCATGATGGATCCGGGCCTGGTGACGGAAGGGACTCGCTGGAGCGGAGCGGTACGACCTGGGGCGAGCCGTCGCGCCACGGCATCACCGCCACCGGCCAGCGGAAGACGCGCTCCAGTACGGTCCGCTCGAGCACCTCCTGCGGCGTCCCCACCCGCACGACGCGCCCCCCATCGAGCAGCAGCATGCGATCAGCAAACCGAGCCGCGAGATTCAGTTCGTGGGTAATGACGACGCCGGCGAGCCCGTCGTCGGTCAGCTCGCGGACCAGCTCGAAGAGCTCCATCGCGTGGCGGACGTCCAGCGACACCGTCGGCTCGTCCAGCAACAGCACCCGCGGCTCCTGCGCCACGGCGCGCGCCACCCGCACCCGCTGCCACTCGCCGCCCGAAAGCTCATCCACCCGCCGGTCCGCCAGTGCCGCCGCGTCGCATCGTGTCAGCGCGCGATCGACCGCCGCCTGGTCCGCCGCGCCCGGCGGAGCCACCGGCCCCAGCCGCGCGTAGCGTCCGAGCATGACCATGTCCCTGACGCGGAGCGGGAAGACGATCTCCTCGCGCTGTGGCACCACCCCCACCACGCGCGCGAGCTCCTCGCGCCGCCACGCGTCGGACGCCCGACCGTCCACGCGCGCGACGCCGCGTTCGGCGGCGACCAGGCCCAGCAGCGCCCGGATGAGCGTCGTCTTGCCGCTGCCGTTAGGGCCCGCGACGGCGAGGAGCTCACCGGCACGGGCACCGAAGCTCACGCCGTCCAGCGCGCACGCCGGCGCTCCGGCGTACCGCACGGTGAGGTCCTCCGCCTCAAGAATCATGCGAGGGTGCGGCGCAACAGCACCGCAAAGACGGGCACGCCGACCAGCGCGGTCACCACGCCCACCGGCAGCTCGAGCGGCGGGAGGATGCTGCGGGCGGCGGCATCGGCCAGTACCAGGAAGACGCCGCCGACCACGAAGCTTGCCGGCAGGAGCCGCCGGTGCAGCGGCGACCAGACGAGCCGGCAGGCATGCGGCACGACGAGGCCTACGAAGCCGATGATGCCGCAGGTGGCGACGCTCGCCGCCGTGAGGAGCGACGTGGCGGCATAGAGCACCCGCTTGGTCCGCTCGACATCGGCGCCGAGATACTCCGCGGTCTCCTCCCCCAGGGCCAGGAGGTCGAGCGGACGCGCCATGCGGAAGACCAGGGCCAGCGGTACGACACCGTAAGCGGTGAAGATCCCCAGCGCACGCCACGACGCACCACCGAACCCGCCCAGCAGCCAGAGGAACGCGTTCCGGAGCGTGGGCGCGTCGGACAGGACGATGATGGCGCTCATGATGGCGCCGGCGAACGCGCCGACCACGACGCCGGCGAGCAGCAGCACCCGCGCGTCGAGCCGGCGGCCGCCCACCACCGCGAGCCGGTAGACCAGAGCGATCGCGCCGAGGGCACCGATGAACGCCGAAAGCGGCACGCCCCACGCACCGCCCAGCGAGAACGCGATCGCGGTCACGGCGCCCAGCCCGGCACCGCCGGAGAGTCCCAGCAGGTAGGGATCGGCCAGAGGATTGCGGACCAGCGCCTGGAGTGCGGCACCGGAGACACCCAGACTGCCGCCCACCAGAAACGCCAACAGGACCCGGGGGAGCCGCAGTTCCCGCACGATCGGCGCGGAGGGCGCCGACACATGGAGCAGCCCGCGCAGGACCGCCGCCGGCGAGAGCGAGACCGCACCGACGCCAATGCCGATCAGGACGGCGATCACCACGAGCGCGCCGAGCAGCAGGGTGCGCCGCGTCATCGCCGGGACGCCGCGGCGAGCGCTGCGGTGAGCTCGCGAATCGCGGCCGGCGCCCGGGGCCCGGGCCGGCTGAACTCGGAGCCGGCGCCATGCATGAACCGGCGGTCCCGCACCGCCGGGACCACCTGCCACTCAGGCCGGGCGGCGAACGTCGGCATCCCTTCGCTGGTGGTGAAGACGAAGTCCGGGTTCCGGTTCGCCGTCGCCTCGACGCTGATACGGCCGGACGACGCGGGGAGATCAGCAAAGACATTGCGTGCGCCGGCGCGCGCCAGCAGCTCGCTCAGGTAGCTGCCGGCGCCGATGGTCATCGGCGGCTCGTCCCACACGAGGATGAAGACCGTGGGCGGCTGCGGCGGCGGCGGCACCGTCGCTGCGGCGAGCTCGCGCTCGAATCGCGCGATCACCGCGGCAGCAGAATCGTCGTGCCCGGTGAGCCGTCCAAACAGCCGGGCCAGCCGCGGCACGTCGGCGAGACGGTCGCTGCGCACCTGGATCGCCGGAATACCGAGCGCGTGAAGCCGCTCCGCCACCTGTCCGTTCTGCCCCGAGTGATAGAGAATGACCAGGTCGGGATGGGTGGCGACGATGCGTTCGAGGTTGGGCGCGATGCCGTCGCCAACGTCGGGTACCGCAGCCGCCGCGGCGGGATAGTCGCACCACCGAGTGCGTCCGACGAGCTGTCCGCCGGCGTCGATGGCAAAGAGCAGCTCGGTCGCGGCCGGGATCAGCGAGACCACGTGACGGGCCGGACCCGCCAGGCGCACGGTATCGCCCGCATCGTCCACCACCACCGGGCCGCCCGCCGCGCGCGACGCCGGGCGGCACGCCCCCCCGAGCATCGCGAGGGTGAAAAGGAAGCCGGCGGCCCGACGGAGTGCGCGCAAAAGAGAATCGCCCATCCCGGGGTTGGACCGAGATGGGCGCAGAAGGCCGCGATGGCGGCGATTCATGACGCCACCTGCCCTCCCCCGAGGGTTGTCGTGGTGGCGCGAACGGAGAGGTCTCCTGGCTTCGGGCCTCCGCTCGCCTTCCCGGTTTCCCAGTGGCGTTTTGAGCGGAGCTGACTGCCCGTTACAGTGGCGGGGCCGCGCCGGTCTTGCACCGGCTTCCGAGCGCCCCGTTCGCGTACTTCAGTTGTGAACTCGTCGCAATTCTATGTGCCGGACCCGCGCGCCGCAAGAGCCGCGGTCAGTTCCGCCTTCAGCCGCTCCCGCTCGGCGCGGTAGCCGTCCCATGCCTCCGGCGAGAGCTCCGCCTCGCGCCCGGCATGTGCCACGTCGAGTCGGGCGAGCGCGGTGAGTAACGCGTCCGCGGTCCGCGGCGCGGCGCGCGGACGCGCCGAACCCGGGGCGAACGCACGCGCTGCGGCCAGCGCGAGTCCCAGCAACACCGCGCCCACCAGCGCCACGAGCGCCCAGTATCCGACGCGCCTCGGCGCCGGCAATCGGACGGTGACGGTGCCTCCGGCCGGCACCCGCCCCTCCCAGCGCCGAAACGGCCGCCCCTCGATGCGCTCAGTGTCTGCCTGCTGCGCGAGTCCGCCGGCCACCGTCGCGCCGCGCTCCTCGATCATGAGATTGACCAGGGCCGCCGGCTCGCCAAAGTGATAGTCCAGCCGGGGTACCCCGGCCGGGATGGTGTACTGCATGACGATCTGCTTCTCGCCGGTGGAGATCGGCGCGCTCACCACCACGCTGTCACCCAGGCGGCCGATCGCTTCGGGCGCGAGATCGCCTTCGCCCGCGGTGAGCCCGACGGCGACGTGCGGGATCTCCTCGCCCCACACCGCCGATGCGCTGTCCCGGCCGACCCGCGTGAGCGGGCCGCCGTTGTGGAGCAGCACGACTTCCACGACGGAGCGGGTGCCGTCGGTCGCAGGGGCGCTGACGACGATGTGCCGTGCCTCCAGCGAGATCGGCGCCACAGACGACGTGTCGGCCACGACGAGGGTGATGGCGGTGTCCGGCAAAACGGGATTGGTGTGGACCGGCGGACCGAAATAGACGATGCCCGCGTGGCGGGCACTCACCAGGTAAATCGCGGACGTGTCGGCGAGAAAGCGAAAGCGGAATCGGCCCTGTGCGTCGGTGAGCGTCGAGTCCACCGGCCCCTGCTCCTGACGACCCACGCGATGGAGGACGACCTCGAGTGCGGGCACCGGGACGGAATCGGTGGGGGTGGCACGCAGGACCCGGCCGCCCGCCTGTACCCGCACCTGCGCGCGGGCAGCGGGCGCGAGCCCGCACAGTGCGGCGATCGCCGCGGCGAGCGTAAGCCTATGGATTGAACTTGCCGAAGTCCTGCGGGTCGAGCTTCTCGAGGTACTGCTTGAGCTTGTCGGCATCGAGGGTGGGATCGGGCGCCGGCTCGTCGGTTTCGACGCCGCTCTCATCGAGCAACTGGTCGCTCGTGAAGATCGGCGCGTTGAGTCGCAGTGCGAGCGCGATGCTGTCGCTCGGCCGCGCGTCCACCTGGAAGACGTGATCGTCGCGGCGGATCAGCAGCTCGGCGAAGTAGGTGTTTTCCTTGACCGAGCTGATCACGACGCGGCGCAGGTCGCCGCCCAGCCCCACGATCACCTGCTTGAGCAGATCGTGGGTCAGCGGCCGCGGCGCCTTCACCCCCTGCAGCTCCAGCGCGATCGCACTTGCTTCGGCCGGTCCGATCCAGATCGGCAGCACGCGCGCGCCGCCCTTTTCCCGAAGGATGACGACCGGCGTGTTGTTGGTCCGGTCGAGGCCGAGGTGTGCGACCGTGACTTCGAGCATCAGACCGCGGCGAGCAGGTCCTTCACGCGGCCGGTCTGCTCCCAGGTGAAGAAATCGTACTTGCGGCCGCTGTCGTGATAGCGTCCCGAGAACGGTCGGCGGCCGAAATGGCCGTACGCCGCGGTGGGGCTGTAGATCGGGCGCTTGAGCTTGAGCGCCTTGATGATGCCGCTCGGCGTCAGGTCGAACACCTCCCGGACCGCCTTCTCCAGCTTGGCATCGGGCACCTTGCCGGTGCCGAACGTGTCCACCATGACCGATACCGGCTGGGCGACGCCGATGGCGTAGGCCACCTGCACCTCACAGCGGCGCGCGAGCTTGGCATCCACGATCGTCTTGGCCACCCACCGCATGGCGTACGCGGCGGAGCGATCGACCTTGGACGGGTCCTTGCCGCTGAACGCGCCACCGCCGTGCCGCGCCATGCCGCCGTACGTGTCCACGATGATCTTTCGGCCGGTGAGGCCGGCATCGCCGTGCGGCCCGCCGATGACGAAACGGCCGGTGGGATTGATGAGGAACTTGACCCGCGCCGACTCGAGGCCCGCCTGCTCGAGCACCGGGCGGATCACTTCGGAAATCACCGTGTCCCTGATCGTCCCCGGCGCCAGCCGCCGCGAGCCGTTGCGCTCGGCGTGCTGGGTGGAGACGACGATCGTGCGCACCGCCACCGGGCGATCGCCCTCGTATTCGATCGAGACCTGGCTCTTGCCGTCGGGCCGGAGCCACTCGATGCCGCGACGCTCATCCAGTCCCTTGCGCACCGCGGCGAGCCGTTCGCTGATGCGGTGGGCCAGCAGAATGGGCAGCGGCATCCGCTCGCGCGTCTCGTTGGTGGCATAGCCGAACATCATGCCCTGATCGCCGGCGCCCTGCTCGCGGCCGGGCTTGGTGCTGACGCCCATATCGATGTCCGTCGACTGCCGGTCAATCGAACTGATCACCGCGCACGTGCGCGCATCGAACCCGTACGATGCGTCGGTGTAGCCGATCCGTTCCACCGTTTCGCGGACGAGGTCAGGAATGTGCACGTAGGTGCTCGTGGTGATCTCGCCCGCCACCACCGCCATGCCGGTGGTCACCAGCGTCTCGCAGGCCACGCGGCCGTCCGGATCCTTGGCCAGGATGGCGTCGAGCACGGCGTCGGAGATCTGGTCCGCCACCTTGTCCGGATGCCCTTCGGTGACCGATTCGGAGGTAAAGACGTGTCGCTTCGAGACAGCCATGTCGAATTTTCTCGTGTTGGAAGTAGGATTCCCCGATGCCGGGGGGCGGGAGCAAGGTAGCCGAGCCGGACAGGGGCTGGCAACGGCTATGCGTGACCAATTACGCGGAGGTCGACGTAGTCCTTGAGCCCGTCTCGCAACGCTGCGGTGACGTCCTCGGTGTCCGGTGCGATCAGGGCGTTGGCCGCCGCCTGCCGCGCCGCTGTCTCGGGTACGGTGCGCAGGATCCACTTGATGAGCGGAATGGCCGGTGGCGCCACGCTCAGGCGGCGGTAGCCCAGCCCCAGCAGCAGCACCGCGCCCAGCGGATCCGACGCCATCTCGCCGCAGACGCTCACCGGCAGCCCGCGCTCCTCCCCCACACGCCGCACCGTGTCGAGCTGCCGGACGATGGACGGGTGGAACGGCGTGAACCGCGCCGCCAGCCGGGCGTTGCCGCGGTCCACCGCCATGGTGTACTGCGTCAGGTCGTTGGTGCCGACGCTGAAGAAGGCGCAGACGTCGGCCAGCATGTCGGCGATCACGACGGCGGCCGGAGTCTCGATCATGACGCCAACCGGCACCGTGGCCGCGGCACGGACCCCGGCCTCCCGGAGCGCCGCCGCCTCTTCGGCCAGCATCTCCCGAGTGCGGCGCACTTCGTCGACCCGGGTCACCAGCGGCAGCATGAGCTGCACGTCACGCCCAACCGCCGCGCGGAGGACCGCGCGCAGCTGGGCCCGGAAGAGTTCCGGTCGGTCGAGACAGACCCGGATCGAGCGCCAGCCGAGAAACGGGTTGGCCTCGGGCAGCGCCTTGAACGCCGCCGGGAACTTGTCTCCCCCGAGATCGTAGCTGCGGATGACCACCGGATGGCCGCCGAACGCCGAGGCTACCCGCTGGAAGTACGCCGCCTGCTCGTCCTCGGTGGGCATCGTGGCGCGACCGGTGACCAGGAACTCGGTGCGCAGCAATCCGACCCCTTCCGCGCCGTGGCGGACTGCGCCCTCGATCTCGTCGGGAAGGTCCACGTTGCCCATCAGCATGACGCGGGTGCCGTCCGGTGTCTCCGCCGGCTGGTCGAGCACCGCCTCAAGCTGCATCTCGAACCGCTGGCGCCGGCTGACGCGGGCCCGGGCATCCTCAAGCTGCATGCGGGTGGGCTCGAGCACCACCGTCCCGCTCTGTCCATCGAGCAGCAGCATCGTCCCGTTGCGGATCTCGTCGAGCGCACCGCTCAGCCCCATCACGGCCGGGATGCCCAGCGAGTGGGCCAGAATCGCCGCGTGCGATGTGTTGGTCCCCTCTTCGCTGATCAGTCCCACCACATGCTCCCGGTCGAGCTGGACCGTCAGTCCCGGCGCCAACTCGTGGGCCACCACCACCACCTGCTCGTCCGCGGGGATGGACCAGAGCTCTTCCTCCTTGCGGCCCATGAGCCGGTGGAGCATGCGCATCTGGATCGCGTGCAGATCGGCGAGGCGGTCGCGGAGCTGCGCGCTGCCCGAGGCCGAAAACATCTGGCGCAGCTCGAGCGCCTTGAACTCGTAGGCCGTCTCCGCACCCAGCTGATTGTCGCGGATCAGGTGCTCCACCGACGCGAGGAAGTCGGTGTCCTGCGCCATCAGGATCTGGGCGTCGAAGATCCGCGACTCCTCGGGGCCGGCGCGCTCCAGCGCGCGCCGACCCAGCTTGGTCAGGTGCGCCACCACCACCCGGACGGCAGCGTGCAGCCGGCGCACCTCGCCATCCACCTCGCCGGGCCGCACCGTGCGGTCGGGGACTTCGGGAAAGTCGAGCCGGATGACGAGGGCGGGCGCCCACGCCACGCCGGGCGAGACGCCAATGCCGCGAAGCGAGCGCGATTCGGTCACGACTCGCCGAATCCCTGCGCCACCAGCGCAACCAGCGCCTCGACCGCCTGCTCGGCGTCGGGACCGTCGGCGGTGATGCTGACCGCGCTGCCGCACTCGGCCGCCAGCATCATCACCCCCATGATGCTCTTGGCGTTGACCGCCATGCCGTCCTTGCCGATCCGGATCTCGGCGGTAAAGGTGTTGGCGAGCCGCACGATCTGCGCCGCCGGCCGCGCATGGAGGCCGAGTGGGTTGACGATCTGCGCTTCCCGCTCGGTCATGCGATCACCCAGTGAAGAAACAGCGTGGCGCCGAGCGCCAGGAGCCCAAAGCGCGATGCGGTGAACCGGGCACCGAACCAGCGCGCCAGCAGCAGCCCGATCAGGGCGAGGACGGCGGCAGCGGCGACCCCGCGCGATCCGAACGGGCGCAGCAGCCAGCCCGCCACCAGCGGCACCGCCAGTCCAACGGCGAAGGCCGCCACCCCCGCCACCCGTGTCGCGGTCCGGGGCAGTGCCGACGCCGTGATGGCGCTGCCCACACGCATGCCCGTCGCGAGCCCGGTGCGGAGGCCCCACGCCGTCACGGCGAGACGGCAGACGTTGAACACCAGCAGAAACGCCACCACCGCCACCCACCCGGCCCCCAGCGCGATGGCCGCCAGCGCGGCGCCCAGCGTGGCCGGCACCAGCCCGGCCCAGAACAGCCCGTCACCCAGCGCACCCAGCGGACCCGAAAGCGCGGTGCGGAGGCGGGCGACCTGTTCGCCGGCCACGCCGTCGTACTCCGCGCGCACCGACGCGCCGAGCGCCAGGCCGGCGAGGTAGGGATTGGCATTGAAGAACTCGGCCGAGCGGACGACCGCCTCGGTATGGCGCAGCGGGTCGGCCGTCTTCAGGTCCTCAAGCAGCGGCTCCGCCGCGTAGCCCATCCCCACTCCCTGCATGCGCTCGTAGTTCCAGCTCCCCTGGACCGCCAGCAACCGGAGCAGCGCACGGAACCGGCCGGTCACCCGATGCTCCATGCGAGGGTGGCGAGCCCGAGCCCGGCGGCGCCGCCCACCGCAAGCCAGCGCAGGCGGGCGCCGGTGCCCGCGCCGCGGATGGCGCCGCCCAGCGCCGACGCGGCCCCCGCGCCGATGGCCGCCAGCGTCAGCGCGGCGGCCGTGTCGCGATCGAGGCGGAGCCGTCCGTCGAGCAGCCAGGCCACCGCCAGTCCCGCCGCCGTCAGGACCAGCGCGCGCGCGGCGTCGCGCACCATGCAGATGTATTGGATGCGATGAATGGCCCCGGCATCACCGGCGCGGAGCGCGGCGGCGCGGCGCTGGGTGGTGCGCGCGTTCCGGTGGCGCAGCCAGCGGAGCGACCACCCTCCCACGGTAGCCACCACCAGCCCCAGGCCGGTGGCGACGCCCAGACTCAGCTCCCACGGCGCGTGAGCACTGACGGCGGTCGCGGCCACGGCCCCCGGCCCGTAGTCGGGGTACCGCACCGCCCCGACCGGCAGCACATCGAGCGCAAAGAGCTCGAGGACCGCGCCGACGCGGAGCCCGGCTTCGATGTCGCCGAGCAGCCAGCCGGCCACCGTCGCGGCGACGATCGGGCGGGCGAGCATGGCCTGCGGCACGCTGACCAGGTCGAGGCCCGCGACGGTGCCCCAGACCAGGAGCGCCGCGATCACGACGAGCCCGTCGGCGGTCACGCGAGCCCGCCGACGCCGACCGGGACGGCCGACGGCACATCCTGCGCCGTCAGGTCGGCGCCGCGGCTGGCCAGGTCCAGGAGCAGCTGGTATTCGTCGGGACTGAGATAGATGTATGGCAGCCGCTCGGTCCGGCCCGGGCGGTGGTGAATCCCGCCCAGATTGACGTGCCCGACGGCCGCCGGATCGGCGTCGCGCAATCGGACCATCGCGGGGAGGTCGCCGGTGAGCAGCATCGTGCGCCGGGCGTCCTCCCGCCATTCGCCCAGGTGACCCACCGCGCCGCTCACGCTGGCAAAGACGACGTCGATCCCCTCGGGCACCGCCATGCGATAGAGGTCCTGCTCCCAGCCGTTGGCCGCGACTTCGTCGTCGACCAGCACGATGCGGGTGGCCCCCAGCGGCCGTCCCCACCCGATCACCACCTGGCCGTGGATAAGGCGATCGTCGACGCGCGAGAGGACGACCGGCATCACGGAATCCGGATGGCCCGCCCGCCGCTCGATGCCGCGTGGTCGGCGGCATCCGCCGGCGGCAGGGAGCGGTGAAACACGAAGTCCACGAGCATGGCGAGATTGACGCCGGTGACGACCCGCACGTCAGTCCGCTCCCGCAAACGGCGCAGCGTGGCGATCAGGCACGACCCGCTGGCCATGTCCACGAAGACGACCGCGGGGCCGTCGCCGACGGCCGCGACGATCCGCTCCTCCAGCGAGTTTCGGTCACATCCGGTATTGGTCACCGGGACCAGCGCGCCGGTCAGCCCGCTGATCTGCTCCACCGCATCCACCAGCGCCGCGGCGACCGAGCCATGGCAGACGACGACGCCGTGCAGCGGCTCACTCATAGTCGTTCTGGAGGTACTCGCGCACACCCCGCTGCTCCTTCATGCGCTTGATGAGCCGTTCGTTGAAGGCGGCCGCAACGTCGACGCCGGAGTAGCGCAGCAGGTGCATCATGGCCACGACCTCGGAGATCACCGTGATGTTCTTGCCGGGGTTGAGCGGCACCACCATCCGCGGTACCGACACGCCGAGGATCACCGTCTCCTGGTGCGTGAGGCCGGTCCGCTCGGCGTCCTTCGTGGTTTCCCAGTCCTCCAGCTGCACCACCACTTCGATGCGCTTCTGCTGTCGCACCGAGCGCACGCCGAACAGTGCGGGGATGTCGATCAGCCCGATACCCCGGATCTCCATGTGGTGCCCGGCCAGCTCGTGTCCGCGCCCGATGAGCACGTCGGTGCCGCGGCGGGTGACCTGGACCACGTCGTCCGCCACCAGGCGGTGGCCGCGCTCGACGAGATCGAGCACACACTCGCTCTTGCCGATCCCGGACCGCCCGACAAAGAGCAGCCCCACGCCGTAGACGTCCGCCAGCGAGCCGTGCAGCGTCGTTCGCGGCGCAAACGCGTCCTCCACGATCGGCTTGATCAGCCGGTAGAACTCCGCCGTCTTGAGCGGCGTCCGCAGCACCGGCACGCCGCGCTGGCGCGCCAGCTCAAGTAGCTCCGCCGGCGCCTCCTGCCCCTTGGTCACGAACACCACCGGCAGCTCGAACGCAAAGAAGTGCTCGAGCGCCCGCTGCCGCTGCTCCGCGGAGAGGCCACCCAGATAGGTAATCTCGGTCTCGCCGAAGACGTGCAGGCGGTTAGGCGCAAAGCGCCCAGTATATCCGGCCAGCGCGAGGCCGGGGCTGGCGACTTCCGCATCCGTCAGCGCGCGGTCGAGCCCCTGGTCGCCGGTCAGGATCTCGAGTTGCAGCGCCGCGCCGCGGCGGCTGAGAAAGTCGCGCAGCCGGAGCATCAAACCGGCTTCAGCGCCGGCGCGGCGTGGCGCGCGTCGCGAACCCGGCCGGCCGCACGGGCCACCTGGGTCTTGAGCTTGTCCTCCGCGCGATCGAGCGCAGTCCGATGGTCCGGCCCTTCGGCGGTGGCGACGAACAGCTCGCCAGCGGCCACGTGCAGCCGAAGCTCGACCGTACTGCGATCACCCTCCACGTCGAACACCACCGCCGTGTCCATCGGCCGCGCCGCGAGCGATCCCACGCGCTCGAGCACGGTCATGGCGCGGTCGCGCAGGGCGTCGGAGATCTCGCAGTGCCGGGCCGTGATGACTGGATCCATCGTATGCCTCCTCGCTCAGCGCGGAGCCGAGCTCGAGATGATGTCGTGCAGATGTCGTTCAGTGTCGGCCGCCGCCGCGTCCCACGTCAGCGTCCCGGCGAAGCGGCGGGCCGCGAGGCCAAGCCGTTCCACCAGCGGCGGGTCCTGCGCCAGGGTGAGCATGCGCGCAGCCAGCGCGTCGGCGTCGCCGTGGGGCACCAGGTAGCCCGTGGTGCCGTCCCGGACCGAGTCCCGCAGGCCCGGGCTGTCCGAGGCCAGCGACGGTGTCCCGCATGCCGCCGCCTCGATCACCGTGATGCCCCATCCCTCCTTGGGTGAAGGAAACACGTTCGCCCATGTCGAGCGCAACAGCCGGAGCTTCCGGTCCTCGGTGACGAAGCCGTGAAAGGTGACGGCATCGGCGAGCGCCAGCTCCCGGGTCAGCCGCTCGAGCACCGGCCGCATCTCGCCGCTGCCGGCGATGTCCAGCCGGAGCTCAGGGCGTGCGCGACGCGCGAGCGCCAGCGCGCGGATCGCCACGTCCACTCCTTTGTACCGCTTGAGGCGACCGATGTACAGGAACGACGGCGGCGCCGTGCGGCCCACCGCCGGATCGGGCGCGTAGTGCCGCGAGTCCACGCCCGGGTGAATCACCCGGATCCTGCCCGCCGGAATTCCGCGCGCAATCAGGTCGTCACGCGTGCTCTCGCTGATGGCGTGGAACCCCGCGCGCCGGTAGCCGCGCGCCAGCGGGCGCTCCGCCATCCAGACCGTGGCCGCCAGCGGCCAGGGCGCTTCGTGAAAGACGGTGTCGCCAAAGAGGTGCGGTATGATGACGCAGAACGGCAGCCGCGTCAGCCCGGCCAGAAAGAGCGGCACCTTGTTAATGTCCTCGACGACGATGTCCGGCGTCTCGGCCATCAGCGCGCGCCGCACCGCCGAGCGCCCGAGCACGGCGAAGCTGTTGCGGGTCCCGACGCGCTCGACCTCGATCCCCTGCGCCGTCGCCCGCCGTTCCGCACCCAACCATCCGGAGCAGACGAGCCGCACCCGGTGGCCCCGCGCCACCAGCCGGCTCAAGATCTCGAACAGGTGGATCTCGGCGCCGCCGGCCTGGGGATTGGCGCGGTCCTGCCAGTTGACGACGAGGATGTTCACCGGGCGGCCTCCCGGCCACCGATCCTCACAGGCGACCCAGCGCGTGGGCCACCCGGTCCAGCACCCCATTGACGAAGGGCGCGGACTTGGCGCCGCCAAACCACTGCGCCAGGCGTACCGCTTCGTCGAGCACCACCTTGGGTGGCACGTCGGCGTCGCTCAGCTCCTGGATCGCAATGCGGAGGATGTTGCGCTCGATCACGCCGATCCGGGAGATCCGCCAATTTTCGGCGGCCACCGAGGTTTCCCGGTCGAGTGCCTCGACATTGGCGATGACGCGCGCCGCCAGCTCCTCGGCAAAATCGAGCACCAGTGGTGCGGGACCGGTGAGGCGCGCTACGCCCCGCGAGATCGTCTCGAGCGCGTGGCCGTCCTGGATCTCCCATGCGTACAGCAGCTGCAGCGCTCGCGCGCGCCCACGAGTCTCAAGCCGAAGCATCGGTCCCCCGGAGCTGCGCCAGCACATCGGCCGCACTGAGTGCCGCTTCCGCCGCCTCGTAGCCCTTGTTGCCGGCACTGCCTCCGGCCCGGTCGGTGGCCTGCTCCAGCGAATCCACCGTCAGCAGGCCAAAACCGACCGGCAGCGCGTGGCGCAACGCCACCTCACCGAGTCCGCGCGCGGCTTCGCCGGCTACGAAGTCGAAGTGCGGGGTGTCGCCCCGGATGACCGCGCCCAGCGCAATCAGGCAGGCATAGCGGCCGGTGCCGGCGGCGGCGGCGGCGGCCACCGGGAGCTCGAACGCGCCGGCCACCCAGATGGTATCTGCCGCCTCCTCGGTCACGCCCGCCTCGAGCAGGCACGCGCGCGCGCCGGCCAGGAGGCGCGTGGTCACGAGCTCGTTGCAGCGGGCGACGAGGATCGCCACCCGTCCGGACGGACGCGGACGACCGGAGTACTCGGGCATGACGCTCAGAAGGTCAGAAGGTGGCCGAGCTTGTCACGCTTGGCACCGAGGTAGTCCCGGTTCTCATCGGTGAGACCGGCCACGATCGGCACCCGCCCCACGATCTCGAGGCCGTAGCCTTCGAGGCCCACGAGCTTGCGTGGATTGTTGGTGAGCACCCGGATGGAGGAGAGGCCGAGATCGCGGAGGATCTGGGCGCCGATGCCGTAGTTGCGGAGATCGGGCGCGAACCCCAGCCGTTGATTGGCCTGCACGGTGTCGGCCCCGCTGTCCTGCAGGGCGTAGGCGCGCAGCTTGTTGAGCAGGCCGATTCCGCGCCCTTCCTGGTCCAGGTAGACGATGGCGCCGCGGCCTTCCCGCGCGATCATCCGCATCGCCGTGTGCAGCTGGAAGCCGCAGTCGCAGCGCTGCGAGCCGAACACATCCCCGGTCAGGCACTTCGAATGCATCCGCACGAGCACGTCGCGCTCGCCCGCGACGTCGCCGCAGACCAGCGCCACGTGCTCCCGCTCGTCCACGTCGTTGCGGTAGCCGATCACCCGGAACTCACCCGCCTCGGTGGGCAGGCGCGCCTCCGCCACGCGGTGCACCAGCTTCTCGGTGCCCAGGCGGTAGGCGACGAGCTGCGCCACCGTGACGAAGGTGAGCTGCTGCTGCCGGGCAAACTCTTCGAGCTGCGGCACCCGCGCCATCGATCCGTCGGAGTTGAGGATCTCGCAGATGACGCCGGCCGGATAGAGCCCGGCGAGCTCGGCCAGGTCCACGGCCGCCTCGGTGTGGCCGACGCGCTGGAGCACCCCGCCCGGCCTCGCGCGGAGTGGTGGGACGTGACCCGGACGGCGCAGGTCGCCGGGTTGGGTGGCCGGGTTAATGGCGACGTGGATGGTGCGGGCGCGGTCACTGGCGGAGATGCCGGTCGTCACGCCGAAGCGGCGATCGGCATCGATCATCACGGTGAACGCGGTGGACTGGTCCTCGGTGTTCCGCTCCACCTGCTGGGAGAGGCCAAGCTGGTCGCAGCGCTCGGCCGTGAGCGCGAGGCAGATGAGGCCCCGGCCGTGCTGGGCCATAAAGTTCACCATCTCCGGCGTGACGAGCTCCGCGGCGCAGACGAGGTCACCCTCGTTTTCGCGGTCCTCGTCATCGGCGACGATGATGATCTTGCCGTTGCGCAGGTCCTCGATCGCCTGCTCGATCGTATCCAGGCTCATCTACCCCTTCATGGCGCCCAGCGGCGCACCGACGAACTGCCGGACGTACTTGCCCACCGTGTCACCCTCGAGGTGCACCCGGTCACCCAGGATCCGGTTTCCCAGCGTGGTATGCCGTAAGGTAAACGGAATGAGGGAGACCTGGACGACGCCGGGGGCCGGCAGCGCGTTCACCGTCAGGCTCACGCCGTCCACCGTGATGGACCCCAGCGGCACCGACACCGCGGCGACGTCGGGGGGCACGGCCAGGTCCAGGATGCGGGCGTCACCCTCGGTGCGCAGTGCCAGGACCGAGCCCACGCCGTCCACATGTCCCTGCACCAGATGGCCGCCCAGCCGGTCCGATGCCCGGAGCGCGCGCTCCAGGTTGACCCGACGGCCCCGGACATAGCCGCCGAACAGCGTGCGCGCCAGCGAGGTCGACACCAGGTGCGCCGAAAACCCGGTCGCATGCCGCGCGGTCACCGTGACGCACGCGCCGTCCACCGCAATGCTCTCCCCGAGCCGCACGCCGCGATAGGGCGCGCGGATGCCAAGGGCCAGCCCACCGTCCTGGGGGGCGGCCCGCGTCACGGTGCCGATGGCGGTCACGATGCCGGTGAACATGTCCGATCCAGCACCAGCAGGGTGTCGTTGCCGAGCGCCCGTCGTTCGACCGGTTGCCAGCGGTCCGCCGCACCCAGCGGAAGCGAGGGCACGCCCACGAACGCCGGCACGCCCTGCTCTCCCAGCCACAGCGGCGCCTGGATCCAGTAGAGCCGATCCACGAGCTCGGCCCGCAGCAAGGCACCCGCAAGGCGGCCACCACCCTCGACCAGCAACGATCGCAGGCCCAGGGCGGCAAGTGCTGCCAGCGCGTCCTCGAGCCGGTCCGCGGGAACGAGCGTCACGCCGGCACCCACCAGCGCCTGGCCGGCGCCGGCGGCGATCGCGGCCGGCGCGGCGACGACCAGCGTCGGCACGTCGCGCGCGGTCCGGGCCAGTGTCGAGGCGACCGACAGATGCAGCGCCGGCGCAAACACGATCCGGTGCGGCGGCACTCGCGGCTTGAGCGCGCCGCGCACCGTCAGCGCCGGATCGTCGTCCCGCGCGGTGCCCGCGCCGACGCCGATGCCGTCGAAGCCCGCGCGGAGCCAGTGGACATAGTCCAGCGCTTCGGTGCCGGAGATCCAGCGCGCGTTGCGATCGCGGTCGCCGATGCGCGCGTCCACCGACGTCGCGAGCTTCAGTGCGACGAACGGCCGCGACGCGTCCCGCGCCCACCGCAGAAACGATGCGTTCATCGCCTCGGCCTCGGCCGCACCGGGCCCGACGACCACTTCGACGCCGGCGGCCCTCAGGCAATCGCCGCCGCCGGCAGCCACCGGGTCGGGGTCGGCGGTGGCGAGCACCACGCGGCGAATGCCGGCCGCGATGACCGCGTCGACGCACGGCGGCTGCTTGCCCTGATGCGCGCAGGGCTCGAGGGTGACCACGAGGGTCCCGCCCCGAGCCCTGCTTCCCGCCGACGCCAGTGCCTGCGCCTCCGCATGCGCCTGGCCAAACTCGGCGTGGTACCCCTCGCCCACGACCGCGCCGTCAGCCAGCACGACGGCGCCGACCAGCGGATTGGGATGCACGCGCCCCCAGCCTCGCCACGCGAGATCGAGCGCGCGGGCCATCGCCTCCCGCTCAGTCACGCATTCAGAAGCCGAACCTGAGGCCGGCGCTGTAGAACGTGGTCCCCTTGGTGTCATCGAACCCTTCGAACGTCGTGATCAGCTGCTGGTCCTTGCCCGACTGGTGGCCGATTTCGCCCACCAGCTTGATGACCTTCAGATCGAGACCGGCATCGGCGAAGATCATCGTTCGCCGCTGATCCAGCGTGATGTTGATCGTGGTCGGCGACGAGGTTGACGGATCGCGGAATGTCGCCGCGGCCTTGCCGGTGTATTTGCTCCATCCCGCGCCGGCCGACAGCGTGAGCGCGGCCAGCCGCTTGGTGGCGACGAGCCGGACGTCGGTCGCCTGCAGATTCACGTCGGCCGCGATGTCGTCGCCGGCGGTCAGGTCGCCAAATCCTACCTGCGGGACGCTCCGGTGCATCACACTCACCGAGACGCCCGGCAGCGCGCCGCGTCCACCCAGCAGGCCCAGCCGTCCGCCGAATCCGATGCCCAGACTGATTGGCCCTACGCGCGGTGCGCCCGGATCGACCCGGATATCGCTCACCAACCTTTCGTTCGGCACCAGCTGCGCGGCGCCCAGGGCGTCCAGCGAGAACATGCCGTTGGGCAGCCCCTTGAACAGCCCGATCGCGCCTTCCAGCAGTGGCGCCGGAATCAGACCGGTCCTGCTGGCGGCGACGTGATTGTTGGCGTCGGCCTGCAGCTCCGGCACGACGATGTTGGTGCCGTTCGCGCGGAGCGTGAGGGCGAACTTGCCCAGTCCGCCCATGGAGCTGCCAGAGCCAAGCACCGGATTGCCGCCGCTGATAAGCAGGCCGGCGATGGGGTGGTAGGCGCGCGTCAGATCGATCGCCGCATCGCAGGTCTGCCGCGCGTTCTGAAGCGTGGGGAACGACGCGCACTGGGAATTCTGCGCCAGCGCGGGGGTGGCGAGCCCGCCGAGGGCGCCGACGACGAACAGACGGCTGAGGCGCATGGGACGCTCCATCACTCGCGGGCGAAGCTGACCGTCCGGTCGCCCCGGACGACTTCACCCATGACCCAGGTGGCGACGCCGGCCGCGCGGGCGGCCTCCTGGGCCACAGCCACCGCGTCCGGGGGCAGGACAGCGATGAGCCCCACGCCGAGGTTGAAGACTTCCCGCATCTCCCCGGTGGAGATCCCGCCGCCCCGCTGCACGATACGAAAGAGCGGCGGCAGCTCCCAACTCCGGGGATCCACCGTCGCCGCCGTCCCAGGAGGCAATATCCGAGCCAGATTGGCTGCGATCCCGCCGCCGGTGATGTGCGCAATGCCGTGCACCCGCTCGAGCACCGGGCGGACGCTCGCGACGTAGCTCCGGTGCACCGCCAGCAGGGCACCCACCACCGTCGCGCCGGTCTCGCCCAGCGGATCCTGCAGTTGGAGCCCCATTCGCTCCAGCAGGACCCGGCGTGCCAGAGTGTAACCATTGGTATGGAGCCCGGTGGAGGCGTAGCCCAGCAGGACGTCGCCTGCGGCAACTCTCTCACCATGCAAGGCATTCTCTTCCTCAACCACACCGACGATCGTGCCGGCCAGGTCGAAATGGCCGGGCTGGTAGAGCCCCGGCATCTGTGCCGTTTCGCCGCCGGCCAGCGCCATGCCGTGGGCGCGGCAGCCCCGCGCGACGCCCTCGACGATGCCGGCGAGCTCCTCGACGCCGAGCCCGGCACCCGCGACGTAGTCCATGAAGGCGATTGGCGTGGCACCGTGAACCAGGATGTCATTGACGCTGTGATTAACGAGATCCTCGCCCACGGTGTCGTACCGGCCGGCCTGCAGCGCCACCAGCACCTTGGTGCCCACGCCGTCGGTGCTCATCACGAGCACCGGCGAGCGCATCCCCGCCGGCACGCGCACCATGCCGCCGAATGCGCCGACCTCGCCCAGCGACAGCGCTGTGCGGGTGCCGGCGACCGCGCGACTGATGCGCGACTTCGCCGCGTCGGCCCGGGCCAGGTCGACACCGGCGGCGGCGTACTCGGTGGCGGCCGACTCGGGCGGGCGCACGCTCACGGCGCCAGCTCGATCAGCGTCACCTGCGTGAGATCGTGGAAGGCGCGGGCCCGACGCTCCACATCGAGCCGGGTCACGTCGTCGAATCCCTTGATGCCGAACCGCTCCACCGCGTACGAGCCCATGGTGGCGCCGTAGATCATGGCGCGGCGCAGATCGTCCTCGCCGGCCGAGCCGCAGCACGCCAGGTATCCCATGAACCCCCCGGCGAACGCGTCGCCCGCGCCCGTGGGATCGAACACTTCTTCGAGGGGAAACGCCGGGGCGTAGAACGTCCGCGAGCCGTCGATGAGCAGCGCGCCGTGTTCACCCTGCTTGATGACCACCCGCTTGGGGCCGTGCGCCAGGATCCACCGCCCGGCGCGATGGATGTTCCAGTCGCCAGAGAGCTCGCGCGCCTCGCTGTCGTTGACCATGAGCAGGTCCACCTGCTCGAGCAGCGCCAACAGCGCCGCCTTCTTGCTCTGGATCCAGTAGTTCATCGTGTCGCAGGCAACCAGCCTGGGCCGGTCCACCTGCTCGAGGATTCCGAGCTGCAGTTCGGGATCGATGTTGCCGAGGAAGACGAAGTCGGGCGAGCGCATGGCCGGCGGCAGCTTGGGCTCGAAGTGCGCAAACACGCCGAGCCGCGTTTCCAGCGTCTCCCGGCTCTGGAGGTCGTAGGAGTACTTGCCCTTCCACCGGAAGCTCTCACCCGCCACCCGTTCGACGCCGCTCCAGTCGATGCCCCGCGGCGCCAACCGCTCCAGCTCGGCCACCGGGTAGTCATCGCCGATGACGCCCACGACCTGCACCGGATGCAGCAGCGCGGCCGCCACGCTGAAGTAGACGGCGGATCCGCCCAGGGCGTCCGCCGTCTCGCCAAACGGGGTGTAGATGGAATCGAGCGCCACACTGCCGACGACGAGCAGACTCATGCGGTCACATCCGGTCGGGGGCGGTGATGCCCAGAAGGGAAAGGCCGTTGCCGAGCACGATGCGGGCGGCACGGGCGAGCAGCAGGCGGGCGCGCTCGATCTCCGGCGCCTCACCCACGGTCCGCGTGTGGTGGTACCAGCCGTGCACGACGCCCGCCAGTTCGTCGAGATAGACGGTGATGCGATGGGGCTCGCGCTCGCGCGCCGCCTTGGCGACGATCTCGGGGAAGACCGCGAGCTTCTTGAGCAGCTCGGTGTCCTGCGACGCCGGGAGCCCCGCGAGGTCGAGCGCACCGTCCACCGCGTCAGGCTCCAACTCCGCCGTCCGAAAGATGCCGCTCAGGCGCGCGTGCGCCATCTGCACGTAGAACACCGGATTCTCGTCGGTCTGCTTCTTGGCGAGATCCACGTCGAAGACCAGCTGCGAATCGCCGCGGCGCATCAGGAAAAAGTAGCGCGCCGCGTCCACGCCTACATCTTCGAACAGGTCACGCAGCGTGACGAACTCGCCCGAGCGCTTGGACATCTTCACCTCGTCCCCGCCGCGGACCACCTTCACCAGCTGCACCAGCGCCACATCGAAGAACTCCGGCGGGTAGCCCAGCGCTACCAGCACCGCCCGCATGCGCGGGATGTAGCCGTGGTGGTCGGCCCCCCAGACGTCGATTACGCGATCGAACCCGCGCGCATGCTTGTCGACGTGGTACGCGATGTCGGGCACGAGATAGGTGAGCGAGCCGTCCTGCTTCCGCAGTACCCGGTCCTTGTCGTCCCCGAAGTCGGTCGTCCGAAGCCACAGGGCGCCGTCCGCCTCGTACGTGAGCCCCTGACCGGCCAGGAGGTCGAGAACCGCGGCGACCGCGCCACGGTCGTAGACCGACTGCTCGCTGGTGAACTGGTCAAAGTGGACACCGAACATGGCGAGATCGGCATCCTGCTCGGCCCGCTGGATTTCGAGCGCGAGCGCGCGGCAACGGCGCACCCCCTCGTCGGCCGGCAGGTCGGCGAACGCCGCTCCCTCCCGTTCCAGCGCCGCGGCGGCGTTCTCGGCCAGATATTCGCCGTGATAGCCACCCTCGGGAATGACGGCCGCACGGCCCCGGGCGTGCTGGATGCGGGCCCATAGACTCTGCGCCAGGCGGTCGATCTGCACACCCGCGTCGTTGATGTAGAACTCGCGCGTTACCGCGTGGCCGCTCCACTCGAGGAGGGTAGCGATCGCATCGCCCAACGCGGCGCCCCGGCCGTGACCCACATGCAGCGGCCCGGTTGGATTGGCCGACACGAACTCGACATTGACTTTGAGGCCGGCGCCCGCACCGCCCCGTCCGTACCGGGCGCCCTGGCGCAGGATCTCCGCGTGCGCCCCGGCCAGCTGGTCGTCCGCGAGCCAGAAGTTGATGAACCCCGGCCCGGCGATCTCGGTGCGTGCAACCGCATTGACGGGCAGGCGCAGCTCCGCCACCACGCGTTCCGCCATCGCGCGTGGCTTCGACCGGTTGAGACGCGCCAGTACCAGCGCCAGATTGGTGGCCAGATCGCCGTGGCTGGCGTCCCGCGGACGCTCGAGCACGAAGTCGACGCCCGCGTGGCCCAGCTGCTCCGCCACACGCGCGAGCTCGGCACGCACCGGCTCGCTCACTCCGCCGCTTTCCGGGTGGAGGCCGGCGGGGTGGACGGCGCCTTCTTGGTATCGGCGGCAGGCTTGGTGTCGGACGCCGCGGCCGGCTTGGGCACCGACTCGGTCTCGGGCTTGCGGGGGCCCTTGCCGTCCTTGCCGTAGTCCGTGATGTAGAAGCCACTCCCCTTGAACACGAGGCCGGCTCCGCCCGAGATCTTTCGGGTGGCGGGTTTGCCGCAGACCGGACAGACGGCCCGCGGCCGCTCGCTCATCTTCTGAAGCTTTTCGAACTGGTGCCCTTCGGGGCACTCATACTCGTACGTGGGCATCGCGCTCGATTGGGTAAATGAAGCCAGCAGCGAAACTTAGCCGCCCGCCCCTGAGGGAGCAAGCGAGCCGTCCGGCGGGTCGGGTCACCGATATTCGCCCCAGATCCGGCGGAGTGCGTCGCTGATTTCCCCCACGGTCGCCCGGAGCCGGACCGCCTCGAGGATGACCGGCATCAGCCGGTCATTTTCCGCCGCCGCGCGTTCCACCGCGGTCAGCGCGGCAGCCACGGCCGGGGCATCACGAGCGGCCTTCACCTCCGCCAGCCGCTGCCGCTGCCGGGTCTCCAGCGCGGAAAAGTCGGGCACGTCGATGGACGGCGGCGCGGCGGCGTCAGTGAACCGGTTCACGCCCACCACGACGATGTCACCCGCTTCCTGCGCCTTCTGGAATTCGTAGGCGCTCCGCGCGATCGCCTCCTGGAAGTAGCCCTTTTCGATGGCCGCGGCGGCGCCACCCATGGCATCCACCTCCTCGATCAGCGCACGTGCACCGGCTTCGATGTCGTCGGTGAGGCGCTCGACGTAGTAGCTGCCGGCCAGCGGGTCCACCACCTTGGCCATCCCGCTCTCGTACCCCAGGATCTGCTGCGTCCGGAGCGCAAGCGTCGCCGAATCCGCCGTGGGCAGCGACAGCGCCTCATCGTAGCCATTGGTGTGCAGCGACTGCGTCCCGCCCAGCACGGCGGCGAGCCCCTGAACGGTGACGCGCACGACGTTGTTCAGCGGCTGCTGCGCCTGCAGCGTGACCCCGCCTGTCTGGGTGTGAAACCGGAGTCTCGCCGTGGCATCGTCGGCACCGAATCGCTCGCGCGCCAGGCGCGCCCACAGGCGACGGGCCGCACGGAACTTGGCCGCCTCCTCGAACAGATCGTTATGGCTGGCAAAGAAAAACGAGAGGCGGGGACCGAACGCGTTGACGTCGAGCCCCGTTTCCACGGCCACGCGGACGTATTCCAGTGCATTGGCCAGCGTGAAGCCGACCTCCTGAATTGCCGTGGAGCCGGCCTCCCGCATGTGATAGCCGCTGATCGAGATCGGATTGACGCTCATCCCTTCGTCGGCGACAAAGCGGAAGATGTCGGCGATCAGCCGGAGCGACGGACGGGCCGGGTAGATGTACGTGCCCCGCGCGATATACTCCTTGAGCACGTCGTTCTGGATCGTCCCGGAGAGTCTGGCGCGGGGCACGCCCTGCTCCTCGCCCACGACGACGTACATCGCCAGGAGAATCGCGGCGGTGGCGTTGATGGTCATCGACGTGGAGACGCGATCGAGCGGGATCTCGCGGAACAGGTCGGCGAGGTCCTCGACCGTGTCGATTGCCACGCCCACGCGCCCGACCTCGCCCTGCGCCATCGGGTGATCCGAGTCGTACCCCATCTGGGTCGGGAGGTCGAACGCGGTGGAGAGCCCGGTCTGTCCACCCGCCAGCAGGCGCCGGAAGCGGAGGTTGGTTTCCTCTGCGGTCCCGAATCCGGCATACTGGCGCATGGTCCAGAGCCGGGACGTGTACATGGTTGGGTAGACACCGCGCGTGAATGGATAGCGGCCGGGCGCGCCGAGATCGCGGGCGGGATCGCCGGCCCAGTCGCCCGGGCCGTAGACGCCGGTCACAGCACCGAGGCGGTGTGCGCGCCGCTGGGCCTGAGCTGCATGCGCCGGATGGTGTCCGCCACGTAGCCCACGTCGTGCCGCGAGCCGATCACGAGCGGCGTGCGCTGGTGCAGGTGAGTCGGCTGGATGTCGAGGATCCGGTTGAGCCCATCAGTGGCCGATCCCTCGGCCTGCTCCGCGATGAACGCCATCGGCGCCGCCTCATAGAGCAGGCGGAGCTTGCCGCGGGCGTTACGCGTGTCAGCCGGGTACATGAAGATGCCGCCGGCAATCAGGTTGCGATGAAAATCGCCGACCAGCGAGCCGATGTACCGGCTGTTCTTGCCCTTGATCTCGTCGGGCCGGTCGCCATGGAGGCCGCGTACCGCCGTCTGCACGGCGCGGTCCCAGCGGGCAAAGTTGCTCTCGTTGACGCTGTAGTAGCGGCCCACGCGCGGCGTGACGATGCGCGGCGCGCACAGCAGGAACTCGCCGATCGTGGGATCCAGTGTGAACCCGTGCACGCCCTGACCCGTGGTGTAGACAAGCATCGTGCTCGAGCCGTACATGACATAGCCGGCCGCCACCTGCCGGACGCCGGGCTGGAGGACATCGGCCACGGTGCCCGGCCCCTCACTCACCCGGCGATAGATGCTGAAGATCGTGCCGACCGCGGAGTTGACGTCGATGTTGGATGACCCGTCGAGCGGGTCGAACAGCACCGCATACTTCCCCGCCTCGAACTCGGCCGGCACCGGAATGATGTCTTCCTCCTCCTCCGAGCCCATGACGCAGACCCGCCCGGTATGGCTGAGGCAGTTCTTGATCGTCTCGTTGGCCAGGACGTCGAGCTTCTGCTGCTCCTCGCCCTGAACGTTCATGGCGTCGGCCGAGCCCAGGACGTTGACCAGCCCGGCCCGGCGGATGGCGGCGGCAATGATCTTCGCGGCCAGTGCGATGTCGTAGAGCAGGTTGGACAGCTCGCCCGTGGCGTCGGGATAGCGGTCCTCCCGATCCAGGATGAAGCGCTCGATGGTCGTCACGGACGTCTGCACGGCAACTCCTCATTCCACGGAATAGGTCGTCGCGCCCCGGCGGCCGCGCACGGTCATGCGATGTCCGTCGCTCACCACCGTGACGGTTCCCTCCCGGTCGGTCCGCCACACATCCACCCCGTGCCGCGACAGCCGGCGCAGCGCCTCGGCCGACGGGTGTCCATATCGGTTCCGGGCCCCCACGCTCACCACCGCGACCCGCGGCCGCAGCTCATCGAGCCATGCGTCGCCGGTGGCACCGCGGCTCCCGTGATGGCCCACCTTCAGTAAATCCACCGGCCCCACGTGGCCCGCCATCCTCGCTTCGGCATGCAGGCCCGCGTCGCCCGCAAACAGCACGCTGAACGCGCCATACTCCACCCGGAGCACGATCGAATCCTCATTGAGATCCGCGTGCCACTCGGTCCAGGTCGTATCGGGATGCAGGAACGTAAAGCTGACGCCGTCGAGCGCGAAGCGATCGCCGCTCCGGCCCACCCGCCAGGGCACGCCGTCCGCTGCCACGGCGTCGAGAAAGCGGTAGTAGACGGGGTCGGCATACAGTTCACCCGGCTCGACCGCGACGTCCGCCGGAATCCGGTCAAGCACCGCCGCCGCGCCGCCCACGTGGTCCGCATGGGCGTGGGAGACGATCACCGCGCTGAGGCGCCCGACGCCGTGCCGCGCCAGAAAGGGCGCCACGATTCGCCGCCCGGCATCGGCACCGCCCGTCACCGGGCCCGCGTCGATCAGCAGCCAGTGTCCGCCGGGCGTCCGGATCACCGCCGCGTCACCCTGTCCCACGTCGAGAAAATGTAACGTCAGCCCGGGGGCGGCGTCAGTCGCCGGCAGGTCGCGTGCCAGCAGCACCACCCAGGATGCGGACGCGAGCACCAGGCTGACGCGGCGGAGCGCCTCCCGGCCCGTGTTCCGCCGGCCCAGCGCCCAGACGATCGCCCCCAGTGCGGCCGCCCACGGCAGCGCGGTCCCGAGACCGGGATCGGCGATGGCGTGACCGCCGGGCACGGCCGATCCGAGCCGCGCCGTCAGCTCCAGCGAGTGCAGCGCGAGACCCGACCCCGCCGCCAGCGCCGCCGAGAGTCCGGTCCACAGCGGCGCTGCCACGAGACCGGCGAGCACCCCCGGAATGGCGACCGCCGCCAACGGAATGGCGGCGAAGTTCATCACGATGCCGATGGGGGCGACTGCGCCGAGCATCGCCGCGGTGAACGGAGCGGTGGCGAGCGTGGCGCCGATCGATGCGAAGAGCGTGCGCACCCAGTAGCCGGAGCCCACCGCGCGGTCGCTCCACCGGGTGAACCGCGCGGCACCCCAGAGTGCGGCGGCGCTCAGCCACGGGCCAAGTGCAACGACCGAGTGCGGATCCACCAGCATCACGACAAGGCAGCTCACCGCGAGCATCGCATTCGCCTGCACATGCCGCTGGCGACCATAGCTCAGCGCGAGCAACGTGGCGAGCGCGGCCGCGCGCGTTGCCGGCGCCGGCCAGCCCAGCCAGGCAACGTACGCGCCGGCGCCGAGTGCGCCGAGCGCGAGGGCCCGCGGTCGCCGCGCGCCCGCCAGGCGCGCGAGCAGCACCAGCCATGCGGCGATGAGGCCGACGTGGAATCCCGAGATCGTCAGGATGTGCACCAGACCGGACTGCGCAAAGCGATCCCGGACGTCGGGGTCGATGTCGCCGCGGAGATTGAGCACCAGTGCGCCCACCAGCCCGCTCCGCACGCCGTATAGGCGGCGGACCGCACGGGCCGCCGCGGTCCGGAGCCGATCGCCGGTCCCCGCGACGGTCCCGACGCGCCGGGCGGCCGCCACCACGAGGACCCCGCTGCCCCGCCCCGCGTCGTCCGGACCGACCCAGCGGCCCTCGACCCGGATCCGATCGCCGGCCGCGACGGTGTCTGCGTCACGCCAGCGGACCCGCACAGCGCCCCGGCACCCGGCCTCCGGGCGGCCCCGACCGATCCCGGCACCGAAGGCGGGATCGAGCGCCCGCACGGTGACCCGGAGCCGCCTCGGCGGCCATCGCGAGGCGCACGACGCCTGATCGTCGGCCCGCGCGATCATGCCGGCCGCCAGCCCCAGCAGCGCCGCCGCGCAGGCCAGACGGAGCACCGGCCACGCCCGGAGCCCCGCGAGACCGAGCACGAGTATCAGGACGGCGCTCAGTGGATCCAGAAAATGCGAAAGGCCGGTCGCGAGACCGGCCCCATAGGCGATGACCAGGACGACGGCGATGCGCGGTTTCACCCGCGCCCGCGGCGGGTTGCCCCGCGGCGGGTCACCCCGCGCCAGCCTTCCGGCCGCAGCGCGGCGCGAGCGAGATCTTGCGGAAACCCTCCATCATCGTCACATCCATCAGCGCGCGCGACTGGTCCTTCTCGAGATTGAACTCGGTGACGACGCTCCCTTCGCGGGTGGCCACGTAGCGGGCCGGAATGCGATTGAGCGCGTACACCAGCACGTCGCTGCGGCACACAGGGCATCCGCAGAAAGTGGGAAAATGCGACTTGAGCACGTCGTATGCCGCCAGCACATGCTCCTCGACCATGTTCTTGATCATAGAACCGCCAGTCCTGCCGGGGCGACCGCGCCGGTGAATGTGGATCCCGTCGTGCCGGTGAGGCGCACGGTGTGATATGAGCCGATTTCGGACTCCGGCAGGTCGAGCAGCACGAGGTGGTTGGTCCGCGTGCGGCCCAGCAGCAGCGAGCCCCGCCGCGCCGGCCGTTCCACCAGGACCTCGTGGACCGATCCCACCCGTGCCGCGTTCCGGCCCCGCGTCCGTGCGCGCACCTGCTCGATCAAACGCTGCAGCCGCTCCGATGCCACGTCGTCGGGTACGCGATCCTTGAGCCGCACCGCCGGTGTCCCTTCCCGCAGCGAGTACTTGAACGTATACGCGTCGTCCAGGTCCGCCGCCTCGACCAGCGCGAGCGTCTCGGCAAACTGCGCCTCGGTCTCCCCCGGAAACCCCACGATCAGATCGGTGGACAGCGTGAGACCCGGAATGGCCGCTCGCAGCTCGGCCACCACCTCGAGATATCGTTCCCGCGTATAGCGCCGCAGCATCCGCCGCAGCACCGCATTGGACCCGCTTTGCGCCGGCAGATGGACGTGCTCGCAGACCGCCGGCGTTTCGGCCATGGCCGCGATGACGCGGGGCGTGAACTCCGTGGGGTACGGGCTGGTGAACCGCAGCCGCCGGATGCCGTTCACCGCACCCACCGCCCGGAGCAGGTCGGCAAAGTCACCGCTGCCGTCGTGATAGCTGTTGACGGTCTGGCCCAGCAGCGTCACCTCGCTGGTGCCGCCGTCCGCCAGCGTGCGGACTTCCCGTACCACGTCCGCCAGCATACGACTCCGCTCGGTGCCGCGGGTATACGGAACGATGCAGAAGGTGCACTTGAAATCGCATCCGCGCTGCACCGTGACGAACGCGGTCGCCGCGGCGTCGCGGATCGGCGGCACGTCTTCATAGTGCTCCCAGGACCGGAAGGCGGTGTCAGCGGTGCGGCGGCCGGCCGCGGCATGACCGAGCAGCTCCGGCAGGTTGCGGTATGCGTCGGGGCCGACGACGAGGTCGATACGCGGCACCTGTTCGAGCAGCGCGGTGCCCAGCCGCTGCGCCATGCAGCCGACGACGCCCAGCACATCCCCGGGACGCTTGTGCCGCTGGAGCTCGCCCACGCGGCCCACCACCCGCTGCTCGGCATTGTCGCGCACGGCGCAGGTGTTGACGAGCATGACGTCCGCGTCGTCCGGCGTGTCCACCCGGAGGTAGCCGTCACGGGCCAGCACACCGAACATCAGCTCGGTATCGGCCACGTTCATCTGGCACCCGTAGGTTTCGATGTAGACGCGTCTGGACATGGCCGGAAGATATGCCACCGGGGCCGGAATGGCGGCGTCGGCGCTCAGGGACGAACCGACACGCCGAGCGCCAACAGCCAGGCCTGCTCCCGATAGCCGGCCGCTTCCCGGCGCCAGACGTGCTCCAGCGAGAGATCAAGACTGGCCACGTCGCGGTGCGAGCGGCTGTCGGTGAAGTGAATCCCGCTGCCGAGCGCGAGGCCGAGTTCGCTGGGGCGGTCGCCCGCGACGAGTGGGAACGGCAGTTGGGCGTAGTGCACGCCGAAGCGGATCGGCCGGCGCGACGGCCGCCGCGCATCGGTGACGTACACGCCGCCGAGCGAGAACCCCTTGGTGCTCTGCGCACCGGTGCCGCCGCCGGCCACCAGCGCCGCATCCGCCTCCGACCAGGTGCGATAGCTCCCCTCGGCGGCCAGCGACAGCCGGGACGACGGGGTCCAGCGCAGCGCCGCACCCCAGGTGTTGGGCAGACCGATTCTGTTGACCCGCGTCGAGTCGCGGTCCACCCTGGCGGTCCCGTCGGTGCGGGCCGCCAGCGCAATGCCCAGGTGGTCGCCGATCGCGTGGATCACGCCGCCCGACAGACCAAAGCCGACGTACGAGATTTCGGCGCGCTGATGCACCGGCGTGAAGCCGGAATCCGAGAAGCTGCGGCGGAGGTCGGTGCGCGCCGAGCCCGTGATGATGTGAAACCCGATGCCGAACTGCCAGCCGGCCAGCCCGCGATACGCGGTGGCCAGACGCAGATCGTTGAGCCCGCCGCGCGACGTCAGCGTGTCGTAGCTGGTGACCGGCACACCACGCAGCAGGAGGTCGCTGGTGGTGGCCACACTGAAGTCGCGATCGGTATAGGTCGAGTAGGTCAGGCCCACGGTGAACGGCCGCCGGCCCACCGGACCGAACACGCCGATCTGGGGAAACCGGGTGTCGCGGCCAGTGACCGATTGGCCCGGCGCCTGGGAGCTGCGGAAGTTCTGCAGCAGCGTGAAGGTGGCGGTGAGCGCCGGCACGGCGCCGATCGACGCCGGATTGGCGCTGGACGTCGAATCGAAGAGCGCGAAGCTTCCGCTAGTGCCGAGCGCGCGCACCGACAGGGCCCGCCCGGGCAGCCCGAGACCGCGGGTGCCGAACTCCGAGGATTGCGCCGTGACGGCGGTGGGCAGCCCGACGAGCGGGACCAGCCAGAGGAGTCGGCGCACTTACGGAGTCTCGAAGGGGTACGGGAGGACGTAGGTGAGCCGCAGCCGCGGCGCGGCGCCCATCCGGGTCGAGCCGAACACGGCCTGCGTAAAGCTCGAGCCCTCGGGCTGGAGCGCCAGGAACAGCGCAGCCGGGAGCTTGTTGGGCGGCTGCCAGAGGGTCACCAGCGACGTCACGTCGATGCGCAGCGTGTCGCTCTCGCCCACCGTGAGATAGTGCAGCAGGATCTGCGACGTGCTGCTGGCCAGCCGGGGCGACTTGGCGCCGAGATCCGACAGCAGCGCCCTGAGGTCGATCGCCACGGTGTCGCCGGGGAGCCCGTTCACCGGCTGCAGCGGGGTCAACTCGAGCGTGGCGCGGATGATCGTCGACGAGTCGCGAATGAACGGCGGCAGGGTGAAGCGCACCAGGGCGCGCGCGGAGGGAGCGCCGCCGCTCGTCAGCGTTGCGGCGTCGGCCAGTTGCGGCGTGGGCGAGACGAAGCTGCTGAAGGCGACGATCCGCGGCAGCACCTGATGCTGGAGCGCCGTATCCACCACCGGCGTGGTGATGTAGGTGATGAACGACGGTGGCGATGCGCTCGACGCCGAGCCAAGCCGGACGCCGGTGACCGGCCCCGGTGCGAGGCGATAGGCCAGCGCCAGCACCCCCGAGTCCGCCGGCGGAATCTGGATCGCGGCGAGCGTCGCACCGGTGAAGACGACGCGCAGGCCGGCGGTGGACGCGGTGTCCGCAATCGGCAGCGTGGCGAGCAGATTGCCCGGCGTCAGCGCGCCCTCGACCGCGGCGAACGACGTGGTCGAGTCGACGGAGCCGGGCGCCGGAAGCCGGTACAACTCGAGACTCAGGCCGCTCGCCGCCGGATCGCGCCCCAGCACCGTGACGCTCAGCGCCACCGAATCGATCGTGTACGGCCGCAGCGTATCGTTGACCAGTACCGAGTCCGGCAGGCCGATGAAGCGGACGATGGCCCGTTCCTGCCGCCCGTCGAGCCCGCTGGAGACGCGCAGCGACGATCCCGCGCCCGGCGCGACGTACCCCGGCTGGCCCAGCGCAACCGGCCCGAAGGTCGAGTCCTGGCCGGCGGCCGCCGTCAGCACCGTGTCGTAGACGGCGCTGCGGCCGCCGGGACAGACGCCGGGACACTCGCCGGGCGCCGCGAGGTGCTCCTGACAGGCCACGGCGCCAAGCAGCAGGGCGCCCAGACCCAGCCGGAACCCCGCCCTCACGCGAGCTGCTCCGGACCGAACGCCGCCGGCAGCAGCTCCCCCAGCGTCCAGTGGGCCGAGCGCGACGGGCCGACCGCATCAATAGCCAGGTCGGGACCAAACTCGTGCAGCACCTGCCGGCAGGCGCCGCAGGGCGCCGCCGGCGGGTCGGAGTCGGTCACCACGACCGCGCGGCGGATGCGCCGCGCGCCGGCGACGATCGCCGCGGCCACCGCGGCCCGTTCGGCGCAGATCGTCAGCCCGTAGGACGCATTCTCGACGTTGCAGCCGACGTAGATCGCGCCGTCCTCCGCCTCGAGCGCGGCGCCGACACGATACTGCGAATACGGCGCATACGCGTGCGCCTGGGCGGCGCGGGCGGCTTCGATCAGGGAATCAGTCAATCCATACCTCGTTGAGAAACGACACGCCGGCATCCAGCGGCGGCACTCCGAGAA